>NZ_JMTZ01000168.1 GCF_000731095.1 Lysobacter antibioticus | reverse complement strand
CCGCTTCGATCGATGACGACGGCGATGCCATCGCTGCGCATCCCGCGGTCGCGGCTCACGCCGCTCCTACAGGGAAGGTGGCAGTCCAAAGGGGAAGGTGTCGCCGTCCGAATAGGGATTCGCCACCCCGCAACGAAGACAGGCCGCCCGAAGGCGGCCTGTCGATACGCTCGATTCATCCAGACCGCAGGTTTAGTTCACCGAGACCGCGCTCCAGGCGCGGGCGACGGCCTTGTACTCGTTCGAGGTGTTGCCGTAGAGATCGGTCGCGGCCTGCAGGGTGGCGGTGCGGGCCTGCGGGTAGGTGGTGCTGGAGACGAAGTAACGGGTCAGCGCGCGGTACCAGATCGCGCCGGCCTTGGCGCGGCCGATGCCGGCGATGGCGGTGTCGCCGTTGCAGACCAGTTGCGAGGGGGTGTAGTTGAAGCCGGCCGGCTTCACCGCGCCCTCGGCGAGCAGATAGAAGAAGCGGTTGCCCACGCCCGAGCTCAGGTGCGGGTCGTACTTGCCGTTCTGGCCGGTCTGCGAGGCGGTGAAGCCGCCGACGGGATAGCACGAGAACGAGCGGCCGTCGGCGTCTTGCTTGAACATCAGGCGCAGCGCCTTGGTGTCGCCAGGGTTGTTGATGTAGACCTCTTCGCCCAACAAATAATCGCCCGGGTCGTTGGCGTTGCCGACGCTGAATTCGACCAGGGTGCCGAAGATGTCGGAGGTGGCTTCGTTGAGGCCGCCGCTGTCCTTGATGTTGTAGTAGCCCAGGCGCGCGGTGGCGCCGGTCACGCCGTGGGCCATTTCGTGGCCGGCGACGTCGAGCGCGACCAGCGGGCGATAGGTCACGCCGTCGCCGTCGCCGTAGACCATCGCGCTGCCGGTCCAGTAGGCGTTGACCAGGTTGGTCGGGCCGTAGTGGACATAACTCTTCACGCCCTGGCCGTTGTTGAAGATGCCGCTGCGGCCGTGCACGTTCTTGAAGTAGTCGAAGGTGGCGGCGACGCCGTAATGGGCGTCGGCCGCGGCCGAGGCGCGGTCGGAGGTGGTGTTGTTGCCCCAGACGTTGTCGCTGTCGTTGAAGGCGACCGCGCCCGAGGTGCCGGACTGGTTGCGCGCATCCAGGGTCTGGCCGTTGCCGCGGGTCGGGTCGGTCAGGGTGTAGCCGCCGCTGATCGAATTGCTGACCAGGCCGACGTTGCCCAGGGTCAGGGTCTTGCCGGTGCCGTTGGCGGCGGCGGAATGGACGCGGTCGTCTTCCTGCAGCAGCTTGCCGGTGGCGGCGTCGAGGTAGTAGCTGATCAGGCCCGGCGCCGGGTCGTTGCGGCGCTCGCCGGTGACGTCGACTTGGTAGGCCAGGGTCGGCTCGGTGCCGCGGGCGAAGATCACCAGGGCGGCCGGCGTCATCGCCGTGACCGTGCCGTCGAATGCGGCGCCGGCTTCGACCTTGGCCTGTTCGGCGCTGATCTTCGGCTCGATCGCGGGGCGCCCGAAGCTGCGCATGTTGTCGCCCTGGCTGATCGACTTCAGCTCGCCGTTGCGCGAATGCACGACCAGGTCGCCGCCGACCACGGGCAGGCCGCGATAGGTGCGTTCCATGCGCACGTGCTCGGTGCCGTCGCGGTCGATCATGACGTCGCGGGCGACGAAACCATCGGCCTTGGCGCGATGTACTTCATCGGCGGCGACGGTCTCCAGCAGGCCGCGCGCGCGTTGCGCAGCTGGCGAAGCGGCGGCCTGTTCGGGCGAGGTCGAAGCGGCGAGGAGGTCGCTGCCCGGGCGCGCGCCGACGGCGAGCTGGCTCGGTGCCTGCGCCACATGCGGCGTGGCGACGCGGGTGGCGGCGACGGCAGCGGCGTGGGCGGTCGTGGCGGCGGCCGCAGGCGCGGTGGCGGGCGCGGCGGCAAGCGTGGTCGAACCCGAGCTCGACAGGGACACAGTCGCCAGGACGGCGATGGCGCCGACGATGGCGGTGCTCAATACGGCGGTCTTCAGTTGCATGGGTGAATCCCCTAATGAAGGTAACGGTCGTGTTTTGTGAGGTGCTGTCATTGCTTTTTCGCAGCCTCCGGCGGCGCCCTTCGTCGGCTGAGACGAGGGACGTTCGGCTTGGAGGGATCGGCCTGCCCGATGTGCGGCGGTGGCGTCTGCATGAGTCGGACGGTGGGCCTGGAGTGACGTTAGGCTGCCGGCCCGCTGTGCTTGAATGAAAAATCGGTGCGAGCGGTCACGTAACGGCGAGGCGCATTTCGCGCTTGGTCACAGAACCGGCGCGATGGGCCAAAACGCAACCGGAGCGGTGGCGGATTTCCGGCTCGATGCGCAGCGGCGGCGGTGTCGGCGCCTCGCTGCGCTGCGCTGCGGCCGAGCATGCGCTGCTGTAGGGGATCGGCCCGGCAATGCGGTCGGCATCGATGGATCGCAGCCTTCCGTTCGCTGTGCAGCCGCCTCAACCGAGGCGCAACGAGGCGCCGCCCGCCCCAAGCCGCAAAACCGGCGGCGCTCGCCGCGGCCCAGTCTTAGTACTATGCGGAACGTGCCGAGCGGTTCCCGGCGGCACCCGGGGCCGCGGCGGCAGCGCTGCGGCCCGGCCACGCGACAACGAACCGGACTGGCTGACAGGGCAAATGCGCGAAGCACAGGTGGGTGGGGTGGAACAGCGGACGGCCGCCACGGGCGGCGAAGACGTGATCGTGATCGGCGCGGGCGTGATCGGCCTGACCTGCGCCCTTGCCCTGCTGGAAAGCGGACGCTCGGTGCGGGTCATCGACGCCGGACGCATCGGCGGCGGCAGCTCGCACGGCAATTGCGGCACCATCACTCCGAGCCATGCGACGCCGCTGGCCGCGCCGGGCGTGATCGCCCAGGCCCTGCGCTGGATGCTGACCCCGGATGCGCCGCTGTACGTGCATCCCAAGCTCGATCCGCAGTTGTGGGGCTGGCTGTTGCGCTTCGCCGCGCGCTGCAACGACCGCGATTGGCGGGCCAGCGCACAGGCCAAGTCGGCCTTACTCAACGATTCGCGCGAACGCCTGGAAAGCTGGGTCGGGCGCTACGGCCTGGTGTGCGAATTCGACACCGCCGGCGTCGACTACGTGTTCCGCGACGCCAAGGCCTTCGCCAGCGGCCAGCTCGAACTCGATCTGCTGCGCGAGTTCGGCATCGGCGTGAGCCTGCTGGACGGCGCCGCCTACGAGGCGCAGGACCCGGCCTTCAAGCCCGGGGTCGCCGGCGCGATCCGTTTCGACCACGACGCCGTGCTGCGGCCCGACCGTTACGTCGCCGAGCTCGCGCGTACCGTGCGCGAGCACGGCGGCCGTTTCACCGAGCAATGCGCGCTGCGCGACTTGCGTCGCGAGGGTGCGCACATCGAACTCGACACCAGCCTGGGCCTGCTGCGCGCACGCGACGTGGTCGTCGCGGTCGGCGCCTGGACGCCGAAGCTGTCCGACGCCATCGGCCTGCCGTCGCTGCAGCGCGCGATGCAGCCGGGCAAGGGCTATTCGATCACTTACGACCGCCCGCCGTTGATGCCGCGCCGGCCGGTGGTGCTGCGCGAGCGCAAGGTCTGCGTGACCATGTGGGACAGCGGGTTCCGCCTTGGCAGCACCATGGAATTCTCCGGCTACGACGAGAGCCTCAACCCGCGCCGGCTGGCGGCCCTGGAACGCGGCGCCGCCGAGTACCTGCACCATCCGGTCGGCCCGGTCGAACGCGAGCGTTGGTACGGCTGGCGGCCGATGAGCGTCGACGACGTGCCGCTGATCGGCCGCGTGCCCGCTTGCGAAGGGCTGTGGCTGGCGACCGGCCACGGCATGATGGGGGTGAGCATGAGCGCGGGCACCGGCCAACTCGTCGCCGACCTGATTGCCGGGCGCGAGACCGCGATCGATCCGCATCCCTATCGACCGGAGCGCTTCGCATGAGCAGGCCCCATGAAAGCGCGCCCTCCGAAAGCATGCCCCTCGAAGCCGACGACAGCCGCACCCACTTCGACCTGATCGTGATCGGCGGCGGTTCCGGCGGCCTCGCCGGCGCCTTCCGCGCGGCCGAGCACGGCGCACGCGTGGCCTTGCTCGAGCCTTCGCTGCTCGGTGGCACCTGCGTCAACGTCGGCTGCGTGCCGAAGAAAGCCATGTGGCTGGCCGCCGACATCGCCGGCAAGCTGCGCATGGCGCAGTCGCTGGGGTTCTCGATCGACGCCGATCCGAAACGGCCCTGCGCGCTCGACTGGCCGACCTTCATCGTCCACCGCCAGCGCTATATCGCCAACATCCACGAAAGTTATCGGCGCCGCCTCGATGCCTCCGGCATCGTGGTGTTGCCGATGCGCGCGCAGTTGCTCGACGCCAATACGGTGGAGTGCGAGAACGGCGCGCGCCTGAGCGCGCCGCGCATCCTGATCGCCACCGGCGGCCACGCGGTCAAGCCGCAGATCCCGGGCGCCGAACTGGGCACGACCTCGGACGATTTCTTCCAGTGGTGCGCCGCGCCCGAGCGCGTCGCCATCGTCGGCGCGGGTTATATCGCGGTCGAGCTCGCCGGTCTGCTGCAGGCGCTCGGCAGCCAGGTAGAATTGTTCGTGCGCGGCACGCGCCTGCTCGAAGCTTTCGACGCCGAACTGACCACCCAGCTGGCCGAGGACTACCGCCAGAACGGCGTGCGCCTGCATTTCGGCCACGCGGTCGCGGCGCTCGAAGCCGACGGTGCGCGCGTGCGCCTGCGCGGCGCCGACGGTGCGCTCAGCGAGGCCTTCGACCAGGTGTTGTTCGCGACCGGACGCCGGCCCAACAGCGAGCGCATCGGGCTCGACCGGGTCGGCGTGGCGCTGGATGCGCGCGGCCACGTCGTCGTCGACGACCTGCATGCGACCAATGTCGCGAATCTGTACGCGGTCGGCGACGTCACCACCGACGCCCAACTGACCCCGGTCGCGATCGCCGCCGCGCGCCGGCTTATGGACCGCGTCTATGGTGGCCGCGAGGGCCGGCTCGACCAGAACGACATCCCGACCGTGGTGTTCGCGCACCCGCCGATCGGCCGGGTCGGCCTGACCGAGGACGAGGCGCGGGCACGACATGGTGACAACCTGCACATCTATCGCGCCGGGTTTCGGCCGATGCTGTACGCCCTGGCCGAGTCGCCGCAGCGCAGCCTGTTCAAGCTGATCTGCGTCGGCCAGGAGCGCCGCGTGGTCGGCATCCATCTGCTCGGCGAGGCCGCCGACGAGATGCTGCAAGGCTTCGCGGTCGCGCTCAAGCGCGGCATCACTCTCGACGACCTGCGCGACACGGTCGCCATCCATCCGACCAGCGCCGAGGAAGTGGTGCTGATGCGCTAACGTCCCGGCGACCGTCGCCGCGTAGCGCGCGCCAGGCAGGCGATCCGAGCAGGGGCAGCGATGAATCAGGGCAAGGGACGTCATTGGATCAAGGCCGGCGCGATCGGCGTTGCGCTCTCGTGGGGCACGATCGCCGCGGCGGTCGCCGCGCCCGCAGAGCCGGCGATGGACATCGCCGACCTGCTCAGCGTGCCGCGGCCCGACCAGATGATCGGCGCGAGCGATGCGCCGGTGCTGGCCTGGGTGTCGAACGATCAAGGCGTGCGCAATGTCTGGGTGGCGCGCGCGCCCGGCTTCGCGCCCCACAAGCTCACCGCATACGACGAGGACGACGGCCAGGCCATCGGCCCTCTGCAGCTCAGCCACGACGGCCGCTGGCTGGCCTACGTGCGCGGCAGCGGGCCGGACGCGGCCGGCAACAACAGCAATCCGACCAGCGATCCCGATGGCCAGGAGCAGGCGGTGTGGGTCGTCGCCAGCGACGGTTCCGGCAAGCCGCAACGCATCGGCTCCGGCCGCGGCATGCAATTTGCGCCGCAGGGCGACGCGCTGTTGGTGCAGGGGCGCATGCTCGGTTGCTACGCGGTGCCCGGGGGCAAAGCGCCGCAGTGGTGCAAGGAAGCCCTGATCAAGACCCGCGGCAGCAACAGTGCGGCGGCGTTCTCGCCGGACGGCAAGTTCCTGAGTTTCACCAGCGACCGCGGCGACCACAGCTTCATCGGCGTGCTCGACCTGGCCGCGCGCACGGTGCGCTGGATGGGCGCGGACTTCAATCGCGACAGCAATCCGGCCTGGTCGCCGGACGGCCGCCGCATCGCCTTCCTGCGCATGGCCGCCGCGCGCAACGGCGAGCAGTTCGACCTGACCCGCGCCAACGTGTTCGAGATCTGGGTCGCCGATGCCGCCACGGGCCAGGCCAAGCGCGTGTTCCGTTCCAACGATCACGCCGGCGGTTATGCCCAGTTCGCCGAGACCGACCCGCTGCAGTGGAGCCGCGACAACCGCCTGGTGTTCAGCTCCGAACAGAGCGGTTGGCTGCATTGGTATGCACTGTCGCCCGACGGCGGCGAGCCGGTCGCTCTGAGCCGCGGCGAATGCGAAGCCGAAACCAGCGTGCTGGCCGAGGACGGCGGCTTCTTCTTCAGCGGCAACTGCGCCGAACTCGATTACCGGCAGATGTTCGCGGTCGACGCCAAGGGCGCCGCGCAGAAACTGTTGACCGGCAAGCACGAGATCGCGACCGAGCCGGTCGCGGTCGCCGGCGGGCAGTGGTTGGCCTTCCGTCATGCCGATGCGCGCCGGCCCAGCGCGATCGCGGTGATGCCGCGCAGCGGCGGCGAAGTGCGGCGGATCTTCCCGGCGCAGTTGCCGGCGCGTTTTCCGATCGATCGCCTGGTCGAGCCCAAGACGCTGAGCCTGCGCGCCAGCGACGGCGTGGTCTCGCATGCCACCGTGTTCGAGCCGCCGGCCTCGTTCAAGGGCAAGCGCCCGGCGCTGGTCTACGTGCACGGCGGCCCGGTCCGGCAGATGCTGCCGGGCTGGCATTACGGCAGCTATTACTACGCCGACTACGCCAGCAATCAGTGGCTGGCGAGCCAAGGCTTCGTGGTGCTGGCCTTGAATTTCCGCGCCGGCACCAATTACGGCCAGGCCTTTCGCCGCGCCGAGAAACAAGGGCCGCGCGGCTTCAGCGAGTATCAGGACGTGCTGGCCGCACACGCCTATCTGGCCAAGCGCGACGACGTCGATGCGCGCAGGATCGGCATCTACGGCGGCTCCTACGGCGGCTTCCTGACCGCCTCGGCCCTGGCGCGCAATTCGGACCTGTTCGCGGCCGGGCTCGATCGCCACGGCGTCCACGATTGGCGCGAGAGCGCCAAGGGCGGCGACAACAGCGGCCTGTGGGGGCTGGGGCCGGACGAGCTGGAGCTGGCCTGGCAATCCTCGCCGATGGCGCACGTCGACAGTTGGCGTTCGCCGGTGCTGTTCGTGCACGGCGACGACGACCGCGCGGTGAAATTCGCCCAGAGCGTCGACCTGGTCGAGCGCCTGCGCGCGCGCGGCGTGCCGGTCGAGACCCTGGTCCTGCCCGACGAGGATCATTTCTTCCTGCGCCACGCGACCTGGCTTCAGGTCCATCGCAGTACCATGGACTTCTTCCGCCGGCAGCTGAAGCCCGGCGCCGATTGAGTCCGAACGCATGACGCCGCACCCGACCGAACCCGTCTACCGACTGCACCGCGGCACCGCGCCCTTGCTGATCAGCCTGCCGCACGACGGCGCGCTGATCCCCGACGCGCTGGCCGCGCGCATGGTCGAATCGGCGCGGCGCGCGCCGGACACCGACTGGCACGTGTCGCGCCTGTACGCGCTCGCCCGCGCGTTCGGCGCCTCGATCATCGTGCCGAGCTATTCGCGCTATGTGGTCGATCTGAACCGTCCGCCCGACGACACCTCGCTGTATCCCGGACAGAACACCACCGGCCTGTGTCCGGCGGTGCAGTTCAGCGGCGAAGCGGTGTATCTCGAGGGCCAGGCACCGACTCCGGAGGAAGTCGCCGAGCGCGTCGAACTGTACTGGCGCCCGTATCACGACACCCTGGTCGGCGAGCTCGACCGCATCCGCGGCGAGCACGGCCGTGCGGTGCTGTGGGAAGGTCATTCGATCCGCGGCGAAGTGCCGTTCCTGTTCGAGGGCCGCCTGCCGGACCTCAACCTCGGCACCGCCGCCGGCAAGAGCTGCCTGCCCGAACTGCAGGCGCGGCTCGAACGCATCCTGGGCGCGCAGAGCGACTACGAGTGGGTCGCCAACGGCCGCTTCAAGGGCGGCTACATCACCCGCCACTACGGCGACCCCGAGATCGGCGTGCAGGCGGTGCAGTTGGAGATCAGCCAGCGCAACTACATGGACGAGGCCTCGTTCGCCTACGACGAAAGCAAGGCGGTGCGCCTGCAGGTCGTGATCGAGGCCTTGCTGCGCGCGACCCTGGACGCGGACGACGCATGACCCAGGCGCCTGCGGCGCCGCGGCTGACCGTGGGTCAGGCGCGCGCCTTGCATCTGGCCGCACAAGGCCTGCTGGCCCGGCCGCGCCGGCGCGCGCGCCGGCCCGATCTGCTCGCCGCGATCGAGCGCATGCAGTTGCTGCAGATCGACACCATCCACGTGGTCGCGCGCAGCCCCTACCTGGTGTTGTTTTCGCGGGTGGGCGGTTATCGCGCGCGCTGGCTGGAAGAGTTGTTGGCCGAGCGCGAGATCTTCGAAGTCTGGGCCCACGAAGCCTGCTTCGCGCCGATGAGCGACTACTTGTTGCATCGCAATGGTTTGCCGCAACGCGCGCATCACTGGGCGATCCGCAGCGCCCAGCGTCATCGCCAGAGCAGCGGCGCCAAGATCGACCGCCTGCTCGGACACATCCGCGAGCTCGGCGCGGTCAAGTCTTCGGACTTCGAACGCGAGGCGGGCTCCGCCGGCGGCGGTTGGTGGGGCTGGAAAGAAGAGAAGCGCTGGCTCGAAGCCGGCTTCGCCCTCGGCGAGCTGATGGTCGCGCGGCGCGACAATTTCCATCGCGTTTACGACCTGGCCGAACGCGTCGCCGGCGTAGCCGTGCCGGGTTGGGACAGCACGCCGATCGAGGCCGCGACGGTGCGGCGCGACACCATCCTGAAGTCGGTGCGCGCGCTCGGCATCGCCCAGGCGCGCTGGATCGCCGATTACTACCGCTTGCGTCCGCGCCTGCGCGATGCCGACCTGACCGAACTGGTCGAGGCCGGCGACTTGCTGCGGGTCGAGGTCAAGGGTTGGCAGTCGCCGGGCTATGTCCATCGCGATCACGCCGACTCGCTCGCGCTGGCCGCAGGCGGGCGGCTGCGCGCGACCCACTCGACCTTGCTGTCGCCGTTCGATCCGGTGGTCTGGGATCGCGAACGCGCCAGCGAATTGTTCGGCTTCGACTACACCCTGGAGTGCTACACGCCGGAGCCGAAGCGGCGCTACGGCTATTTCGTCCTGCCGATCCTGGCGCGCGGGCGCCTGGTCGGGCGGCTCGACGCGAAAGCGCATCGCGCGCACGGCGAGTTCGAGGTCAAGGCCTTGTATCTCGAAGAGGACGTCGTCGCCGACGAAGCGCTTGCCGCGGACATCGCCCGCGCGATCGACGACTGTGCGCGCTGGCACGAGACGCCGGCGGTGCGATTGACGCGGTGCCGGCCGGCGGCGTTCGCCAAACCGCTCAAGGCGGCGTTGGCGGCCTTGGCCTGAGCCGCAGGCGTCGGTGCCAGGCAGAGACCGCGACGGCTTAACCTGAGCGCTGCACGATCACCACGCAGGCCGCGACCAGGCCGAGCAGGGGGATCAGGTTCAACACCAGCGCCGGCACCGCGATGCTGTGGCGTTCGCGGCGGAACAGGGCGACGATCGCGAGCAGGCTGCCGAACAGCCAGCTCGCTGCGGTGAACAGGATCGCGCGGCCGGTGCAGTGCAGGCTCCAGGTGCCGCACTTGTCGTCCGGGGTCAGGCCGAACACGAACAGCCAGGCCAGGACCGGGCCGAGCAACAGGGCGAACCAGGCCAGCACGCCGAACAAACGCGGCCGCGCGTACTCGACGCCGGCGTCGGGAAAGGCTTCGGCCAGCGTTTCGGCGTAGGCATCGGCATCGCGCTCGCTCAAGGCGCTTTCGGCGCGTTCAACGGCCATGGCGCGGTCCCTCCGCAAGGCGCCTGCCAAGGGCGGGCCGGTAGCGATGATCGGGGCGTCCTTCCATTTCGAACTCCTTGCCCATCGATGCGCTCAAGTTGCCGCAAGCCGCGGCATGGCCGCGTGATGCCGGAGAGAACGCCGCAAGGCGCTTGTTGCGAAAAAGAAACGGGCCACAAAGAAACGCGCCGCGGGCGGGGTGGAACTCCCTAAGACGAACGCAGTCTCGGGCGAAGACCGTCCAAGACCGACGCCGCGGCAAGCTGGCGGCGCCCGAAAAAAGCCGCACGAGGCGGCGGGGATTCTTTAGAAACGCCGCACAAGACGGCAGCCAATCCGCAGGAGACACGCCGCACTAGGTGGCAGCCAGTCCTTAAAAAGAACGCCGCACAAGGCGGCAGCCAGTCCTCAAGAGAAACGCCGCACAAGGCGGCGTTTCGTTTCTGACCCGTGACGGAGGGCGAGATTCAGACTTCCAGCGTCGCCAGGTCGCCCTTGGTTTCCAGCCAGGACTTGCGGTCGCTGGCGCGCTTCTTGGCCAGCAGCATGTCCATCAGCGAATGGGTCTGGGCGTTGTCGTCGATGGTCAGCTGGACCAGGCGGCGGGTGTCGGGGTGGATGGTCGACTCGCGCAACTGCGAGGCGTTCATCTCGCCCAGGCCCTTGAAGCGGGTGACGTTGACCGCGCCGCTGAGGCCCTTCTTGCGGTCGCCTTTTTCGCGCTCGATCTTTTCCAGGAGGATGCGTTTTTCCTCCTCGTCGAGGGCGTAGAACACGGTCTTGCCCACGTCGACGCGGAACAGCGGCGGCATCGCCACGAAGATGTGGCCGCTGGCGACCAACGCCGGGAAGTGGCGCAGGAACAGGGCGCTGAGCAGGGTGGCGATGTGCAGGCCGTCGGAGTCGGCGTCGGCGAGGATCACGACCTTGCCGTAGCGCAGGCCGCTGATGTCTTCCTTGCCGGGGTCGCAACCGATCGCGACCGCCAGGTCGTGCACTTCCTGCGAACCCAGCACGCTGCCGGAGGCGACTTCCCAAGTGTTGAGGATCTTGCCGCGCAGCGGCAGGATCGCCTGGAAGTCCTTGTCGCGGGCCTGGCGCGCGCTGCCGCCGGCCGAATCGCCTTCCACCAGGAACAGCTCGGTGCGCGAGAGGTCCTGCGAGCTGCAGTCGGCGAGCTTGCCGGGCAGGGCCGGGCCCTGGGTGATCTTCTTGCGGGTGATCTGCTTTTCGGTCTTCAGGCGCGCGGCGGCGCGCTCGATGGCGAGTTGGGCGATGCGCTCGCCCAATTCCGTGTGTTGGTTCAGCCACAGCGAGAACGCGTCGTGGGCGGCGCCCTCGACGAAGCCGGCGGCCTGGCGCGAGGACAGGCGTTCCTTGGTCTGGCCGCTGAACTGCGGGTCGGTCATCTTGATGCTGAGCACGAAGGCGACCCGGTCCCAGACGTCTTCCGGGGCCAGCTTGACGCCGCGCGGCAGCAGGTTGCGGAAGTCGCAGAACTCGCGCAGCGCGTCGGTGAAGCCGGTGCGCAGGCCGTTGACGTGGGTGCCGTGCTGGGCGGTCGGGATCAGGTTGACGTAGCTTTCCTGGACCAGCTCGCCGTCGGGCACCCAGGCCACCGCCCAGTCGACCACTTCGGTGTCTTTCTTGAGCTGGCCGACGAACAGGTCCGGCGGCAGCAGTTCGCGCTGCGGCTGGCCCTCGCGCAGCTCGCCCGACAGGTAGTCGCGCAGGCCGTCTTCGTAGTACCACTCGATACGCTCGCCGCTGGCCTCGTCGAACAGCTTGACGTTGAGGCCCGGGCACAGCACCGCCTTGGCGCGCAGCACGTGCTTGATCGAGCGCAGGTTGAACTTGGGCGTGTCGAAATACTTCGCGTCGGGCCAGAAGCGCACGCGGGTGCCGGTGTTCTTCTTGCCGACCGAGTTGACCACTTCCAGCGGGGTGGCGCGGTCGCCGTTCTGGAAGGTCATGCGGTATTCGTTGCCGTCGCGCTTGATGTGCACTTCGACCAGCTTGGACAGCGCATTGACCACGCTCACGCCGACGCCGTGCAGGCCGCCGGAGAAGGTGTAGTTCTTGTTGCTGAACTTGCCGCCCGCGTGCAGGCGCGTAAGGATCAGCTCGACGCCGGGGATGCCTTCCTCGGGGTGGATGTCGACCGGCATGCCGCGGCCGTCGTCGGAGACCTCGCAACTGCCGTCGGCGTGCAGGGTGACCTCGATGCTGCGGGCGTGGCCGGCCAGCGCCTCGTCGACCGCGTTGTCGATGACCTCCTGCGCCAGATGGTTCGGGCGGGTGGTGTCGGTGTACATGCCCGGGCGTCGTTTGACGGGGTCCAGCCCGGAGAGGACTTCGATGTCGGCGGCGTTATAGCGACTGCTCATTAACTGAAGGGCGTGGCCGTGGTGTTCGGAGCGGCGAGAATGGCGACGGCGGGCTAGGTGGTCAAGCCGCACGACGTGAAGAGTGGTCAAGAAGCTTGGCCCACGTGCGTCTCGCCCGGCGAGACCGGCTGAGACGGCGGCCCGGCCTGCTCGAGCGGACGCCGCGGCGGCGAGGCGGGGCGGGTTGATATCGGTCGATTCAGCCACCAGCATGGGGGTAGGGGTTAGGGTCCGCCGCGTCGCTCTGGGAAGCGGTGCGCCGAACGGCTCATCGCCCACGACACACGGCGCAGCCCGACGCGCCGGTCCCCATTCCGTCAGGAGGCCACACCATGAACATCCGCAAGCTCGTGCTCCCCGCCGCCATCGCCGCTGCCCTGGCCATGCTGGCCGCGCCTGCCGCCTTCGCGCAGCAGGACCCGCAGGCCGACGCCAAGAAGGCCGAAGAGGCCAAGAAAGCCGAGGATGCGAAGAAGGCCGAGGCGCAGAAGAAGGCCAAGGCCGACAAGAAGCAGTCCGGCGACCGCGGCGTCGAGCCGGAGGAAGAGGGCGACAAGTAAGTCTTCGCCGATCTCCGGTTCCGTTGCGAAAACCCAGCGCCCCGGCCTTGCCGGGGCGTTTTCTTTGTGAGCCTCGTGCCGAGGGCTGCCGGCTGCGTGCCTCGAATGGCGGCTCGCCTCGTGCCCGACCGAGTTAATCTAGGCGTAATCGCCGATGCGGTCCCATGCATCGGCTGGCAGCGACTTTCGTTCGGGGGAGCGATGAAACTTCAACTGTGCGCCTTGTTCATCGGCGTATCGATCAGCTGCGGGGTGGCACGTTCCAAGGACGTGGATCCGGACAAGCTGGTGCCTGCGACCCAGGCCGGCGAGCTGAGATTGGATCGGTCTTTCACTTACGAGTACACGAGCTACCGGGTACTGCGCCAGTTCGTGTTGACGCCCGGCGTCTATCGGCCGGAGTTTTCGAGCAAGCAGGGCGTCTATTACCGTGGCCCGACGCATGCGGTCGAAATGGTTCTGACCTATGACAACGCCTTCGAGAAGAACCACGTCGAACGCAGGCCTCCGCTCGAGGGCGGGGTCTTCCTCGACCGTTCCGGCGCCGCGCTGATTTACCACTACGTGCAGGCCGCACAAGCGCCCGCCAGGAGTGCGCAGGAACCCGGCGGCGGGGCGATTCCCAACCTTGTCGATCGCTACCTCGCCTCCCGCGACGGCAAGATCACCTTTGCGCGGAAGATGCGGCCCAGCATGGATTTGGCGCGGCTGCTCAAGCCCGAATCGCCGCCGAGCGGGGCTGCACCCTAGACCCAGGTGGGGCATCGTCGATCGCCGGCTCGTTTTGCCTGCCGTTCCGGGGTAGCGTTAAGTCCGACAAACCCGCCGTCCGGGGAGGTTCGATGAGCGTCCGCATCGTCAGGCTTGGAAGCCCGCGCGCCGAGGGCGAGGGCACCCGCATCGGCACCGTACGGCGTCCGCCGCGCGGGGTGCCGAAGAGCGAGTTCGCGACCCAGGATTGGTACGACGTGTGGTTCCCGAATCTGGCGCCGAGCGCGGACACGATCAAGCTCGGCCAACAGGCGCAGACTCCGGCGCAATGGCAGGCCTTCGTGCGCAAGTACCGCGCCGAGATGGCCACCCCGGACGCCGGCCACACCCTGCAACTGCTCGCGACCCTGTCCCGGCACAGCGATTTCTCGGTCGGCTGCTATTGCGAGGACGAGGCGCATTGCCATCGTTCGGTCCTGCGCGAGCTGTTGGCCGAGAAGGGCGCCGAGCTGGCCTGAGCTGCTTAGCCTCCCAGGGTAGGAGCGGCGCAAGCCGCGACCGCGCGGCTTCGACCGCCGGCGCAGGTCGCGGCTTACGCCGCCCCGACCCAAGGCAGGGGACCGCGCTCGGAGAGCGCACTTGCGGCAGAGCTTGGGCCGCAACCTCCCCGGCCGGAACGTTCCGGCCCGATAACGCCGATTCCGCCGCAGGCCTTGCCGCAGCTGGCTTTGCGGGGCGTCCGGGCGATCGCCGGCGCTGTCAAGCAGTCGCGGGCCAAGCCGTCAGTCGGTAAACTACGGCTTTCCAGCGGCAGCAAAATCCATGACTCCCCTGATTTTCGTCACCGGCGGCGTGGTGTCCTCCTTGGGTAAGGGCATCGCGGCAGCCTCGTTGGCGGCCATCCTCGAAGCGCGCGGGCTGCGCGTGACGATGATGAAGCTCGACCCCTATATCAACGTCGATCCGGGCACGATGAGCCCGTTTCAGCACGGCGAGGTCTACGTCACCGACGACGGTGCCGAGACCGACCTCGACCTCGGCCACTACGAGCGCTACCTGCGCACGCGCCTGAGCCGCAAGAATTCGATCACGACCGGCCGGATCTACGAGAACGTGATCCGTAAGGAACGCCGCGGCGATTACCTCGGCGGCACCGTCCAGGTCATCCCGCACATCACCGACGAGATCAAGCGCTGCATCGTCGAGGCCACCGAAGGCTTCGACGTCGCCCTGGTCGAGGTCGGCGGCACGGTCGGCGACATCGAGTCGTTGCCGTTCCTGGAAGCGATCCGCCAGTTGCGCACCGAGCGCGGCCCCGAGCACGCGCTGTTCATGCACCTGACCTTGGTGCCGTTCATCGCCGCCGCCGGCGAACTGAAGACCAAGCCGACCCAGCACTCGGTCAAGGAACTGCGTTCGATCGGTATCCAGCCGGACGTGCTGCTGTGCCGCAGCGAGCAGCCGCTGCCCGACAGCGACCGCCGCAAGATCGCCTTGTTCACCAACGTGCCGGAAAAGGCCGTCATCTCGGCGGTCGACCTCGACAACATCTACAAGCTGCCGCAGTGGTTCCATGAGCAGGGCCTGGACGCGATCGTCCTCGACCGCCTGCGCATCCAGGCCGGCCCGGCCGAACTGCGCGAATGGAACGAAGTCGTCGATGCCACCGAGCATCCGGTCGACGAGGTCACCATCGCCGTGGTCGGCAAGTACATCGACCACCAGGATGCCTACAAGTCGCTGTCGGAAGCGCTCAAGCACGGCGGTTTGCGCCAGCGCACCAAGGTCAAGCTGAAGTGGCTGGAATCCAGCGAGATCGAGCGCGACGGCGTGGAATCGCTGAAGGGCGTCGACGGCATCCTAGTGCCGGGTGGCTTCGGCGACCGCGGCTTCGAGGGCAAGGTCACGACCGCGAACTACGCGCGCGAGCAGAAGATTCCGTACTTCGGCATCTGCTACGGCATGCAGGCGGCGGTGGTCGACTATGCGCGCCACGTCGCCGGCCTCGACAACGCCAACAGCACCGAGAACGACAAGAACAGCCCGCACCCGGTCATCGGCCTGATCACCGAGTGGCGCACCGCCACCGGCGAAGTCGAGCGCCGCAGCGAAACCAGCGACCTCGGCGGCACCATGCGCCTGGGCCTGCAGGACCAGCGCATCAAGCCCGGCACCCTGGCGCGCGAGTTGTACGGCAAGGACGTGGTCGGCGAGCGTCACCGCCACCGCTACGAGTTCAACAACCGCTATCGCAGCCAGCTCGAGGACGCCGGCCTGGTGATCTCGGCCAAGTCCATGGACGACCTGCTGGTCGAGATGGTCGAACTGCCGCGCAGCGAGCACCCCTGGTACCTGGCTTGCCAGGCACACCCGGAATTCCTGTCGACGCCGCGCGACGGCCATCCGCTGTTCATCGGTTTCGTGCGCGCCGCGCGCGAGGCCAAGGCCGGCGGCAAGCTGCTGCGTGAGGTCACCGGTTGAATCCGGCTCCGGCCGATCCGGACCCGGGCGCGCAAGCGCGGGCGAGCGTCGGCCGGCCTGCACGTAACGATTTTCGCGGTACCGGCCGTTGGCTGATGTGGCTGGCCGCGGCTGTGCTGGTCGCCGGATACCTCACGTATCGGGCGATCCTCGGCGAGGCCGCCGACGGTCTCGGCCTGCTGGGCGCGACCGTATTCACCATCACCCTGGCCATCGCCGGACCTTTGGGCTTGATCGGGGGCGTACTGTGGCTGGTCGGTGTGGTGCGTTCGGCGCGTTCGAAACGCTTAAGCGGGCCCGGGGCATGATCGCCGGGCCGCGATCGCCGGGCTTGTCTGCGGCGGGCGCGGCAACCACTGATGAAGATTCCTTCGTACTCATGAATTCAGGAAGCAAGCGATGAAACTCTGCGGCTTTGACGTCGGCCTCGACCAGCCTTTCTTTCTGATCGCCGGCCCCTGCGTGATCGAGTCGATGCAATTGCAGCTCGACGTCGCCGGCCAGCTCAAGGAAATCACTTCCTCGCTCGGCATTCCCTTCATCTTCAAGTCGAGCTTCGACAAGGCCAACCGCACCTCGGCGACGAGTTTCCGCGGCCCGGGCATGGAGGAGGGGCTCAAGGTCCTGGCCGAGGTCAAGCGCCAGATCGGCGTGCCGGTGCTGACCGACGTGCACGAGTACACGCCGATGGACGAGGTCGCCTCGGTCGTCGACGTGCTGCAGACCCCGGCCTTCCTGTGCCGCCAGACCGATTTCATCCAGAAGGTCGCGCGCGCCGGCAAGCCGGTCAACATCAAGAAGGGCCAGTTCCTCTCGCCCTGGGAGATGAAGCACGTCACCGCCAAGGCCCAGGCCACCGGTAACCAGCAGATCATGGCCTGCGAGCGCGGCGCGAGCTTCGGCTACAACAACCTGGTCAGCGACATGCGCTCGCTGTCGGTGATGCGCGACACCGGTTGCCCGGTGGTGTTCGACGCGACCCACTCGGTGCAGTTGCCCGGCGGCATGGACGGCAAGTCCGGCGGCCAGCGCGAGTTCGTGCCGGTGCTGGCGCGTGCGGCGATCGCGGTCGGCGTCTCGGGTGTGTTCATGGAAACCCATCCGCGCCCCGAGGAAGCCCTGTCCGACGGCCCCAACGCGGTGCCGCTGCCGAAGATGCGCGCGCTGCTCGAGACCATGGTCGAACTGGACCGCATCACCAAGAAGAACGGCTTCCTGGAACAAGATTTCTGATGTCGCCCGCGTTGCGGTTCGAACCCGGCCGCAGCGCGGCCGTCGCTGGGCCGGGGCGCGCGTCGTCCCGCCCGCATTCCGGCAAGCACCTATCGGGCTGGCCGGAGCGGTTCTGCCGCGCTGCCTGCAGCGTGTCCGTGCGGCCCCTCCGGATCGATTCGATCCGCCACCGAATGTCGCCAATTTCGACGGCGCCCACCCGGGCCGGCCGCGATCTCGGCTATCGTTCGTCCCGACCCCTTTCCCACTGAACCCCGACTCTTCCGACATGAGCACGATCACCCAGATCCACGCCCGCGAAATCCTCGACAGCCGAGGCAACCCGACCCTGGAAGCCGAGGTCACCCTGGCCGACGGCAGCTTCGGCCGCGCCCTGGTCCCCTCCGGCGCTTCGACCGGCAGCAAGGAAGCGGTCGAACTGCGCGACGGCGACAAGACCCGTTACCTCGGCAAGGGCGTGCGCAAAGCCGTCGAGAACGTCAACACCACCATCGCCCAGGCGCTCAAGGGCCTGGACGCAACCGACCAGGCCGGCCTCGACCGCCGCATGATCGATCTGGACGGCACCGAGAACAAAGGCCGCCTGGGCGCGAACGCGCTGCTTGGCGTTTCCCTGGCCAATGCGCATGCGGTCGCCGCCTCGCGCAAGCTGCCGCTGTGGAAGCATCTGGCCGGCGACCGCGCCGCGGTGCTGCCGGTGCCGATGATGAACATCATCAACGGCGGCGCCCATGCAGACAACAACGTCGACCTGCAGGAATTCATGATCCTGCCGGTGGGCGTGCCGACCTTCGCCGAGGCGCTGCGCGCCGGCGCCGAGGTGTTCCATGCGCTGAAGTCGGTGCTCAAGGGCCGTGGCCTCAGCACCGCTGTCGGCGACGAGGGCGGTTTCGCCCCCGACCTGCGCAGCAACGAGGAAGCGCTGGAAACCATCCTCGAAGCGATCGGCAAGGCCGGCTACAAGGCCGGCGAAGACATCCTGTTGGGCCTGGACGTCGCCTCCACCGAGTTCTTCGACAACGGCAAGTACCACCTCGTCGGCGAAGGCAAGCGCCTGACCAGCGAGCAGTTCGTCGACTTCCTCGCCGGCTGGGCCGCGCAGTACCCGATCGTGACCATCGAAGACGGCATGGCCGAGGACGATTGGGCCGGCTGGAAGCTGCTGACCGACAAGATCGGCAACAAGGTGCAGCTGGTCGGCGACGACCTGTTCGTGACCAACCCGAAGATCTTCAAGGAAGGCATCGACAAGGGCGTGGCCAACTCGATCCTGATCAAGGTCAACCAGATCGGCACCCTGACCGAGACCCTGGAAGCGATCGCGATGGCCGACGCGGCCAAGTACGCGGCCGTGGTCTCGCACCGTTCCGGCGAAACCGAGGACACCACCATCGCCGACATCTCGGTGGCGACCACCGCGACCCAGATCAAGACCGGCTCGCTGTGCCGCAGCGACCGCGTGGCCAAGTACAACCAGCTGCTGCGCATCGAAGAGCAGCTCGGTGCCGCGGCGAAGTACGCCGGGCGCGATGCGTTCGTGTCGCTGCGTCGCTGAGCGCGGCTGAGTCGCGATGGTCGAGAAGACGGGCAAGCGCTGGCTGAGCGTGCTGGTACTGGCGTTGCTGGCGCTGCTCGCTTTTCTGCAGTATCGGTTGTGGTGGGCCGGCGGCGGCAGCGGCGGCAGCGTCGCCGCGCTGCAGGCCCAGGTCGACGGCCAGACCCGCGAGAACCAGGGGCTGCAGCAACGCAACGACGCGCTCGCCGCCGAGGTCGAGGACCTCAAGTCGGGCGAGGCAGCGGTCGAGGAGCGCGCGCGCAGCGAGCTGGGCATGATCAAGCCCGGCGAGACGTTCTATCGCGTGGTCGAAGCCAAGCCGCAGGCGCCGGGTGCGAATGCGGCCGCGGCGGTCAGCGCGGTGCAGAACGGCGCGGTGCCGGGCGAGCAGGCCGCGCCGGAAGAATCGAGCCTGGAAGAACAGGTCGACGAACCGCCCAGCGAACTGCCGCCTCCGGCGCCGGAGCCTGTGCCGTCCGGGCCGCCGGCGCATTGAAGCCGTGAGCGCGGAGACAGCGTCGGGCATCTGTTACCGCAAGGGATACGAGACATGATCTGGGCCGTGATTCCCGCTGCCGGCCGCGGCCAGCGCTTCGGCGGGCCGACGCCGAAACAGTATCTGCATGCGGCCGGCAAGCCGCTGATCGAGCACGCTCTGAACGCCTTGCTTGCGCACCCGCGCGTGGCCGGGGCGATGGTCGCGCTGTCGCCCGGCGACACGCTTTGGCCGGGCTGGACCGAGCTGCACGGCAAACCGGTGTTGCGTTGTATCGGCGGCGGCGAGCGCGCCGATTCGGTGCTGGCGGCCTTGCGCGCGCTGCCCGAGGAGGTCGGGGACGAGTCCTTGGTGCTCGTGCACGATGCGGCCCGGCCGAACCTGCGTCGCGGCGATATCGATCTGCTGATCGCGGCGGCCGAAACCGGCGCCGACGGCGCGATTCTCGGTGCGCCCTTGCGCGACACCCTGAAGCGCGCCGCCGTCGGCCGCATCGCCGCCACCGAACCGCGCGACGGCCTGTGGCGCGCGTTCACGCCGCAGGCCTTCCGTCGCGGCGCCTTGACCGCGGCACTGGATGCAGCGGCGCAGGCCGGCGTGATCGTCACCGACGAGGCCTCGGCGATGGAGCGCATGGGCGCGAAACCGCACCTGGTCGAAGGCCGCGAGGACAACCTCAAGGTGACCACGCCGGCGGACCTGGCGTTGGCGGAATACCTGCTAGACAAAATCTGAGGAGATCGAAGTGAGGAGTGAAAAGTGAGGAGTGAGGAGCGAGCGAAAGCGCCGCATGCCGGCGCAACGCTCGGCTCCTGCTTCCGCTCACTCCTGAGTCCTCTTCGCTCACTCCTTCTGTGAGGAGTGAGCGACGGCGCGGCATGCTGGCGCCCAACGCTCCGGCTCTTGCTTCGGCTCACTACTCACTCCTCTTCGCTCATTCCTTTACCGCAGGTCCACTCATGAATATTCGAATCGGCCAAGGCTACGACGTCCACGCATTCGGCGACGGCGACCACATCATGCTCGGCGGGGTGCGCGTGCCGCACGACCGCGGCGTGGTCGCGCATTCCGACGGCGACGTGGTCATCCACGCGCTGTGCGACGCGCTGCTCGGCGCGCTCGCGCTCGGCGACATCGGCCAGCATTTCCCGCCCAGCGACGAGCGTTGGCGCGATGCCGACAGCCGCCAATTCCTGCGTCATTGCCAGGTGCTGATCGCCGAGCGCGGCTACAAACTCGGCAATGCCGACGTCACCGTGGTCTGCGAACGGCCCAAGGTCGGCCCGCACGCGCAGGCGATGCGCGAGGCGTTGGCCGCCGATCTCGGCGTCGAGCTCGATGCGATCAGCATCAAGGCCACCACCAGCGAACAACTCGGTTTCACCGGCCGCCGCGAAGGCATCGCGGCGATGGCGGTATGCCTGCTGGTGTCGGCATGAGCGAGGATTCGCAGGACGGTATGGCGCCGGTCGGCGCCACGCAGGACGCCGCGCTCGCCCGCGCCCACGGTGCGGCCGTGCTCAGCGCGCGCATCCGCACTTCGTCGGAGGATTTCCGGGTCGAGGAACTGCCCGGTTTCGCCGCCAGCGGCAGTGGCGAGCATTTGCTGCTGACCGTGGAAAAGCGCGGCATGAACACCGCCTTCGCGGCCAAGCGCATCGCCGCCTGGGCCGGCATCGGCGAGGTCGGGATCGGCTACGCCGGGCTCAAGGACCGGCATGCGGTCACCGTGCAGCGCTTCAGCGTGCACCTGCCCAAGCGCATCGCGCCGGACCTGGCCGGCCTGCAGGACGACGAGTTGCGCGTGCTCGACAGCCAATGGCATGCGAAGAAACTGCCGCGCGGCGCCTTGGCCGGCAACCGCTTCGTGCTGACCCTGCGCGAGATCGAAGGCGAGCGCGAGGCGATCGATGCACGCCTGGCCCACATCGCCGCACGCGGCGTGCCGAACTATTTCGGCGAACAACGCTTCGGCCGCGACGGCGACAACGTCGCCAACGCCCTGGCGATGTTCGGCGGGCGCCGGGTGCGCCGCGAGCAACGCAGCCTGTTGCTGTCGGCGGCGCGCTCGGAACTGTTCAATCGCGCCCTCGCGGTGCGCGTGGCCGACGGCAGTTGGGACGGTTTGCGCGACGGCGCGCCGCTCGCCGGCGAGGTCTGGGCCCTGGCCGGCAGCCGCAGCGTGTTCGGCCCCGAAGCCTGGAGCGAAACGCTCGCGCAACGTCTGGCCGCTTTCGACATCCATCCCAGCGGACCCTTGTGGGGGCGCGGCGAACTGCGCAGCACCGACGCGGTACGGGCGTTGGAGCTGGCCGCGCTCGAAGGCGAGCAGGTCTTGGCCCTGCGCGCGGGTCTGGAAGCGGCGGGACTCGATCAGGAGCGCCGTGCGCTGCGTCTGCGCCCGGATGGCCTGGCCTGGCGCTGGCTCGACGACGGTGCCCTGGAAGTGTCTTTCGCTTTGCCGGCCGGCGCCTATGCGACCGTGGTTCTGGCCGAGCTCGGCGAGATCCGTTCCGGCCCGGGCTGAGGTCGAATCCGCGTTCGCGCGATTCTCGCCAACCCAGGCGGCGCTTGCCTCAAACCAACGGATTCGCCCGCGTTCTCGCCGCTTTCGGCCTTCGTAAACGACCGTTCGTCGGGTGCGACGTGGTGGCACTGGTTCACGATTCCGGCCGGCGTATAAGCCGAAGGTGACAGCCGGCAGGTGCCGGTTGCCGTTCGGTCGCGCCAAGCCGCCGCCGGACTCCACCGCGTCAGGGAGTCGGGTCATGAACGCTATGTTGCGTATTGCCGTCCTGTCGTTGTCGGTGCTGGGCCTGGCGGCGTGCGCCGGCACCCAGACCAAGAGCAGCTATGCCGAGCCGTCGGTTTCCAGACACGCCGTCGCCGGCATGTCGCGCGACGATCATTACGTCAGCGCGGTCGAGCGCCTCGCCAAGAGCCGCGGCATCGAAGTGGTCTGGGTCAATCCGCCGGACCGCCGCACGATAGGCGGGCATCAGGAAGAGTGACGCCGCCGGCGGGTCCGCCCCGAGGGTCGGGTTCGAACTCGGCCCAGGGGCTCAGCGCCGTTTGCGCGGCGCGAGCAGTACCAGCACCGCTCCGGTGCCGCCCTGCGCGGGCGGTGCCGAGTGGAAGGCCAGGGTGTCGGCGCGTTGGCGCAGCATCCGGTCGACCAGGTTCTTGAGCACCGGCAGGCCGCGGCTGTCGACGAAGTCGTTGCCGCCGCCGCGGCCTTTGCCGTGGATCACCCGCACGCAGCCCACGCCGTGTTCGCGGGCATCGTTGAGGAAGGCGCGCAGCAGCGCCTCGGCCTCGCGCACCGGGCTGCCGTGCAGGTCCAGTTCTTCCTGCGCCGAGATCTCGCCGCGTTTCAGGCGCGCGAACACCCGCGGCGGCAATTCGTCGCGGCGATAGCTCAGCGCATCGCCGGCTTCGAGCAGGTTTTCTTCCAGGGCATGGCGGAACTCGTCGCGGGCCTCGGCCTCGTCGCGTTCGGCCATGCGTGCGCGCGGGCGCGGCTTCGGCGAGGTCGGCGGCAGCGGCGCGTCGGGCAGGCGGCGGACCTCGCCGATCGCGGCACGGAACAGGGCCGCGTCGTCGCTGTCGTCGTCGGGACGGTCGGGTGGGGGCGTCATGGCCACAGCATAAAAGCCCCGGCCCATCCTTGGGACCTGCGACCCGTCGGTATCGGGCCGGCACCGGGGAAAAACGAAAGAGCGGTGCGCGCCAAGAAGTCCCCTCGCGCCGTTCGGCGCGCATGCGTCGGCGAACACCGCGAGCATTCAGTTCAGCATGGACGGCGGGCGATGCGTGGGCCGGCCTGTAAGAACAGACAGGTGAGGGCCGGGCAGGGCAGATGCGGCCCGGGCGAGTGCCGGGGCCGAATCGCCGCGGGCTCGCAGGCGGCCGCAGCGATGACAGGCAGCGGGACAGACTGCGGTTATAGGAAGATCAGCCCCAGCGCCACCGCACGCGCGCAGGCGGCGCGCCGGCCCTTGACGCCGAGCTTGCGCGAGACCTGCTGCAGGTGGAAGTTCACCGTGCGCTCGCTGATCCGCAGGATCACCGAGATCTCCCACGAGGTCTTGCCGACCGCCGACCAGCGCAGCACTTCGCGCTCGCGTTCGCTGAGCGTCGGCAGCGGTTGGCGCTGGCGCATCAGGCGGTCGAGGGTGGCCTGCATGCAATTGACGAAATACACCGCCGAGGCGACCGTCGGGACCATCTCGCGCGGGTCGACGATCGCGGTGTGGGTGAAGGTCATGAACGACCAGCGCACGCCCTGCGACCAGCTCGGCACGGTGATGCCGCCGCGCAGGCCGTGTTCGCCGGCGATCTCGAGCGTGCGTCGCGTGCGCTGCATCAGGTAGACGCGTTGGCCGAGCTCGTAGCTGGTCTGGCCGCGACAGTTCCATGACGCCGCCGGCAGGCCCTCGCGGGCCTGGATGATGCGCGGGTCGGAGCGTTCGGCCTGGGCCGAGGCGAGGCCGGGATAGGTCTTGGACCAGTCGCTGGCGAAATCCTCGAAGTAGAAGAAATCCTTGGACGGCCCGCCGCCGTGGCCGGGCTGCAGCGCCGGCTCCTGCAGTTTCATCGCATAGCCATGATGCTGAAACCCGAGCGCCCTGGTATAGGCGGACGTGGCGGACTTCACTTCGTCGAGCGACTGGGCCCGAAACACGCGATCGATATGCTCCCAATACTGCATGCCTTACCTGCATTCAGTCGGTACGGAGCCCATCTTAACGCCAGGCGCCTGTCCGAACCCCCCGGCCAGATCGGGTATCATCCTGCCTTTGATTGCGGAATCCTCATGCGCGTATTGGTCAGCAACGACGACGGCGTCGACGCACCCGGCATTCGCATTCTCGCTCAGGGGCTGCGCGAGGCCGGTCACGAGGTGCTGGTGGTTGCTCCCGATCGCGACCGCTCCGGCGCCAGCAATTCGCTGACGCTGGACATGCCGATCCGCGTGCACAAGCTCGACGAGTCGACCTGGCGCGTGTCCGGCACCCCGACCGACTGCGTGCACGTGGCGATCACCGGCATGCTCGAAGCCGAGCCCGACATCGTCGTGTCCGGCATCAACAATACCGCCAACCTCGGCGACGACGTGATCTATTCGGGCACCGTCGCCGCGGCGATGGAAGGCCGTTTCCTCGGCCTGCCGGCCGTGGCCATGTCGCTGGCGACCGCCGACCACGTCGGCCATCACTACGAAACCGCGGCGCGCGCGGCGGTGGAGATCATCGCCCGCCTGCGCACCGATCCGCTGCCGGCCGACACCATCCTCAACGTCAACGTGCCCGATCTGCCCTGGGGCGAGATCGCCGGTTTCGAAGTCACCCGCCTGGGCAACCGCCACCGCGCCGAAGCCTGCACCCCGCAACAAGACCCGCGCGGCCGCCAGTGGTGGTGGATCGGCGCGGCCGGCGCCGAGCAAGACGCAGGCCCCGGCACCGACTTCCAGGCCGTGCGCACCGGCAATATCTCGATCACCCCGATTCACGTCGACCTGACCCGCTATCAGGCGCTCGAACAGGTCGCCAGTTGGGTCGGCGGCCTGGCCGCCGCGCTCGCGCAGCCGGAGCCACGGGCGCCGGAGTCGACCGCATGATCCAGCGCATGCGCCTGCAGCCCGAAGCGATCGGCAGCGGCCTGACCTCGCAGCGCGTGCGCGACCGCCTGGTCGAGCGCCTGCGCGAGGCCGGCATCCGCGACGAGCGCGTGCTCAACGCGATCCGCACCGTGCCGCGCCACCTGTTCGTCGACGAAGCGTTGGCGATGCGCGCCTACGAAGACACCGCCTTGCCGATCGGCCACGGCCAGACCATTTCCCAACCCTGGGTGGTGGCCAAGATGACCGAGGCCCTGCTCGAAGACGGCATACCCGGCAAAGTGCTGGAGATCGGCACCGGCTCGGGCTACCAGGCCGCGATCCTCGCCGCGCTCGGCCTGGAAGTGCATACCGTCGAACGCATCGGCGAGTTGCTGCGCACCGCGCGCAAGCGATTCCGCCAACTCGGTCTCAACGTGCGCAGCAAGCACGACGACGGCCGCATCGGTTGGCCCGAAAACGGTCCCTTCGACGCGATCATCGTCACCGCGGCCGCGCCTGCGCTGGTCGATGCCTTGACCGACCAGCTCGCCGTCGGCGGCACCCTGATCGCGCCGGTCGGCGCGTCCTCGTCGCAGTCGCTGTTGAAGCTGCGCAAGGACGCCGACGGCAACATCAGCCAACATACGCTCGCGCCGGTGGTCTTCGTGCCATTGCTGTCGGGCATGATCGACTGACACCTCACCCGACAGGGGTTCGCTTTTGAAGATCTTCGGACCGCTCTACGAGCGCGCGTTGACCTGGGCCCGGCATCGCCACGCGCCGGCCTATCTCACCGGCTTGAGCTTCGTGGAAGCCATCATTTTCCCGATCATGCCCGAGGTGATGCTGGCGCCGATGTGCGTCGGCGCGCCGCGGCGCGCGTTCTGGTTCGCCACCTTGAGCCTGATCGGCTCGATGGCCGGCGCCTTGGTCGGCTATGCGCTGGGCCATTACGCCTTCGAGGCGCTCAAGCCGGTGTTCGCGGCGATGGGCATGCTCGCCGGCATCGAGTCCGGCATCGCCACGGTCCAGGCCAAGATGGCCGAATCGCCGTGGGCGGTGTTCACCTTCCTGGTCCTCGGCGGTTTCATGCCGATCCCGATGAAGGTGTTCACCTGGGCGTCGGGTATCGTCGGCGTGCCTATGCTGCAATACGTGCTGAGCATGTTGATCGGCCGCGGCAAGCGCGTGTTCCTGCTGGCGCTGGCGATCCGCATCGGCGGCGAACGCGCCGAGGCGACGCTGCGACGCTACATCGAGCCGATCGGCTGGATTGCCACGGCCATCATCGCGGTCGCCGTAGTCTGGCTGATATGGCGCTCGCAGCAGGGCTGAGGCCGCTGCGGACCCCGCAATGACGAAACACCGGTACATGGACGCTGCAAGAGGATGCGCATGATCAAGACGACCCGGACCCCGACCCTGGCGATGGCCGCCTGCGTTCTGGCCGCGCTTGCCCTGATCGGCTGTTCGAGCACGGTGGTCCGCGAACCCTCGCGCGGTCATTCCAGCCGCGGCCCGTCGCGCCCCTCCTCGCGTCCGGCGCCGCCGCGTCCATCCAGGCCGAAGCCCGGCGCGACCATCGTCGTGCAGCGCGGCGAAGGCTTGTACCGCATCGCCACCAACAACGGCATCCAGGTCGCCGACCTCGCCGCCTGGAACGGCCTCTCGCCGCCTTACACCCTTTACCCGGGCCAGCGTCTGCGCCTGTACCCGTCCAGCGGCGGCGGGACTCGCCCATCGCCAGGGGCACCGTCGAGCGCGGGCACCAGCGCGCCGCGCCCCGTGCCGGCGGCGCCGGTCGCCGCACCGATCAACAGCGGTATCCGCTGGCGTTGGCCGGCCGACGGCCCCTTGCTGAGCCGCTACGTCGCCAACGAGCCGACCAAGCAGGGCGTCGACATCGCCGGCTCCAGCGGCGCCGCGGTCCGCGCGGCTGCCGACGGCGTGGTGGTCTATTCGGGCACCGGCCTGGTCGGCTACGGCGAGCTGATCATCGTCAAGCACAACGAACAGTGGCTGTCGGCCTACGGCCACAACCGCAAGCGCCTGGTCAACGAGGGCCAGGTGGTCAAGTCCGGCGAACAGATCGCCGAGATGGGGCGCAGCGGCGCCGCGCGCGACATGCTGCACTTCGAGGTGCGCTACAACGCCAAGCCGGTCGATCCGTTGTTGTACCTGCCGGCGAAGTAATCGGCCGCGCACCCGCCGTCGCGGCGGGGCGCCGAGTCAGCCCATGGATTTCGCGACCTTGAAAGCGGCCTGGCCATGGATCGACATCGTCGACTGTCCGGGCCGGTTCGTGCTCAAGGATGCCGATCCCGCGCTGATGCCCGCGGACCTGCTCGGTTCCGATATTCCCGTGTCCGAACACCGCAGCATCCGGGCGCGCGACGCGATTCTCGTCGCGCGGCTGATCGATGGCGGCCTGATTTCCTATCGCCGGGCCGACGGGGGCTGCCTGCACACGCTCAATACGCCCGAAGGCATGGCGCGGAAACTGTCGCAGTTGGGCCTGGCGCCGCCTTAGGCGCGGCCACGCATCGCCACCGCGCCTGCCGTTTGCCGATGCGCCGTGCCCCGGGATTCGACCGCAGAAGCACCCGCGCGCGAGCGTGGGCCGGATCGATGCAGAATAAGCCGCGAAAAACAGTCTGAAGGATCAGCATGTCGACACCGCCCGACGAAGACAACACCCGGCCGCTGAGCCTGGACGAGATCGCTCGCCTGGATGCGCTCAAGTCCGACGGCGTGCCGGCTGCGATATTGATCGTCGTGGTGACGCTCGTGGTGGTGTTGATAACGTGGGAACGTTACGGCGCTTTCTGGACCGCGGTGGAATTGCTCGTCGGCCTCGCAATGGCGGCGATGACGGTGCTGGGCCGTTCCGGCGCCAACGCGAATCTTCAGGCCGACATGGACGGCGGTATCAAGCGGCTCGCCGTGGCGACGGTGGTGAAAGTTACTCATGATGATGAGCAATCTCGCTGCCGCATCCAACTGCGGACCGAGGAAACCCCGCCGTGCACGCTCGAATTTACCCCGCCGGACCGCGTGTTCTTCGAGGTCGAATACGGCGAGCAAGTCCGCATCGCCTATGTGCCGGTCAGCAAGACCGTCATCAGCGTCGTCGCGCTGGGATGCGAGTACGAGTTGGGTGCGCAGAGTACGGCTTCGCAGGCCGCACCGGAGCACGACGATTCGGCCGACGCGCGTCTGCAACTGCGCAGGGCTCAGCGCGACGCCGCGCGAAAACTGCGACGGACCGCGCCGTCCACGCGAGCGGATCTCGACCGTCAGGACGATCTTGGTCAGCTTCGCCCGGAAGCGACGGCGAGCAGCGATGACGCGCCGCAAGCGGCGAAGCCGCGCGTAACCGGGCCCCTCAACGGACACGACCGGGACAGATTGGCTGCGAGGCGAGTGAGCGGTTGCGGAATCGTCGCGTTCCTCTGCATCCTGGGCCTGGTTTTAGCGGTGGTATGCATTTTGGCCAGCTTGAACGGCATCGGCGCAGGAGCGACCGCGGCCATGGTGGTTGCGGTTCTCCTGGCGGCGGCCGTGGTGGCTTTCGTCGTGACGAACGAAGACGACAAGTTGCAGTCCGACCTGGACATGGGGGTCAAGGTCAGCGTCTGCGGCCGCATCAGCCACATGCGTACCGAGAGTTCCGAGGGCGGCGGCAGCCCTTATTGCTTCATCACGGTGACGGTCGACGAGCCGCCGCCGCGGACGATCGTGTTCCTGGTGGAAAGCCGCTTGTTCCATGCGCTGCTGCCGGAAGATGCGGTGCGCATCGTCTACGTCCCGGCGAGCAAGACCCTTCTGCATCTGCAGACCGACTCGTACAGCTACTCGTTGCGCCTGGAACCGGATTGACCGCGATCGGCGGCGCTCGATCGAGTGATGACAAGCCGAGGGGCGGCGAAGCTCGGCCGCGACGACGGGACAGCATCGATATCGGAGTCGGTGGCCGGATCGATGCCGATTTCGACGCGGTGGTTCGACAGCCGCGAAGGCGGCGTGCGGAGCGACGTCGCTCTTTATGGCGCTGCGGGTCAGTTTGCGTGATGTTTCAGGCGAGTGCCGGGCACGCACTGCGATGTCCGGTAGGTGTAGTCGTGCCCCCAGGTGCGGAACCCGGTGGTGTCGATGTGCAGATGGCGAGCGTCGTAAAACCCGAGGCCGAAGCCGCTCGCCGGTCCGAGCCGGCGCCAGAACGCGCACAGCTCGCGTGTCGGGGCGTCGGTGGCGAGATCGAAATCGTAGGCGCCGCCGCTCATGTGCCGGCTGCGCGAGCTGCCGCCTTCGCAGCGATTGAGGGCTTTGTCGCGGTATCCGGACGTGATCTCGGCGCCGTCGAGCAGCCCGGCGCGGCGCAGCTCGGCGATCAGGCGCAGGCTGCGCACCGTGTCGGGCCAGGCCGGTTTCGGCGGCAACGCGAACTCGGGCGCACCGCAGAGGCGCCAGCGGCGGCCGCTGCGCAGCAACTGCATCATCGGTACGGACTCGCCAGCGCCGTGAGCGAGCAGATAACGGCGGTATTCCTCGACCGCGGCGCGGTGGCCGTCGCCGAGCCAGCGCTGGTAGCGCTGCGCCGGCGTGGGCAGGGTGCAGGCGGCGAGCAGGATTGCCGGCATCAGGACGAGGCCAAGCGCAGGCCAGCGCAAGCGCGGCCCGGCCGAGCTCATGCGCCGAGCACGAACCCCATGACGATGCGCCGGCCTTCGCCGGCCAGCACGTTGAAGGTGCGCGCGGCGGCGGGGTTGGTCATGGTTTCCAGGCCGACGCCGCGGCCGAGGCAGGCGGCCAGGGTCGCGGGCGGCGGAAACGCCTGGGTCGCGCCGCAACCGAGCACGATCAATTCCGGCTCCAGGGCGAACACCGGCGCCAGGTCTTCGATGGTCAGGGTCTTCACGTCCAGTACCGGCCAATCCTCGATCAGCCGGTTCGGCGCGAGGATGAAGCTGCGTTCCAGGCGGCGATCGTTGACCAGGGCGACCTGGCCGTCGGCGCCGCGCAGGAAGAACTCGTGATCGGGACGTTCCAGGGTCAGTTGCATGGGCGATCGGGAATCGGGAGTCGGGAATGGCTTGAAGCCAGAGTGGAGCTGGGGCGGGGGGCTTTCCGATTCCCTATGCCCGATTCCCCATTCCCGGCTTTATCAAGTCCGCGGCAGGACGATCTGGCGCTTTTCCTTGCTCGGGCGGTACAGCACGGCAGTATGGCCGATGCGCTGGACCAGGGCGGCGTCGGTACGCTCGGCAATCTCAGCGATCGCTGCGTCGCGAGTGTCGCGGTCTTCGGCGCCGACCTTGATCTTGATCAGTTCGTGGTGCTCGAGGGCGTTATCGACCTCGGCGACCAGCGCATCGGTGATGCCCTTGCCGCCGACCTGGAGCATGGCCTTGAGGTCGTGGGCCTGTCCGCGCAGGAAACGGGTCTGGGCGGAGGTCAACAGGGTGGGCATTGGGTCACACGAACGGAGCGGGAGGGGCGCTCAGGGTATCATGGCGTCCCCAACCCCCACCGGGACGGCCGCCCGCACATGGCGACCCGCAGCAAAAGCAGCCAACGCTGGCTCAAGGAACACTTCTCGGACCCCTTCGTAAAGAAGGCCAAGGCCGAAGGCTTGCGTTCGCGCGCCGCCTACAAACTCGAAGAGCTGGTCGAGCGCGACCGGCTGCTCAAGCCGGGCATGGTCGTGGTGGACCTCGGCGCCGCCCCGGGCGGGTGGTCGCAATGGGTCCGCCAGGAGCTGGACCGCCTCAACGCGGCCAAGCCGGGCCGGATCATCGCCCTGGACATCCTGGAGATGCCCGGCCTGGCCGGGGTCGAGTTCATCCTCGGCGATTTCCGCGAGGACCAGGTCTTAACCCAGCTCGAGCAGGCCCTGGCCGGGCAGACCGTGGACCTTGTGCTGTCGGACATGGCCCCCAATATGAGCGGTGTGGACGCGGTGGACCTGCCGCGGGCGATGCACCTTTCCGAGCTGGCGATGGATTTCGCCGACCGGCACCTAAGGGTCGACGGCACCTTCCTGATCAAGCTGTTCCAGGGGGTGGGCTTCGATGATTACGTGCGGGAACTGCGCCGTCGCTACGCCAAGGTCTCGATCCGCAAGCCGGCGGCCTCGCGCAAGCGATCCCCGGAGGTGTACGCGCTGGCGCAGGGCAAGCGGGCCACGCCGACCTGAACGCCAAGGCGTCGGGCCGGCGGCCGGCCGACCCAGCTGCTTTTGGCAGGTGTCCGGTGGCGGGTGGTGTGACAATCTGAGCGGTACCGCCGGCGCAAGAGGCGTCGGAGGACACGAGGCCCCACAGGGCCGCAGGCTAGGAAATACATGAACGATTTGGCCAAGAATCTGCTGCTTTGGGTAATCGTCGCCGTCGTACTGATGGTGGTGTTCCAGGCGTTCGGCCCGCGTGCGGCGGGCACCGATGCGATCTCCTACGATCAGTTCATCGCCCAGGTCCAGAGCGACCGGGTCAAGGAGATCAAATTCTCCGACGATCGCACCACGATCACCGGCACGCGCAAGGACGACACCAAGTTCACCACCTATGCCGCGCAAGACCCTTACCTGATCAACGACCTGCTCAATCACAAGGTCGAGACCGTGCAGACGCCGCAGTCGAGCAGCCCGTCGCTGGTGGTGATCCTGATCAACGTCCTGCCCTGGTTGCTGTTCATCGGCATCTGGGTCTATTTCATGCGCCAGATGCAGCAGGGCGGCAGCAAGGGTGCGATGAGCTTCGGCCGTTCGCGCGCCAAGCTGCAGGGCGAGGACCAGGTCAAGGTGACCCTGGCCGACGTCGCCGGTTGCGACGAGGCCAAGGAAGAAGTCGGCGAGCTGGTCGAGTTCCTGCGCGATCCCTCCAAGTTCCAGAAGCTCGGCGGCAAGATCCCGCGAGGCGTGCTGATGGTCGGCCCGCCGGGTACCGGCAAGACCCTGCTCGCGCGCGCCATCGCCGGCGAAGCCAAGGTGCCGTTCTTCAGCATTTCCGGTTCCGACTTCGTCGAGATGTTCGTCGGCGTCGGCGCCAGCCGCGTGCGCGACATGTTCGAGCAGGCCAAGAAGCACGCCCCCTGCATCATCTTCATCGACGAAATCGATGCGGTCGGCCGTCATCGCGGCGCCGGTCTCGGCGGCGGTCATGACGAGCGCGAGCAGACCCTCAACCAGTTGCTGGTCGAGATGGACGGTTTCGAAGGCGGCGAAGGCGTGATCGTGATCGCCGCGACCAACCGCCCCGACGTGCTCGATCCGGCGCTGCTGCGTCCGGGCCGTTTCGACCGCCAGGTCGTGGTCGGTCTGCCGGACGTGAAGGGCCGCGAGCAGATCCTGCGCGTGCACATGCGCAAGCTGCCGCTGCACGACGACGTCGAGCCGATGACCATCGCCCGCGGCACCCCGGGCTTCAGCGGCGCCGACCTGGCCAATCTCTGCAACGAGGCGGCATTGTTCGCCGCGCGCGAGAACGGCAAGGACGTGCGCATGGAGCACTTCGACAAGGCCCGCGACAAGATCCTGATGGGCGCCGAGCGCCGCTCGATGGCCATGAGCGAAGACGAGAAGAAGCTGACCGCCTACCACGAGGCCGGCCACGCCATCGTCGGCCGCGTCGTGCCCGAGCACGATCCGGTCTACAAGGTCACCATCATTCCGCGCGGCCGCGCCCTCGGCGTGACCATGTACCTGCCGGAAGGCGACAAGTACTCGATGAACCGCGTGGCCATCGAATCGATGCTGTGCTCGCTGTACGGCGGCCGTGTCGCCGAGGAGCTGATCTTCGGCGTCGACAAGGTCACCACCGGCGCGTCCAACGACATCGAGCGCGCCACCAAGATGGCCCGCAACATGGTCACCAAGTGGGGCCTCAGCGACGAGATGGGCCCGATCGCCTACGGCGAAGAAGAAGACGAAGTCTTCCTCGGCCGTTCGGTCACCCAGCACAAGAACGTGTCCAACGAGACCGCGCGCAGGATCGACGAAGTCGTGCGCGGCATCCTCGACAAGGCCTACGGCCGTACCTCGCAGATCCTCAAGGACAACCTCGACAAGCTGCACATGATGGCCGAGGCCCTGCTGCAGTATGAAACCATCGACGCCGCGCAGATCGACGAGATCATGGCCGGCCGCGAGCCGGGTCCGCCGGCCGATTGGGCCAAGTCGGGCCGCATCTCCAAGGACGACCCGGGTCCGGGTCGCCCCGGCAGCCAGATCGGCGGGCCTGCGGCGCAGACCTGAAGGCCGGGATTCGGGTTTCGGAACTCGACATCGGTAAAGCAAAAGCGAACGGCGCCCGAGAAATCGGGCGCCGTTTTGTTTGGGCCGGGATTTGGGATTCGGGATTAGGGATTGGCAAAGGCCAGAGCCTGGAAGGACATCCAGGTCAGCTGGATATCTTTGCTTCCGACCGGAGATGAAAGCCCCAGGACGCTTGCGTAAGTTAGAGGCAGCGCGAAAACTCTTCCCGATTCCCGATTCCCGATTCCCGATTCCCGATTCCCGATTCCCGATTCCCGATTCC
>NZ_JMTZ01000167.1 GCF_000731095.1 Lysobacter antibioticus | reverse complement strand
TTCCCGATTCCCGATTCCCGATTCCCGATTCCCGATTCCCGATTCCCGATTCCCGATTCCGGTCCCCAATCCAATGTTCGAACTCGCCACCACCCTCGACTGCAACGGCCGCCGCCTCGTCCTCGACCGCCCGCGGATCATGGGCATCGTCAACGTGACGCCCGATTCCTTCTCCGACGGCGGCGCTCACAACAGCCTCGAGGCTGCCGTGGCGCATGGCCTGAAGCTGGCCGGGGAGGGCGCCGACCTGCTCGACATCGGCGGCGAATCCACCCGCCCCGGCGCCGCCGAGGTGCCGCTGGAGGAAGAGCTGCGGCGCACGATCCCGGTGATCGAACGTCTAGCCCGCGAGACCGGGCTGCCGATCAGCATCGACACCTCCAAGCCGGAGGTCATGCGTGCCGCGGTCGCGGCCGGCGCCGGCCTGATCAACGATGTCTACGCGCTGCGCCGCGAGGGCGCGCTCGATGTCGCCGCCGAACTCGGCGTGCCGGTGGTGCTGATGCACATGCAGGGCGAGCCGCGTTCGATGCAGGCCGACCCGGTCTACGACGACGTCGTCGCCGAAGTGCATCGTTTCCTGGTCGAGCGTCTGTTCGCCGCCGAGATGGCCGGCATCGCCAAGAAACGGATCGTCGTCGATCCCGGCTTCGGCTTCGGCAAGACCCTCGCCCACAACCTGGCCTTGCTTGCGCAGTTGCAGCGTTTCGGCGAACTCGGCGTGCCGGTGCTCGCGGGGCTGTCGCGCAAGCGCAGCATCGGCGAGCTTACCGGCCGCGACGACGCGCACGAGCGCGTCCACGGTTCGGTGGCCGCGCACCTGATCGCGGCCCAGCGCGGCGCGAAGCTGCTGCGCGTGCACGACGTCGCCGCCACCGTCGATGCGATCAAGGTCTGGGAAGCGGTCGCGGCGCAGCCGATGCCGCGGCGCGCGGCCGCGTCGGCGCCGGGTCTGAAGTGGCCCGACGACGAGTAAGTCCCTTCGCCGTTGCGATGCCCGGCGCGTAGCCTCGATTACCGGAACGGAAGCGGCGGCCCGCGGCTTGAGCGCGGAAAACCGCAATCGCCGCAGCGCAGGGTCTGCGGCGCAGTGCGTTCAGCGGCAGATCGTTGCGAGCGATCTGTCGCCCGCTTAGCGCCATCTCGTCTTCAACAATCGCCATGATCGCGAAAGCCTTGCCGCGCAAGGCGTGAAACACCTTGCATGAAGATTGTCCGCAGCCTTGTCCACAGGCATCGCGGACGGCGCGATGCGCTCGCTTCGATGCGCCCGAAGCTGCGGTGCCGTCCCTCCTGAGTTTCGGGCACCGAAGCATCGAGCCGTATCGATGCCTTCGATCCTGACCTGAGCGGGCGCTCGCGAAGTCAAGCATTTGACGCGGTGGGCAAGGCTTGTTCTTCGACACGGGAGCGGCGGTCAAAATTTCGCCATAATCCGTGCGCCCTTGCCGTACAAAGCGTGAAACCCGATTCCATCGTATGTGTCCGCAGCTTTGTCCACAGCGATTGTGGACATTGCGCAAGCCGTTTCGCGCAATGAGCGGCCTGCGCTTGTGCATCGGCCGGAAAATTTGCGCGATCCCGGGCGGGAGCGAAGCCTGCCATGCGCGTTCGAGCCTCGTTCGCGCCAGGCGGGACCGATGCGCGGCCAGGCGATTTCGGCCCTTTTCGTGCGTGGTCAAATTTTCGCCATAGTTGCTTCGGCCTTGCGGCATAAGGCGTGAAACCCGATTGCATCGCCGCTGTCCGCAGGTTTGTCCACAGGCTTTGTGGACATCGCTGCGCGCATGCCGCGGGCGATGCGGTCGCCTGTTTGTTGCGAGGCGATACGACACCATGCCGTTTGTGTCCGTAGCGGCGACGGGCGTTCATCGAGTGCTGCATCGCCTTCCATGTCAAGCCTTCGGCGACGGATTCCCGCGGATTTCCTCGCGACGGACGCGTGGCGAAAAATTGATCAAACTTGTCGCGGCCTTGTCACATAAGGCGTGAAACACGGTTGCACGGTGTCTGTCCGCAGGTTTGTCCACAGCGATTGTGGACAGCGCTTCGCGTCGCTTGCGCGCGCCGTGGTCGTGCGGCGATTCGGATCGGTTGGGGATGCCGACTATGAGATGCAAGTCAAGAAAAATAAGTGATCAATAAATGATCAAACTTATCGCGAGCGTTACGCCGCAACGGATTGCGCTTGCTCCGCGACAGACTGTCCGCAGGCTTGTCCACAGGCTGTGTGAACAAACGTCATGGCCTGGTCAAAAAAACGACAAACAAGCGTGATCCCTTGCCAGGCCTGGGCGCGATGGGTTTGTCCACAGGCTTGCCCCAGTGCTTCTCCACAACGTCTGTGGAGCGCGCGTTGCCGCGCCGACCAGGTCGCGAGTGGGGCAGGTTGGGCCGAACCGCCGCTTCCTCGATGCCCGCGCCTGTGCGAGGCTGCCGGCTCGCTCCACCGCCGTGCCGCCGTCCCGCATGAACGTTTCCGCCGATCCCCGTCCGCTCGTCATCGCCCTGATGGGCCCGACCGCGTCAGGCAAGACCGCGCTCGCCCTGGAGTGGGCGCGGCGCCTCGGCGGCGAGATCGTGAGCGTGGATTCGGCCCTGGTCTATCGCGGCCTGGACATCGGCGCGGCCAAGCCGAGCGCCGCCGAGCTGGCCAGCGTGCGCCATCACCTGATCGACGTGCGCGAGCCCTGGCAGCCGTATTCGGCCGCCGAGTTCGCGCTCGACGCCCGCCGCGCGCTCGACGACATCGCCGGCCGCGGGCGCCTGCCGATCCTCGCTGGCGGCACCGGCCTGTACTTCCACGCCTTGCTGCACGGCCTGTCGGCCATGCCCGAGGCCGATCCGGCCACGCGCGCGCAACTCGCCGCCGAAGCCGAGACGCTCGGCTGGGCGGCCCTGCACGAGCAACTGGCACAGGTCGATCCCGAGGCCGCGGCGCGCATCCACGCCACCGACGCCCAGCGTATCCAGCGCGCGCTGGAAGTGTTCCGCCTGTCCGGGCGCAGCATGAGCGAGTGGCGCCGCGCCTCGCTCGCCGCGCCGCGCCTGCCGTACCGCGTGCTCAAGCTGGTGCTGGCGCCGGCCGAGCGCGCGGTGCTGCATGCCCGTATCGAGCGCCGCTTCGAGCAGATGCTCGCCCAGGGTTTCCTCGATGAAGTCCGCGGCCTGCGCGCGTTGCCGGCGCTGCAGGCGCATCCGCGGCCGCAGGACTTGCCGGCGATCCGCGCGGTCGGCTACCGCCAGGCCTGGGAGCACCTCGACGGCGACTACGACGCCCGGGAATTCCGCGATCGCGGCGTTTACGCCACCCGCCAGCTCGCCAAGCGCCAGTTGACCTGGCTGCGCGGCGAGCTTGACGCCCGCTGGTTCGATCCTTTGCGCGATGCGGCCGAACTGGAGGGCGCCCTGGCCCTGTTTATGGGCGCCGGCCCGCTATAGACACATTCGGCGCTTAGAATGAGGCGCGTAAACCCGGAACCGGGTCGCAATGTTTGCTATCACTTGCGTTAACATCGGCCGGTCGCCCTGTGGGGACAACAGCCGGCGATACGGCCGTGCTCCGCACCATCGGTGCCGGGCGTGCCGTCCTAATAACTAGAACATGCTGGGGAATTAGAAGATGTCTAAGGGGCAATCCCTACAGGATCCTTTCCTGAATGCGCTGCGTCGCGAACGCGTACCGGTCTCGGTCTACCTGGTCAACGGCATCAAGCTGCAGGGCACGATCGAATCCTTCGACCAATTCGTGGTGCTGTTGCGCAATACCGTGAGTCAGATGGTCTACAAGCACGCCATTTCCACCGTGGTTCCCGCGCGCAATGTCCGCGTCGGTCCGGGCGGCGGCTATGTGCAGTCCGCCGATGGCAGCGACAATGGCGACGGCGGCGACGAAACTGAGTAATCCGATGACGATGGCGGCGCTCGCGCCGACGGTGCGGACCAGTGTTTGAACGTTCGCGCAAAGGTGAGCACGCGCTGTTGATCCAGCCTCATGCCGGCGGGCCGCCGGATGAGGACCTGCTGGAAGAGTTCGCCGACCTGGCCCGGTCGGCGGGCGCGAGCGTGGCCGCGGTCCTGACCGCGCGCATCGACCGCCCGAACGCGGCGACCCTGATCGGCAGCGGCAAGCTCGACGAGGTCAAGGCCGCGGCCGAGGCCAGCGGCGCCGACCTGATCTTGGTCAATCACCCCTTGTCGCCGGGCCAGGAGCGCAATCTCGAGCGCTTCCTCGAACGGCGCGTGGTCGACCGCACCGGCCTGATCCTCGACATCTTCTCCCAGCGCGCGAAGAGCTCGGAAGGCAAGCTGCAGGTCGAACTGGCCCAGCTCAAGCACATGGCGACGCGCCTGGTGCGCGGCTGGACCCACCTGGAACGCCAGCGCGGCGGCTCCATCGGCCTGCGCGGCCCCGGCGAAACCCAGCTCGAAACCGACCGCCGCCTGCTGCAGAAACGCCTGGAGCAATTGCAGCGCCGCCTCGACAAGGTCGAAGTGCAGCGCACCCAGATGCGCCGCGCGCGCCTGCGCAGCGAACTACCGCGCGTGGCCCTGGTCGGCTACACCAACGCCGGCAAATCCACCCTGTTCAATGCGATGACCGGTGCCGAGGCCTACGCCGCCGACCAGTTGTTCGCGACCCTCGACCCGACCGTACGCCGGATCGAGCTCTCCGGCGGCGCCGCGGTGCTGGCCGACACGGTCGGTTTCGTCCGCGACCTGCCGCATGAGCTGGTCGCCGCGTTCCGCTCGACCCTGTCGGAGGCGCGCGAGGCCGACCTGCTGCTGCACGTGATCGACGCCGCCGACCCGCTGCGCGACGAGCGCATCGCCCAGGTCGACGCGGTCCTGAACGAAATCGGCGCCGGCGATCTGCCGCAGGTGCTGGTGTTCAACAAGATCGACCGCCTCGACGGGGTCGAGCCGCGCATCGACCGGCCCGGCGAAGACAGCAGCCGGGTCTGGGTGTCGGCCCGCGACGGCCAGGGCCTGGACCTGCTGCGCAGCGCGCTGGGCGAGGCCCTGCAGCTGCGCCACGTCGCCGGCAGCGTGCGGATCGCGCCGCAGGACGCACGCCTGCGCGCGCGCCTGCACGAGCTCGGCGCGGTGCGTTCGGAACAGGCCGACGAGCACGGCTGGCTGGTCGAGGTCGACCTGGCCGTGGCCGACGCCCAGCGCCTGTTCGCCCAGGCCAACGGCGAAGCATTGCGCCCCTTGCTTGAGGCCGTTCAGGCCCCCACCTAGAATCGACGGGTTCGTGCGCGGGTGACTGCGTGCGGACTCCCGCGGCGCAACCGGCGCCGTGGACCGGTCGCGGCGCAGGCCGAGGCCGGTGCAGCGGGCTGGACACAGGACGTCCCGCCCGGCGCCCACATCTTTAGGAGCAGGCATGGCCTGGAACACCCCTGGCAGTGACAATTCCGGCGACAACCCGCGTCCGCCGCGACAACGCAAACCGCAAGGTCGCGGTCTCGATGCTGTGATCGAGCCCTTGCGCGGCTTGTTCGGCAACGGAGGCGGCGGGATCCTGCGCTGGGTCGCGCTGCTGATCGGCCTGTGGCTGGTGTTCAACTGCTTCGTGCTCGTCACCGAGCAGGAACGCGGCGTGGTCCTGCGCTTCGGCGTGTTCTCGCGCGTGCTGCAGCCCGGCCCGCACTTCAAGGCGCCGTGGCCGATCGAACGCGTGACCAAGCTCAACGCGACCCAGAGCCAGGCCTACACCGAGACCATCCCGGTGCTGACCCGCGACGGCAACATGGTCAACGTCGAGATCAACGCCCAGTACCGGATCGAATCGCCGCGACTGTTCCTGTTCGGCTCGCGCAAGCCCGACGACGTGCTCAAGCAGGCCGCCCAAAGCGCCGTGCGCGAGCAGATCGGCCGCTCCGACCTCGACACCGTGCTCGGCGCGCGCAGCGTGCTGACCACGCAGGTGCGCCAGCGCCTGCAGGCCTCGCTGAAGGACTACGAGACCGGCCTGATCCTGACCGAGCTCAACCTGCCCAACGCGCGCCCGCCCGACGAGGTCAAGGATGCGTTCGACGAAGCGCAGCGCGCCAACGCCGACAAGACCACCTCGATCAACCAGGCCCAGGCCTACGCCAAGCAGATCGTTCCGGAAGCGCGAGGCGAGGCCCAGCGCGTGCGCACCACGGCCGAGGGCTACAAGACCTCGACCGTCGCCCGCGCCCAGGGCGACGCGACCCGCTTCTCGCTGCTGGTCGACCAGTACAAGAGCGCGCCCGACGTCACCCGTAAGCGCCTGTGGCTCGACACCGTGCAAGACGTGTTGAGCCAGAACCGCAAGATCGTCGGCGGCGATTCGCGCCAGGTGCTGTACGTGCCGATGGATCGCAACGTGCCGACCACGCCGGGCCCGGTCAGCGTGCCGCTGGTGACCCAGCCGGAAATGCTGAGCCCGGTCACCGCGACCGAATCGCAGTCCACCGTGCCCTATGTCGGCCGCCCCGCGCGTCCGAAGTCCCGCGACGAGGTGATCCGATGAGAGTTCCCGCCCTGATTGCCGCGGGCATCGCCTTGCTGCTCGCGTTGCTGGGTTCGATGTTCGTGGTCAGCGAAGGCCACAGCGCGATCGTGTTCCGCCTCGGCACCGTGGTGCGCGAGGACATCGGTCCCGGCCTGCGCTTCAAGTGGCCGCTGATCGAGACCGCGCGGGTGTTCGACCGCCGCCTGCAGATCCTCGAATCGCCGCCGGAGCGTTACCTGACTGCCGACAAGCTCGACGTCAGCGTCGACTTCTTCGCTCTCGGCCAGATCGACGACATGCGCCGCTTCTTCCAGGCCACCGGCGGCGACGAAACCGTCGCGGTCGAGCGCCTGGCGCCGATCATCCGCGATTCGCTGCGCAACGAGATCAACTCGCTGAATCTGCTCGACGTGGTCAAGGGCGATCGCGAAGCGGTGATCGGCAAGCAGCTCGAGACGATCAACAAGGGCGCCGCGACCCTGGGTATCCGCATCAAGGACATCCGCATCAAGCGCATCGACCTGCCGCAGGACAGCAACGTGCTGGCCTCGGTGTACAACCAGATGCGTTCGCAGCGCCTGCAGGTCGCCAGCCAACTGCGCGCCGAAGGCGTCGAACAGTCGCAGGCGATCCGCGCCACCGCCGACCGCGACAAGACCGTGATCCTGGCCGAAGCCGAACGCGACGCCCAGCGCCTGCGCGGCGAAGGCGACGCCGAAGCCACCCGCCTGTACGGCGAGGCCGCCAGCAAGGACCCGGCGTTCTTCACCTTCCAGCGCAGCCTGGAGAGCTATCGCAAGTCCTTCGCCGACGGCCAGAGCGTGATCGTGCTCGACCGCGACGATCCGTTCCTGCAATACCTCAAGTCCGACCGCTGATCGCGCATGGTCGGTGAGTTGATCCGGGCACTGTGCCTAGTCGCAGTGCTCGAAGGCCTGTTCCTGTTCGTCGCCCCTCACGGCTGGAAACGCGCAGCCGAGCAACTGCAGGCATTGCCCGACCGCCACCTGCGCATCGTAGGCGGCGTTGTGGTGGCGATCGGGGTGGTTTCGCTGTGGGTGTTGCGGGGCGGGTGAGGGCGTGGTCGTTCACCGGCCTGCGGCGACTACCGTGCGTCGGAAATGCCGATCTCGCGTGCCGCATCGATGACGTCCCGGACCCGCTCGGGGCCGGGCCAGCCGACGATCTTGCGGACCACCCGTCCGTCTTTGATGAAGTAAAAGGTGGGCGTGTTCCAGGTGTCGAGCTCGCGCCACTCTTTTTCCTTGTAGACAATCGACATCGGGACGTCGGGGTGCTGCTGGTTCCAACTGCGAAGTGTTTCGATCTGGAATTGGCGATCCTGCGGCGTCAGCCAATGAGCACCGCCGAAGAAGGTGGACGATCCCCCTGGTGCCGTTTTTAGGTCCTGCACCGCGCGGCGGGTGAAACCGCAGGACGGGTGAGCGACCACGATGATCTCCGCCGCCTTGACCTGGCGAGGCTGCAGCGATAGAGCGCCCCGTTCGCCGATTTTCCATTCCCGTGCGCCGTTGCTTGGCGCGGACGCCTGTTCTCGCGGCGGAAGCGGCTCCATCTCGGGATTACCACGACGTGCGTAAAGCGCTACGGCATCGTCCAGGCGTCGGGTTTGGACGAGCGCGCCATACATCGCCGCATACTGCGCTGAGGTGGCTTGCCGCTTGGCCTCCAGCAATTTCAGGTAATGCGACATGTCGTCGAGATAGCGCTCATTGAGCGTATAGAACACGGCTTGTGAGGCAGCGCGAAACCCCAACGACAGATCCTTGGTGGATCGATTTGCCTCGGTTCGCGCTGCCTCGTTTCCGAACAGTTTCTGGTAACTGCGTTCGATCGCGGAAGCTTTCTCCGCATCGGGTTTGTCCAGCACGGAAACAACGAGGCTGTCGAACTTCTGGAACTTCTCTTCGATGACGCTCAGCTTCGCAGACTCCGCCGACGCCGCGGCGCACAGAGAGCAGAGAAGCGAAACTGCCAGGAGTGGAATGAAAGAATTCTTCATCGATAGCTCGTCGTTTTCGCCATGGAGGCCGGTGCCGTTACTCTTTTGCGCAATTGCCGCCGATGCAGATGTAGTCGGTAGCACGTCCGCAGGTGGCGGGGGTCACGCATCGATAGTCGTTGTAATCGCTCATCGGTCGAACGATGCCGGCGTTGTCATCCAAACGCATGATGGCCTCATCGGTGTCGTTTTCCAGGCGAATTCCGTGAATCAAGGAAGTCGTGTGCTCAACGCCGAATAGGCTCAGGATCCGATAAATCTGACTGGCCGTCAGCTCTTGTTTCAGATCTGCGTAGTTGTAGCTTGTCAGGCCGTTCTTGTTGAACGACAAGCCCTGGATGAATCTCGCTCTGGCTCCTTCGGACAGCGTCGCCAGAGGCGATAGGGATGTCGGCGTGGATCGAATGTACGTGGCGAGGGCTTGTGAGCTCTTGATCGGCGCGAGCCGGAGCGCAATGTCGCGACGAGCTTGCTCATCCTCTCCGAGTGTGGTCAATACCCGTGTGATTTCAGTATCTTTCGCGACAGCCACGGTATCGTTGGCGGCTCGTACGTTGAAACATGAAATCGCGAAGAGACCAATGATCGTCGTTAACAGAGTTCTGTTCATGCAATTCTCCTTATGCATATATTCCCCTGCTCTGTGATTAGATCACTGGTTCCGCGGGTCAGGTCATCGCAATGGCGATACTGTGGAAACAATCGTGAATAAGCACATTTGAATTTGGCGAACTGTGAAATAGCTTGGTACTTAGTTAACAATGCTCTCTGTTGATTCATCACAGAGGTGTGTCGATAGGGCTCGATAAATGTACCGATACACTAATGGCTGGGCGCATTCAGCAAGCACTCTGCTCACGGCCTTTACATGACCGGGCGCCCAATCGGGAGCGAATCCGAAGCGACGTCTTGGCTGCATCCGAGTAGCGCGGCGGCTGCAACCGGCAAGAACATGGTTCTCAGCCCGTGTACGGGCCCTTGGCCTCGCCCCAGCCCCAGCGCGGCATCGGCGCCTGCGGGTCGACCGTGACGCCCGGCTGCGAATTGATCACCGCCAGGCGCGAACCCCACTCCAGATAGCCCACCAGCGCCGAGCGGAACTCCGGGTCGTCCGGCATGCCGAGCTCGTCCGCGGTTTCCAGCAGCAGGCTCACCCAGCGGCGCCGCATCTGCTGGCTCAGGTGGCGATTGAGATGCTGCTGGACCATATGCGGATGCCCGCCGTGCCGCTTGCTGTAGTCGTCCGGCCCGCCGAGCACCTCGGCAAGAAAGCTCGCGACATGACCCGGATGGTCCGCGCCCATGTGCTCGAACACAGGCCCCAACAACGCGTCGGCCTTGACGTGTTGGTAGAAACGATCGGTGAGCCGATTCAGCGCATCGATGCCGCCGAGCCACTCGTATAAGGAGGGAATGCTTTGGTTGGACATGGTGTCGTTTGAGGTCTGCTGGGTTGGCGGCTGGGCCGGAAAGGACTGGCTTTATTCTGCTTGCTCTGACGTCGGCAGCTTGTTTGCGGTTCTCAAATATAGGCCTGCCGGGTGCTTGGGCCGAGCTCGATTCGGCATGAACTCCCGCGGACCGTGATTCGCCCGCCGTTGCGGGTCAGCGCATCCATACGGCATGCGCCGTCGACCACGAAGGGCAAGGGAAGGAATACGTAGTACGTCATCCCTTCGGTGTGCAGCGATGCTTCGGATATCTCAGCGGGTAGTTCGCGAATATTGTTTTCGACCTCAGCGTCCGAGAAGATCAGTTCCGCCTCATAGAGCTCGATATAGTCTTCAAGGTAAACAGCGGCATTTGCCAGGCCGATGCTGACGAGACCGGCATCGCGCAGGACCTGGGTGAGGCTGGCGTCCTCCAGGTAAATAGCTGGCTGGCTTCTGGCGGTCATGGTTGCGGCATTGGACTAATCTGCGGCGTGGTCGAGGCCGTAGGCGTGAGTATGGGGAACTTCAGTCTTGGCCGGTATGCCCCTAGCGTTTCCATCTGTAACTTGATCCGGGAGTTCGCTGCCGACGCAGCGGACCTGTATGGCTAGGTGCCGGATTCGATTTTTACGTCGTGCTGCTTCGCCAGCTCAAGCAAGTGCTTGTATATCTCTGGTTTGCCTGCCGCTCAAGTCTCACACGATGGTCTGCTGAGTCAGCAGGATCTGTTGCGCCGGCGCCCGCTGCGCTTTCGATAGCATGGCGGCTCGCTGAAACTGAAGGTATGAGCGGCTGCCGGCGGAGACCACATGTTGGGTAATGCTCACGCGGCCAAGCGCACTGAGATAGGCGCGATAGACCACGAACTGCTGGTCCCGTACGGCGAGGTGCGGCCCCTTGTCCAATACAGCGTATTCCGACATCGCAAACGACAGGGCTGCCTTGGCGACAGCGGGATGCACCTCATCCTCCGGCAAGGAGAAAACGGCGAGGTACGACATCCGCATGAACGTGCATAGCTGGTGCCCCAGTCCGCATTCGACTTCGCAATTTTGCAGGCGCACCGACAGGTGGCGAGGATGGTCGTGAACGGCGAACTCAAGCTCGCGGACGCGGGATGCCACCTCGTGAAAGGACAGGGCGAAGTAGCGGCCTTTAGAAGCCTTGGAATCCAGGTCTTGCGACATGACGAGCAGAGATGGCTAAACGCTGTTGCCGAGTCTAAGGCAAAGTTTCTGGCCCGGGCGCACCTCAAGTGTCTGCCATGGTTCGAAAGAAACGATTCGCGGCCGTCGCGATTCCGGGCAGCTGCCCCAGCTCCACGACGAGGTCGCTTCGTACTTGCCATTCCTCGGGTATTCCGAACGGGCTGTGGATGACGATGGTGAGCGTTACTCGTCCCAACGGCGAGCAGGCGGCGGCAAGCGAGAAGTCCCCCTCCAATGAAACATATCGCTCGCTCCCGGGCCAAGGGCGCTCATGGATGGCCAGGCGCGAGAAGAACTCGGTCAACCCGGATGCGCCGACAAGGCAATGGACTTCCTGGGCGGCATGGATCGAGGTGCCGCGAAGTTCCACCGAGAACGAATAGTCATCCGCACCGGAAAACCGAAGCTCCTTGTCGGTCGACGCTGATTTGATGATGAAATCCGTCGTTTCTATGGCCCAGTTCCTGTAGTCGGTAATGCTTAATCGAAACGGTCGGCGAAAGGTTGTCGCAATGACGCTCAGACGGCTCGGGAGGCCTGTCAGATGCCTCTCGCATGTCCCATTGCACGGCACCGGTCTACGCCGGATGGCTCTTGCCAGTCGACGAGTCTCGATGGAGGCTGCCAGCAAATATGCCCGCAACCCCCGCCTATGTTCTGAGCCTTGCCGCTGGCGAGGCAGGACACCAGACAATCGTCTCCGACATTGCACCGGGCGGACAGAATCTCGATCCAGCAGCGCTCGGCGGCGGAAACGTTCTGAGCTGGTCGAAGCCGAGCCGAACAATGCTTGCTGGGCCCGTACAGAAATGAGAAGTCGGCCGGTGGTGGTGGTGGCGGCGGCTGGGTAGTTCCTTCATCGGATGATGGCTTGCCGCAAGCGGTGAGGGCCAGCAAGATTGCAAATGCGATCGAAAATTCTTTCGCATGCCGTCGTGATGAGTGCGATCTGTAGCGTTTTGCGCCGTCGAAGTAAAGGCGAGCTACTTTCAACAATCTGCGACCATCGAACCGCCAGCTGTTCGTGTAAACGACGTTGGGCATGCGCTTTTTCCAGTGAAGGGCACCATGCGCGCGCAGTGCGGATCACCGCGACGCGCGCGCTGTGTCGGTGACGAATCAGTGAGCGGCGCCCTGCTCGGGTTCCCAAACGAAGCTGTCGCCCTGGGCCTTGATATGGCCCAGCCCGGGGAAGGGGAAATGCACCGAGTACACGCGCAGTTTGCCGTCGGCGGCACGTTGCAGGAGCGCGCGCCGGCTGGTCTGGGCCAGCGGTGCGTTCATGTCGTACTGCACCGTCCAATTCGGGCGCTGCACCGAGATCACGTAATGATGCGCGGTGTCGCCGATATAGAGCAGGCGTTCGTCGCCCGATGCGATCTCGTAGGCGCTGTGCCCGGGCGTGTGCCCGTCGACGGCTACCGCGGTGACCACGCCGGGAACGATCGCCGCACCGGGCTGGAAGGTCGCGACCTTCGGCGCGATCGCGGCGACCAGTGCGGCGGCGTCGCGGTCGCCTTTCAGGGATTCCCATTCGGGCGCCGAGAGATGGATGGCCGCGTTGGGGAAGGCCAACGAGCCTTCGCGCGTCAGCAGGCCGCCCACATGATCCTGGTGCTGGTGCGTGATGAAGATGTCGGTGACCTGCGAGGGCTCGACGCCGGCCGCGCGCAGCGAAGCGGGCAAGCGCCCGGCGCGCGCGAACGAAGCATCCGCTGCGCCGGTGTCGAACAGCAGGGTGCGCGCCCCGCTGCGGACCAGCAAGGGCTGGATGCTGAGGTGCAGTACGTCGGTCGGCGCACCCGCGGCGGTAAGCAGCGCGTTCACCTGATCGGCGGGCTGGCCGATGGCGAAGGTCTTGCCGTCGTTGGCGGCTTCGATGTCGCCGTCTTTCAATGCTGCCGCCTCGAGCGTGCCGATGCGGAAGCGCAGCACGTCGGGGTTGCTCGCTTGCTGCGGTGCCGAGGGCGTGGTCGGCGTCGGCGTGTCGGTCGCGACAGACTGGGGTTGCGAGCATCCGGATAGCATCGCGCTGGCGAGGAGCGCACTGGCCAGGGGCGCGATAGCGAAGACAAAGCGGCAGGTGCGAGTCATCAAGTTGCTCTCGAGAAGGGGCGGTGGTGTTTGCCGATGACCGGCATCGCGATTCGACGAGCTTATATACGGCGATGTCCGCCAACAAGGCGATGCACATCATCGCTGACCAGCGGGCATCCATGGACATGAGGTATGAAACGATGTGAATCGCGTGGTGGACTCTTTTGGATTAATGCTCGGTCCGCAATGGACAGTGGCGACGCAGCTCGAAGAGAGCGTCCGATTTCTGCGTCCTGCGGCGGACGCAGTTGCGTTCCGGAACCGGCCATTGCAACGCGTCGGCAAGGCTTCGCTTCGCGACTCACCCAATCTATCGCCTACACGACGCGCATCAACTCTGCCGAGAGAACCGCATCACCGTTGAGCGCGGTTCGCCCATCGCGTTGCGAATCCTTCCCGCACCGTCCCGGTTCCGACCCGGTTTCGTCCTGTCGCGGCGGTGGATATGCGTTTACAACCGGGGCGACGAATCAGTGCGCCAACCGGCAGTTGCAGCCAGGCTGCAGCCCCGCCGCTTCGGTTGATGCAGGCGGCCTTCGTGGGCGGGCCGAATCCAGGCTGGGTTACCGATCGCGCGGGGCAGGCGAAGTCTTGAGCGGTTGAAGTCGCCGGGCGCGTCGGACCGCCCGGCGGCATGCGGGCCCGGTGCAAGGCCGGGCCCGCGTTTTGACCTGCAGGGGAGAGGCCCAGAGGAGGAGGCCAGAGGGAGGCGTGGGGCGGGGCCGGGCGAGGGATCTCCCGGCCCCTTCCATGAACGAATCGCCCCAATTTCCCCCAACCGCCCGATCCGGACCGATTTGGGGTGGCCTTGGCCTATCGAAACCCGGATAATGCACAAAAGCCGGCCGGGGACATCCCCGCCGGCTTTTTTCCGTTCATGGCCCTGTGGCGCGGCATCGGCTGCGACTGGGTCGGGGCGGTCGCCTCGCGGCCAATGCCGCTTTCACAGCAAGCGCAGGAGTTACAAGGTCATGGGTCAGTCAGTCGTCGTTCTCGGTGCCCAATGGGGCGATGAAGGCAAGGGCAAAATCGTCGACCTGCTGACCGAGCAGATCGGCGCCGTCGTGCGGTTCCAGGGCGGCCACAACGCCGGCCATACCCTCGTCATCGGCGGCAAGAAGACCGTCCTCCACCTGATTCCGTCGGGCATCCTGCGCGACGATGCGTTGTGCCTGATCGGCAACGGCGTCGTGTTGAGCCCGGCCGCGCTGCGCAAGGAGATCGGCGAGCTCGAGGAGACCGGCGTGGAAGTGCGTTCGCGCCTCAAGATCAGCCCGGCCACGCCGCTGATCATGCCGTACCACATCGCCCTGGATCAGGCCCGGGAGAAGGCCGCCGGCGGCAAGGCCATCGGCACCACCGGCCGCGGCATCGGCCCGGCGTACGAAGACAAGGTGGCGCGCCGCGGCATCCGCGTCGCCGACCTGCATTACCCGACCCAACTCGCCGAGCAACTGCGCACCGCGCTCGACTATCACAACTTCGTCCTGACCAAGTACCTGGGCGTCGACGCGGTCGACTACCAGCAGACCCTGGACGAGGCGCTGGCCTTCGGCGAATACGTCGAGCCGATGAAGTCCGACGTCGCCGGCATCCTTCACGACCTGCGCAAGCAGGGCAAGCGCGTGCTGTTCGAAGGCGCGCAGGGCTCGCTGCTCGACATCGACCACGGCACCTATCCCTACGTCACCTCGTCCAACACCACCGTCGGCGGCGCGCTCGCCGGCACCGGCGTCGGCGCGGACTCGATCGACTACGTGCTCGGCATCGCCAAGGCCTACGCGACCCGCGTCGGCGGCGGCCCGTTCCCGACCGAACTCGACGACGAAGTCGGCCAGGGCATCCGCGACCGCGGCCAGGAATACGGCGCCACCACCGGCCGCCCGCGCCGCTGCGGCTGGATCGACATCGTCGCGCTGAAGCGTGCGGTGGCGATCAACGGCATCACCGGCCTGTGCATCACCAAGCTCGACGTGCTCGACGGCATGAAGACGCTGAAGATCTGCATCGCCTACGAATACCGCGGCAAGCGCACCGAGTACGCGCCGCTCGACGCCGCCGGCTGGGACGAGTGCACGCCGGTTTACCTGGAGTTCCCGGGTTGGGAAGAGAACACCCACGGCATCACCGAGTGGGACAAGCTGCCGGCCGCGGCCCGCGCCTACCTGCGCGCGCTGGAAGAACTGGCCGGCTGCCAGTTGGCGATTGTCTCGACCGGTCCGGACCGCGCCCACACCATGGTGCTGCGCGATCCCTGGGCGTAAATGTCCAGCGACCGGCGCCCGCCGACGCGATGAACGACGAAGCCCCGCGAAAGCGGGGCTTTTTCGTGGCGCCGGCGCCGCGGCCGGCAGCGGTGCCGCGATCTTGATTGGTGCCTGACACGATGCGCAGAGTCGATGAAAATGCGTCACTGCGGAATATTTGGATTGGATAAGGTAGGTCATCTCTTCCCGAGGCGTCCCTCATGTCCACGACCACGATCAACGCAGCATCGAAGCCCGAGTCCGAAAATCCGCAGCGCCCCAAGCGGGTGCTGATCGTCTACGCCCACCCCGAGCCGGCGTCGTTGAGCGGTTCGCTCAAGGACACGATGCAGGCGCATCTGCTCGCAAGCGGGCACGAGGTGCAGGTGACCGACCTGTATGCGCAAGGCTGGAAGGCCACCGTCGATGCCGGGGACTTTCCCGAACACGATCCGCGCGAACGCCTCACTGTAGTCAGCAGTTCCAAGCGCGCGTATGCCTCCAATGCGTTGACCGAAGACGTCGTGCGCGAACAGGAGAAACTGCGCTGGGCCGATGCGGTGATCCTGCAGTTTCCGCTGTGGTGGTTCACCATGCCGGCGATCCTCAAGGGCTGGATCGATCGCGTCTACGCTTATGGTTTCGCCTACGGCGTCGGCGAGCATTCCGACACGCGCTGGGGCGACCGTTACGGCGAAGGCCAATTCGCCGGCAAGCGCGCGATGTTGTCGGTCACCGCCGGCGGCTGGGCCGACCACTACGGCCCGCGCGGCATCAACGGCAACATCGACGACCTGCTGTTTCCGATCAACCACGGCGTGCTGTATTACCCGGGCTTCGACGTGCTGCCGCCGTTCGTGGTCTATCGCAGCGACGGCCTCAATGCCGAACGTTTCGCGGTTGCGCAAGACGAGCTGCGCCAGCGCATGGACAGTTTGTGGACGCAGGCGCCGATTCCGTACCGCAAACAGAATGCGGGCGACTACGAGGTGCCGTCGATGACGCTCAAGCCCGGGCTCGAATCGGTGGGCGCGCGCGGCTTCGCTCTGCATCTCGATCATCGCAGCGTGGTCGCCGACTGAGCGGGCTGTCGCGACGGTTGCAGCAGACGCGGCGCCTTTGGCCGCGTCGCGTCGTGGGGGCCGTTTTCCTCTTGGTCGGCACAGGAGACGGCCATGGCCACGCACTCGCACCTGTTCATCAAGAAGTTGCTCATCGCGGCCGCGGCGGCCTGCGGCCTGTTGCTGGTCGCCGGGCCGGCGCGAGCGGCCGAATGCGCGATGAGCCGTTCCTTCCTGCAGCCCGACGGCAATGCGCCCGGCGGCCAGACCGCGGTCTGGTCGGACCGCGAAGGCTCGGCGCTGCTGTTCGTCGAAGGCCTCAACGTCAACACCGACGGCACCCGCCGTTCCTACAGCGTCGAGGATTTCTGGGGCGAGACCCGTGCGCTCAACAATCTGTGCAATGCGATGAGCGATGCCTGCGCCGGTCTGTCCAGCGCCGGACTGAAAGCGCGCCGTATCGCCACGCAACAGGCCGCCGCGGCCGGCTGGCCGGCGGAGGCGTTGCGGCGCACCAAGATCTCTGCGGCGATCATTCCGTTCCGCGACGGTAAGCCCTGTCCGGCGGTGGACGGCTTCCTGGTCTCGGCGACCTCGTTGCGCAAGCCGGGCGGCGGCGACGCCTGCGACATCCAGACCTATGTCGATGCACTGGTGACGCCGGCGCTGGTGATTCCCAAGAGCCCGTCGCCGTTTTCCAGCCGGGCCAAGGTCGGCGACCTCGCGGTGGCGATGAAGCCGGGCAGCGATCAGCCGGTGTTCGCGGTGGTCGGCGACAGCGGCCCTTCGCGCGAACTCGGCGAGGCCTCGATCGCGCTCAACGGACGCCTGCTCGGTCGCAGCGCCTTGCCGGCCAACTATCGCGAGGTACGCGGCCGCGGCGAGTTCGGCGGCCGAGGCTGGACCGTGCCGCGGGCGATCGTGTTGATCTTTCCGGGCACCCGCGACACCGCGAACCCCTTCATGACCCCGCAACGCATCGACGAGGCGGCGCAGCGTCGCTTCGAACAATGGGGCGGCGTCGCGCGCCTGCAGGCCTGCGCCGAAGCCTATTCGCGCTGAGGCGCGGTTCGCTTCGGCCGCAGCGGCCGCGATAGCCAGCAAGGCCTTGTCATGCCGGCGGCATACCGCAGTGCCAGGATCGTCGTGCGCGAGCGACCTGGTCTGATTTTGTGACCGCGGTCCGCCTCGGCTGCGGGCTCTCACGGTTCTTGCTAGGCTGGCCCAGCCACGGTACGACACCGTATGTCGCAAGACGCTACGGTAGGGGATACGTTCCGCGCGCGTCGTTCGACGTCCCGCCATGCAGCGGGCCTATGGGGTAGGCAGTGCTCAGGAGGAGTGCAAGATGGCAGTAGTCGATATTCATGAGGTGTTCGCCGATCCGGCCGTGGCCGAATTGGCCGAGGCGGTCGCCGCCGGCGACAGCGCGGACATCCGGCGTTTGGCCGCGGGCGTGGACCTGCGTACGCATGGCGATAAGAACGTCACCCTGCTCGAATGGGCGGTGCTCAATCAAAGCCTCGACGGCCTGAAGGCCTTGCTCGAAGCCGGGGCCGATCCGGCCGAACCGGGCATCGACGGCGGCACGGTGGTGCACATGGCGGCGATGGCCAACGATCCGGCTTATCTCGACGTCCTGCTCGCGCACGGCGCAGCGCCGGACACCCCGCACGGCGAAAACGGCTCGGCCCCGCTCAGCGCGGCCTTGATGGGCGAGCGCTCGGCGCAGTTCCATCGCTTGCTCGAAGCCGGCGCCAACCCGAATCACGTCGACCGCCTGGGCAATACCGCCCTGCACGTGGCCGGCAAGATCAACCAACCCAATCGCGCGCTGGACTTGCTCAAGGCCGGCGCCGAGGCCGATGCGCGCAATCGCCAGAACGTCACCTTCCAGCGCTATCTGTTCATGACCCCGCCGAGCCTGTTGAACGCGCAGACCCGCCAGGATCGCGAGGCGCTGGTGGCCTGGTTGCGCGAGCACGGCGTCGCGGTGGAAAGCGGCGGCTGAGCGCTGCCGCAACTGGCAGCGCGTGGCGCGCGGATCAGGGGAGTGATCGCCGCCGCGCCGCACTCGGTAGTTAGGGGTTTCAAGGATTCCAGGGATTTCAGGGAGATCGAATCATGAGCGAGCAGTCCGCGCGTCCCGCCAGCGGCGGTGAACCGTCGTTTGCCGAGCAAGTCCGAGGCCAGGACGCCAAGCCGATCGACAAGACTTTGGCGCGGCTGATGGCCGACCTGTACGACGAAGGTCCCGGCATCGATGGCTTCAAGCCATTGAATGCCGAGCAGCTGCGCGACGCCGGCATCGACCCGGCCACGCTGAAGAACGAAGACAGCGGTTTCCTGGCGCGCATCTACGGCGACGACAAGGGCCACTACGTTCTCGCCTATTCCGGCACCGACGAAGGCAAGGACTGGCTGACCAATCTGCGCCAGGGCGTGGGCCTGGAAGACGCCCAGTACAACCAGGCCATCGCGCTCGCCCGCGAAGCGCGCGTCGCCTTCGGCAACGAAGTCGTCATCACCGGCCACTCGCTCGGCGGCGGCCTGGCCGGCGCGGCTTCGATCAGCAGCGGCATTCCGGCGGTGACCTTCAACTCGGCGGGCGTGCACGACAAGACCCTCGAACGCATCGGCATCGATGCCGACCGCGCCAAGGAAGAGGTGACCGACAGCGGCCAGGTCCGGCGCTATGCGGTCAAGAACGAAATCCTGACCGACCTGCAGGAGCACAGCATTCCGCTGAAGTGGGCGATGCCGGACGCGGTCGGCCACAAGATCGAACTGCCCGATCCCGACCCGCAATCGTTCTGGCGGCGGATGATTCCGGGCAACGGCATCAAGCACGGCATCGACGTGCATTACATCGATGCGGTGATCAAGGCGCAGGAGATGGCGTCGCCGACCTTGTATCCGCAAGGCACCGCCGCGGTGACGCCGCTGCACTCCGGCCGCGACGCGCACCCTGCGACGTCGCCGGCGAATCCGGATCACCCGAACCACGCCTTGTACGGCCAGGCCTTGCGCGGCCTGCAGGGCATCGACAGCCGCACCCTGGATTTCCAGGGCGAGCAGGGCTATCGCAACGCCGCGACCCATGCCGCCCATGATGCGCGCGCACACGGCATGGACCGGATCGATCACGTGGTAGCGAGCAACAACGGCGCCGGCTTCTTCGTCGTCCAGGGCGGGCTCGACGATCCGGGCAACCGTCGCGTGTTTCTCGATCAATCGCGCGCCTTGTCGCAGCCGGCCGAACAGCCGGTCGTGGCCCAGGTCGCGCAGACCGAAACGCCGGTGCAGACCGAGTCGCGCCGTGCCGTGATGGGCTGAGCTTCAATCCTCATCGGCTTCGGCGAACGGCGGCCTCGGGCCGCCGTTCGTTTATCCGCGGTAAGCGTCCGATCAGGCCTTCCAGGCGCCGACCGGCTGCTTCACCGCGACGTTGAGCCGGTTCCACACGTTGATGTTGGCGATCGACACGACCAGCGCGGCCAGCGAAGCTTCGTCGTAGTGCCTGGCGGCTTCGTTCCAGATCTCGTCGGAGACCGCATCGGGACGGTCGCTGATCCGCGTCAACGCCTCGGTCAGCGCCAGCGCGGCGCGCTCGGCCTCGTTGAAATAGGGCGCCTCGCGCCAGGCCGACACCGCGAACAAACGCTCGTCGCTCTCGCCGGCCTTCTTGCCCTCGCGCGCGTGCATGTCGACGCAGACGCTGCAGCCGTTGATCTGGCTGGCGCGCAGCTCGATCAGGATCAGCGTCCGAGCCGTTACGCCCTTGTTCTCGGTCGAGGCTTTCAGCGCCCACAGCGCTTTCATCGTGTCCGCGTGGATCAGGGCCGGGTTGTTCATTCGTGCTTGCGTATGCATGTCGTCGTTCCTCGTGGCTGGGTGTGTGTTGCATCGTCATAGGTCTGACGAACCAGCCACCGGGAACGTGACATGTCGGGGGGAAAATAGCCGGCAGTGCGGGTGCAGTCGCCACGGCGATTGCAAGGGGTGATTCTCAGGGCCGGCGCCGGGCCCGACGCCGGCCTTGCGCTGCGGCTTACTTCAAGCGCGACAGCAGTTCCTTCGCCACACCGACCGCCGAGGCCGGGTTCTGCCCGGTGATCAACTCGCGATCGACCACGACGTTCGCGCTCCACGGTGCGGTATTACTGCGATAAACCATGCCGGCCTGTTGCAGCGCGGTCTGCGGATAGAACTTCATCGCCCCGCCGCCGAGCGCGGCCTTGGCCAGCTCTTCTTCCTGGTTGCTGATCACGGCGACTTGGTAGCCGGCATAGATCCACTGCGTCGGCGCGGTGACCTTGCCGGAGTCCGCCAACTGTGCCGTGAACTGTTGAGCCTGCGGCAGGGTCGAGAGCAGGGCGATCGGACCGTGGCAGACCAGGGCGGTGGTCTTGCCGCGCTGGTGGAAATCGCCGAGCAGACGGCCGAGCGCCGGGCTGTGCAACAGATCCTGCATCGGCGCGTGGCCGCCGGGGATGTAGACCGCGTCGAATCGACCGTAGCCGATCTGTTCGATGCGGGCGAGGCTGAGCACCGGCGATGAGTCTTTCGCGGTGATCGCCAGGCGATCGAGCAGGGCTTGGTGCGTCTTCAAGGCCTCGGTGTCGCCGCCGAAGTACATCGGGTCGATCGACGAGCGGTCCACGGTCGGCGCCCGGCCTTGCGGCGTGGCGAAGGTGACCTGGTGGCCGGCATCGAGCAACAGCTTCACCGGCTGCATCAGTTCGTTGAGATAGAAGCCGGTGGCGAAGGTCTTGCCGTCCCTGAGGTCGAGGCGATCGGCATCGGACAGCACCACCAGGACATTGCCGGCGTGGGCGCTGCCGAAGCTGATCGCGAGAGCGATCGCAGCCACGAGTTTTTGTATCGGTTTCATCGAAGTAGTCCGTATGAGGAGAGTCAGGCGGAGGCCGGGGCGAGCAGCAGCTCGCGCATGGCCGCACCGACGGCGCTGGCCGATTGCGGGTTCTGGCCGGTGACGAGGCGGCCGTCGACGACGACCTGCGAGGTCCAGTCGGGCGCCGGCTGATGCTGCGCGCCGCGTGCGCTCAGCCGGCTGGCGAGCAGGAACGGCACCACGCCTTCCAGCTTCACGGCGCGCTCCTCATCGTCGGTGAACGCGCTTACGCGTTTGCCGGCGACCAGATAGGCGCCGTCGCTCAAGGTCACCTCGACCAGCGCGGCCGGGCCATGACAGACCGCGCCGACCACGCCGCCTGCCTCGTAAATCTCGCGTGTGACCCGCTGCACCGCCGGGCTGTTCGGGAAGTCCCACATCGCGCCATGGCCGCCGGCGAAGAAGATCGCCGAATAGCGGGACGCATCGGCGTCGTGCAGCGGCAAGGTCTGGCGCACGGCTTCGCGAAAGCGCGGGTCGTTCCAATAGCGTGCATTGATGGCGTCGTCGACGTCGGTGCCGTCCACCGGCGGTTCGCCGCCCTGGATCGAGGCGAACTCGACCGCGATGCCGGCGGCCTCGAGTTCGGCCAACGGATGAGTGACCTCGCCGAGGTAGTAGCCGGTCGACTGGCCGCTGTCGCCTTTACGGCCGTGGCTGGTGAGGACGAACAAGACCGGCTTGAGGCCGGCGGCAGGGTTCGGGGACATGCGTGTTCCTGAGGGGAAGTAGGTGATGGGCACTGTATTGCGTCTCCTGGCGGCGATAAAATCCTCAGCCGGGAAATGATTTGTTCTTTAGAGGCAAGAATGAGCCGGCGATTCGACCACCTCGGGGATGTGGAAGCCTTCGTTGCCGTGGTCGAGCACGGTTCCCTGACCGCGGCCGCGGTAGCGCTGTCGACCACGCCGTCGGTGATCAGTCGCGCCATCGGCCGGCTCGAAACCCGCCTGGGCAGCCAATTGCTGCGCCGGACCACCCGCCGCCAGGGCCTGACCGAGGCCGGTCGTGTGTACCTGGAGCATTCGCGCGCCGCCTTCGCCCTGATCGACGACGCCGAGCGCGCGATCCAGGGCCAGGACGGCGAACTGAGCGGGCGCGTGCGCCTCAGCGTGCCGACCACCTACGGTCATTACCGGTTGCCGGCGCTGTTGCAGCGCTTCGCCGTTCGGTACCCGCAGGTGCAGATCGAACTCAACATCGCCAACCGCAACGTCGATCTGGTCGCCGAGGGCTTCGACCTCGCGATACGCCTCGGCCAACTGCCCGACAGCGGTCTGGTCGCGCGCAAACTCGAAGACGCGGCCTTGTGCCTGGTCGCGTCGCCGGCCTACCTGGAACGCGCAGGTTTGCCGCGCGCCCTGGAAGACCTGCGCCGGCACGTCTGCATTCCCTTCGTGATGCCGAGCACCGGCCGTGTCGCGAACTGGCTGTTCCGCAGCGGGCCGGGCGCCGGCAGCGAGCGCAGCGATATCGACTGGACGCCGGCATCGCAGATGCTGGTATCCGACGACGTGCTGGGCGTGGTGTCGTTGGCCGAGCAGGGCGTCGGCATCTGCCAGAGCTACGACTTCATCGTCGAAGACCGGCTGCGGCGAGGCCGCCTGGTCGAATTGCTGCCGCAGTTGCGCGGCCGCTCGAGGCCATTCTCGGTGATCTACGCCCCGCATCGCCGTTTGTCGGCGGCGTCGCGGGCATTGATCGATATGTTGGCGGAGGGAGGGTGAGCCTGCGGGCGGCTAGGCCATTGGCAGGAGAATCTCGCGGTGGGGTATTTCGCAGTCCCGGCGACGGTACGCCGCTTTCGATGAACAACATCGGCGTAGCTGTTTCTGCGTGTCCCGCGGTCGCGGCTCATGCCGCTCCTGCAGGGGCTGCGTAGCACGATCGAACTCGCGCAGCCCTCATCAATCGATCCGATACACCCGCGCCTTCGGCATGTCCTCGTCGACCTGCAGGAACCAGCGGCCGGCGACGCCGGGGACGACCATGATCTCGGGCGAGGTCAGCGGCTTGCGCAGCTTCATGCTGCCCTTGAGCACTTTCCATTGCTGGCCGTTGTCGAGTTCGAACACGGTGCCCGGCTCCCAGCCCGCCACGTCGCCCTTGAGGCGGCTCTTGATCGGTTGGTCGTCGAGGCCGATGTATTGCACGGCGCTGCGCTGGCCGGTTCCCGCCACTGCCGATGCGGTGGGCGCCGCGGACGTCGCGGCGATGGCCGGGGCGGGGTCTTTATCGCTGGCTTCGCGCAACATGCGGTTGAGCAACTGCAGTTGCGCGGGCGACAGGCCGACTTCGCTGAGTTGTTCCGCGCTCAGGCGTTGCTCGATATCGATGTAGGCGGACTGCGCGAGGACCGTGAACGGGGCGAGCAGCAGGGCCAGCATCAGGCCGCGGATCAAGGGTCTCGCCATCGTTCTCGTCTCGCCTCGTTGCGGACCGTCGATCGGTCGCTTCAATGCCCGGTGCCGCGCTCGCGGATCCGGACCTGCGGCAGTGTGTGGCAGTCGTGTTGCAGAATTAAGACGGTCGGCACTAAGGCAATCCGCGCCTCCGGGCCGGGAGCTGCGGCGCTTACGGCGTCGCGTTGGCCGCAGCCGCGGCGGGATTCGGCGCCGACCACGCACGCACCTCGACGGTGAAGCCGTGGCGCATGCCGGGGTGGGATTCGGCGACGCGGGCGGCTTCGTCGAGGTCGCGCGCTTCCAGGAACAGCAGGGCGGTGATCGGCATGGGCTCGGCCTGGACGGCGTCGCGGTGCGGGCCGATGTGCCGGCTTTCGGGCGCGAGGATGCGCGGGGCGAGTCGGTGCCCGGCCTCGTTGTGCAGACGCGCCCAGGCACCGATGTCGCGGCCCAGGCTGAGTTGTTCGGCTTCGGACAAGGGGCCGCCATCGCGACGGAACAGGATGACGAAGGTATTCATGGCAGTCATGGAGGGACTCGCAGGTAGAGGGACGGTCGCCGCCGATGCGGACAGCGCGAGCGCGGGCCATAGCGCGGCGGAAAGCAGCGCGGCGCGCAATCGGGCGAGGCGGTAAGGGCGGACGGCGACCATGCGCGCATGCTGCCGCGAAGCCGGTGCGCCGGCTTGTAAAAAATCGGCGCTCAGGCCGGTTCGCGTGCAGCGAAGAAGGCGGCCGGTGCGCTGCCGGTCGCACGGCGGAAGTCGTGGTTGAAATGGGCTTGATCGTAATAACCGGCGGCCAGTGCGACCTCGGTCAGATCCAGGCCTGTCGCCTGCAGGCGCACCGCGTGTTGCAGCCGCAGCATCGAGGCGAATTTCTTCGGGGTCACCCCGACCACGCGGCGGAAGCGCCGTTCCAGCGCGCTTTGGCTCAGGCCGATGTGACGGGTCAGCGCGTCGATGCGATGGCCGGCGGGCCGGCGTTCGAGCCAGCTCACCGCCGCCGCCATCAGCGGGTCGGGTGCGCTTTCGCGTAAGCGCGCCAACAGGAAATGCTGCAACTGCGCGACGCGCTGGCGATGATCGGATGCGCTGGCGAGTTGTTCGTGCAGGCGTTCGAGCTCGTCGGCGCGATCGAGCGACTCGCTCAGGTCGGTCGTGGCGCCCCTGAACGCCTCCTGCGAGGGCCGCAGGAACGCGGCCGCGCCGACCGGGGTGAACGCGGCCAGCAGCACCGAATGCCCGGCGTGGTGGTCGTGCGCGCGCAAGGTGTCGCGCAAACCGGTGAACGCCGCTTGCGGCACCCAGCGCCCGCCGTCGATGCGACAGCGGCCGCGAAATGTAAACGCGGCCACGCTGCCGGTATCGGGCAGGTGGGTATCGGCGTGGTCGGCGGCGAACTCCACCACCATGAAACGCCGCACGAACGGTCGCAGCGCCGGGCACGGCGCTTGCTGGAACCATTGCATGTGGCGATGCGGGTTGCGGGCCATGCGCCTTGTGCCGTCGGGCAACGAAGGCGGCGGATCGTCCGCCGCTTCAGAGCGGCAACGCTACGGCAAGGAGCGAACGCCGGCAACGGCTCTTCGGTGGGCCTTGTTCTTCAGTGGGGCGTCGTTCTTCGGCGGAGCCTCGCTCTTCAATGGGGCGTCGTTCTTCGGCGGGGCCTCGCTCTTCAATGGGGCGCAGAGTCGGCGATGCGGCTATCGGTCGCGATCCAGTTCAGTTCCCAGCTCTTGCCGTCGTCGGCGGAGAAAGCCTGCTCGAAACGACAGACGTCGCGCGTCGCGCATTCGATGACGAAGCGGACCAGGATCGGCCGGCCGTCCAAGCTATCGCGTCCGAAGAATTCACCGCGCCCGTTCTTGAAGGCGCCGGCGATCGGCGCGGTCAGCGTGCCCGAGCGCAGGCTGGCGTAGTTGATGTTCCACTGCCGCGTCTGCGGTTCGTACAGGCGCAACGAAATGCCTTGGATGCGACCGGAGGGGCCTGCGATGTCGAGCTCGGCGAGGTTGGCGCGGCCGTCGAACAGCTTGCGCACCACGGTGGTGCCTTCCAGCTCGACCCAAGTCTGGCTGCCGCTGAGCGGGCTCTGCAGCCGCGACACCCGGGTTGTCCAGGCGCCGATCTCCCAGTCGAAGTCGTGCTGTCCATCCGGCGCTGTGGCGCTGGCGGCGTTCTTCGCGGGCGTAGGCGCGGCTTGAGCGGCCTGGGCATCGAATGCGAGCAGGACGGCGAGGCTGGCGGCCAACAGGCCGATGCGAAGGAGAGGGGCGGCGATCATCGTTGGGCTCGGTGTCGGCGGGCTCGACCTGCGAGCGGTGACCGCACCATGCGATGGCGCCTGCAGCGCAGCAAGGGCCATTCTGGCATCGGCGGCGATGCCACCGCGTCGGTGCCGTGCCGATGTCGAGGTATCGGGTTGGACGGCAAGCGCGCGGTCGGTTTCCGCTGGACGCGCCGAGCACCGGGAGCAGGCGTTCTCGCAGGACGGCGGCCGTCATCGGGAAACCCACTGGACGATGGAGCACGCGCGCATCAAGGGCTAGTATGCGCGGCATGGCCAAGCATGCCGGTTCGGTATTCTCCGTCGACGTCACCGGTCTCGAGACGGGACAGGGCCAGCCTGCGTACGCACGTATTTGCGAGCGCATCCGCAGCGCCATCGTCAGCGGCGCGCTGGCACCGAATGCGCGCCTGCCGTCGAGCCGGGTCCTGGCCCAGGACCTCGGCGTCGCCCGCAACACCGTCGATTGGGCACTGGGTCAGTTGGTCGCCGACGGCTATATCGTGCGCCGCCGCGGCGCCGGCAGTTTCGTCGCCGCAAGCCTGCCCGAACGCGATACGCGTCCACTCGCAGCCAAACGCAGCACGCAGGCCGCGGCTGCCGAGGGCGAACGTCGATTGTCGCGGCGAGCGATTGCGCTGCGGAGTTATCCCGGCCATTACCAGCCGGCGTCGGCGGTCCCGTTCACGCCTTCGCTGCCGCCGATCGACCTGTTTCCGCGCGCGGTGTGGAATCGTCTGCTGCAGCGCGAGGCCACCCGGGCCGGCACTGCGTACTGGGTTTACGGTGCCAGCAACGGTTTGCCCGCGTTGCGTGAGGCCATCGCCGCGCACGCCTCGGCGATGCGCGCCACGCGCTGTTCGCCCGAACAGGTGATCGTGGTCACCAGCACGCAGCAGGCGGTGGAACTGGCCGGAAAAGTATTGGCCGATACCGGCGACCTCGCCTGGGCGGAAACGCCGGGCTACCAGCCGGTGCAGCACTGCCTGCGTGCGGCCGGCCTGCAAGTCGTGCCGGTGCCGGTCGACGAACAGGGGCTCGATGTCGCCGCGGGCCGCAGGTTGGCGCCGGATGCGCGCCTGGCCTACGTCACGCCCGCGCACCAGTATCCGATGGGCTACGAAATGTCGATGGAGCGGCGCCAGGCCTTGCTCGACTGGACTCGGCAACACGACGCCTATGTCATCGAAGACGATTACGACGGCGACTACCGCTACGAAGGCCGGCCGATCGCCTCCCTGCAAGGCATGGACGATGACGGACGCGTCATCTACGTCGGCAGTTTCAACAAGATCCTGTTTCCGGCGCTGCGTATCGCCTACGCCATCGTGCCCGAGCCCCTGGTCGCGGCCTTCGTCGATGCCAAACATGTCGCCGATGGCCATACCGCCTTGCTGATGCAGGGCGTGTTGGCGGCCTTCATTCACGAAGGCCATCTGGCCCGCCACCTGCGCAAGACCCGCACGATCTACGACGAGCGCCGTTTGGATTTCCTCGAGCAGGCCCGTGCGTTGGCCGAGGCACTGGAGTTCGGCCCCGCCACCGCCGGCATGCATGTCGCCGCCTTGTTCAAGCCGGGCCTGGCGATCGACGATCGCGCCGTCGCCGCCGAATGCGCGCGCGCCGGCGTGGTGGTTCACCCCTTGTCGAAGTACGGTGCGAGCGAGCGTGGCGGCCTGGTGTTCGGATTCGCTGGCGCATCGCACGCGGCGACCCGTTCCGGCTTGGAGATCGTAGGCCAGGCCATCGCTGCCGTTCGTTCCATCGACGCTGGTTGCAGCTCCTGATTGCAAGCTTGTTCGGTACGCACGGAGGCCACGGATGCAAGCCAGAACCCCGGATCGAATCGGCTGGGCGGTCGAGCGGCTCGATCCGGCCGGCGCCGACGAATTGCTCGAAATCGGTTGCGGCAACGGCGCCGCCGTGGCGTTGGTCTGTCCACGCCTCGAACGCGGGCGGATCACCGCGATCGACCGTTCGCCCACGGCCATCGCGACCGCGACCAAGCGCAACGCCGCTCATATCGCATCCGGTAAGGCCGTGTTTCTCGCCACCGAGCTGGCTTGCTTCGAATCGTCGGCGCACAGCTTCGACAAGGCATTCGCCGTCAACGTCAATGTCTTCTGGCTGCGGCCGACGGCCGAGTTGCGGGTGTTGGCGCGCGTGCTCAAGCCCGGTGGCGCGCTGTGCCTGGCGTTTCAGCCGCCGAACGAATCGCAGCTCGATTCGATCGCTACGGCATGCGCCGCGCGGCTGGCCGCGCAGGGTTTCGTCGAGATCCGAACGGTCCGCGACAGGTTCGACAGTGGCCCGTTGGTATGCGTGCATGCCCTGCGGGGCGAGCCATAATCCCTGGTCGAAGGCCGTGCCTGGAAATGCATGCGATGGGGGATCTGCCCGCGTCGTTCGTGGCGAGTGACGATCACGGACGCGATCCCGAATCGGTCACGATTGGCATCTGCATGCAGCCGATTCGTGGCTCGCATGCTTGATCGTGCGCGCGTGGTTCGCTGAAGTCGAGCCTCCCCATGGAGTGGAGCGTATCGATGAAAAAGGTGACCGCAGGTTTCCTGCATATGTTGGCTTTGTGCCTGCTGTTGACGGTGTCGCAATCGGCCCTGGCTCAATCGGCGCTGAAACAGATCCCCGAGGGCACGACCCTGTGGGCCGGGCAATCGATCTATTCCAACAACCTGCAGTACCGGTTGACCATGCAGGGCGACGGCAACCTGGTGTTCTACCGCGTCGCCGACTCGCGCCCGCTGTGGAACAGCCAGACCCACGGCAGCGGCGGCTACAAGACCGTCTTCGAGCCCTTCGCGGTGTTCAATGTCCTGCGCATCTCCGACGATGCGGTGCTGTGGACCAGCCGCGGCGGCGTCATCGGCGCACCGTATCCGGGCATGGCCTGGTACATCACCGATCAAGGCGATTTCCTGGCGCTGTACAACCAAGGCTTGGTGATCCGTCAGCTTGCCAACGATCCCGATAACTGATCGGCCGGATCCATCGCGATAGTCGAATCTGCAAGGCGAAGGCCCCGCGAGCGATCGCGGGGCTCCTTGTTTGGCCGCGAGGCAGGCTACGCTCGTTGCGCACTGTGAAGCGGCACGCGGCCTGCGTTCCGGCGCGTGATTAGAATTCGGATCCCCCATCGCTTTCGCGCGCATCGCAACGACGGTTGCGCGGGAGCCCGCAAAGGACGATCCGCAATGAAGATACGGCGACACTCGCTGGCCAGCGCATTGGCGTTCCTGGCCGCTACGACGATGTTCGCGGCGCCGCAGCTCGCCGCGAACGCGCAGCAGCCGGCAGCCGCACCGTTCCATGCCTACGACAATACTCACTACCAGGATGTCGATCTGGTCGGCGAGGCCGGGCTGGTCAAGGCGAACATCCTGTACCAGCGACAGGAGTGGATCGCCTGCACCGCCGACGACAAGCTGCCGCCTAAGGCCGAGTTCCAGGCCGCGGTACAGGCCGCCGCGGTGCACCGCGGGCCGGTCGTGCTCGACTTCGAGAACATCTGGATCAAGAACGTCGATGCCGCACAAGCGCATCGACGCTACAGACTCTGGCGCCAGCTGTTCCTCTGGGCCAAGGAAGCAGCGCCCGGCCACATGATCGGCGCCTACGACCTGCTCGGGCCGAACAGCGATCAGTACCTCGATTGCGCACGCGATCTGTCGCAATACCAGGACGGTTTCTTCCCGCATTTGTACACGGCTCCCACGCTGACTCAGGCGACCTGGGAACGCCGGCTCGACAATCGCGTGGTCTCCGCTCGCAACGTTAACTCCAGCAAGCCGCTGATTCCCTATATCCGGCCGCAGGAAGAGGCGACCTGCGGCGGCGATCCCGAGCCCACGTACCTGCCCGCGGATCGCTGGCGTCGGCAATTGGATCAACTGGGCGCGAAGGCTTCGGGTTTCATCGTCTGGAGCCCGGTGATGTGCTCGCACAACGTCGGTGAGAACCGCGGCTGGATTACCGAGACCGTCGACTTCATGCGGAGCCTGCCGTCCGCTTCGTCGACCGTTGCGCAGACGCGATCCTGGCCGCTCGCACCGCCGCTGCCCGCGTGCGCGCCGACGCCAGGCGTCAGCGTGCCGGTGCCGGCGCCGGCGCCGATATCCAGGGTTTTGCCCACGCCGGCGGCGATGCAGGCCGCTGCAGTGCAATGCGAGGCGCTGCCTGCATTTTGATCGCACAGACTTTCGAGGATGACGAGAAAGGCCCCGCATCGGCGGGGCCTTTCCTGGGGGCGCGCGATCGATGGTTCGCAGCGTCGGCTGCGAGCCATCACTCGATGGTCATGTCGATCCGCGCCCGGTCGTTGTTGGCGATGCTGCCGTCGGCGCCGTCGGAAACGAAGAACAGGTCCATCGTCAGACGGTGGGGGTCGGAGTCGAGGATGCGGCCCAGGGTCATGCCGAACTGGAACGGGTCCTTGTACTCGCCGAGTCTCTCGGCGCTGTTGCCGGGCAGGGTGCCTTCGGCGTGGGCCGTGATGTTGGTCTGCTTCATCAAGGCCTGCATCTGCGCTTCGGTGAACGTCACCTTGGCGTCCTTTCCGACCTGCACCGGGCCATTACCCTTGATGTCGCCGGTGAGCATGTAGTTCCAGGTCTTGGCGTCGGCGTCGGTGGGCACCTTGAGGTTGTACTCGTAGGTACGTTCGGAGGCGATCTCGTTGCCTTGGGCGTCGTAGTGGCAGACGACCTGAAGGGGCGGGTCGTCGTTGCCGCGCATCGGCGGGGTGATCGTGTAACTGTAAGACCCGTCCGGATAGCTGGTCTTGACGTAACCGTAGGTGGTTTGCGGGCCGCCGAACGAGGCGTAGGCGCGGGCCATGGTGTCGCCCTGCTCGTAGGAGACTTCGCCGTTCAAGCGCAACTGGTCGGAGAAGTTGTAGCGCTCGAGCGTAGCGACGTTGCTGACGCCGTCGTTCTGGGCGGCGACTTCGCCGGTGGCGGTGAAATGGGCGTAGGCGGCCTGGCCGTCGGGCTTGGACAGGTCGAACTCGGCCGTGCGCAGCACCGAATGCCCCTTGTTGGCCTGGATGCCCGGGCCGAGATCGAGGCTGAGCGGGCCGAAGTTGATCGACGGCAGCACGCCGCTCTTTTGCTCGATCGCCTGCAGTGCGCCGATATCGACGCGCACGCTGGTTTCGCTGGTGCGGGTGACGCTGTAGGCCGAACCGGTAGCGACTTTGTTCTCGCCGTCGGCGGTCACGCCCAGGCGTGGGCCCTTCGGGAAGGCGTCGTCGAAGAGCTTCTGGAACGCCGCGGAGAACTGGGTCTGGGTGAAGTTCTGCGAGTCCAGGGTTACGGTGGCACCGACCGGGATCGTGGTCGGGTCGAAGGGATTCACCTTGGCGGCGGTTTGCGGGTTCTGGTTCTCGCCCGGCAATACGACCTTGTAGCGCAGGCGATGACCTGCGCCTGCGCTGCCTTCGACATCGACGCTCTTGTTGCCGGCGCCGGCAGCGCCGGATACCGAGAACACGGCGGTGACTTCGAACTCGGTCTTGCCGTCCTTGTTTTGCTGCTTGACCTCGATCTCCGAATCCTGGCGCATCTCGATGCCGCCGGGGCCGGGCACGGTGCTGCCCTGGGTCAGCTTGACGCTGCCGTTGCCCGGGCTCCAGGAAATGCCGCCGCGCTGGCTGCCGTCGCTGACCTCCACGCCGTACTCGCTGGAGGCGGTGGGGTGGGTCGGGTCGAAGTCGGTGACGATGGTTTCTTCGGTGACGCTCATCGTCGCCGCGGGGATCTTGAGCTCGTCGCCGTGAAAGATCGGATCGCCCTTGCCGGTCATGCTGGCTTCCATCCGCCGTTCCTTGTCCTGGAACAGTTCCGGGTTGGCCTGACGCAGCGCCTGTGGTGTGATGCCGTAGAGAGCGGCGATTTCGACGACGCTCTGGTCGTTGACGACGGTATGAGTCTGGGGTTGGTTCTGCGGTTGGGGCAGGGTGGGCGACGGGCCCTGGGTGGCGTAGACACCGGTCATGAGTGGCATGGGCGCAACTGTGAGGATGGTCGCGACTTTACAGTTGCGCTGGCTTGCGGGGGACTAGGGGTGACCCCAGGATTCGGGGCGGATTTGTGCAGTAATGAAACAATTCGCGGTTCGCGTTCGCGATTGCACCGTTAAGCCGGCTGTTTTGCTGTCTTGCTTTTGCTGTGCAAGCTTGGCGCAGTACCGAGCTCGCGATGTAACCGTAGACCCGGAGGGCGGCGCACAGGACGTGCGCCGTTTTTCGATAGGACAAG
>NZ_JMTZ01000166.1 GCF_000731095.1 Lysobacter antibioticus | reverse complement strand
AGAAAGTAACCCGCCGCTTTAGTGGCGGAAGCTCTTGGCGTTTGATCTTGATCTTGCTTTAGCGAGGCGCCGCGAACCCTCGCAGCGCGGTCGCGGCTCACCCCGCGCCTTCCCCACGCGCCGCTACGAGACTACGAACCGCTCAACGCGTCTTCGCGATCACATCCAGATACCCGCGCACCGTCGCATCCAAACCTTGATACAAGGCCTCGCCGATCAGGGCATGGCCGATCGACACTTCCAGGACATTCGGGACCCCTCGCAGGAAGGCGCCGAGGTTGGCCTGGCTGAGGTCGTGGCCGGCGTTGACGCCCAGGCCGGCGGCTTGCGCGCGGCGGGCGGCGGCGGCGAAGGTCAGCAACGCGGTATCGAGGTCGCCGCCGTCGAAGGCTTCGGCATAAGGACCCGTGTAGAGCTCGACCCGTGCGGCGCCGAGTTCGGCGGCGCGCTCGATGCCGTCGCGGTCGGCGTCGGCGAACAGGCTGACGCGGCAGCCGAGCTCGGCGAGTTCGGCTATCAAGGGGCGCAGCCGCTCGCCGTCGCGTTCGAAATCGAAGCCGTGGTCGGAAGTGAGCTGGTCGTCGCCGTCGGGCACCAGGGTGACCTGGGCCGGAAGCGTCGCGCGGCACAGGGCCTGCAGGCCGGGGTAGCCTGCGCGCGGCGGTGCGAACGGATTGCCTTCGATGTTGAATTCGACGCCGCGGCTGCGGGTCAGTTCGGCGAGTGCGTAGACGTCGTCGGCGCGGATATGGCGGGCGTCGGGACGCGGGTGCACGGTGATGCCGTGGGCGCCTGCATCGAGGCAGGCTTGCGCGGCGCGGCGCACATCGGGCTCGCCGCCGCCGCGCGAATTGCGCAGCACGGCGATCTTATTGACGTTGACACTGAGGGCGGTCATGACGCGAAGCGTAGCGCGCCGCGTCAGGCACGGCGAGTGGTCGGGCATTCGGCTAGGCGATGCCGCCGGATTGCGTGCGGTCCGGCGCGGCCGGACTGGCGGCGTCGCGCGGCTTCAGTTCGGCGAGGATTCCGACTGCGACGAAGCGGCGAGCTTGCGCGCCTCGGCCTGCTCGCGCAGGCGACGCAGTTCCATCGGGTCGACGATCGAGGACACGTCGCGGCTGGTGTTGTCCAGGCGCCGTGCGAGCAGACTCATCACGCCGGCGATCATCAGGCCGAGTGCGGCCAACAGGCTGACGGCCAGGATCCCCGGCGAGGTGGTTTTCAACGCCAGTACGAAGGCGGCGGCGGCCAGCAGCAGGTAAACCCAAGGCATTGCGGCGTGCTCCCTGAAAAAATCCCGATCCGGATAGGCGGGTCCCCAGACGGAACTGCCGGCCTGGATCGGCGTTGGAGGGCCGGTACGGAGGGTTCCGGCCGGGTCCAGGCCGAGTGTAGCGCGCACCCGCGGCGGCGGCAGCTGGGGGCGCCGGCGGATGCGACCGGCGGCACAAACGGCTAGAGCAGCGGCGAAACCAGCCGGGCCAGGGCCTCGGGGAGGCGCGCGCGCCACAGCGAACGTTCACGGTCCGGGCGCACCCGCGGGGCCCGCGAGCACTCTTCCTGAATCAGGGTCGCCAACTCGCCGGCGAGCTGCTCGTCGTAGAACATCACCGAGATCTCGAAGTTGAGGCGGAAGCTGCGGTGATCGAAATTGGCGCTGCCGATGATCGCCATCTTGTCGTCGCACAGCAGGGCCTTGCTGTGCAGCATGCGCGGGCCGTACTCGTGGATCTTCACCCCGGCGTCGAGCAATTCGTCGAAGTAGGAGCGCGCCGCATACGTCACCAGGCGGCTGTCGCTGAGCTTGGGCACCAGCAGGCGCACGTCGAGCCCGCCGAGCGCGGCCGAGGTCAGGGCCATGCGTGCGGCCTCGCTCGGCACGAAATACGGCGTGACCAGCCAGACCCTGCGCTGCGCGGCGTGGATCGCGCCGACGTGGACGCGGTGGATGGCTTCCCAGGGCGAATCCGGCCCGGAACTGACGACCTGCGAGGCCACGCGCCCGGGTTGCGGCGGCGGGTGTTGCATCTTCAGTGGCGGCTGGCCGGTGGCGTAGCACCAGTCCTCGGTGAAGACCAGTTCGAGCTCGCGCACCACGTCGCCTTCCAGGCGCAGATGCAGATCCCGGTAGGCGTCCTCGCGCAGGCGCTCGTCTTCTTCGTCGGTGATGTTGATGCCGCCGGTGTAGCCCACCCGGCCGTCGATGACGACGATCTTGCGGTGGGTACGCAGGTTCAGCCACGGCCGGCGCCAGAACCAGCGCAGCTTCATCGGGTGGAACCAGGCCACTTCGGCGCCGGCCTCGAGCAAGGGCTTGAGGAAGCGCCGCGAGGTCTGGCCGGAGCCGACCGCGTCCATCAGCAGCCGCACCTTGACCCCGGCGCGGGCGCGCTCGATCAAGGCATCGCGCAGCGCGGTGCCGGTGCGATCGGGCAAATAGATGTAGTACTCCAGGTGGATGTGCTCGCGCGCCTGGGCGATGTCGGCCAGCAACGCGGCGTACTTGGCGCCGCCGTCGATCAGCAGGCGCACGTCGGTCGCGGTGGTCGGCGGCAGGCCGGTGGTGGCCTGGCCGAGCTTGGCCAGTTCGATCGCTTCCGGCGACGGGGTCAGACCCGCCGGCGGCGCCGGCAGCGAGGCGCGGGCGCGCACCCGGCGCAGGCGCTGGCGGTGGATGCGCAACGGGCCGAAGAAGTAATAGATCAGGAAGCCGATGTAGGGCAGCGCGGCCAGGCTGATCAGCCAGCTGATCGTCGCCACCGGCTCGCGCTTCTGCAACACGATCCAGAAACCCAGCCCGAGCAGATACACCGCCCAGCCGATCGTCAGATACAGGCCGAGGTGGGGAATGGCGAGCAGGTCTCGCCAAAGGTCGGGCAACAGATCCAGCACGTGTCGGAACTCCATCGATGCAGCGGCGCCGCCGGCACGGCCGCGCGGGCCTAGGCTAGCCCGCCGGCCGGGGCCGGCATAGCCCGGGCGCCGCCCGCATCGCGGCGGCGACTGCCGACGCCGGCAAAGACCGGCCGCGACCCGGCGACGTAGGATGCGGCATCGCCCGCCCGAACCACAGGAAGGATTCCCATGATTCACCGGTTCCTCATCGCCGCCGCTTTACTCGCCCTGCCCTTGTCGCCGGCCTTCGCCGCCGAGGCCGAACAACGCAGCATCAACGTATCGGGTTCGGCCGAGGTCAAGGTCGTGCCGGACCTGATCCTGCTCGATGTCGGCGTCGAATCGCGGCATGCCCAGCTCGACCAGGCCAAGCGCAGCAACGACGAGAACGTCGCCAAGGCGCTGGCGTTTCTCAAGCGCAGCGGCGTGCCCGACAAGGACATGCAGACCGATTTCATCAGCATCGAGCCGACCTACCACTCCGACTATTCGTTCACCAAGCCGCAGATCTACATCGTGCGCAAAAGCATCGGCATCAAGCTGAGCCGCATCGGCGACCTGGAGAACGTGCTGACCGGGTTGCTGTCGAGCGGCGTGCAGTACATCCACGGCATCGAATTCCGCACCTCGCAACTGCGCAAACACCGCGATGCCGCGCGCGCCCTGGCGGTGCAGGCGGCGAAGGAAAAAGCCGATGCGCTGGCGGCCGAGCTCGGTGTGCGGCGCGGGCCGGCGCTGAACGTGTCGGAGTCGTACTCCGGCGGCTGGTGGCGCAGCGGCAGCCGTTGGGGCAATGGCATGAGCGGCGGCCAGATGGTGCAGAACGTCATGCAGAACAGTGGCGGCGGCGGCGAATCGGGCGACGGCGAGACTTTGTCGGTCGGCCAGATCAGCGTCAGCGCCTCGGTCAGCACCAGCTTCGCGATCGAATAGTCCGGCATCGAACGTGGTGCGCCGCTCAGCGGGCACCACGCGGCACGGAATGCGGCGCTCGGGCTGCTCCCTGGCGCATTCAGCCGGCAGGCGACGCAGCAGCGGAACCGAGCGATCCGGCGGCGTCGCGAAACCTGCGACGGCGCCGGCGTAGGCTGCGCGGATGGACGCTGCGCGCAAAGCCCGACTCTCGATCCAGCCGACTGCCTTCAAGGGCCGCGGTGCGGCGTCGTACGTGGCCGGGCGCTACGCCGTCACCACCGTCCAGGGCGAGGACGACGGCTGGGGCTCGGTCTACGAAGACGCCGATGCGAACTCGCGCCCGGACACCCAGGTGCGCGAGGAAACCGCGCGCAGCATCATCACCCGCAACGATTCGCCCGACATCGGCTTCAGCCAGTCGGTCAATCCTTATCGCGGCTGCGAACACGGTTGCGTGTACTGCTTCGCGCGGCCCTCGCATGCCTACCTGGAACTGTCGCCGGGCCTGGATTTCGAGACCCGGCTGTTCGCCAAGGTCAACGCCGCCGAACGCCTGCAGAACGAACTCGCCCGCCCCGGCTACCAGTGCGCGCCAATCGCGCTCGGCATCAACACCGATGCCTACCAGCCGATCGAGCGACGTTACCGCATCACCCGCGGCGTCATGGACGTGCTGGACGCCTGCTCGCATCCCTTCAGCATGATCACCAAGAACGCCTCGATCGTGCGCGACGTCGAAGTGCTGGCCTCGATGGCGCGGCGCCGCCTGGTGTCGGTGTATTTCTCGGTCACCACCTTGGACAACCAGCTCTCGGCGAAGATGGAGCCGAGAGCCTCGGCGCCGCATTCGCGGCTCAAGGCCATGCGCACCCTCGCCGAAGCCGGCGTGCCGGTCGGCGTGCTGGTCGCGCCGACCATCCCGATGATCAACGACGGCGAGCTCGAGCAGATCCTCGCCGCCGCGCACGAGGCCGGCGCGCGCGCGGCCGGCTATGTGCTGCTGCGCCTGCCGCACGAACTCAAGCAGGTCTGGCGCGATTGGCTGCAACTGCACTACCCCGACCGCGCCGCGCACGTGATGAGCCTGATCCAGCAGATGCGCGGCGGCAAGGATTACGACAGCGCGTTCGGCAAGCGCATGCGCGGCGAAGGCCCGTTCGCGCAGCTGATCGGACAGCGTTTCCACAAGGCCTGGCGCAAGCACGGCTATGGGCGGCTGCCGGCCCTGGACACGAGCCAGTTCGTCGCCCCGCGCAAGCCGACCCCGCAGTTGGAATTGTTCTGAGCCGGCATCGGCGGCGAATACTGCGGCACGGCCGTACTCAGCACGCGGCTTCGCGAGCCGGTGCCGCTGCACCGATGTCCTCGCCGGCCGCATCCAGCACAGCCGCCGGCTCGTGCGCCGAGGCGTTGCCGAGCAAGGCATAGGCGAGCCAGGCGATCGCCGCGGTGACGCCGGCCAGGCCGTACATCAGCCAGGCGAAGGCCTCGTCGTAACTGCGCAGCAGCAAGGCGGGGTCGAGCGCGGGCAACAGCGCCTGCGCGCGCGCGGCGTCGCCGGTGGCCAGGCGTTGCGCCGCCTGGACGAGGGCGTGGCCGTCGACCGCGCCCAGGCTGTGCAGACGCAGCTTGAGCAGGCTGGCCAGGGCCGCGGCGGCGACCGCGATGGCGAGGCCTTCGCCGGACACGCGGCTGGCGCCGAACACGCCGGCGGCCATGCCGGCGCGTTCCTTCGGCACCACGCTGATCGCCAGCCCGTCCATCAGGCCCCAGGGCACGGCCGAACCGGTGCCGATCAACAGCATCGGCGCGATCAACTGCGCCGGCGAGGCGTCGCCGGCGATCGCACCGAGCCAGACCAGGCCGACGGCGGCGAGCGACAGGCCGGCGCCGCATAAGGCGCCGGCGGCGATGCGATGGCTCAGCACCGCGGCCAGGATCGGCACCACCAGCATCGGCGCCGACAAGGCGATCATCAACAGGCCGGCGTCGAGCGCACTGTGGCCGTGGATGCCGATCAAACGCACCGGCAGCACGATGATCAACACCAGGTAGCACAGGCCGGTGCCGATCGGCAGCAACTGCGCGCCGACGAAACGCGGCAGGCGGAACAGGCTGAGGTCGAGCATCGGCCGCGCTGCCCGCGTCTCCACGCGCACGAACAGCGCCAGCAACAAGGCCGCGCCGGCCAGGGCGGCGAGCACCCAGGGATCGCTCCAGCCGCGCTCGGGCGCTTCCAGTACGCCGACCGTCAACAGCGCGAGCATCGCCGTCGAACTGAGGCTGCCGCGCCAGTCCAGGCCGGTCGCGGCGGGATCGCGCGACTCGCGCATGCGCGGCAGGCCGAACACGGTGGCCAGCGCGGCGATCACCAGGCTCGACAGGAACACCGCGCGCCAGCCCTGCGCCTGCACCAGCCAGCCGGCAAGGCTGGGTCCGAACGCCAGGCCGAGGCCGAAACTCGTCCCCAGCAGACTGAAGGCGCGGATGCGTCCGGGGCCGTGGAACTCCTGCGACAGCGCGGCGTTGCCGCCGGCCAGGGCGAGTGCGGCGGCGATGCCCTGGACGATGCGCAGGGCATTGAGCGTCGCCAGGTTCGGCGCCAGCGCCAACAGCAGCGACACCACCGCATAGGACACGATGCCGATGGCGAAGATGCGCTTGCGGCCATAGGTGTCGGCGAGCGTGCCGGCTGCCATCAGGCAACTGCCGAAGGCCAGCATGAAGGCGTTGGTCATCCAGTTCAGCGCGACCGGGCTGCCGCCGAGTTCGGCGGCGATGGCCGGAATCGCCACCGGCGGGCCGGTGAAGCTCAGCGGCAACACCAGCCCGGCCAGGCACACGGCGCCGAGGATCAGGAAACGGTCGAGGCGGCCGGAGGCGTCGGCTGCGGGGTCGGAAGGAGGCATGGGTGAGTCGCGCGAGGGGGCAGGCCGCCAGGGTAGAAGCGCCGCAATTGCGGAAAAACATCGGCCCGATCCGTGCTTTATGGAACAATTGTCCGCAATTGCCGCCACCGGACCGCCCCATGGACAAGCTCGGCAGCTTGCTCGCCTTCGTCCGCACCGCCGAGACCCGCAGCTTCGTCGCCGCCGGGCGCCAGATCGGCGTGTCCGCCTCGGCGGTCGGCAAGAGCGTGGCCAAGCTCGAACAGCAACTCGGCGTGCGCCTGCTCCAGCGCAACACCCGCAACGTGCGTCTGACCGAAGAGGGCCGCATGTTCTACGAGCGCTGCCGCCCCTTGCTCGACGAACTCGACGAAGCCGAAGCGATGTTGACCCATGCGATGCAGGCGCCGCGCGGACGCTTGCGGGTGGGCCTGCCGACCGCGGGCTATCGCTTCCTGGTGCCGGTGCTGGGCGAATTCCGCGCGCGTTATCCCGAGGTCGAGCTGGAGCTGGATTTCGACGACCAACTGGTCGACGTGATCGACGGCGGTTTCGACGTGGTGATCCGCAGCGGCGACATGCCCGACTCGCGGCTGCGTGCGCGCCGGCTCGGCCCGTTCTGCTTCATGTTGTGCGCCTCGCCCGACTACCTCGCGCGGCGCGGCGAACCGCGCCTGCCGGCCGACCTGGAAGCGCACGACTGCATCCACTTCCGCTTCGCCAACAGCGGCAAAGTGCAGGAATGGTCGCTGCGGCTCGAGCCCGGCGAAGCGCCGCCGCACCTGCCGCCGGCGTTGATCTGCAACAACAGCGAAGCGGCGGTGCTGGCCGCGGTGCACGGGCTGGGCATCGTCTACACCGTGGATTTCCTGGTCCGCGACCGGCTCGCCAGCGGACAGTTGCGGCGCGTGTTGCCGGGCTTCGAGACCCAGTGCGGGCAATTCTGGGCGCTGTGGCCGGCGCACCGGCATATCTCGCCGAAGCTGCGGGTGTTTCTGGACTTCATCGACGAACATCTGTTCGTGCACCAACCGATCGCATGACCGCGAACGAACCGACGGCACGCCGTCGTTGAGGTCATCGCACAGCGCGCAATCCAATGCAGCCGCTGGAGAACGACGGCATTCGCGAGCAAGCTGTGTCCGCAAAGGCCGACGGCTTGCGCGACGCCCGTGTCGATGCCGTCGTCGATGAAGCCGTCGCCGATTCCGCAATGCCCCTCCTCCACGCAGCCCAGGACCCCGCCGCCGTGACGTCACCCACCCTCGCCTCTTCCGCCGTGCTCGCTGTAACGCTCATGGCTTCGGCTTCGGCGTTCGCCGCCCCGCCCGCTTCGGCGAAGCCCTCTTTCGATTGCGCCAAGGCCGCCAGCGCTGTCGAGAAAGCGATCTGCAGAAACGACGGCCTGGCCCGTGCCGACGCCGCGGTCGGCCGCGCTTACGAGCGCTTGCGCAAATCGCTCGATTCCAAAGCCGCGAGCGGACTGCGCGAGGACCAACGCTGGTTCATCGGCGTGCGCGACGCGGCCTACGACAACGCCAGCGCGGCGAACCGGACGCAGTCGCTCAAGGCTTTGCTCGATGACCGCGCGCGCACGTTGTCGCAGATACGTGCGCAGCCGCCGGCCGGACTGATCGGCAGCTGGCGTAACCTCGCCGGCGGCATCGACGTGGTCGACGACGGTGCCGGCCGTTTGAAAGTCGAGGCGAATGCCGCGCATCCGCTCGATGGCCGCTGGCTCTGCGATGCCAGCGGCAGCGGGCGCAGCGTCGGCGCGGCATTGACCGTGCAGGTCGAGGGCGGCGAGCGCAGTTCCCTGAAGCTGACCCGCGAAGGCGCGGCCTTGCGCGTGCAGGCGCTGGATGCGGGCGGCAAAGCGTTGCTCGGTCCCGACTACTGCGGTCACAACGGCAGTCTCGAAGGCGTGTATTTCGCGGTGCCGCCGAGCGCGGAGTGAGCGGCCGCACCGCCTGATCGGTCCGTCTCGCGACTCGGCAAGGTCGAACTAAAACGGCCCCCGCCGCGCTTTCGCGCGACGGAGGCCGTAACCACTACGAAGCTGGACTACTCAACCGAAGCGGTGCGGATCAGCCCTTGCAGCGCAGTCCGCTCGAGCCTTCCGGCAGCGAGACGTTGACCGCTTCCCAGGCGCAGGCCACCGACTTCACCACGCTGGCCTTCAGCAGACCCTTGTCGACCAGGTCCTGGGCCGCGGTCTGGGTGGCTTCGCGCGCCTGCGGGTAGGACGACTGCGAGGTCAGGTACAAGGTGTTGGCGCGGTACCAGATCTGACCGGCGGTGTTCGGGGTGATGCCCTTGAGCCCGGTCGCGCCGTTGCAGACCAGGTCGGCCGGCAGCAGGGTCTTGCGATGCGACCTCGGCACCTTCTGTCCTTCGGCAAGCAAATAGAAGAAGTGGTTGCCGACGCCGGAGGTGTAGTGCGGATCTTCGTCGGTGAAGCCGCCGGCCGGGTAGCAATCGAAGGAGCCGCTGCCGTCTTCGGCGACGTCGAGGCTGGGCTTGAACATGTAGCGCAGCGGCGTGCCGTCGAGCATGACGTTCTCGCCGATCAGGTAATCCGGCGGATCCTTCGGGCTGTTGTCGAAGAACTCGACCAGGGTGCCGTGGATGTCGGAGGTGGCTTCGTTGAGGCCGCCGGCGTCGCCGGCATAGGCCAGGTTCGAGGTCGCCTGGGTCACGCCGTGCGACATCTCGTGGCCGGCGACGTCGAGCGCCACCACCGGATTGGAAATGCCGTAGTCGCCGTTGCCGTAGACCATGCGCTTGGCCTCGCCGTCCCAGAACGCGTTGGTGCCGCCGGCGTCGATGAAGTAGAAGATCGAGAAGGTCACGTTGACGAAGCTTTCCACGCCCTTGCTGTCGCCGAAGATGCCGACGCGGTCGTACAGCTTCTTGTAGTAGTCCCAGGTCTTGGACACGCCGTAGTGGGCTTCCACGCCGGTGCGCTCGATGTTGGACATCTGCTCGTTGCCCCAGACGTTGTCCTTGTCGAACATCGGCGGTGCGGTGAAATCGCCGCCGCCGAAATACAGATCGACCACCGTGCCGCCGGTGTTGTGCAAGGTGCCGCCGCCGCGCTTGTCGTCGCGCAGCAGATAGCCCGCGCCGCGGCCGTTGCTTTCCTCGGCGCCGACCTTGCTGGTCGAGATCGCGACCTTGCCGCGGGTGATGGTGAAGCCTTCGCCCTGCGCCGCTTCGGCGCTGTAGATCTTGCTGTCGCGGCCGAGCAAAGCGCCGTTGTCGGCATCGACATAGATCATGTCGTGGACCGGGCGATCGGCCTTGTTGAGGCCGCGGAAGGTCACTTCATACGCGAGTTTCGGCTGGTTGTCCTTGGCGAAATACACCATGCGCGAGGTCGGCTTATCCATGAAACGGCCGGCGAAATGCACGCCGGCGTCGGTCACCGCCTGCGCCACCGACAGCTTCGGCGCCTTGGCGCCGCCCTGGCCGAGCTTGAGGTCCAGGGTCTTGCTGACCGAGGTCAACAGGCCGTCCTTCATGTGCGTGACCAGGTCGCCGCCGATCACCGGCAGGCCCTGGTAATCGCGATTGAAACGCACGTGCTCGCTGCCGTCGGCTTCGACGATGACGTCGCGCGGCAGGTATTGCTCGGCGTCGATCGCCTCGCGGTCGGCCTGCGCCGCGGCGCCGCGCAGCTTCTGCGCGAGCAGCTGTTCGCGTGCGCGCGCCACCGCCGGATGCTGGGCGAGTTGTGCGCCGGACGTGGCGCCGGAGACGGTCGGCGCCAGTGCGAAGCCCGGCGTGCGCGCGGCAGCGGCCGTCTTGGCCGATGCCGTCGCCGATGCGTTCGCGGCGTTGCCGCCGGCGTGCGCCGATGCCTTGCCGGCATCGCGGTAGTGCTGCGCGGTGACCAGCGCGGTCGCGGTGGTGCCGGTCACCGCCAGCAGGATCGAAGCGGTCAGGACACGTTGTTTCATGGACATGCGGTTTCTCCGAGTCGTAGATCGAAATAAGAAAAGACCAGCCAAGAGCCGCCGCGCGAACGCAGTCGCGAAGCGGTGTCGTGCATTGCGGCAGAGGTCGTGTATGCCCCGAAGACGATTCGTCGCAGGCGGCGGCTCGTCTTCTTCGGCCCCTCCCCATAGATGGGAACGCGCTCGGGTAACGACCCCCTACCTGCGCAGCAGCGGCGACGCGTATCGCGTATGCGAATTGAGATGCGCGTCAGAGTGTGTGGCGTGTCGCGTGCGGTGCGCGTGGCATGTGTCTGGGTTCGCGCGTGTTCGTGCGCGTGCGCGATGCCTTCGATGATGAGACGGTATTGCGGGCGGGTAACGAATCGCATGTGGCAGATGGGGGATTCGGCCCGTATCTTCGTCTTGGCGTCGGGTTCGCGGTCGCAGCTTGCGCGGCTCCTACAGGAGGCTTCGAAGCTTCGAGACGATCTGCTGCTACAGGGTAGGAGCGACGCGAGTCGCGACCGCGCAGTCGCCCGTGTTTGCGCCGGTGGCCGAAGGCCCGCGGTCGCAGCTTGCGCAGCTCCTACAAGAGGCTTCGAAGCTTCGAGGCGATCTGTTGCTTCAGGGTAGGAGCGACGCAAGTCGCGACTACGCAGTCGCCCGTGTTTGCGCCGCTGGCAGCAGGCCCGCGGTCGCAGCTTGCGCAGCTCCTACAAGAGGCTTCGGGCTTTCGAGGCGAGCTGCTGCTTCAGGGTAGGAGCGACGCAAGTCGCGACCGCATAGTTGCCCGTGTCTGCGCGGCTGGTCGAAGGCCCGCAGTCGCAGCTTGCGCAGCTCCTACAAGAGGCTTCGAAGCTCCGAGACGATCTGCTGCTACAGGGTAGGAGCGACGCAAGTCGCGACCGCGCAGTCGCCCGCACCTGCGCAGCTGGCCGCAGGCCCGCGGTCGCAGCTTACGCAGCTCCTACAGGAGGCTTCGAAGCTCCGAGGCGATCCGCGACGCCCACCCTCAGCGCTGCGGCGCCGGCATGATGTGCGACAGGTAGATGCGGCTGTCTTCGAAGATGCGGATGGCGACCGGCAGGCCGAGCTGCACGGTCAGGTGGAAGGCCTCGGTCTTGGCCGCTTGCGAGGCCTGGATGGCATCGTTGAAGCATTCGTCGGCGACGTCGCAGGAAAGGCGACGGCCTTGGTAATCGGATTCGCTCAGTTGCACCGTGTAACGCATGACCGCGCCTGGATTCGGAGGAATCGAAAGGAAGAAGGGCCCCGGCCCAGCTGGACCGCTTGCTCAAGGCGGCGACCGATCCTTTGCTGAGCGGCTTCCTTGCCAACGCACTCGTCGCGCTGCCGGGGCCTGGGTAAGTTGAGGCAAGCTGTGACCGATTGCTCTCAGTGGATCGCCGAACGTGGCGTAGGAAATTCCCTACCCTTCGAGCGCGAGCGGGCCGCCCATGGCGATTGCGATGTGGCCGCCGGCCTGCGAGGCCGTGGCGCATCGTCGAAACGCAGCCGAAGGATGCGCCGGCGAACGCACCGCCGCCGTCAGGACGACAACGGCCACAACGGCCCGTCGAGCCACAGCCAGCGCGCCATCCAGGCGCTGATCAGGGCGACCATGATGGTCAGCGGCAAACCGATGCGCAGGAAGTCGTTGAAGCGGTATTGGCCCGGCCCGAGGATCAACAGATTGCCGTGATGGCCGATCGGGGTCAGGAAAGCGGCCACCGCGCCGAGCGCGGTGCAGACCACGAACGGCGTCGGCGGCAGACCCAGCGATTGCGCCAGCGAAATCGCGATCGGGCCGAGCAGTACGGTGGTGGCGGCGTCGGAAAGGATCTGTGTCAGCAAGGCGGCGGAGGCGAACATCACCAGCAGGATCGCCAGCGGCGACCAGCCCGCGACCACGTGCAACAGACCCTGCGCGAGCAATTGCGCGGTCCCGGTCTGTTCCATCGCCACGCCGAGCGGGATCACCCCGGCGATCATCACGAAGATGCGCACGTCGATCTCGCGATACGCCTGTTCGACGTCGACGCAGCGCGTGGCGACCATCGCCACGGCGCCCAACAGGAAGGCGAGCGACGCCGGCAGCCATTCGGTGGCCGCGGCGATCACGGTCGCGGCAAGGATCGCCAGCGCCAGCGGCGCGCGGATGCGGCGGCGCGCTTCGCCGGCGAACGGCACCAGCATCAGGAAGCCGTGGTGCGCGGCCAGCTCGGCGAAACGCGAGGGCCGGCCCCACAGCACCAACAGGTCGCCTTCGCGCAGGCGTGCGTCCGACAGGCGCGGCGCGACCGCGCCCTGGCGGCGCCACAGGCCGGCGATGACGGCTTGGAAGCGGCGCGCGAAATCGAGTTCGCGCACGCTGCGTCCGATGAATTCCGAGCCCGGCGCGACCACTGCCTGGACCAGCTGCGGTTCGCCGTCGCCGTGGCCGGTGACGCTGTCGCCGAAGCGCGCGATCGCATTCAGATCGAGCCCGCTGTCGTCGTGCAGCGAGGCGAAGGCGTCGGCCGAAGCTTCGAGCAGCAGGATGTCGCCGCTGATCAGCGGACTGCTCGGGCCGAGGTCCTGGCGGCGTTGGCCGTCGCGCAGCCAACCGGTCAGGACGAAGCGGTCGCCGAGGGCTTTCTGCAACTCGGCCAGCGGGCGCGTGCTCCATCGCGAGCCTTCGACGATCAACAGCTCGGTGCGATAACGGTCCAGGCGCAGATAGCCGTCGTCGCCGTGCTCGCCGCTGCGCTTGGGCAACAGCCAGCGCGTGGCGAGCATATAGACCACGCCCAGCCCGACCAGGGCCAGGCCGATCGGGGTGATCGAGAAAATGCCCAGGCCCGGTGCGCCAGTGCGTTCGATGAGGTTGTCGGCGAGCAGGAAGGCCGGCGCGCTGACCAGGGTCAGGGTGGTGCCCAGCGACGCCGCGAACGACATCGGCATGAGCAGGCGCGACACCGACAGCCCGCGCGCCTTGGCGAAGCGGGTCAGGATCGGCAGCATCATCGCCGTGACCATGACGTGGTGGGTGAACGAGGACAGCGCCGCCACCGCGGGCATGGTCACCGCGATCGCGCGGCTCTCGCTTTTGCCGGAGGCGTCGCCGATCCACTGGCCCAGGCGCTCGGTGATGCCGGTCGCGGCCAGGCCGCCGGAGATCACGAACACCGCCGCGACGATGATCGCCGGCTCGCTGGCGAAGCCCGACAAGGCCTGTTTGGCGTCGAGCACGCCGGTCAACACCAGCGCCAGCAGGGTCAACATGGCGGTCACGTCGACCCGCAGGCGCTCGCTGATGAACAGATACAGTGCTGCGCCCAGTATCAGCAGGAAGGCGATCTGAGGAAAATCCATGCCGGCATTGTGCTCGACTTGGCTGTGTCGGCGCCGTATGCGACCGTCCACCGTGCCGTCACGAGCCGGGCGGATACACTCCCCGGTCACATAATCCGCCGAAGACCCTTGCCCCTGCACCGATGAGCCTACCGCGCGCCACGACCACCGCCGACCACGCCACCGCTGCGGTGGCGTCGAAGATGGGCGACGATCGGTTCCGGCAGGCCATGGCCGCGTCGAACATCGGCATGGCCATCGTTTCGATCGAGGGCATCTGGCTGGAAATCAATCCGGCGCTGTGCGCGATGCTGGGCTATCGCGAAGACGAGTTGCGCGGCCATCACTACAGCGAAGTGACCCACCCCGACGATCTGGCGATCAGCAACAACCTGGTCACCGCGTTGGTCAACGGCAGCCTGGCCTCGGTCGACGAGCACAAGCGCTACGTGCATCGCGACGGCAGCGAGGTCTGGGTGCAGCTCAACGTCGCGGTGATGCGCGACGAGTCCGGCGCGCCGCAGTACTTCATCTCGCACATGCGCGACATCCGCGGCGAGCGCGAGGCCGGCATCGCCCTGAGCGCCCGCATCGAGGAACGCGGCGCCGCGCTCGACGCCTCCAACCGCCAGTTGCAGCTGTTCGCCGACGCGGTCGCCCACGACCTGCGCGCGCCGCTGCGCTCGATCGAAAGTTTCTCCGCCCTGCTCAGCGAACGCGCGATCGAACGCTTGAACGAGACCGATCGCGATTACCTGGGGCGCATCCGCGCCGCGGCCTCGCGCATGACCAGTCTGCTCGCGGCGCTGACCGAGTTGTCGCACGTGACCCGCGCCGAGATGCGGGTCGCGCCGGTCGACCTGAGCCTGCTCGCCGACTGGGTCGGCGCCGAGCTGCAGGACGCCGATCCGCGCCATCGCGGCGAAGTTTCGGTCCAGCCCGGCCTGCAGGTCGAAGGCGACGAACGCTTGCTCAAGCTGATGTTGAACCAGCTCATGCACAACGCATGGAAGTTTTCGTGCGAGCGCGAGGGCCAGGTCGAACCGGTGCGCATCGAGGTCAGCGGCGAGACCGTCGCGGGCCGTCTGCTGCTGACCATCCGCGACCACGGGGCCGGTTTCGACATGCGATATGCTCACAAGCTGTTCGAGCCCTTCCAGCGCCTGCACGGGCCGGACCAGGGCGGCGGTCACGGTTTGGGCCTGGCGATCGCGCGCCGCGTGGTCGAACGCCACCGCGGCGAGCTGCGCGCTCATTCGCAGCCCGGTGCGGGCAGTACTTTCATAGTGGAATTGCCTGTCGCCGCGACAGGCGAGGAAAACCCAGATGCATAAGGAAATCCTGCTGGTCGAAGACAATCCCGACGATGTCGAGCTGACCCGGCTCGCCTTCGACGAGGCCAAGATCGCCAACAGGCTGGTGGTGATGGGCGACGGCGCCGAGGCGCTGGATTACCTGTTCGCCCGTGGCCGTTATTCCGATCGCGACCCCAACGACCTGCCCTCGATCGTCCTGCTCGACCTCAATCTACCGAAGGTCGACGGCCGCGAAGTGTTGCAGGCGATCCGCGCCCACGAGCCCACCCGCACGCTGCCGGTGGTGGTGCTGACCACCAGCACCGAGCCCTTCGACGTCGAGGCGAGCTACGCGCTCGGGGTCAACAGCTACATCCAGAAGCCGGTGGATTTCGAGCAGTTCGTATGGGCGGTCAAACAAGTCGGCCTGTACTGGCTGGTGTTGAACCACCCGCGCAATCCGTGAGGTTCGGCGGGTTAACGGCTAACAGCAAATCCCCCCTGCCCCTTTTCCAAGGGGGGAACTCGCGCTGAGATTCGAACTTATACGAGCGATGGCCGCGTCAACTCGCCCCTTTGGTTGAGGGGGCTGGCGCGTACGTAGAACGGGTGCCTGGGTAACGGCTGCGCCGGGGATTTGCCTTCGCCCGCTAGCCAACCGAACCGCGCGCCTGGAGCCTCAGCGCCCGCCGAACAACTGCTCTGCGCGCTGGAACAGAATCCAGCTGGTCGCGATGTATTTGTCGCCGCCCTTGGGCCGATTGCCGCGATGGGTGTGGGTGAACGCGGCCGGTGCGATCAGCAGGTCGCCGGCGCGCGGGACGATCTTGCGGCGCTGATACAGGAACTCGGTCTCGCCTTCCTCGAAGCCGTCGTTGAGGTAGATCGTCCACAGCACGTGGCGGTGCAGGGTTTCGGCGCCCGGGTCGCGCGGGTACAGCTCGCAATGCCAGTACGGATAACCGCCGCGATCGGCGGTGTAGCGCTGCAGGTTGATCGATCCGGGGCGGAACACGGTCTGGGCGATCGGCGCCAGCGCGTTGTCGTCCATCTCGGCCATGCGTTCGGGAGTGAGACGGTGGCGCTTGCCGTCGGCCGACGGCGCTTCCAGCATCAGCGGCGCGATCATCGTGTGCGGGTAGCGGCGCAGATAGCTCAGCAGGCCGCGGAACACCGCCAGGTTCAAGGCGATCTCGATGTCCTTCCAACCTTCGCGCCCGGTGATGGTCAGGTCGCGGCTGTCCTTGAGGTCGGGCATGACGCCGCCGCCGACCCGGCCCGGCTCGCTCTCGCGGCTGGCATCGAAACGGCGCAGCAGGTCCGCGCATTGCTCGCGCGTCAGGGCCTCGGGATAGACCTCGATGAAATCGTCCGGGGCGTCGATCGTCGATGACATGGCTTGGGAAGCGAGCGCGGGAAGGCGGCCATCCTCGCACGCGAGGCGCGTTGCAAAAAGGCAACGCCCAGTGTGTGCCTGTTTACACATCTTCCTCGCGAGCCTATACGGCCACTGAATCAAGCCATTGCGCGATTTCGCCGCGCTCGGGACGGTCGCCCGCCTCGGCAAGACGCGTTCCGCGCTTGTAACGTTTTCGTTCAGCTACGCCGGTCACGCCGCTACTGGCTGAATAAATTTCTAATAAATTCAATTTCTTATGTCGTTGGCACGACTCTCGCACTAGGTCCATCACCCGTATCGCTGAAGCGACGCGGCCGTCGACCCCCTAGTCGTCTTGGAGCCCGAGCCATGTCCGCGATCTCCTGCCGCTTTTCCCAGACCTCGCAGCCGGCGGCGGCGCGCGCGGCGGCGTTGGGCCTCGCCACGATGTTCGTCACGTTCGCCGGTGCAGCCCAAGGTCAGCAGGCCGGTCCGGCCAGCGAAGACCCGACCGTGGTCATCGCCCGCACCGTCCACCCGCGTATCGCCTACCGCGCCCTGCCCGCGCAGGAGAACCCGATCCGCACCGAGGCGACGACCTTCCCCGGCCAGGTCTTCCACGGCACCCTGGACCGTTCGCTGGCGCCCCTGATCGGCGACGCCGAGCTCGGCCAGCACGGTTCCAGCGGGCTCAGCCCGAGCGCGGCGACCGGGGCCCTGACCGGCCTGCTGGTGCCGACCGAATCGCTCGGCGCCTCGGGCAACAACGGCTTGCTCGGTCCGTCGGCGACCGCGCCGATGGGCCCGACCGCCAGCGTCGGCGGAGCGGTGACGAATGCGACCGCCGGCATCGCCGACCTGGTCACCGGCAGCGTGATGCAGGCCTTGGCGCCTCAGGGGAACGGCCGATGAGCGCGCGTCTGCGTCCGCTGCGCCTGGCGCCGCTGTGGCTGGCGGTGTGTCTGTTCGCAACCGCCCTGTCGACCGACACCGAGGCGAGCGAAGTCCCGTCTGCGAACGGTGCCGACCATGCCCGCATCGGTGCCGACAGCGGCCGTTCGCTCGATGGCCGCGCCGCGATCAACCAGACCGCGGGCGTGGGCAACGTGCAGAGCAACCTCGCGGCGATCGCGGCCGCGCCCGCGGGCACGGCGCTCGCATCGGCGCAGGCGAACCAGGCCGCGTCCGATGCGCGCAACGAATCGCGCGACGCCTCCGCGCGCATCGGTGCCGGTGCCTTCGCCGACAGTCGCGGGCTGCTCTCGCTCAACCAGAGCGCCGGCGCCGGCAATGCCCAGGCGAATCTGTTCGTGCTCGCGACCGGCAGCGCGCTGGCCGGCCTGGGCGACGGCGCGCTCGACGATGCCGCGCTGGCCGCCATCGCCGGCGAAACCCAAAACGATGCCGCCGCCGACGCACCGCGTATGCGCGAAGCGACGATCGCCGGCGACGCCTTCCGCGGCGGCGAAGGCGTGCTGCAAATCAATCAGACGGCGGGGGTCGGCAACGCGTCGGCCAACGCCATCGTGCTCCAACTGCCCGGGGGCTTTTAAAAAAAAGCGGCAGACGCAAGGCGATATCAACCACCACCAGGAGAGAGATCATGAAAGTTCATTTCACCCTGCTTGCCCTCGCACTCGGCGTGGCTGTGGCTGCGCCAGCTTATGCCGAAGGCGACGACGCGGACATCTACAGCTCCACCCGCGTCAGCAACAGCGTCGGCGTGCACGGCCGCGTCTGGGTCAAGGGCAAAATCCGCGTCGCATCCGAATCCGCCGCCACCGTCGACCAGGATCAGACCACCCTGGCCAACGAGTCGCTCGGCGACGGCGACCACACCGCCCACCTCGGCGGCAGCGCCTTGTCGGACGCACAGGGCAACATCGGTGCGAACGTCGCCGCCGGCGTCGGCAACGCCCAGGCCAATGACACCGCGTTGTCCGCGGTCGACGGCGAAAAGGTGTTCGCTTCGGCGATGACCTTCAACAACCAGGAATCGAGCTTCAACTTCGCCTACTCGTCGCAGCAGGACACCGATTACCGCGCCACCCTCAACGGCGACGCGCTGTCCAATGCCAAGGGCAACATCGGGGTGAACGTGACCGCGGGCGTCGGCAACGCGCAGAGCAATGCCATGGCCGCATCGGTCAACAGCTCGGGCACGATCGCCAAGGCCGCCTCCGACAGCGAGCAGGACGCCTGGTTGAACACCCTGGCGGCCGCTTGCGATCTCGACACCTTCGCGACCCTCGCGGGCAACGCGTTGTCGGGTGCGCAGGGCAACATCGGCGCCAACGTCGCCGCCGGCGTCGGCAACCTGCAGCACAACGGCCTGTCGATCGCCACTGCGTCCTGCGGTAGCTGCGACTGATCCGCGCGCGGCCGCGGCGCAGGCCGCGGCCGTTTCGCGCGCTGTTTCGAAGCCTACGGAGACTGGACATGAAACTTCACCACCGCCTGCTGGCGCTTGCCCTGGTCTCGAGCCTCGCCTTGCCGGCCTTGGCCGAGGGGGACGACGCCGAGATCTACAGCAGCACCCGCGTAAGCAACAACATCGACGTATCGGGTCGGGTCCGGGTCAAGGGCAAGATCCGCGTCGCATCCGAATCCGCCGCCACCGTCGATCAGGACCAGACCACGGTCAGCAACTGGTCGCTCGGCGACGGCGATCACGACGCCCATCTCGGCGGCGACGCGCTGTCGGATGCGCAAGGCAACATCGGCGCCAATGTCGCCGCCGGCGTCGGCAACGTTCAGGCCAACGACACCGCCCTGTCGGCGGTCGACGGCGAGAAGGTGTTCGCGTCGGCGATGGTGTTCGGCAGCCAGAGCTCGACCGACAACTACGCCACCACCAACACCGACCACACCTACTACAGCGCCACGCTCGACGGCAACGCATTGTCGAATGCCAAGGGCAACATCGGCGTCAACGTCGCCGCGGGCGTCGGCAACGTTCAGGGCAACGGCATGGCCGCGTCGGTCAACAGCTCCGGCCGGCTCGCCATCGCGACCTCCGACAGCGAGCAGATGTCGACGATGAACCTGCTCGACAGCGAAGGCCGCCGCATGAGCCTGGATCTGTTCGCCACGCTCGACGGCAACGCCCTGTCCGGTGCGCAGGGCAACATCGGCGTCAACGTCGCCTCCGGCGTCGGCAACCTGCAGCACAACGGCCTGTCGATCGCGACCGCGTCCTGCGGCGCCTGCGCACCACCCCCGCCGCCGCCGACCTGCGGCGCGAATTGCGGCGACTGACCGTCGTTGTTGCGTCCATCCGCGGCGACCGTCATCAGGGTCGCCGCGGATGTCCTTCCTCCAATGCCGGCCGCGACGGCCGACTACGATCTCAGGGCGGTATCGACATGCGTTCGCTGGGTTTCTGGATGACGGTCTGCCTGGGTGCCGCAACGTGGTGCGGCGCCGGCCACACGCAAGCGCCGGTCGAACGCAGCAGCACCGTCGACCTGACCCGGCTGGCCGGCACCGGCGCGGTGCCGGTGGTCAAGACCATGCGCACGATGCGCGACCTGCGCTATCGCGACCTGCTCCAGCAGCGCTACGACTTCAGTTGCGGCTCGGCCGCGCTGGCCAGCCTGTTGCATTACGGCTACGGCATGGACGTGAGCGAGCCGGAACTGATCAAGAAGATGATGGTCGGCGTGGATCCCAACGAAGTCGTGCGCAACGGCTTCTCGATGCTCGACATGAAGCGTTACGTCGAAAGCGTCGGTCTGCGCGCGCATGGGTTCCGCATCGAGGCCGATGCCTTGTACCGCTTGCAGATGCCGGTGATCGCCCTGCTCGACCTCAAGGGTTATCGCCATTTCGTCGTGGTCAAGGGCGCTGCCGGCGGACGCGTGTTCGTCGCCGATCCCGCGCTCGGCCATCGGGTGATGCTCGAAGGCGATTTCGTCCGCGGCTGGAACGGCATCGTGCTGGCGGTGGTCGGCGACCGGCCGATGCGCGCCGATTCCTATCTGGTCAGCCATCGCAGTTCGCCGGCCCTGTTGCGGCGCGTGGATGCGCTCGATCGCGCGACCGCGCCGCCGCGGGTGGTCGAGTTCGGCCTGGTGATTACCGATTTGTTCTGAATGTCCGCGCATCGATCCGGTGCGCACGCAAAGCGTTCGAGGTGCCCGATGAACCGTCCATCACTCCCCTGTGCCCTGTTCACGGCCCTCGTGGCAGCGGCGGCCGCGGTCCAACCCGCGGTCGCCCTGCCCCCTCTGAAAGCCGAACTGGTCGACGAGGCCACGCTCGCGACCGTCTGCGGCAGGTACTTCGGTGCGCAGATGTTGGTCGGTCTGCGCGTGGACCTGGTGTCGAGCCTGGCCACCGCCCAACAAGGCGCCGCGGTCGCCAGCGGTTCGCTGCTGATCGAGCGCGCCGGCAGCGGCTATGTCGTGCAGGTCGATGCGCGCAGCCAGGCCGAAGCCGGCCTGGACGCGCCGCTCGCGGACAACGCCAGCGCGAGCGGCGCCGAGGCGTTGCAGGTCCAGGGCATCGGCCAGATCGCGCAGATCGCCGGCGACCGCAACCGTTTGTCCAATCTGACTGCGATCCAGTTCGTCGAACAGGTCGACGCCAGCGGCTTCAACGGCCAGACCCAGAGCCAGGCCGGCGCCGGGCCGATGACCGCGCAGGTGACCTTCCTCGACGGCGGCGTGCAGCTGGGCGTCGCCGGCCCCGGAGCGTCCTTGCAGCAACACCTCGATGCCGGCGCGCAGGGCGGCATCGTCCAGCTCGGCCGCATCGCCGGCAACGACCTCAACGGCAGCAACCGCATGCAACTGCAGCTGGTCACCTCGGCGATCACGCCGCAACAGGGCGGCCAGCTCGGCCTGCTGCAGGCACTGGAAAGTCTGCGTTCGTTGCCGCGCTGAGCGGCACGTTTCACTCTTGCTAAGGATGTCGAGACCATGCGTGCCGTGCTGACTCCGTTGACCCTGGCCCTGTCGCTCGTCCTGAGCGCACAGGCGTTCGCCGCCGAAGACGGCGCCGACACCGTATCCCTGCACCAACGAATGCTCGACATGAGCCGCGAGCTGGCTTCGCAGCGCGCCGAGATCGAGCGGCTGCGCAATCAGGTCGACGAACTCGAACTGAGCCAACGCGGGCGCGGGCTCGACGCACCGGGCGATGCCGGCTACCAGGACAACGCCAGCAAGATCGCCCGCGAGGCTTCGGAGGAAGCGCGGCGCAAGGCCTCGACGACCGCCGCCAACGACGCCCAGGAGCGCGACGGACCGGTCCAGGTCGGCCAGACCCAACGCGAGGAAGACGCGCAACGCCGCGAGCGGGAAAAAGCCCTGGTGGTGCGCGAACACGCGCCCTTGTTCGAGCGCAAGTTCACCCTCGATACCGGCCTGAGTTACAGCTACTACGACCGCCGCCAGCTCGCGCTGAGCGGGTTCCTGGCGCTGGATGCGATCTTCCTCGGCAGCATCAACCTGGACCAGACCAAGGCCACCGTCGCCACCGTCGACCTCACCGGCCGCTACGGTTTCACCGACCGCTTCAGCGTCGAAGCCAGCCTGCCCTACGTGTACCGCGATTCGCGATTCGTCAGCGGCGGCGCCGGCGGCGCCTCCAGCGTGGTCAGCGAGGTCAACATGCGTTCGCAAGGCATGGGCGATGCCAGCGTTGCGGCCTACTACCAGTGGGTCAAGGAGTCGCAGCGCTGGCCCGACATCGTCACCAGCCTGCGGGTACGCGCGCCGACAGGGCGCGACCCGTTCGGCCTCAAGTTGATCCAACCCGACGACGACAACAACAACCTCAATATTCCGGAGAACCTGCCGACCGGTTCGGGTATCTGGAGCGCGACGTTCAATGTCTCGGCTTTGCGCACCTACGATCCGGTGATCCTGTTCGGCAACATCGGCTACACCTACAACCAGCCCACGGACTTCGACGACATCTCGCCGGTGGCCGAGCAGGTTTCGCCGGCGCGGGTCGAACTGGGCAACACCATCTTGCTGAGCGGTGGCCTGGCCATCGCCCTCAACGATCGTTCCGCGGTCAGTTTCAGCGTCGCCACCGCCGCCACCGGCGCCACCCACACCACCGCGCCCGGCGGGCCGAAGCGGCGCGTGCCGGGCAGTTCCAGCAACAGCACCACGCTCAACATCGGTGCCAGTTATGTGCTGCCGTCGGGGTGGACCTTCAACGGCCAGATCGCCGCGGGCCTGACGCCGGACGCGCCGAACTTCGTATTCGCGATGCGCACTTCGCGCTCGTTCTAGGGGAGTCGTACCGGGGAGTCGCACCAGGGGAGTCGCACCAGGGGAGTCGCACCAGGGGAGTCGCAACGCAGGCATTGCAACAGGGGAACTGCGCCAGGGGAGCATGGGGCCGAACATCAGGCAGGTTTTCTGCGGGAGAGGCGTCGCTTTCGACGACGCTCGCGCCGGGGCGGAGGTGTGAGGCCTCCGTCCCGATTTTTTGTCCGGCGCTCTTGCTTTTGCTGTTCCTTCTCCGCATCGGGGGCAGGGAACTGCTTGCGTTGCTTGCAATGCATGGCGCCGAACAGCAAATCCCCCGCGCCGAAGGCCGCATCGGACCTCGCGCTCTGCCGGGCGCTCGCCCCCTTTGCCAAAGGGGGCGATGTGAGAAAGAGCGCGCAACCGACGCACTCGGCGCTCACGGATGGCGATGCGGGGCTCAGCCCGCCGCAACCGCGACCTCAGTCAGCGGCCGGGTTTCGCTCGGCCAGGGGGCGGCCCAGGCCGGGATGCGCATCAGGTCGTCGAGCCAGCGCAGGATGTTCGCGAACGCATCGAGCGGCATGTCCGATTCGCGCCAGTAGGCCGCCATCGAGGCGAGTTGGAAGTCGGCGATGGTCAGCCGGCCGCAAGCCACGTAGCGGCGATCGGCAAGGTGGGCGTCGAGCACGCGTGCGAACCGGATCAGTCCCGCGGTTTCCGCCTTCAACAGCTCCAGGTCCGGCGGACCGAGTCCGAACGTGCTCTTGACCACGTGTTCGAAGTAGAACGGCGAGACCGCGTTCGCCCAGTGGCAGTCGTTCCACGACAGCCAGCGCAGCACGTCGATCTGTTCGTCGGGCGAGTGCGCCGGCCACATGTCCGAGCCGTGCTTGATGCACAGGTAGGCCATGATCGCCGAGGATTCCCACAGCACCCGGTCGCCATCGACCAGCGTCGGCGCCTTGCAGTTGGGGTTGAGGGCGGCGTAGTCGGCGGCCTTGAGTTCGCCGGCCATCAGGTCTTTCTCGATCAGCTCGGCGTCGATGCCGAGGTGTTTGACCAGCGCCAGTACCCGTCGCGGTGCCTGCGCCTTGATCCAATAGATCCTCATAGCGGTGCTCCGTCGTTTGCGGTGATATCCATCCGACGAACGGCAAGGCGGCGAATCGACACGGCCGGGCCGCCGCGGCCGGCGCGATGCGCATAGGCGACAGTCGCCGGAATCGATGGCGCCGCCCCGGAATCCGCTATAGGTAATTGATTTTAAAGAATATATCTAATGCTCCGCGGTGGGCGGCAGGCGCAGCGGCAGCGCGAGGTCTGGCGATACGCCGGCCGATCCGATGCCGGTGGACGGTTCCGCCCGTCCGCGGGCCGGCCGTCGCCACAACAGACTGAACAAGGGCCGCGTATCGTGCCGGAATGATGCATGAGTTCCTCACATCGAACCGCGCCGAGCTGATCGCCCGATGCCGGGTCAAGGTTGCCCGGCGCGCGCCGCCGGGCGTGCCGGAGGTGGAGCTGGAACACGGAATCACCGTGTTCCTGGAGCAGCTCATCAAGACCCTGCGGGTCGAACAGACGTCCGAGCCCGCGCGCAGCCGCAAGGTGTCCGGCCCCACCGGCGGCGGCAAGCCGGCCTTGTCGGAAATCGGCGAAACCGCGGCGCTGCACGGCAAGGAATTGCTGGCCCATGGTTTCAGCATCGATGCGGTCGTCCACGACTACGGCGACCTGTGCCAGGCGATCACCGACCTGGCGTTCGAACGCGGCATGCAAATCGACATCGACGAGTTCAGGACGCTCAATCGCTGCCTCGACAATGCGATCGCCAATGCGGTGACCGAATTCGGCTATCAACACGATTTCGCTCTCGCCGGCCAGCAGGTCGACGTCCTGAACGAGAAGCTGGGCTTCTTCGCCCACGAACTTCGCAACCACCTTTGCACCGCGACGCTGGCGCTGTCGATCATCAAGGAAGGCAACGTCGGCCTGGGCGGGGCCACCGGCGGCGTGCTCGACCGCGCCTTGGTGAGCCTGAGCAACCTGATAGACCGTTCGCTGGCCGAGGTGCGCATGACCGCCGGGATGCCGGTGCATCAGCACCTGTTTTCGCTGGCCGATTTCATCGCCGAGATCAAACTGTCGGCGTCGCTCGAAGCGCAGGTCAGGAACTGCAGCCTGGCCGTCTCGAACGTCGACCCGCTGTTGGCGGTCGATGCCGACCGCGACCTGCTGTTGTCGGCGGCGGGCAATCTGTTGCAGAACGCGTTCAAGTTTTCCCATCCCGGCAGCGAGATCGTTCCCAACGCCTATGCCGCCGCCGACCGCATCCTGATCGATGTCGAGGATCGTTGCGGCGGGCTGCCGCCGGGCGATGCCGAGCGCTTGTTCCATCCGTTCACCCAGGCCGGCGCGGACACCAGCGGGTTGGGATTGGGATTATCGATTGCCCGCCGCAGCATCCTGGCCAACAAGGGCGAGCTCAGCGTCCGCAACCTTCCGGGTTCCGGCTGCGTGTTCACCATCGACCTGCCGCGTCGTTCGCTGGAGGAAGCCAAGCGCTAGGCGAGGGCGCCGCTCAGGCGGTCTCGGCTTCCTCGGGCACGTCCTCTTCGTTGCTGCGCATGCCCAGCTTCTGCATCAGCCGATACAGTGTCACTCGCGATACGCCGAGCTCGCGCGCCGATTCGCCGAGGCGGCGGCGGTTGCGGTGCAGGGCGCGTTCGATCGCATCGCGGGTGGCGGCGTCGCGGGCTTCTTCCAGGGTCATCGGCTGGCCGTCGCCGAGCGCGCCGATGCGCAGGTCGGCGGCGGTGATGTAGCGGCCTTCGGCCATCACCACGGCCTGGCGCACGCGGTTGATCAATTCGCGCACGTTGCCCGGCCAGGCGTGGCGGTGCATGGCCTGGCGCGCGCACGGCGAAAACCCCTTCAGGCCGCGGGTGTTTTCCTGCGAATAACGCTGCAGTGCGTAGTCGGCCAGCAGGTCGATGTCGCCGCCGCGTTCGCGCAGCGGCGGCAGCTGCAGGCGCAGCACGCACAGGCGGTGATAGAGGTCGCTGCGGAAACGGCCCTCGGCGACGGCGAGGTCGAGGTCGTGATGGGTCGCGGAGATGATGCGCACATCGATCTTGGTGGGGCCCTGACCGCCGAGCCGGTCGATGCTGCCTTGTTCGAGGAAACGCAGCAGCGAGGTCTGGCTTTCCAGCGGCAGGTCGCCGATTTCGTCGAGGAACAAGGTGCCGCCGTTGGCCATTTCGATGCGGCCGAGCTTGCGCTGCTGCGCGCCGGTGAAGGCGCCGCGTTCGTAGCCGAACAGCTCCGACTCGATCAGGTTGTGCGGAATCGCGCCGCAGTTGATCGCGACGAAGGGATTGCGCTGGCGGCGCGAATGGCGGTGGATCGCCATCGCCGCGAGTTCCTTGCCGGTGCCGGTTTCGCCGGCGATGAAGGCCGGCGCGTCGGTCGAGGCGGCCTTGTTCAAGATCCGGCACAGCGAGCGCATGGCGTCGCTTTCGCCGACCATGCCGTCGACGTAGCTCGATACGGCATCGTCGTTGTGACCGCAGGCCAGCGCGGCCATGCCGTAGGCGTGGCCGATCACCGTATGCAGCACGGCCTCGGGGCAGGGCAGGGTGACGTAGTCGTAGCAGTAGTCGCGAATCAGGCGGCGCACGACCGGGTCTTCGATCTGGTCCGTGGAGACGCCGGCGATCCAGCCGGCGTTGTGCGCACTCAGGGCCGGACCGAGTTCTTCGAGATCGCGCGCATCGAAACCTTCGCGCAGATCGATCAACACCGCATGCGGCAGGCGCAGGTTGGCGTGCAACATACGCAGCGCGGCGCGCGCATCGACGGCGCGGCGCAAGGTCCAGCCTAAAGTCTGCAACGCCGCCAGGGCGTGCATGCGCCCGGCGCCGCCGGGGCTCAGATAGAGGAGTTCGCGGCCTCCGATGTCGCGCGCTATCGCAAGTTTCGGCGATGCCACGCCGTTGGTCGCGTAACGACCCCCCAGGTCGCGCCGAGTGCTGTTCGACATTGTTCTTCCCCGCGGGCGCAAGGCGCCGGCAATTACCGCAAGTCTTACTACTAACGCACACTCGAAGCAAAGCCGGTCATCGGACGACCGGTCTGGCCCACGATGCGCGTTTAGGCAGCGGAAAAAAGCCGATTCAGCAATGGGGCAACGTGTTCAGCTTGGTGAGGAATTCGGTGCTGCGCAGCGTACCGCGCGAATCGGGTCCGTCGGCCCGATGGCTCTCCCCGAGAGCGGGGAGAGCCACCGTTTCAGAGGGCGTTCAAGCCTGGATCAAGCCTGTTCAGCATCGTGCTCGCGGTGGTAACGCACCGCGGTTTCGACTTCCTGCTTGCTGCCGATGAACACCGGCACGCGCATGTGCAGGCCGGTCGGCTGCACTTCCAGCATGCGCTGACGGCCGGTGCTGGCGGCGCCGCCGGCCTGTTCGACCAGGAAGCTCATCGGGTTGGCTTCGTACATCAGGCGCAGCTTGCCGCCCTTGTCGGCGCACTTGGCGTCGAGCGGATAGCTGAAGATGCCGCCGCGGGTCAGGATGCGGTGCACGTCGGCGACCATCGAGGCGACCCAGCGCATGTTGAAGTCCTTGCCGCGCGGGCCTTCCTTGCCGGCCAGCAGATCGGCCACGTAGGCCTGCATCGGCGGCTGCCAGTGGCGCTGGTTGGACATGTTGACCGCGAATTCCTTGGTTTCCTCGGGAATGGTCATGTTGCGCGTGGTCATCACGAAGCTGCCGACTTCGCGGTCGAGGGTGAAGGCATGGGTGCCGTTGCCGATGGTCAGCACCAGCATCGTGCTCGGGCCGTAGGTGGTGTAGCCGGCGCAGACCTGTTCGGTGCCGGCCTGGAGGAAGTCCTTGTCGGCGGCCTGGGTCACGCCATCCGGGCAGCGCAGCACCGAGAAGATGGTGCCGACCGAGATGTTGACGTCGATGTTGGACGAACCGTCGAGGGGATCGAACAGCAGCAGGTAGTTGCCGCGCGGGTAGACGTCCGGGATCGGGTGCGAGGTGTCCATCTCTTCCGAGGCCAGGCCGGCGAGGTGGCCGCCCCAGGCGTTGGCTTCGAGCAGGATCTCGTTGCTGAGCACGTCGAGCTTCTTCTGCGCCTCGCCCTGGATGTTCATGCTGGCTTCGCCGGGGGTGCCGGCTTCGCCGAGCACGCCGCCGAGCGCGCCCTTGCCGACCGCGATCGAGATGGTCTTGCAGGCGCGGGCGACGACTTCGATCAGCAGGCGCAGGTCGGGGTTGATGCGTCCGGCGCGCTGTTCTTCGATCAGGTAGCGGGTCAGGGAAATGCTGCTGGGAACGGGGGAGGTAGCGGACATGGCGGGGACGGTGGCGGCGAGGGCCGCCATTGTCGCCGATGCCGTGCGCGCGGCGCAGTCCGGCCGGCGCCCATGTTCAGTCGGGGCCCATCAGTCGGGACGCAATCAGGCGGGGCGACGTCAGTCCGGACGCAGGCTGTCGGCTTCGCGGCGCAGATGGCGCTCGGTCACGCCGAAGGTCTGGGCCACCTCGCGTTGGCTGCGGCCGGCACGCACCGCGGCGCGGATGCCGACCCGGCGCAGGCCGACGAACACGCCCCAGGCCGAAGGGATCTCGATGGTGCCGGCGGCGCTGGCGCGCTCGAGCAGGCGGCGGTGGGTGGGGGCGTCCAGCTCCACCCCGAGACGGGTCGAGCAGGCCTTGCGGCTGCGCGACAGGTACAGCCGGCGGCCGCCGTGGCGGCGCACCAGCCGCAGCATGGCGTCGAAGCCTTCGAGCGCGGCGACCTCGGCCGCGACCCAGGGCAGCGACGACAGCACTTCGACCCGGTGCGCTTCGCAGAACCGGCACAGGACTTCGAACTCGACCGATTCCGGTTCCGGCAGGCCGGCGAAGCAGGGATGCGACTCGATGGCCGCTTCGTCGGCGTCTGTGCGTAGAGAGATAGTCATGTCCGCCAGAACGCGGCCGGCGCGTGGCCGTGAAGCGGCGATGGCGGTGCGCAGGGCGATCCGCGACGCAGGCGGCGTTTGCGCGCCGGATCCGACGCGATGCCAAAGCCTTTGCGATGCCGGAGCCGACACGATGCCGCGCTGCGGACCGCGTCCGCATATCGCACCGCGGTCGGGGCCGCTAGAAGGAACTCCGGCGCTGCATCCGCTGCGTCCCACCCACAGGAGACTTCAGATGCCTTATCAGATCGCTCGTTGCTTCACCCCGCTCAACATCGGCGAATGCGAATGGGCCAGCGCGCAGGCGATTCTGCCGGTCAACGGCCAGCCCGTGCCGACGGTGCAGTTCGGCAACTTCACTTCCTGCATCGGCATCGTCGCCAGCAATGTCGATGCCACCGAGGTCATCGGCATCCATCTGGTGATGGTGAACGACCAGGATCAGCAGTTCACCGCCGCCGACGTGCCCACCGTGACCGCGTTGCTGGCCGGCTTCCCGGAGAATCAATCCATCGTCGGCCAGATCGAGCTGTGGCAGGACAATGTCCCGGACGCTTTCGCTGCGTTGGTCAACGCGCTGCCGAACGCCGGGCAGGTCGATCGCGGCGACGGCACCTACGGCGCCGGCCTCAACAGCGTCGACCAGCTCGAAGTGCTGTACCAGCCGCTCTGAGCGTCGCGGCGTCGGCGTCGCGCGCTGGAACCGATTCATGCGGATAAGCGCCCGACACGGCGCAAGCAGGCAGGCGGCGAAGCGCTACCATGGCGCGTTCGTCCGTCTGCCCCGGTGCCGTGTCCGAATCCGCGCCCAGCCGCAAAGTCCTGCACGTCGACATGGACGCGTTCTACGCGTCGGTGGAGCAGCGCGATGCGCCGGAATTGCGCGGCCAGCCGGTCGTGGTGGCCTGGCGCGGCGCGCGTTCGGTGGTGTGCGCGGCCAGTTATGAGGCGCGCAAGTTCGGGGTGCGCTCGGCGATGCCGGCGGTGCGCGCCGAACGCCTGTGCCCGCAGGCGGTGTTCGTGCCACCGGACTTCGTGCGCTACAAGGCGGTCTCGCGCCAGGTGCGCGAGATCTTCGCCCGTCACACCGACCTGATCGAACCCTTGTCGCTCGACGAGGCCTATCTCGACGTCACCACCACCAAGACCGGCCTGCCGTCGGCGACCGCGACCGCCGAGGCGATTCGCGCGGCGATCCGCGAGGAGACCCAGCTGACCGCATCGGCCGGGGTGGCTTCGAACAAGTTCCTGGCCAAGATCGCCTCCGACTGGAACAAGCCCGACGGCCTGTTCGTGATCCGCCCGCATCAGGTCGAGGCCTTCCTGGCGCCGCTGCCGGTCGGGCGCCTGCCCGGGGTCGGCAAGGTCATGGAGGCCAAGCTCGCCGAACTCGGCGTCAGCGTGGTCGCCGACTTGCGCGCACTCGGCGCGCTCGCCCTGGAACAGCGCTTCGGCCGCTGGGGCCGGCGCTTGCACGAACTCTCGCTCGGCATCGACCACAACGCGGTCGAGCCGGAGCGGCCGACCCTGCAGGTGTCCTCGGAGGACACCTTCGAGCGCGACCTGCCGCTGGAGCAGGTCGAGGCCGACATCCGCCGCCTCGCCGGCAAGACCTGGGCCGGCTATCAGCGCGAACTGCAGCGCAGCCCGGGGCGGGTCGCGCGGACCGTGGTGTTGAAACTCAAGACCGCCGACTTCCGCATCCTCACCCGCAGCCTGACCGCGGCGCATCCGCCCGCCGACGAGGCCGAACTGGCCGACATCGCCTGCGCGCTGCGCGCGCGGGTCGAGCTGCCGGCGCAGACCCTGTTCCGGCTGGTCGGCGTCGGCCTGTCGGGTTTCGCCGAAGACGAGGACGGCGCCGTTCAGTCGGATCTGTTCGAGCGCGAGCCGCGGTCCGCCTGAGGGGGCAGCGGATCCGCGTTCGAGGCTCAGGCTTCGGCGGTCTCGCTGTCCATCCGCACTACGTAGCGCATCGCGTCCATGCGCAACGCGCGCACCGGGGCGTCGGCACCGCGCGCGGCGTCGCTCCAGACCGGCGACTGGCATTGCAGGTTGAGGCAGCCGAAGCGGCGTGCGGCATCGAGCGCCTGGCGGAACAACTCGGCCTCGATGCCGCGATCGCGCCAGGGCGCGCGCAGGTAGGGGTCGTCGAGCTGCAGGCAATAGGCGCGCTCGAGCATCGAGAAGCCGGCGGTGGCGCTGGCGTAGCCGACGTGCAGGCCGTCGACCTCGGCGATCCAGGCCCAGGCGCCGAACGGCGGCTCGAACAGCACTTCCATCAACTCCAGCGCATCGCTGCGCGGCGGGCCGTAGGGCCGGCGTTCCAGGGCCAGCTGTTCGGCGTGTTCGTTGCACAGCTCGATCAGCACGGCGGCGTCTTCGCGGACCACCGGGCGGACCACGAGACCGGCCAAGGTCCTGGGCGCGAGGGCGGACGGGTCGGGGGCGGCAAGCAGGGGCTTCATGGGCGGCGGATTCCGGGAGAGGGAGGGGGAGGCGGCGGTACGGGCAGGGGCATCGGCGCTGCGTCGTCGTCGCCGCGGCGGTGCGGACGCGGGCGCGTCGATCCGCGCCGGCGGGGGTAGCATCGTCGGCAGCGGTGCGCGCGAGGCGCCGACAGCGGCGGCGAAGAACGGCGGGGCGAGCATGGCGAGGCTCCTGACCGGGATGCACGGGATGCAGCGCATCCTGCGCGCCCGCTTTTAAGAAGTTTTTAATCGTGCCGGCGCACTGTGCGGCCGGCGATGCGACAAGGTGACGCAAGGCGAGGCATGAACATCCTGCTGGTGGAAGACGACGCGATGCTCGCCGAGGCGGTGCGCGCAGGCCTGATACACGACGGTTGGCGCGTCGATTGGGTCGCCGATGCGCCCTTGGCGAAGACCGCCCTGGTCGATCACGACTTCGACGCGGTCCTGCTCGATCTCGGCCTGCCCGGCGGCAGCGGCCTGGGCGTGCTGGCGACCCTGCGCGGCCGTTACGACGCCACCCCGGTGTTGATCGTGACCGCGCGCGACAAGCTCAGCGAACGCATCGCCGGGCTCGATGCCGGCGCCGACGACTACATCGTCAAACCTTTCCAGCTCGACGAGTTGTGTGCGCGCCTGCGCGCGGTGATGCGGCGCAGCCAGGGCCGGGTTTCGCCGGTGCTGAGCTGCGGCACGGTGGTGCTCGACCCGGCGCGGCGCCTGGTCACCCGCGACGGCGAACCGGTCGCGCTGAGCGGGCACGAGTTCCGCACCCTGATGCTGTTGCTCGAACGCCAGGGCCGGGTGGTCACCCGCGAGCAACTCGAGGAAGCCGTGTACGGCAGCTCCGGCACCATCGAAAGCAACACCATCGCGGTGTACGTGCACCAGCTGCGGCGCAAGCTCGGCGAACACCTGATCGTGACCGTGCACGGCTACGGCTATCGCGTCGGCGCGGGGGCGGCATGAGCGCGCCCGCTGCGCCTGCACCCGCTACGCCTGCGCCGGCCGCGCCCGCGGCGGTCGCCGACAAACGTTGCCGCGGCACGCGCTCGTTGCGCTGGCGCCTGACCTTCGTCCTGATCAAGAGCGTGCTGCTGGCCTGGTTCGTATGGATGGGCTGCCAGATCTGGCAGCTCGGCCGCGAACACACCGGCTTTCTCGACAACTCGCTGCGCGAGATCGCCGAGCAGGTGCTGGCGTCGATGCCGGAAGGCTTGGAGCGCTTGCCCTCGCGCGATCCCAAGCGCGTCACCGTGCCGGTCGCCGCCGATCGCAAGATGAGCTTCCAGGTGTGGGCGCAGGGCCGCAACGTGGTGTATTCGGCGGCCGCGCCGCTGGAACCGTTGAAGCCGGACTTCCGCGACGGCTTCGCCCGCCGCGAGATCCATGGCGAGCGCTGGCAGGTCTACAGCCTCACCGACCGCCAGCGCGGCCTGGTGGTGCAGGTTGGCCGTACCAAGCAGATGGCGATCCAGGAGCTGCAGGGCTGGATCCTCGGCAGCCTGTTGGCCGCGGCGCTGATCCTGGTGGTGTTCGGCCTGGCGATGTGGATGGTGATCGGCCGCTCGCTGCGGCCGCTGACGACCTTGCGCGACACCTTGCGCCAGCGCCCGCCGCTCGACCTGACGCCGCTGCCGAGTGCCGAGCTGCCGAACGAATTCCGGCCCCTGGTCGACGCCTTCAACAGCCAGCTCGAACGCGTCGACACCGCGGTCCAGCACGAGCGCCGCTTCATCGCCGACGCCGCCCACGAACTGCGCACGCCGTTGGCGGTGCTCAGCACCCATGCCGAGCTGGCCCTGCGTGCCGACACCCTGGAAGAAAAGAACGCCGCGTTGCTGCGCTTGCGCGCCGGCGTGCAGCGCAGCGCACGCCTGTCCGAACAGCTGCTCGACCTGGCCCGGCTCGATGCCGGCGAGGAATCGGTGCGGCTGGCGCCCTTGGACCTGTCCGACCTGATCGTGCTGGTGATCCGCGACTTCGAGACCCTGGCGCGCGAACGCCGCCAACGCATCAGCCTGCGTGCCGAGCCGACCCGTTTGCTCGGCGACGTCGACCAGCTCGGCATCCTGCTGCGCAATCTGATCGACAACGCGGTGCGCCATGCCGGCGCCGACGGCACCATCGCGGTGTCCTGCCACGCCGATGGCGACGGCGCGGTGGCGCTGTGCGTCACCGACAACGGCCCCGGGGTCGCGGTCGACGATTGCCAGCGCATCTTCGACCGCTTCTACCGCGCCCCAGGCAGCCCCGATGGCGGTAGCGGCATCGGCCTGTCGCTGGTCGCCCGCATCGCCCAGACCCACGGCGCCCGCATCGAATGCGGCGAAGGCCTGGAGCGCAGCGCCGACGACCCGCGCGGCCCGGGGCGCGGCTTCGAGGTGCGGGTGGTGTTTCCGGCGGCCCCGGTGGTTTGAGGGGGCTGTTGGGGCCGGAGCAACGGCAACAGCAACAGCAACAGCAACAGCAACAGCAAATCCCCCTGGCCCCCCTTTTTCAAAGGGGGGAATGGAGTGCGGGAGCGGTTCCTGGCCGACTCGCAAGCGCGGTCGATTCAAGGCGTGCTGATCGGCTCGTGTCATCCGCCCGATCCGATCGAAACACCCCGAAGTACTCCCCCCTTTGAAAAAGGGGGGCAGGGGGGATTTGCCCTTGCTTGCGCTTTCGCCCTTCCCCCCGCCCTGCTGACAGCAGGCTGGCAGCAGCCCCCGCGCACAGTGACGGCGTGCGATCGGCACGGCCTGGCCCGACGCGGCCACGGGGGAAGCGCGAGATGGACCGGCAACGACGATTGATCCTGCAGTTGGGGGCGAGCGCGCAGCTCGCGGCGATGAGTTCGGTGCTGCAGGCCGCGCCGTTCGCCGAGGCCGCGGCGGCGCCCGCCGGCGGCGGCCCGACCGCGCCCGACCACGACGGCCGCCACGATTTCGACTTCTATCACGGCCGCTGGCAGGTCAAGAACCGACGCCTGGCCAAGCGCCTGGTCGGCAGCGACGACTGGATCGAGTTCGACGCCACCGACGAATGCCGGCCCATCCTGGGCGGGCTCGGCAGCGTCGACCGCTACCTCACCGCCTGGGGCGGCGGCATCGAAGGCTTCGCCCTGCGCCTGTACCAGCCGGCGACCAAGCTATGGCAGGTGTACTGGGCCAGCGACCGCGACGGTGTGCTGGAAGCGCCGCTGAGCGGCGGCTTCCGCGACGGCATCGGCGTGTTCCATGGACTGGAGGCACACGAAGGCCGGATGCTGCCCTCGCGCGCGACCTGGTCGGAGATCACCGCCGACAGCGTGCGCTGGGAGCAGGCCTTGTCGGCCGACGAGGGCCGCACCTGGGAAACCAACTGGGTCATGTGGATGACGCGGCAGGCTTGAGTTTTCTTTCGAGGGTTCGAGCGATGAACGATACGAGCACGGCCGGCGACGGCCGCCACGACTTCGATTTCCTGCACGGCCGTTGGCAGGTCCACAACGAACGCCTGCGCGAGCGTCTGGCCGGCTCCGACGATTGGCAGATCTTTCTGGCCACCCAGACCTGCGCGCCGGTGCTCGGCGGGCTCGGCAATGTCGACGCCTTCGTCTCCGACTGGGGCCGTCCCGGCGCCGAGGACGGCTTCCAGGGCATGACCCTGCGCCTGTTCAACCTGGAACGCCGGCAATGGAGCATCTATTGGGCCGGCAGCCACGACGGCGTGCTCGAACCGCCGGTGGTCGGCGGCTACGAGAACGGGGTCGGCGTGTTCTATGGCGAACTCGAACACGAAGGCCGGCCGGTGTTGGCCAAGTTCGTGTGGAGCGACATCAGCGCCAACACCGCGCATTGGCATCAGGAATTCTCGGTCGACGGCGGCGCCAGCTGGGAAACCAACTGGCATATGTGGATGCACCGCAGCGACGAGCACGGCCGCCTGCTGCACGAGGACGCGGTGATCGAGCTGCGCCAATACCGGATGCAGCCGGGCCGTCGCGACGATCTGATTGAGCTGTTCGAGCGCGAGTTCGTCGAATCGCAGGAGGCGGTGGGCATGCACGTCATCGCGCAGTTCCGCGACCTCGACCAGAGCGACCGCTACACCTGGGTGCGCGGCTTTCCCAATCACGCCTTGCGGGCCGCTTCGCTCGACGCTTTCTACGGCGGGCCGATCTGGAAGCGCCATCGCGAGGCGGCCAACGCGACCCTGCTCGACAACGACGACGTGCTGATGCTGCGGCCGTTGCGGCCGGGCTCGGGGTTCGCGGTTGCGCCGAGTGCCCGCGCGCCGGCAGGCAGCACCGCGCGCGGCGAGGGCGTGGTCGTAATCGGCATCTGCGAACTGGGCGCGCCGGCCGAGGACGGCTTCGGCGAGCTGTTCGAGCAGCGCTTCGTGCCCTTGCTCGGCGCCGGCGGCGCCGAATTGCTCGCGACCTATGTCAGCGACCCGTCGCCGAACGGTTACCCACGCCTGCCGGTGCGCGAGGGCGAGCGAGTGCTGGTCTGGTTCGCCGGTTATGCCGACGAAGCCGCGCAGCGCGCTCACTTCGCCGCCCTGGACGGCGACCCGCGTTGGCGCGCGCTGCTGGCCGACGCGATGCTCGGCGACCTCAGGCGGGCGCCGCAGCTGCTGCGGCTGGCGCCTACCGCGCGTTCGGAGCTGCGGGCATGAACGCCGGCGGCGACGGACGAACCGCGAACCCCGCGCCGCCGCTTGAGCCCGGCGCGGCGGCGCGGGATCATGCCGGATGCGCCGCGCCGACCGCCTGTTCCTGCTGATCCATGCCCTGCGCGGACGCCGCCATGCGATCACCGCCCAGCAACTGGCGCAGACCTTGGAAGTGTCGCTGCGCACGGTCTACCGCGACGTCGCCGACCTGCAGCGCTCCGGCGTGCCGATCGAGGGCGAGGCCGGGGTCGGCTATCTGCTGCGCAAGGGCGCGGACATCCCGCCGCTGATGTTCAATCCCGACGAGCTCGAAGCCCTGGTGGTCGGCACGCGTTTCGTGCGCGCCTTCGGCGGCGAGCGCCTCGGCCGCGGCGCGACCGCCGCCTTGCTCAAGATCGAAGCGGTGCTGCCGCCGGAACTGCGCGCCCGCAGCGCCCGCACCCGCATCTTCGCCCCGCAGCTGGATAACCGCATCGAGGCCAGCGGCCTGATCGACGCCCTGCACGGCGCGGTGCTCGAACAACGTGTGCTGCGCGTGGTCTACCGCGACGGCGAGGCGCGTGCCAGCGCGCGCGAGATCGAACCGCTGTGTCTGTCGTTCTGGGGCGGCAGTTGGACCTTGGGCGCCTGGTGCCGCTTGCGCACCGATTTCCGCAGCTTCCGCCCGGACCGCATCGTCGAATACGCAGCCACCGGCGAGAGTTTCGTCGACACCCGCGAACGCGGCCTGGACGCCTATCTACGCTCGGTCGGCGTCGCGGCGACGGATTCGGGGTGATGGGATCGCCGTGCGGAGCTAGAGCAAATCCCCCTGCCCCCTTTTTCAAAGGGGGGAACAGCACGGGGCTTTGTTGAGGGAGCAACCCGTGGCTTCAGCCGGACAAGCTGGCTAGGTCATCGAGGGTATAGCGATTCGTCGAGGCCGACGGGCATCCCCCCTTTGAAAAAGGGGGGCAGGGGGGATTTGCTGTTCCCGATTCCCGATTCCCGATTCCCGATTCCCGATTCCCGATTCCCGATTCCCGATTCCCGATTCCCGATTCCCGATTCCCGATTCCCGATTCCCGATTCCCGATTCCCGATTCCCGAACCCTCAACGAATCTTCACCGCTTCCAACCGCGCCAGCTTGTCGGGGTTGCGCATGATGAAGATGTCGCGCAGACGGTCGTCTTCGTCGTAGCCGAAGCTCACCGCCGCTTCGATGCGGCCCTCGCGTTCGAGGATAACGCCGCGCGAGCCGTTGAGGTCGACGAAGGTCCAGCGGTCGTTGCGGCAGGCCGGGTGCAGGATGCGTTCGATGAAACCCAGCACCGCGTCGTGGCCATGCAAGGCTTCGGCCGCAGCGGCGACCTTGCCGCCGCCGTCGGCGCGCAGGGTGATCTGTTCGGACAGCAAGGCTGCCAGGGGCGCGGTGCGGCCCTCGGTCAATGCGGTCTCGAACGCGGCCAGCAACTGGTCCTGCTGCTCGGCCGGGGTGACGTGGCGGACTTTCTCCTGTTCGACGTTGGCGCGCGCGCGCTGCACCAGCTTGCGGCAGGCGGCCTCCTCGATCTCGAGGGTGCGGGCGACGTCGGCGTAGGACTGCTCGAAGATCTCGTACAGCAGATAGGCCGCACGCTCCTTCGGGGTCAACCGTTCGAGCAACAGCAGGAACGCGGTCGACAGCGACGAGGCCAGCGACAGCTGTTCGTCGGGACGCTCGGCCGCGGCGGTCTGGATCGGTTCGGGCAGCCAGGAGCCGATGTAGTCGACGCGGGTGCGGTGGGCCGAACGCAGCAGGTCGATGCAGCGACGGGTGCAGGCGGTGGTCAGCCAGGCGCCGGGGTTGTCGATGCCGCTGCGGTCGGCGTCCTGCCATTTCAGGAAGGTGTCCTGGACCGCGTCTTCGGCGTCGGCGCGCGAGCCGAGGATGCGATAGGCCAGACCGATCAGCATCGGCGCCGATTGCGCGAACAGTTGGGAGTCGTCGGAAGCGTTCATGAGTCGGTTCGTGGGGCGGGCGCTGCCCGCCCGCGTCTTGCGGCGATGGGGGTGGCGAGTATGCGCGGGATCGCGGCCTTCAGTGCTTGGACACCTGCAACCGGTTCCACAGATTGATCATCGCCACCGCCGCGGAAATCGCGCCGATCAGCTGCTCGCTGTAATGCTCGCGCAGGGCTTCGCGCAACGCGCCGTAGTCGGTGCGCTCGTCGAGCGTGGTCAGGGCTTCGGTCCAGGCCAGGGCGGCGCGCTCGGCGGCGCTGAAGTCGGCGACGTGGCGCCAGACCACCAGGCGGTCGAGGCGATCGTTGCTTTCGCCGTCGGCGCGGGCCTCGCGCAGATGCATCTTCACGCAGAAGGCGCAGCCGTTGATCTGCGAGGCGCGCAGCTTGATCAGGTGATAGATCGGCTTGGCCAGGCCCAGGCCGGCGACGGCGGCCTCGACTTGGCCGAGCTGGGCCAGGATCTCGGGAATCTCGCGTTCGTACTTGATCGGGGCGGTGGTGCTCATGGGGCGTTCTCCGGTGGGGATTGAGTGGCTTATACCGGTTCGACGATCCAGGGTGTCACCGTGTGACATCCCAGCTGAAAAGTTTCGCGGGGCCTGTGGGACCAGTGTCTTGTCCGGTTTCCTGCGGTCATTAGGCGGCGACTGCGGGGCTCCCGGTGTCGTATGTATCGAGCAAGCGGGAGACCTTGCTTGCTCTTGGCTTGAGGAGCTCGGCGGCGTATCGATCTCGCGAGAGCGCTTGGAGACCCGGAGGGCGGCGCGCAGGGATGCGCGCCGTTTTTCATCGGGACAGGGAT
>NZ_JMTZ01000165.1 GCF_000731095.1 Lysobacter antibioticus | reverse complement strand
GGGCCAGCAAAAGAAAGTAACCCGGCCGCGTCAGCGGACGGAAGCTTTAGATGTTGGATGTTGCTTCACCGCTCTGCGGCGAGAAACGCAGCAACCGCCAGTTGCGCGGTCGCGGCTTGTGACCAAGGGAAATCCAGTAGGCCGCCGCTCCTACCCTCGCGAAAACACGCCGCGTCGATGCATGGCACCGGCGCGGTCGGTTCTGCGCGTCCCGTGGCCGCGGCTCACGCCGCTCCTACCGGGGCTCCGACCGGCAGCGCCGCGAGGTCGAGGCGCTGCGGTCGCCGCGCCCCATGCGGCCGCTCTACGCCAAACGTCCGCGATTCCGGCCACGCTCGCGCCATACGGATGTTTTGCGCAAAGACCGTACAAAAGCTTTGACTTCGTCGCCGCGTACGGATAATTTGCGCCGGCCAGTGTGACTTGAGTCACACATATGGCGAGAACCGGTCCCCGATCGACTCGGGTGCCGGTTCTTCAGCGATGACCATCCAGGGGACCGTATGCGAAGTCAGCAAAACACCGTGCCGCACCCGCGGCTCGGCGAGCACGCTTATGCCATCGTTTTCGCTGCCGGCCAGGATGGCGCGACCTTTTCTCCGCTCGGGCGCCCGGCTATCGACCCGCCGCGGCGCCTCTTCGTTCCACGTGCGCTGGCTTGGCTGTCGGCCCTGCTGGTCCTGGGCAGCGCCCTGCCGGTGTCGGCGTCGGAACAGAACGACGCCATCGACACCGGCTTGAACCGCGCGAGCTATGCCTCGCTGCTGACGGTGACCGCCGTCAGCAACGGCGGCACGCCGGGCACGACTTCGACCGGCATCGGCGCGGCCACGTTCGACGGCAATCCGCCTACCGCCTACGACCCGCGCATCAACCTCAGCTCGAACACCTTCAACTTCATGACGCCCTCGCCCTCGGGCACCACGGTCAACGTGGTGGGCGGCGGACAGGAAGCCGCTGGCACGCTGACCTTCAACTTCAGCCGTCCGGTGGTCAACCCGCGCTTCCACTTCGCCCGCCTCGGCGGCACCGGCGGCAGCGCGCTCAACAGCACGACCTTCCTCACCGCCACCGGCGGCGCGACCTGGACGGTGATCGGCGGGGCGTTGTCGACGACCCTGGGCAACACACGCCTGCGCGCTTCCTCGGCCGCGCCCTCGGTGGCCTGCACCGATCCGGCCTCGACCTCGGGCTGCGGCACCGCCCAGCTCAACGGCACCTTCACTTCGGCCGCACTCAACATCGGCCTCGGCAACCCGACGGCGCTCACCGGCACCGTGTCGCCGGACGCCTATGGCGTGAACATCACCGTCGACGAAGATTTCAGCGATGCGCCGACCAGCTACGGCATGGCCGGCCCCGCCGGCAACCAGCCCGCGCGCCAGCACCAACGCCGCCGGCGACACCGACAATGCCTTCGCCTCCTTGCCGATCGTCGGCGTCGGCACGTACAGCCTGTCGGTGCCGGTGGCCGGTTTTCAGACTGTCTCAGGCGCCTCGCCGCAGTTGTGCGGCTGGATCGACTTCAACCGCAACGGCACGTTCGAAACCGGCGAGCGCGCCTGCGCCGGCGTCACCGGCAACGGCAACGTGGCCTTGAACTGGACGATCCCGACCGGCGCGACCTATGTCGCCGGCGAAAGCTATGCGCGCCTGCGCCTGGGTTACACGACGTCGCAAGTTCAGAACGCGACTGGCCTGGCCGACAGCGGCGAGGTCGAGGACTACCCGATCACCCTGCTGCCGCGCGTGCGCCTGACCAAGGCGCTGGTGCCGACTTCGGACCCGGGCCTGTTCAACCTCTCGGTGGCGCCGGCGTCGGCGACCGCGGTGCAGACCAACAGCGGCACGGTCGCGAATGTCGGCAACGGCGGCACCACCGACTGGGTGCCGGTGCCGCTCGGCACGCTCATCACCGTCAGCGAGACCGCCGGCACAAGCACCAGCCTCAGCAACTACACCTCCAGCATCGCCTGCACCGATCGCTCCGGTGCCGCGGTGACGCTCGGCGCCGCCGGTACCACCCGCACCTTCTTCAGCCTGATCAGCGCACCGGTCGGGCCGCCGACCACGCCGAACAGCGCCAACGCCAATCTCAGCGAGATCAGTTGCACCGCGACCAATGCGCGGCTGCCCACCTTGCAGGTGGTCAAGGTCACCCAGAACGGCGTCGGCACGTTTTCGTTCAGCGGTACGAACGGCATCGCCAATCACGACATCACCACCGTCACCGCCGGCACCGGCGTGGCCGGCCCGGTGCAGTTGCTGACCGCCGCGGGCACCGCGACCACGGTGACCGAAGCGCCGCTGCCGGTCGGCTATCTGCTCGGCGGCATTTCCTGCAGCGGGCTCGGTGCAGGCGGTAACGCAACCGTCGACCTGCCGAACCGCAGCGTGAGCCTCGATGCCGCGGCGACTGCGGCCGGCAGCGCCATCGTCTGCACCTTCACCAATATCGCCCAGGTCGCGGATCTGGCCATCACCAAGACCAACACACCGCTGGCCGGCGACAGCGACCAAGCCAACGACACCTTGGTGCGCGGTGCGAGCACGCAATACAGCTTGCGCGTCATCAACAACGGGCCGGTGTCGGTGACCGGTGCGGTGGTGCGCGATACGCCCGGTGCGGGACTCAATTGCCCGAGCGGCAACGTGGTGAGCTGCAGCAGCGTGCCCGCCGGCGCCTGCCCGGGCCCGATCCTGATGAGCGACCTGACCGCGGGCGTACCGCTGGGCACGCTGTCGGTCGGCACGGTCGCGACCCTGACGTTTTCGTGCACCGTGCTATGACGGCGCGGCGGAACCACTTCCGCCCCGCCCGCTAGATTTCCCCGCTAGATTTCCCCGCTGGATTTGCGGTCGCAGGGCCAGCTCGCACGATCGGTTCGGCCCTGCGATCGTCGGCCACGGTGGTTCTGCCGGCTCAGTCTTTCGCTATCGCTGCGAACCTCATGACCGTACCTGACCGGACCCGCCGCGCGGTCCGGTCAGCGGTTTCGCGCACCGCCCGCTGCGCCGACCCGCTTACGGCACGGTGCACGAGAAGCTGAGCGTCACCACTGCGCCCAGCGGCAGGGTGCCCAGCGCCACACCGGCGGTCAGATCGCTGATCAGAATCGGACTCGGAGCGGCCGGGCACGCGCCGGCGGTCGCACTGCTGCAGCTCACCACGTTGCCTGCCGGGCAGTTCAAGCCACTGACCGGCGTGTCCTGGACGATGGCACCCGTGACCGACACCGGCCCGTTGTTGATGACGCGCAGGGTGTATTGCGTAGTCGCGCCGCGCACCACGGTGTCGTTGGCCTGGTCGTTGTCGCCGGCCAAGGGCGTGTTGGTTTTGGTGATGGCCAGATCCGCGACCTGGGCGATGTTGGTGAAGGTGCAGACGATGGCGCTGCCGGCCGCAGTCGCCGCGGCATCGAGGCT
>NZ_JMTZ01000164.1 GCF_000731095.1 Lysobacter antibioticus | reverse complement strand
CCGACGGTGGAACGTCGGGTCAGCCCGACCGAGGGCGGCTACCTGGTCGACTACATCGTCCGCAACACCGGTGTCGACGAACGCGGTATCCCGGGCGTGCGCATCGCCTCGATCGAGGGCTTGTTGATGGAGACCGACCAGTACGGCCGCTATCACCTCGAAGGCGTGGACGTGGGCACCCTGGAACGCGGCCGCAACTTCATCCTCAAGGTCGATCCGTCGACCCTGCCGCCGGGCAGCGTGTTCACCACCGACAACCCGCTGACGCGTCGCGTCACCCCGGGCCTGCCGGTCCGCTTCGACTGGGGCGTCAAGCTGCCGGCCGGGCTGATCGAAGGCGGTGAGGAGCAGGTCGAGATGGAGCTGGGCGAAGTCTTCTTCGCCCCGGGCAGCGCCGAGGTGCGTGCGCAGTATCTGCCGGCGATCGAGAAGATGGCCGAAAAGATCAAGCAACACCGCGGCGGCGAAGTGGTGATCAGCGCTAACGGCGATAGCGAGTCGCTGGCGTTCGATCGGGCTTCGGCGGTCAAGGCCGAGTTGGTCAAGCAATTGCCGGCCGACGTGCTGCAGGCGCTGAAGGTCAGCGT
>NZ_JMTZ01000163.1 GCF_000731095.1 Lysobacter antibioticus | reverse complement strand
GCACGGCGCAACAGGCGTTTTGATCTTTGTATTCGCTGAAGGCCAACCGAGCCAGACGACATTATCTCTACGCATAACGAGACTGCCTGTGGCGAGCTACGCCCAAACTGCAGCGGGAAACACAGTAAGCACGAGAAATATAAGGCGCGCCCGTCATTAAAGCTCCGCTCACGAGCCGGGCTGGATATATGACTCCATTATCAAGATGGCCATCGCCCACCCAACGACCACTCAAAACATCTGCGAAACAGAACAAACCGCTCGCGTTGTTGGGCCTACGGACCTCATCGCTTGCCGTCATTTTCGCGCCCCCTCGGGAGAGTGCACATCACACCTGCGCATACATTCCGGAACAGCGAGCCGAGTTAATCGGAAACACAAGCGAGTACGCGGCTAATGGCTCGACTCGCGATGCCTCCTCTCTCACTTGCAAGCTGAATGCATAAGGGTGAGGCCGCTATCGGGTACGAACGACGGCAATCAGAGGCGCTGCCAATTCAATTCGCCCATCCCTCATTCATCTGCGACCGGTCTATTACCCCCACAGACCCTTGCCGCTCCTCCTTTGCTCGGGTGCCTGACCCTAACCCTGGCCGGATTCGTTCGATGTACCGT
>NZ_JMTZ01000162.1 GCF_000731095.1 Lysobacter antibioticus | reverse complement strand
GAGATGCCGTACTGGCTCCAGTTGGCGTCCTGGTTGGCGTCGAACTTCGGGTTCTGGTAGTTCAGCTCACCGTCGAGCGACCAGTTCTTGCTCAGGAACTTGCCCAGGCCGATCGCGCCGAACGGAGCGTTGCGGGTGCCGCGGTCGTTGTCCTGGATGTTCATGCCGGCAGCGCCGGTCAGGTACCAGCGGTCGTCGAAATCTTGCGCACTGGCCGCCTGCGAAAAGGCCAAGCCCGCCAGCAGTGCGGTGCTCAACATACGGATCTTCATATCTAACTCCTTCAGATCGATCGGAACGGGGGGTGATCGGGACTGTTTGATCGGGACAGTCTTATGCGGCGCTGACTCCTGTGACAGAGACACGCTCAGCACTGGCAGGGCCGGCGCCGCGGTCACTGGCGGGGGCGATCATACACTGTCAACGCGTTTGTTAATACCACTTAACGTAGTTCAGCCCAGTGAAGCCAGGTTCGTTAATTAACGTTTTCGGCAGCAGGTATGCCCGCCCTCGCGCGGATGCGCCGACGAACGGTCGAGGTTTAGAAACAAACTGGGCCGGCGGTCGGATTTTCGGAAGCGGCCGAACATAAAAACGAAGCCCGGCACGAGGCCGGGCTTCGGGTGTTGCGGTGCGGGTTCCGAAGAACCCGCGGGTATCGCTTAGTTCTGGACGTTCAGCTCGGTGCGACGGTTCTTCGCACGGCCTTCCGGA
>NZ_JMTZ01000161.1 GCF_000731095.1 Lysobacter antibioticus | reverse complement strand
GACAGCGCTTCGCCGCCGCAGACGATGCGGCGCAGGCTGGTGCAGGCGGCCGCGCCGGGTTCCTGCACGAACATTTCGAGCATCGAGGCGACGAAGTGCACGGTGGTGACCTGTTCGCGCTGGATCAGCGACGCCAGATAAGCCGGGTCGCGATGGCCGTCGGGGCGCGCGACCACCAGGCGGGCGCCGTGCAGCAGCGGCCAGAACAGCTCCCACACCGACACGTCGAAGCTGGTCGGGGTCTTCTGCAGCACCGCGTCGTCGGTCTGCAGTCCGTACTCGCCCTGCATCCAGGCCAGGCGGTTGCCGATGCCGCGGTGCGGAATCACCGCGCCTTTCGGCGTGCCGGTCGAGCCGGAGGTGTAGATCACGTAGGCCGGGTGATCGAGCTGCAGCGGACGCGTGCGATCGGCGTCGGTGGGCGGTGTATCCGCATAACCGGCCAATTCTGCAATGAGCCCTGCATCGTCGAGCAGCCACAAGCCCTCATGCGCAGGCAGGCGTTCGACCACATCGCCACGCGTCAGGATCCGCGCCGGCGCCGCGTCGGCGATCATGTGGGCGAGGCGGTCGCTCGGGTAATCGGTGTCGAGCGGCAAATAGGCCGCGCCGCTCTGGAGCACCGCGCACAGGGCGACGACCAACTCCAACGAACGCGGCAAGGCCACGCCGACCAGATCCTCCGGGCCGATGCCGTCGGCGATCAGGCGGTGGGCGAGGCGGTTGGCGCGCGCATCGAGTTCGGCGTAGCTCAGCGTCTGCCCTTCGAACACGACCGCGACCGCATCGGGTGTGCGCGCCGCTTGCGTGCTAAGCAGTTCAGCGAGGGTTTGCGCCGGCACCGCGTGCTCGGTCGCATTCCAGTCGCGCAGCACCTGCGCGGTTTCGGCGGCGTCGAGCAGTTCGATGCGGCCGACCGGTTGCCCGGCATCGGCGACGAAGGCCTCCAG
>NZ_JMTZ01000160.1 GCF_000731095.1 Lysobacter antibioticus | reverse complement strand
CTGGAGGCCTTCGTCGCCGATGCCGGGCAACCGGTCGGCCGCATCGAACTGCTCGATGCCGCCGAAACCGCGCAGGTGCTGCGCGACTGGAATGCGACCGAACACGCGGTGCCAGCACAAACCCTGGCCGAGTTGTTGAGCGCGCAAGCGGCGCGCACACCCGATGCGGTCGCCGTCGTGTTCGAAGGGCAGACGCTGAGCTACGCCGAACTCGACGCGTGCGCGAACCGCCTCGCCCATCGCCTGATCGCCGACGGCATCGGCCCGGAAGACGTGGTGGGCGTGGCCTTGCCGCGTTCGTTGGAGTTGGTCGTCGCCCTGTGCGCGGTGCTCAAGAGCGGCGCGGCTTACTTACCGCTCGACACCGATTACCCGAGCGACCGCCTTGCCCACATGATCGCCGACGCGGCACCGGCGCGGATCCTGACGCGCGGCGATGTGGTCGAACGCCTGCCTGCGCATGACGGCTTGTGGCTGCTCGACGAAGCTCGGTTTGTAATCGAGTTGGCGAGCTATGCGGATACATCGCCCACCGACACCGATCGCACGCGCCCGCTGCAGCTCGATCACCCGGCCTACGTGATCTATACCTCCGGCTCGACCGGCACGCCGAAGGGCGCGGTGATCCCGCACCGCGGCATCGTCAACCGTCTGACCTGGATGCAGGGCGAGTACGGCCTGCAGGCCGACGACGCGGTGCTGCAGAAAACCCCGACCAGCTTCGACGTGTCGGTGTGGGAGCTGTTCTGGCCGTTGCTGCACGGCGCCCGTTTGGTGGTCGCGCGCCCCGACGGCCACCGCGACCCGGCCTATCTGGCGTCGCTGATTCAGCGCGAAAGCGTCACCACCGTGCACTTCGTCGCCTCGATGCTGGAGATGTTCGTGCAGGAGCCGGGCGCGGCCGCCTGCACCAGCCTGCGCCGCATCGTCTGCGGCGGCGAAGCGCTGTC
>NZ_JMTZ01000159.1 GCF_000731095.1 Lysobacter antibioticus | reverse complement strand
GGCAACGGCAACGGCAACGGCAACGGCAACGGCAACGGCAACGGCAACGGCAACGGTCTGTGGCGCCTTGGGATAGGGCGGCCTTCCTTCGGTCACTGGCCGCCACTGCGCCCCCCCCGGCTCCCCGTCCGTTGCTGATTCCGCAACCGATACGGCCCCAGTAGCCCGCCCGCCCAGGCAGCTTTTGATGCTGACCCCCGGCAGCGGCGATAATGCCGGCATGAAGACCCTGCGCATCGCCACCCGTAAGAGCCCGCTCGCCCTGTGGCAGAGCGAGCATGTCGCCGACCGGCTGCGCGCCGCGCATCCGGGGCTCGAGGTGAGCCTGGTGCCGATGAGCACTCGCGGCGACGAAGTGCTGGACCGCTCGCTGGCCGCGATCGGCGGCAAGGGCCTGTTCCTCAAGGAGCTGGAGCTGGCGATGCTGCGCGGCGAAGCCGACTGCGCGGTGCACTCGCTCAAGGACGTGCCGATGGAACTGGAGCAGGGCTTCGCCCTGCCGGCGATCCTCGAGCGCGCCGACTACGCCGACGCCTTCGTCAGCAACCACCACGACGGCATCGACAGCCTTCCGCTCGGCGCCCGCGTCGGCACCTCGTCGTTGCGCCGGCAGGCGCAGTTGCGCGCCTTGCGCCCGGACCTGCAATTGCTCGATCTGCGCGGCAACGTCAATACCCGGCTGGCCCGGCTCGATGCCGGCGACTACGACGCCATCGTCCTGGCCTGCGCCGGCTTGCAGCGTCTCGGCTTCGACGCGCGCATCCGCGCCCGCCTCGAATCGCCGTATTGGCTGCCGGCGCCGGCGCAGGGCGCGATCGCGATCGAATGCCGCGAGGACGACGTCGCTGCGCGCACGTTCTGCGCCGCGCTCGATCACGCCGCCACCCGCACCTGCGTCGAAGCCGAGCGCGCCATGAATCGCGCCCTGCATGGCAGCTGCCATGTACCGGTGGCCGCCTACGCGCGCCTGGACGGCGAACACCTGCGCCTCGACGGCCAGGTCGGCTCGGCCAGCGACGGCCGCGCCGTGCGCGCCCACGGCGAAGGCCGCGGCGACGCCCCGGACTGCCTCGGCATCGAGGTCGCGCAACGTTTGTTGGAGCAGGGCGCGGGCGAGTTCATCGCCGATTCGCTGGTGGACATCGACGCGGATTGATTCGGGCTGTGGCTGCCCAACGTCGTTGGCGTTCTACGCTGTCGTTGAGTAGCGCGCCCTCAGTCCAAGCCTTCGCCTTCGTATGCGATCGTCTTTGCCTTGGGGTAGGAGCGGCGTTCTGCTGGATTCTCTTTGGTCACAAGCCGCGACCGCGGGACGCGCAGAGTCTGCAACGCCTTCGCCATTGATCGGAGGCATGAGTTGGCGCGAGGGTAGGAGCGGCGCGAGCCGCGACCGCGCTGCGACGGTCTCGCGGCGTATCGCTCCCGCTAGACCGGGATCAAGATCAAACGCCTAAAGCTTCCGCCACTAAAGCGGCGGGTAACTTTCTTTT
>NZ_JMTZ01000158.1 GCF_000731095.1 Lysobacter antibioticus | reverse complement strand
TCGGTCGAGTAGGTATAGCTGCCGTAGACCGTGTGGTCGGGCTGGATGCGGTACTCGGCGTTGATCTGCGCCGCGTCGCCGCGGTCGCCGGTGGTCAGCTCGGCGCCGACGCTCGACAGATTGCCGAACACGTACTTGCCGCCCAGGGTGAAGGCGTCGTTGTCGGCGTAACGGCCGTTGTCGTCGTCCAGGGTGACCTGCGCGGTGCCGTACAGGTCGAAGCTGCTGCCGAAGCGGCGCTTGTACTGCAGGGCGCCCAACACGCCGGCGGCGTCGAGGGTGGCGCGGTTTTCTTCGACGCGACGGATTTCCGCGGCCCAGGTGGTCGAGTCGCTGATCCGCCATTCGCCGGTCAACTGCGCCTGGGTCAGCGATTCGCTGCCGCGTTCGGCACGGCTGTAGCGGCCGTAGATATTGAAGGCCGGATTGAACTGGCCCAGCACCTCGAACCCGTGCTCCTGAACCTCCTGGCCCAGGTCGTAGCGCGAGATCGAGAAGCCCGGATCGACGCGACGCCACCAGGCGCCGGCCGACCAATCGAGCTTGGTCCAGCCCAGTTCCTTGAAGTTGGCGCGCGCTTCGACCGAGCGCGCGGTGCCCTTGCGGTTGTCGAGGCCGGAGTTGATTTCGTTGAAGCTCAGGCCGCCGTTGTCGGAGAAGAAGATCGGCGAACTGGTCGACTCGGTCTGGCTCTGCTCCAGCTTGAGGTAGGTGCCGCGACCGGCCTGCAAGGTCAGGTCCGCGCCCTTCAGGGTGTAGTCGTCGCCGGCGCGGTTTTCGTCGACATAGGTCGCGCCGAGCGCGACGTGATCGCCGAACCAGTGCTTGCCGCGGAAACCGGCGGTGACCGAGTCGGCATCGAAGCCGTTCGGAATGAACTCGTAATCGACCAGCAGCACCTGGGTGAAACCGTCCAGGGGCGTGTCGCGGGTCAGGGTCGGGATGTTCTCGCGGGTCACCTGCGCCAGCGGACGCGTCAGCAGGATGCGGCCCTGCATCTCGTCGATCTCGTAGTCGGCGCCGCGCACCAGGTCGACCCGGTTCTCGACCCGGCCGGTGGTGGCGTCGCGGACTTCCAGCACGATCTTGTCCGAGCCCGGCAGCACGTCGGTGTGCTTGAGGTAGTACAGGCTGCCGCCGGTGCCGATGAACTCGTTATGGCCGGGCGCGGTCTGCGCCTCGGAACCGAACACCCGCAG
>NZ_JMTZ01000157.1 GCF_000731095.1 Lysobacter antibioticus | reverse complement strand
GCCCGCACCTGCGCTTCGAACGGCTGATGCAGCAGGCGCTCGCGCGGATAGTCGAAGCCGGTGTCGTTGAAGGTTTCGAGCACGTGCGCGCGCTCATCCGCCGACAACAGCGGCAGGCGAGCGACCGGGGCCTGTGCGTCGGCGACCATGGCCTCCAGCAGTCGAACGAAATAGCCGGCGTAGCGTTCGATGGTCTCGCGCTCGAACAGGTCGGTGGCGTACTCCAGCTCGCCGACGATCTCGGCGCCGGATTCGCCGAGCGCCAGCGACAGGTCGAAACGGGTGGTGGTCTGCGCCGTCGCCAGCGGGCTCAGGCTCAGGCCCGGCAGGTTCAGGGTCGCGCCGCCGGGCGTGTTGTCGAGCGACAACATCGCCTGGAACAACGGGCTGTGGCTGAGCGTGCGCGCCGGCTGCAAGGCATCGACGACCTGCTCGAACGGCAGGTCCTGATGCTCGTAGGCGTCGAGCGCGACCGCACGCACCCGCGCCAGCAGTTGCGCCGCGCTCGGGTCGTCGCGCAGGCTCACGCGCAGGGCCAGGGCGTTGACGAAGAAGCCGATCAGCGGCTCGGTCTGGGGATGCTGGCGGTTCGCCACCGGCGTGCCGACCACCACCTCGTCCTGTCCGCTCAGGCGCGACAACAACGTCGACCAGGCGGCCAACAAGGCCATGAACAAGGTCGCGCCCTGCCCCTGCGCCCAGGTGCGCACAGCGGCGCTGAGCGCGGCCGGGAGCACCAGCGGCACGCTGTCGCCGGCATAGCTCTGCACCGGCGGGCGCGGCCGGTCGGTCGGCAGTTCCAGCAACACCGGCGCGCCGCGCAATTGCCTCCGCCAGAACTCGCCGAGCTCGCGCAGACGCTCGCCCTGCAGTTGCTCGCGCTGCCAGGCGGCGTAGTCGGCGTACTGGATCGACAAGGGCGGCAACGGATCGGCCTGGCCCTGGCGCAGCGCGGCGTACAGCGCGCTGACTTCCTTGACCAGCAGGCCGATCGACCAACCGTCGGAAATGATGTGGTGCTGGGTGAACAGCAGGATGTGCTCGTCCGAGGACAGCAGCAGCAAGCGGCCGCGGATCAGCGGCCCGCCGCCGAGGTCGAACGGCGCCACCGCTTCGGCGGCGCCGTGTTCGGCCGCGGCCAGCGCGCGCGAACCGGGGTCGAGATGGCGCAGGTCGTGATCGGCCAGTTGGAAACCGGTATCGGCCGGGCCGATCGACTGGCGCGGCTCGCCCTGCTCTTCGACGAATACCGTGCGCAGGCTTTCGTGACGGGCCACGACCCGGTCCAGCGCCGCCTGCAAGGCGCCGCGGTCGAGCTTGCCGCGCACGTGCAGGGCCGCGCACATGTGGTAGGCGGCGCCGGCGGCGGCGTCGAGTTGATTGAGGAACCACAAACGCTGCTGCGGCCAGGACAGCGGCAGAACGCCGTCGCGCGCGACCGGCGCGATCGGCTCGAACGAGGCCACCC
>NZ_JMTZ01000156.1 GCF_000731095.1 Lysobacter antibioticus | reverse complement strand
TCACCGGCGGCGATGTCGACCTGGTCGACCTGGATCGGATAGGTACCGACCAGGCGACCGACGCCGTCGCGATCCGCGACCGACAGCGAACCGTCGACGAAGGTGAAGCCTGCAGGCGGCGTGTCGACCAGGGTCGCATCGATCGCGTCGACGGTACCGGTGTTCTCGACCGTAACCGTGTAGCGGACCAGGTCGCCGATCTTCACATCGCGCGGCGAGGCCTGCTTGATCACCCGCAGGGTCGGCGGCGGCGCCACCGTGGTGCTGGTGGTGCACACGCCCACGCACGACGGGTTGTCCGTACCGGTGCCGACCACGGTGTTGTTCACCGTCTCCGACGCCTGTGCGTTGACCGTCGCGGTGTAAGTCACCGTGTAGGTGCCCGGCACCGTACCGGCCGGCAGCGTGCACACCAGCGGGTTGGCGGCGTTGCAGCTGTAGCCGGCTGCACCGGTCACCGCGGTGAAGTCCAGACCCGTGCCCAGGGTATCGGTCAGGGTCAGGGCGTTGCGCGTCGGCGCGTTGGCCACCGTCGTCGTCAGCGTGTAGGTGATCGTGTCGCCTTGCGCCACCGGGCCGGCCGTACTGGCCGACTTCGCGTAGCTGACCACCGGCGGCGCGACTTCGGTCGTGACCGAGCAGCCCGCATTGCTGCAACTCGGAGCGTCCGTACCGGTGCCGACCACCGCATTGTTCACGCTGCCACCGGCCTGGCCGTTGACCCGCGCGGTGTAGGTCACCGCGTAGCTACCCGGCACCGTACCGGCCGGCAAGGTGCACACCAGCGGATTGGCCGCATTGCAGGTGAAGGCACCGGCGCTGGTCACCGCGACGAAGTCCAGGCCGGACCCCATCGTGTCGGTCAGCGTGGTCACGCCCGTGGTCTGCGCGTTGGTCACCGTCGCCGTCAAGGTGTAGGTGATCACGTCGCCGACCACGACCGGACCGGCGGTGCTCGCCGTCTTCTCGTAGCTCACCGCCGACGCCGTCACCGGCGTATTGGTGGTGCAGGTGCCGGTGCAGGTCGGATTGTCCGTGCCCGTGCCGACCACGGCGTTGGTCACGCCACCCGTCGCCTGAGCGTTGACCCGTGCCGTGTAGGTCACGGTGTAGACGCCCGGCACCGTACCGGCCGGCAGCGTGCAGACCAGCGGATTGGCGGCATTGCAGGTATAAGCGCTCGCCGGGCTCTGGCCCGTCACCGCCACGAAGTCCAGGCCAGCGCCCAGCGTGTCGGTCAGGGTCAACACACCGATGGTCTGCGCGTTCGCCACCGTCGTCGTCAGGGTGTAGGTGATCACGTCGCCGACCACGACCGGACCGGCCGTGCTGGCGGACTTGGTGTAGCTGACCGTCGACGGAACCACCGGGGTGTTGATCGTCGTGGTGCAGGCCGGATCGGTGCTGCCCGCAGGACAGACGGTACTGGTCGAGGTCGCTGTATTGCTGATCGAACCGGCAGTCACGTCGGCCGCGGTCACCGTGTAGGTGCCCGTCAACACGCAGGTCGCACCCGG
>NZ_JMTZ01000155.1 GCF_000731095.1 Lysobacter antibioticus | reverse complement strand
GATTGCCTTCGCTAGTGCGAATCGGCGCACAGCAACAGCAAAATCATTACGGCAACGGCAACGGCAACGGCAACGGCCGAGGCTCAAGCCGAACGCGGCAACCTTGCAATGGCGCGGTCGAACGTCGCAGCCAACAACACGACTCGCAAGACATCGGTGAACAACGAGGTGCGGAACGACAACGGGGTGTTGAGGAACACCGCCAAGGGCTGGCCGACGACGTTCTGCCATTCCGGGTCCTTCGGGCCGACCACGTGTTCCATCAAGCGCCACGACCACGAGTCGATGTACGACAACAACTGCCAGCACACGCACAAGGTCAGCAAGGCCGGCAGGCCGGCGCGCAGCACCAGGCGCAGGCTGTTGACCACCGGCACGCCCTTGCTGGTCCAGCCGGCGCTGGCCTTGTCGGCCAGCATGCGCAAGCTGAAATGCATCGACTTGAAGCGCGCGCTGACCTTGCCGAGGGTTTCGTCGGCACCGTCGAGGCGCTGCGCGCGGCGCAGATCGATGCCGTAGATGATCGCGGTGATCGCCAGCCAGATCAGCGGCAGCACCACCGCACCGGCAGCGGTGCCGACGATGTCCCAGACCGGCACGATGCCCTTCTTGGCCGGGGTCAGCAGCTTGAACGCCGACATCGGGTCGTCCCACCACTGGGTCACGGCGGCATAGACCACCCGCTCGTGCCACCAGTCCTTCAGGCCGCTCATGACCTGCGCGATGGCGGCCACGCCCACGAACACCCAGTAGGCTTCGCAGCTGGTCGCGACCACGTTCCACAGCGCATGCCCGGTGGCTTCGGCGCGGCGCTTGCTGAACCAGCGCACCGCCCAGGCCACCGCAAGCGCGATCCACAAGCCCTTGAGCTTGAGCACCTCGTTGAGGTTTTCCTTTTCCCAGACGCTGAAGATGTAGGCGGTGCGGAAGTTGCGGCGCAGGTCTTCGAGCAGGCCCCAACCGGCGTAGTAGGCGAAGAACGGCAGCATCGCGATGGCCAGCGCAGTGATCCATTGCTTGCGCACCGCCGCCGTGTCCGGCGTGGTCGCACCGCCGGCGAGCATCGGCAACGACGGCCGCAGCGACTGGAACATCAGGATGGTGCCCGCGAGTTGGGTCACGATCAGCACCGACAGCACCGCGAACGACAGCAGCACCGAACGCTCGCCGAGCTTGACCGCCAGCCCCATCAACAGGTCGTAGCAGACCCGCTGGGCGAAGAACCAGAACGTCAGCGCCGGCCAATGGCGCCAGAGCAGGCGTGCGCCGAGCGCGGGGATCTCGCGCCAGGCGCCACCCTGCGCGGACACGCCAACGGCGCCGGAGTCGGCGGAAGATGCGGAAGGCACCGACAGCGTCGGCGTGGACAGCGAGGACGTGGACATCGACGGCAGCCGGACGGGAACCCGGCGATGTTACCCGTCCATCGTCACGGTTTGCAGTGACGCGGGTCAGGGGCCGAGTGGCCGGATGCGGAAGCGCTCGGGCGTGGTCTGCCGCTCTATGCCGCGATGGCCGCGGACTTCGCTCAATGACGTCGGCGTTGCTGCCTCTGCGGATGCCTTGGTCGCGGCTTGCGCCGCTCCTACCCCAAAGCGCCGTTGCCGTTGCCGTTGCCGTTGCCGTTGCCGTTGCCGTTGCCGTTGCCGTTG
>NZ_JMTZ01000154.1 GCF_000731095.1 Lysobacter antibioticus | reverse complement strand
TCGGTGCTCGGCGTCGGCGCACGCGCATCCTCGTCGGGCGGCGATGCGGATTGGGGTGTGTCGGCGAGCTATCGGCTGGCCTTCTAGGCTGCGGCCAGCGGCCGCCCGGGCTGTTTCCTGGCGGTCGCGCGGCCGGCGGCGCCGGCCGAAACGTATGAGTGTCGTACGGTAAGTGCGGGGGAAAGCGCCATAGCGTGACCGGCGGCGCTGTCGGTGCAGTTTCAGTCGATGCGACGGCCGCCTAGGATCATCAGTGCATGAGAGCCCGGGGCCTGTCCCTGATGACTTCGCTCGACCACCAAGGATTGGACTATGCGCGCAGCGATTTTGACGTTGGCCGTTCTGGCCGTTTGCGGTTCCGCCCGGGCGGCGGTGGAAGTGGACGTGATCGGCCCGGAATTTTCCATGGGCTGGTCGCTGTTGTCCGACGACGGCCGTGCCGTGGCCGGCCTTTTCCACGCCACCGCGTTCCATTGGACCCGATCGCAAGGGCGTACCGACATCCTGACGTTCCCCGGGCTTTCCAGCCAAGATTTCGAGTTGCGTGCGATATCCGGGGACGGTTCCGTGGTGTTGTTGAACCTGCCCGATTCGGTATCGGGGCTACCGGACCGACGCTGGGCGCCGGCGCTGTGGACGCGCGAAGGCGGGATACGGGTGGTGGATGTCCCCGGCTACTCCGCCATTGCCCAGGACATGTCCGCGGACGGGCGGATCATCGCCGGGCAACGTTTGAACAGCAATTTCCGGCGTGAGGTCTTCCGCTGGCGTTCCGATCGGGGCGTGGAGGTGATGCCGGTAGCCGGCGACTGGCAGGGCTACTCGTTGTTCGATCCCGGTGCGCTTTCCGGCGACGGACGCACGGTCATCGGTCGGGCCAGCGGAAACGGGGTGAACCCGCGGGTGTTCGTGTGGCAGGACGGGCGCGCGCCGTTCTTCATCGATGCGGCGCTCGGCAGCGCGCTGGAGGCCGCGGTAGACGTTTCGCACGACGGCAGCCGCATCACCGGGGTCATCGTCACGAACTCGGGCGAGCGGATTCAACAGGCCTACGTCTGGGACCAGGCGGCCGGCGTGCGCTTGCTCGGCCTGTTGCCGTCGATGAAGGGCAGTTTGCCGACCAAAATATCCGCCGACGGGCAGGTGATCGTCGGCGAAACCTACGGTGGTCCGGGAGGACAGAGGAATGTCTTCCGTTGGTCCGAGCAGACCGGAACGCTGTCGATCCAGCAATGGCTGGCCGGCTACGGCGTCGAGTTCGCGATCGACCCCACTTGGGCGAAGGTGCAAGGGGTCAATGCCGACGGATCGGTGATCGCGGGCCTAGGCTTCCGCGATCAGATCTGGATCGCGCGGGTCAAGGGGCCGAACGGCGGTTTTCTGCTGGACGTGGCGGCCTACCGACGCAGCCTGATCGATGCCAACCAGCGCCTGACCCTGGGCCTGAGCGGCCTGGCCAACGCGACGCTGTCGGGCGCGCACCATCGCTCGCTGCTCGATAACGGCCTGGCGAGCGAGTCCGACGGCTCTTGCGC
>NZ_JMTZ01000153.1 GCF_000731095.1 Lysobacter antibioticus | reverse complement strand
TCGTCCAGCGACCGACCGATCTCGAACCTGGCGACTGCTTCGGTCGATCTGGCCGCCGATCCCCTGCTGGACGACAGCCTCGTCTTCGGCACGGTTTTCGACGACTGCGACGCAGACGGCTGGCAGGACAGTGCCGCCTTGAGCGGGCTGCAGGCACGCGGCGGTTTCGCGGCCGGCGCCTACATCGCCCAGTCGACGACGATAGACCGTGGCGACGGGCCGCAATCGCTTGCCGATGCCAGCGCGTCGCTGCCGCACGGCTTGCAATTGGGCGCCATTGCCGCACGCCAGTCGAACAAGGACCCGGTCGAGCACCATCAAATCGTCATTCGGCAGCGGCTGCGTGCGCCGAGCTTCACCGACGACTTCATGCTGACCAATAAGGAAGGAGTGACCGTCCGGATGGATGCCGGAGGCCGCACTTCGGTCGAGAAGACGGGCGCGGCAGCGAAGGGCTTGAACGCAGCGGCACCGACCGTGGAGCGGCGGGTGGAGCAGGGCGAGGGCGGCTATGTGGTCGACTATATCGTCCGCAACACCGGCATCGACGAGCGGGGTCTGCCGGGCGTACGCATCGCTTCGGTCGAAGGGCTGCTGACCGAGAC
>NZ_JMTZ01000152.1 GCF_000731095.1 Lysobacter antibioticus | reverse complement strand
TTGGCGGCGTGCAGCGAGTTCACCACCGATAATCCCTTGGTCCGCCGCATCACGCCGGGGCTTCCGGTGCGGTTCGACTGGGGCGTCAAGCGCTGTGCGGCGAGCGAGCGGTTGGCGGAAATGGTGTTGGGCGAGGTGTTCTTCGCACCTGGCAGCGCCGAAGTCCGACCACGCTATCGACCGGTCATCGAGCAGATGGCCGAGCGAGTGCGCGAGCACCGCGGCGGAGAGGTGGTGATCAGCGCCAACGGCGACAAGCACGAGCTTGCGTTCGATCGCGCCACGGCGGTGAAGCAGGCCTTGATCGATTCGCTCGGTGCGGACGCGACACAGGGCTTGGTGGTCAGCGTTCGCGCCCAGGTCGACGACCCCAACTCGTTGGTGGTCGGGGTGGACGAGGGAGGCGCCTTGTTGGGTACGGTGTTGTTCGACACCGACCGCTCCATGATCAAGCCCGAGTTCGAGCCTTTGCTGGACCGAATCGCGGCAGGTCTGGAACGGATGGGGGGCGGCGCGGTGGCGATCATCGGCCACGCCGACCTTCGTGGTTCACGCGAGTACAACGCCGCCTTGGGCATGCGCCGGGCACAAGCCGTATACGACGCACTGGCCAGGCGTTTGAGTCCACAGGTTCGCGCCCAGGTCCGTGTGGAAGTCAATAGCGATCCCAGCGCCGTGGTCGGTGCGAAGCGCAGTGAAGGAGCGCAGCCATGAAGATGCGCATGAAGCTGCTGGACTGCACCCTGATCAGCCTGATGGCCGGCATGGCATCGTCTGCGTCGGCGCAGGTGTCAGGTGAGAATCAAACCCGTCGCGATGCCGTCGATGAGGCGGTCGGCGAAGTGAAGTGCGGGGAAGAGCGCTGCACGGGCGAGGAAGGCCTGCTGTTCCGCTTGCGTACCCGCAGCGACGACCGGCCGGTGACGAGCGGCACGACCGAGCAATCCTCTTCCGAGACGTTGCAACCCGATCGGCGCGTCACGGTGGCGCTGGAGCAGCCGGGCAAGGCCGAAGCAATGGGCAAGTTTTCCATTGAGATGGCATGCGGCGCTGCGATTTGGGCGACCGAAGATCCGAATCTCGGACAGCCAGAACTGGCTGCATCGGCTCCGTCGGTGGTGGCTTTCGAGAACGGTCGCATCCTCAAGCCCGTGCAGTTCTACGTTCGCGGCAACTACACTGCTTTCGTCGATCGCTACGAGATCATCGTCTATCGATCCAGCGACGGCGATCTGATCGATCCGATCGCCACGGTGCCGGTGGACGTGGCGCCGGTCGCGCAGGCCGAGTGGGCGGGCGAGCTGCCGAGTTCGCGTCCGTTCCGCACGGGCGATGAACTGGTGTACGTGTTGCGTGCTTATGGTGCGGATGGGACGTACGACGAAACCCATCCGGGCACGATCCAGCTGATGACGCCTGACGAGGCGGCGCGCAGCAATCAGCAGGTACGCGACAGTGCCGAGGAGAGCCTGGGTACCGCGCTGACTTTGGAGCAGGCGATGAATCAGAGCCTGCTGGACCATGCTTTCTCGGGGAGCGGTCTGCGCCAGCAGAACATTCCGATCCATGGGTCGAGGGTCCGTATCCAGGGCAGCAACGTGCCGCAGGACGCGATGCTGACCATCAACGGCGATAGCTACCCGGTGGATATGGAGCGAAAGTTTGTCGCCGAGTACCTGGTGCCCGTGGGTCGGCATTCCTTCGACATAGGTGTGAGGGGCGGTCAAGCCGGAGCGGAATCGGGCGAGCATGAGATGCTCGACGTCGAGGTCACCGGGCGCTATTTCTTCGGTGTGGGTCTGGCCGACCTCACCGTCGCGCAGAACAAGATCAGCGGTTCGGTGGATCCGTTCACGGTCGACAGTCGTTACCAGGACGATGTGATCAGCGACGGGCGTCTGGCCTTCTACGGTAAGGCCAAGCTGCGGGCCAAGTACCTGCTGACGATGCAGGCGGATACGACGCAGCGCGATATCGAGCATCTGTTCGATGGGTTCACCCGCGCCGATCCGCGCGACATCTTCCGTCGGCTGGACCCGGATCTGTATTACCCGGTGTATGGCGATGACTCCACCACCTATCGCGACGTCGATACGATGGGGCGGTTCTATCTGCGCATGGATTGGGACAAGAACCAGGCGCTGTGGGGCAACTATGCCACCGGCTTTACCGGTACCGAATACGCCCAGTACGTGCGTTCGCTGTACGGCGCCGCGCTCAACTGGCGCTCGCGCGGCATCAACGCCTGGGGCGACCCGTCGACCGAACTGCGCGCCTTCGGCTCGCAGGCCGAGACCGCGCCAGGACATAACGAGTTTATCGGTACCGGCGGCAGTCTGTACTACCTGCGGCATACCGATATTCTTCCGGGCTCGGACATCGTCGTGCTGGAAGTGCGCGACCTGAGCACTGGCCGACTGGAGAAGCGCATCCCGCTCCAGCGCGGCGCCGACTATGAAATCGACGCGCTGCAGGGCCGCATCCTGTTGACCCGGCCGCTGGCGCAGGTGACCCGCCAGAACATTCCGACCTTGACGCGTGATGCGCCCTTGAGCGGACTCGAGCAACGACTGGTGGTCGACTATGAGTGGTTGCCGTCGGATTTCGACGACGACAACGCAACTGTCGGTTTTCGCGGCAAGCAATGGTTCGGCGACCATGTTGGGGTAGGGCTGACCTACGTCGACGAGAACCGCGCGGGTCAGGACTACACCATGACCGGCGGCGATCTGACCTTGCAGGCGGGGAAGGGCACGTTCGTCAAGGCGGAGTTTGTGCG
>NZ_JMTZ01000151.1 GCF_000731095.1 Lysobacter antibioticus | reverse complement strand
AGTTCCAGCTGCGCGAGGCGATGCTGCCGTCGCTGTCGGTGGAGCTGTCGGTGAAGCTCACGGTCAGGCCGCTGGCCGTGGAGCTGAAGTTCGCTACCGGCGGGGTATTGGTCGGCGTGCCGCTGGAGTCGATGCCGTCGATGAACTGCGCACCGGTGCCGGACGGGTCGAGCCAGTTGCTCAGGCGCGTCGCAGCGGAGCCGCCGCCGGTCCAGGAGGTGAAGATACGGCCGTAGTAGTCGCTGCGGTCGGCGCCGGTCGCCGAGCAGCTCGACGGGCCGCCGTGCAGTTGGCCCAGCACGCGCTTCTCCGGGCTATAGACCGGCGAACCCGACGAACCCGGCTCGGTCACGCCGCCGTTGGCCTGCCAGAACACGTGCAGGTGGGTACTGCCGCTGGCGCCGTTGTAGCCGCTGATCTGGGTCGCGGTGGTCGAGTGGCTGATGCGCTTCTCGGCGACGTTGGGATGATGGATCGCGGTCGCGCCGGAGAAGTTCTGGTCGCGGCGGTCCCAACCGGCCCAGAACAGGTTGTGGGCCGGGTTGGCGGCGGTGTTGAGTTCGAGCAGGGTGAAGTCGGACGCGGCGTTGGTCGCGCGGACCACCGCGCCGGTCTGCGACTGCGACAGCGAGCCGTCGCCGTTGGCGCCGCTGGAGGACGAGCCCGGCGCGCGGCAGGTCGAGTTCTGGTAGTTCCAGTACACCACCATGCTCGCGGCGATCGCCGCCGTGGTCATGCCGCAATGGTTCGCGGTCAGGAAGTACATCTTTTTGTCGTTGGCGGTGTTGTTGACCAGCGAGCCGGTGCACCACATCGTGCCCTGCTTGGAGTAGGCGGCGACCGATCGGATCACGTCGCGGTGGGCGTTGCCTTCGGGGCAGACGACGTCGATGTTGCAACTGCCCGACACGCCGGTGGCCTGCTCCAGCGCGGCTTCGCGCGCGAGCCGGCCCAGGCCCTTGTAATCGTGCTGGACGCCGGCCAGGTGCAGCTTGAGCTCGCCGACCTTGGCGCGCGGCACGACCACTTCGATCACCGCCTCGTCGCCGATCACCACCGGCGTCCACAGCTCGTTGAAGGCGTTGTTGTCGGCGGCGGTGAAGCTGCGTACGCGCGAGGCGTTGGAGCCCGGGGTCTGGTCGGCCGGATAGATCAGCATGCGTGCGCCGGCGGGCAGCTTGAACTGGTCGAAATGGAAATTCAGGGTCAGCGCGTTCTTGGATTCGATGCGCGTGCGCCAGACCGCATGGTCGGCGTCGAGGTCTTCCCAGGTGCCGCTGTTGAGGGTGTTCATGTCCACCGGCAACGAAGTGGCGAAGCGCGGCGCTTCGTTGCGGCCACGCTTGAGGTCTTCGGCGCGCAGCTTGGCTACGTCCACCGCCGGCATGCTGCGCAGGGCGATGCGGTCGATGCGCGAAAGACGGGCATTGTCGAAAGCCGCCGGACGCAGGGTCGGGGCGGCGAGCGCGCTGCCGATCGACAGGGCGAGCAGGGCCAGGGAAGCGGTCAGTCGTTTCATTACTTGCTCCATGTTGGGAAGGACGACGTGGTGGCGAGGTTCCGCAACGAAGTCTGGACCGGCCCGGAGCATCCGGCCCCTCGAGGCGAAGGGCCGGATGCCGGGCAAGCGCGCCCGCAGCGAGCTGCGGTCCGCGTCCGGATCGCAGCTCGCCACGGCCGTTTCAGACCATCGTCGAGCGGAAAGCGGACTCCCCTAAGCCCGCCGGTATTTCAGGAGCCCGGCTCCTCAGAAGCCGGGACTCCCCCGTACACGAGGTCCCTCCGGAGGGAGGTTCCTCAAAACGCGAGGCTGATCAGAACGTGATGCTCCAGGTGTCGATGCGGCCGACGTCCTGCGAGGCGCGGTCGGCCGCGCGCAGCTTCCAGGTACCGTTGAGCGGCTCGCTCGACAGGTTCTTGGTGAAGGTGCCGGTGACGTTGTCGGCGCTGCCGCCGCTGCGGTTGTGGATGTTGTAG
>NZ_JMTZ01000150.1 GCF_000731095.1 Lysobacter antibioticus | reverse complement strand
CGGCGCGCAGGGATGCGCGCCGTTTTTCATCGGGACAGGGATGTCCCGTATGTAGAGCCCTGCGCATGCACCGCTCGTGCGGGCCTGTGATTCAAAAGAAAGCATTTTTCTTTGGTTAGCTTTCTTTTGTTGCTTTTGACAAAAGAAAGTAACCCGCCGCTTTAGTGGCGGAAGCTCTTGGCGTTTGATGTTGATCTTGCTTGAAAGAGGCGCCGCAAGACCATCGCAGCGCGGTCGTGGCTTGTGACCGAAGGAAATCCAGTAGGACGCCGCTCCTGCCCTGGGGCTGCCGAAAGCGCCTCGCAACGCCTCCCTCGGGAGGCGCCGTCCAACTCGCTGCGGCCCGCCCATTGAAGGTTATCGCCGCCGGCGTCCTGGTTCAGGGCAGCATCTTTTCCAGAGGCAGGCGCACGTCGGTGACCCGCCACTTCAGGCCGTCGCGGGTCAGCACGAACACGACCGGATCGCCGTCGGCGTTGTTGACCGTAGCGGTGAAGCGCGATGGCGATTCGAAGCGATAGCTCGGGTGCTTGAGCGGTTCCGCCGGCGGCACTTGCGCATAGGCGTCGCGGCGCGGCGCCGACGGATCGAGGCGCCGCAGCAGATTGCGGCCTTCGAGCACCGCACCGATGCCGACCGGGGTGGCGATCGCATCGACCGCGGTGCCGGCGACGCCGCTGGCCAGGCTCAGGCCGAGCGCGCCGAACAGGCTCGACTGCGCCTCCGGGCCGGCGCGACGGACGATGTAGTCGTCGACCTGCGCCTTCAGGCTCAGGCGCAGCGCGGCGAAGTCGACATGCTTGCTGAGCTCGCCGGCGTTGCGCTCCTTGACCGCGCTGCGGATGGCGTTGACGGTGAGGAAGGGCCCGGCGGCGACATAGCCGAGCAACAGGACCAGGGCCAGGACCAACAGAGCTATCCATTTCTTCATCGCGGCGATCCGGGTGACGGACCGCCAGAGTAACGGCCCTGGCCTTACCTTGGCTTAAGAGACCGGGAGCGGGCTGGAACTAACTGCTTCTCCGAGAGGTGGCAAACCTCATGAGCCCTCATCCCGACCCTCTCCGTGAACGGGATGGGCGCGCCGCTCAGGCGGTCTCGGCCGGACTTGGATCGCGGGCGTAGCGTTGCGCGGCCAAATGCAGCGCCAGGGCGGCTACCGAGCAGACCGAGCCGGCCATGAACGCCGCCGTGCCACCGCCGTGCTGCCAGGCCAATGCGGCCATGCCGGCGCCGAGCACGCCGCCGATGCCGCCGCTGAAGCCGGACAGCATGCCCTGCGCCGAGGCCATGTCGCGGCGCGCCGGGAACAACTCGGCCATGCGCCGCATGCAGCCGGCGTGGAACGCGGCGAAGCTCAAGGAGTGGCCGGTCTGGGCCAGCGCCATCCAGGCGAAGGAATCGGCGAACCAGGCCACCATCACCCAGCGCAGCGCGGTTGCGAAGATGCAGGCGGCGATCAGGCGATGCGCACCGAAGCGCTGCACCAGCCGCGGCGCCTGCCAGAACATCAGGATCTCGCAGACCACCCCGATCGCCCACAGCAGGCCGACCGCGAAACCGTCGTGGCCGTGCGCCTGCAGTTGCAGGGTGTAGAACACGTAGAAGGGACCGAAGCTCAGCTGCACCAGCAAGACCGTGCCGAGCAGCCGGCGCGTGCCCGGTCGCCGCCACAGGCGTTCGCGCGGCGTGCCTTCGAGCGGCGCCGGCGAGGGCGGATCGGCGCGGTGCAGCCAGGCCGCGGCGGCGGTCAACACCAGCCACGGCAGGCTCAGCCAGACGAAAGCATCGTTGCCGAGCCGGTCGAGCAACCAGCCGTAGCTCGCCGCGACGATCAGGAAGCCGACCGAGCCCCACATCCGGATCTTGCCGTAGTCGTGATTGCGCGTGCCCAGCGCGTTCAGGGTCATCGCCTCGAACTGCGGCATGACCGCGTTGAAGAACAGCGCGAACGCGCCCATCACCACGAACAACATCACGCCGCCGTCGAAGCGGGCGAAGCCGGCGAACATGGCCAGCGCCAGCAGGCAACCGGCGACCAGCCAATGCCCCGGCGCCCGGCTGCGCGCCACCTGCCGCGCCCAGGTCGGCGGCGCCAGGATGCGCCCGCCGTACCACAGCGCCAGCATCGCCCCGACCGCATAACCGCCGTGACCGTTGGCGCTGACCCAACGTCCGATGTAGGGCGTATAGGCGCCGAGCATGCCGAAGTAGCCGAGGTAGAACAGGGCGTAGCGGCGGAATTCGGCGGTGGACACGTGAGGCTCGGCGAGGCGCGGCGGATGCCGCTCACGATACCGGAAGCGGTGCGGGATTCGGTTGCCGCGGGGCGCGGTTTCGGCAGATTTTTTGCTAGGCCAGGCGGGGCGATGAGGTCTCGGATCGATAGGCCTGACCTTAAGGGCGATGAGGATCCGAGGCATCGCAGTTTCTTCGGTCGCGGCTTGCGCCGCTCCTACCCAAGAGCAGCGACGCTAAGAGTTTTGCCGTTGCTGTGCGTCGCATTGCACTCGCGAAGGCTATAGAAGACCCGGAGGGCGGCCCGCATGGATGCGGGCCGTT
>NZ_JMTZ01000149.1 GCF_000731095.1 Lysobacter antibioticus | reverse complement strand
CAGATCGGCGCAGGGCCCGAAGCGGTCGTCGCCGCCACCTGGTTGCCGACCGAGCCCACGGCATCGGCGTTGATCGTTGCCGTGTACACGAAGCGGTAGACGCCGACCGGCGACCGCGCCGGCACCGTGCAGGTCACCGTGGCTCCGCTCATCACGCAGCCGCTGGGCAAAGCGCCAAGCGTCAATCCCCGATTCGGCGTGTCCACCAGCACCACATCGGCCAGCGTGGCCGCGTCGTCCACCGTCGCCGTCAGGGTGTATTCGATCGTCTGACCGACCTGCATCTCCGTCCCAGGGGGAGGGTTGGACGACTTGACCACGGTGATCACCGGCAAGGCCACCGGCGTTTCCAGGGCGCAATCGGCCGAGCAGGCCGCCGCGATCGCTCCGCTGGAGACCACGGCGTTGTTCACTGTCCCGCTGGCGGTTCCGTTGACGGTCGCGGTGTAGGTCACCACATACGTGCCCGGCACCGTGCCCGCCGGCAGCGTGCAGACCAAGGGGTTAGCCGCGTTGCAGGTGGACAGGCCGGCGCTGGTCACCGCGCCGAAGGTCAGACCCGCGCCGAGTGTGTCGGTCAAGGTCACCGGCGCCGTGGTCGCGGCATACGCCACCGTCGTCGACAAGGTGTAGGTGATCGTGTCCTGGCGGTCTTGGCATAGCTGACCGAAGCCAACGCCGTCACCGTCGCGCTGTCGGTGCCCGGCACCAGCACGCCGCTTGCCGGCGTGCCGGTCGCGGTCGCGTTGTTGGTTACCGAGCCGGCATCCAGATCGGCCTGGACGATCGTATAGCTGCCGGTACACGTCGTACTGGCCTGCGGGGCCAAGGTCGTCACCGGACACGTCACCGTGGCGATCTTATCGTCGGTGACCGAAAACCCATTGATCGTTACGGCGCTCGGGTTGGTGACGAGGTATTCGTACGTCACGACGTCGCCGACCGCGGCATAGGGATTGCCCGATACCACCGTCTTGTCCAAGGTCAACGAAGGCGTGGCGGTGGAGGTCACCGTCAGGCTGTCGGTGGCGGGCGTCAGCGTGCCGCGTGCAGGCGCGCCGGCGGCGCTTGCGTTGTTGGTCACCGAGCCCGCATCGATGTCAGCCTGAGTGATTGTGTAATTGCCCGTGCAGGTGGTGCTGGCCTGCGGCGCCAAGCTCGTCACCGGACAGGTCACCACCGCGATCCGGTCGTCGGTCACCACCAACGCGTTGATGGTCACGTTGCCGGTGTTGGTCACCACGTACTGGTAATCGACCACGTCACCCACGCTGTCGTACGGACTGCCCGAGGCCGCCGTCTTGGCCAAGCTCAGCGTCGGCGCCGCCGCCGGGCCAATGACCGTCACCTGATCACGGGGCACGCTCAGCGTACCGCCCGCCGGGGTACCGGTCGCGGTCGCCACGTTGGTCACCGAACCCGCATCCAGGTCCGCCTGCGTCACCGTGTAGTTGGCCGTGCAGGTCATGCTCGCCCCCGCCGCCAACGTCGTCACCGGGCACGTCACCACCGCGACGCGATTGTCGTCCAACGCGATCGCATTGATCGTGGTATTGCCGGTGTTGGTCACCACATAGGTGTAGCCCACCTGCTCGCCCACCGTCGTATAGGTCGTGACCAATGCCTGCTTATCCAGCGTCCAGGCCGGCGCTGCCAACGAGATCACTGCATCGTCGGTCGCCGTCAGCGTCTGGTTGCTCGGGTTGCGCGCCGTCGCCTGCACGATGTTGGTCACGATCATCGCGTCCACGTCGGCCTGGGTCACCGTGTACGTCCCGGTGCAGGTCACGCTCGCGCCCGCCGCCAGCGAGGTGATGCCGCCACAGCTGACCGCAGCTATCTTGTTGTCGGTCACCGCCAGGTTGGTGAGCGTGGTGCTGCCGGTGTTGGTCACCACGTAGCTGTAAGTGGCTGTGTCCCCGACGCTGTCGTAGAAGGCCCCGCTGGTCACGCTCTTGACCACTCTCAGCCCCGACGGCGCGGTGGTCGAACGGTTGGTGATGGTGCAGCTGATGTTGTCCCCGGCCGCAATGGTCAGGCTGAAGTTGCTGCCCGCGCCGCTGGGCAGCACCGTCGTCGACTGCGGGGTGGTGTTGGTGCAGTTGATCGACGGCGCATACGCGCTCAGCGCCGAGGTGCTACCCGCCGTCATGACCTCCCGCAAGGTATAGCTGGTCCCCGCCGCCGCCGGCGCCACCTGGATGCTGCCGTTGCCGATCGTGCTGCCCGCGCCCGTCGTGGTCGCCTGCGTGCCGTTGGTGCCGACGATGCTCAGGGTGAACTGGTCGTTCACCGCAATGCGGGACGAGGCCAACGCCTTGTTCAGTTGCAGCCGCGGCAGCACCGTCGTGGTCTCGTTGATCGTCGTGGTCGTCGCCGTCAGCGGCGTGGCGCCGCAGCTCTGCATCGAGGCTATGTTGTAGAGGTCGGCCGTGGTGGTCGGGACCAGTTCGAAGTCGATGGTCTCGCCGGGATCGACTATGCCGTCGTCGATCAGGGTCACCGGCAGGTCGAACAGGTTGTCGTCGTAGACCCCCTCCGGAATGAACACGTCGAAGCTGGCTGCGTTGCCCGGGGTCAGGTAGTCCGCCCCCAGCGTCGCCGTGCCGCCGGTGATGCGCACCCGCACGTTAATGCCGCCCGCCGGCACCGTGCCGGCCAGACGCAGTTGCGGCACGTTCACCGTCGGCTGGTTCTCGGTCTGCAGGTACGAGGCTTGTGCGAACTCCACGAATGGGCGAACGTTGATCTGGATCGCGTCGATGAGGTTGCCTATGTTGAGAGCGCCCGAGGCAGAGGAGATCGCCTCGAACCCCAAGTCGACCACCCCCGTCGGGCCGGGAAATTGGAATTGCCCGGTATAATCAGCCCAGTTGTTGGGTCCACGCGCGTAGCTCGCCGTGTCGCCGGTCCCCGGAAACACGGAAGTCACAGAGCCGTCGCCATCGCGATCGGTACTCATCCGTGCGATACCAGTGGTGCCGATGCGGAACTCCATCGTATCCGGGTTGGTATCGCTGCCCCGCCCCCGGTGGCTTACCGACCATCCGATTACCTCGCCTTGAAGCAGGCACACGTTCTGAGAGAGACGTGCCGCCACGTTCGAATTTAGTTCGGCAAGCTGATTGCCCTCTCTAGCGATATGCGTCCCATCTCCGTCCACATATCCGCTGGTCCACAGTTCGATGTACCTATCGGTGCCGGTATCACCAGCGACCTGGTTACACGTACCAGCCGTCGTCGTGGTCGACGCGTTGTTATTCCAACCGGGAACTAGGCTATCCGGCACATACCTCCAGCATCCGGAGCTCGGAGTGAGCGCTGGCTGCTCAAAACTTGTGTTGACCATGGTGCGCTGTACCTGCGCCGCCGCCGGTGTCGACAGCCCCAGGAACGCCAGAACCACCACCGGCATGCACAGGCGTCGCGCCCACGCAGCGAGTCTCGTCAACGCCGCCATGGAACCCCTCTTGGACGTAACTCGCATGCGATTTTCCGTTCTCATTTCATCCCCCTATCCGCAGGCTTGTTTGCGTACCTGTGTCAATAGCGTCCCGTCAGGTTCAGGACCCAACCGCGTTCCCGGTAATCGAAATCCGTCAGGTCATCGCTGAAATCGGTGAAGTTGTAGCCAACGCCGACAAGGAAGTTGCGGCCGATATCGCGATCCAGTCCGACCAGGAAGCCCCGCTTGGTGCCGCCGTCGTCCACCGCCAGCCAGCGGTACTCGGCCAGCGCGTGCCATTGCGTGCCTATGCGTGCGCAATTCGTAGCGGACCTGCGCGGCGGCAAAGGTCGTGGCCGAATCGAACCAATCCCCTTTGCCGCGCCCCATCCGCACCTCGCCTTCGCGACGTGCCAGCTTGGCGGCGTATTTCCAATGCCGTCCGGCTTGAATACGCCCTCGACCGAAAGCACGTGCGAACGCTGATCGACCTGCGCACCGCCGCGTCGCCAGATCGTATGGACAGGCGTTTTGATCTCTGTATTCGCTGAAGGCCAACCGAGCCAGACAATATTATCTCTACGCATAACGAGACCGCCTGTGGCGAGCTACGCCCAAGCTGCAGCGGGAAACACCATAAGCACGAGAAATATAAGGTGCGCCCGCCATTAAAGTTCCGCTTACGAGCCGGGCCGGGTATATGACTCCATTATCAAGATGGCCATCGCCCACCCAACGACCACTCAAAGTATCCGCGAAACAGAACAAACCGCTCGCGTTGTTGGCCTACGGACCTCATCGCCTGCCGTCATTTTCGCGCCCCCTCGGGAGAGTGCACATCACACCTACGCGTACATTCCGGAACAGCGAGCCGAGTTAATCGGAAACACAAGCGAGTACGCCGCTAATGGCTCGACTCGCAATGCCTCATCTCTCACTCGCAAGCTGAATGCATAAGGGTGAGGCCTCTATTGGGTACGAACGACGGCAATCAAAGGCGCTGCCAATTCAATTCGCCCCATCCCTCGTACCCCCACAGAACCTTGCCGCGCCTCCTTTGCTCGGGTGCCTGACCCTAACCCTGGCCGGATTCGTTCGATGTACCGT
>NZ_JMTZ01000148.1 GCF_000731095.1 Lysobacter antibioticus | reverse complement strand
TTGCGCCGCTCCTACCCTTCGCGAAAGCACACCGCTTCGATGAGCAACATCGGCGCGGTAGCCTCTGCGCGTCCAGCGGTCGCGGCTCACGCCGCTCCTACAGAAAGCAGCGCAGCGCAGAAACGACACCCAACCTCAAGCCGCGTCGTACAGCGCCATCCACTCCGCCTCGGCCTTGGCCAGTTCCGCCGCGACCTTTTCGCGCTGCTTGGCCAACTCGCCCGCGTTGTCGCCGCCGCCGGCGTACTTGGTCGGATCGGCCAGATCCATGTCCAGGGTGTGCAGCTTGGATTCCAGCTCGGCCACGCGCTTTTCCGCTTCCGCCAGCTTGACCGGATTGACCTTGCGCCCACCCTTGCCGCCGCCAGCCTGCTTGGCGGCCGATGCGGCGGCCGTGGCCTGCGCCGCGGCCTTGGCCACCGCCGCGCCCTTGCCGTCGTTGCTGTTGTCGCGCGTACGCAACCACACCGCGTAGGCGTCGAGGTCGCCGTCGAACGGCTGCGCCACACCATCGGCCACGCGCCAGAAGGTTTCGCAGACCAGGCCGATCAGGTGACGGTCGTGCGAGACCAGCACGATCGCGCCGGGGAAATCCGACAAGGCCTCGGCCAGCGCTTCGCGCACGTCCAGGTCCAAGTGGTTGGTCGGTTCGTCGAGCAGCAGCACGTTGGGCTTGCGCCAGGCAATCATCGCCAGGGCCAGGCGCGCGCGTTCGCCGCCGGAGAACCCGTCGACCGATTCGAAGGCGCGGTCGCCGGGGAAATTCCACTTGCCGAGGAAATCGCGCAGCTGCTGGGTCGGCACGCCCGGGGCGATTTCGGCCAGGTGATCGATCGGGCTTACGCCGGCATGCAGCGATTCGACCGTGTGCTGTGCGAAGTAACCGATGCGCAGGTCCGGATGGCCGCCGCGTTCGCCGGTCAGCAGTTCCAGCTCGCCGACCAAGGACTTCACCAGGGTCGACTTACCCGCACCGTTGGGGCCGAGCAAGGCGATGCGGTCGCCGGCTTCGAGGATGAAGCTGACGTCGTCCAGCACCACGTGATCGCCGTAGCCGCAATCGGCATGGATCAGGCGCAGCAGCGCATGCGGCAGCTTGGTCGGCGCCGGGAATTCGATGCGCATCGCGCGCTCGAGCCGCACCGCCTCGGTGCCGACCATCTTGGCCAGGCGCTTGACCCGCGACTGCGCCTGCTTGGCCTTGGCCGCGCTGGCGCTGAAGCGGTCGATGAAGCTCTGCAGGTGGGCCCGCTCGGCCTGCTGCTTCTCGTGGGTGATCTGCTGCAGGCGCAGGTGCTCGGCGCGCTGGCGCTCGAACGAGGTGTAGTCGCCGGTGTACAGCTTGGCCTTGCCGTCGTGCAGATGCAGGGTGTGGGTGGTGACCTCGTCGAGGAACTCGCGGTCGTGCGAGATCAGCAGCAAGGTGCCCGGGTACTTGAGCAGCCACTGCTCCAGCCACAGCACCGCGTCCAGGTCCAAGTGGTTGGTCGGTTCGTCGAGCAGCAGCAGGTCCGACGGCGTCATCAGCGCGCGCGCCAGGTTCAGGCGCACGCGCCAGCCGCCGGAGAATTCCTTGACCGCGCGTTCGTGGGTATCGGGCGAGAAGCCCAGGCCGTGCAACAGCTTGCCGGCGCGCGCGGTGGCGTCGTAGCCGCCGAGTTCTTCGAGCCGGTGATGGGCCTCGGCGACCGCTTCCCAGTCCTCGCGCTCGACCGCTTCGCGTTCGGCGACCAGCACCTGGTAGACCTGGGCGTCGCCGGAAAGGACGAAGTCCAGGGCCGGGTCGTCGAGGGCCGGGGTTTCCTGGGCCACGCTGGCGATGCGCACGCGGTTGGGCACGTCGATGTCGCCGCGGTCGGCCTCGACTTCGCCCTGGATCGCCGCGAACAGCGAGGACTTGCCGGTACCGTTGCGGCCGATCACGCCCACCCGCCAACCGGCGTGCAGGGTCAGGTCTACGTTGGACAGCAGCAGGCGTTCGCCACGCCGCATGGCGAAATCACGGAAAGAAATCATGCGGATATGGTCGCATGACTGATCGGTATTTGCTCATGAACACAAGTTCGGCCGCTCCGGCAGCGGGCATCGAATAATCGGGACGTCGGCCTCAGACCGCCCCCACGCGTCAACGAGCTCGCCTCCCGCGGCAAAGCGCCCCTCGCGCCGGCCGTGGCGGCTGCGCTCGCCCTGACGTCCCCCGTTCGACCGCCCGGAGTGTCCATGTCCCGCCGCCTGTCCCTGCTCAGCACCGCCGTATCGATCGCTCTCGCCACCGCCCCCGCCTGGGCCCAAGACCCCGCCACCCCCGCCGCCCCGGACGCCGCGACCGCCAACCCGACCAACCTCGACACCCTGATCGTCACCGGCACCCGGGTCAGCGACCGCACCGTAGCCGAATCCACCGCGCCGATCGACATCATCACCCCGCAGACCCTGGAGGCCACCGGCACCGTCGAGCTGGCCACCGCCCTGTCGCGCGCCCTGCCCTCGCTGAACTTCCCGCGTCCCGCGATCACCGACGCCACCGACGCGGTGCGTCCGGCGCAGTTGCGCGGCCTGGCCCCCGACCAGGTGCTGGTGCTGGTCAACGGCAAGCGCCGCCACACCACCTCGCTGATCAACCTCAACGACAGCATCGGCCGCGGCTCCTCGCCGGTCGACCTCAACGCCATTCCGATCGCCGCGATCGAACGCGTCGAAGTGCTGCGCGACGGCGCCTCGGCGCAGTACGGCTCCGACGCCATCGCCGGCGTGGTCAACGTCGTTCTCAAGGGCTCGGGCGAAGGCGGCAGCCTGGCCGCGCGCTACGGCCAATACAGCGCCGGCGACGGCAAGCAGTACCAACTGTCCGGCGACGCCGGCATCAAGCTCGGCGAAAACGGCGCGCTGCATGTGTCGGCGCAGGGCGGCCACAGCGACAACACCGACCGCGCCCGCCCCTACCTCGGCACGGTCACCCCGACCAGCAACCCGCCCGGCAAGGTCGTGCACCGCTACGGCGACCCGGAGATCGACCAGGCCGCGCTGGCCTACAACGCAAAGTGGAGCCCGAGCGAAGGCGTCGAGTTCTATTCCTTCGGCACCGCCAGCCGCCGCCGCGCCATCTCCAACGGCTATTTCCGCGCCCCGGGCAACCCCAACAACATCCGCTCGGTGTATCCGGACGGCTTCCTGCCGCAGATCGACAACGTCAGCCAGGACCGCGCCTTCGTGCTCGGCCTGCGCGGCCAGACCGCCGGCGGCTGGAACCTCGACCTGAGCTACAACTACGGCCAGAACCAGCTCGACTTCGACGTGCGCAACAGCCTCAACCGCACCCTCGGCGCCGCCTCGCCGCACGATTTCTACATCGGCGCGCTCGAAGTCACCCAGAACGTGCTCAATGCCGACTTCAACAAGTCCTTCGACGTCGGCTGGCTCAAGTACCCGCTCACCGTGGCCTTCGGCAGCGAGTGGCGCGGCGAGAAGTTCAACCAGTCCGCAGGCGAACTGGCCTCGTATGTCGCCGGCCCCGAACCCGGCGCACCCGGTGCGCAGGTGTTCCCCGGCTTCACTCCGTCCGATGCCAGCCGCCGCAATCGCAACAGCCACTCGTTCTACGCCGACCTCGAAGCCGACGTGACCGACAAGCTGTCGCTCGGCGCCGCCGCACGTTACGAGCGCTACAGCGATTTCGGCGAAACCACCTCGGGCAAGCTGTCGGCGCGCTACGCCTTCAACGACAAGGTCGCGCTGCGCGGCACCCTGTCGATCGGCTTCCGCGCGCCGTCGTTGCAGCAGCAGTTCTACCAATCCACCCAGACCGTGATCGTGCTCGGCGACCCGACCCCGTTCCAGGTCCGCACCTTCGCCGTCGACGACCCGGCCGCGATCGCGCTCGGCGCCGAGTCGCTGAAGGCCGAAGAATCGACCAACATCGGCCTGGGCCTGGTGCTGCAACCGATCGAATCGCTGTACATCACCGTCGACGCCTACCAGATCGACATCGACGACCGCATCATCCTGTCGGAGAACCTGCGCGGCCCGGCGGTGGCGAGCTTCCTGGAAGCGCGCGGCCACCGCGGCATCACCGGCGGCCGCTACTTCACCAACGCCGTCGACACCCGCACCCGCGGCATCGACATCGTCGGCAGCTACCGCTGGTCGCTCGGCACCGGCGCGATCGACCTGACCGCCGGCTACAACCGCAACAAGACCACCCTGGAGCGCATCGCCGCCAACCCGCCCGAGCTCACCGCCGGTGGCCTCAACCTGCAGCGCATCGGCCGCGTCGAACAAGGCCGCATCACCCAGGGCGCCCCGCGCGACAAGTTCTTCCTCGGCGGCAGCTGGACCACCGGCCCCTGGCGCTTCGACGCCACCACCACCCGCTACGGCGAGTTCCACACCTTCAACGACGACCCCAGCGGCGTACGCGACCAGACCTACCGCGCCAAGTGGACGCTGGACCTGGCCGCGACCTATGCCATCGACGGCTGGGAGTTCACCGTCGGCGGCGACAACGTGCTCAACGAGTACCCGGACGAATCGATCTACGCCAACAGCGAAAGCGGCCAGTTGCCTTATAGCGGCAACTCTCCGTTCGGGTTCAATGGCGCGTTCGCTTATGCGAAGGTGGGGTACAAGTGGTGAGGTCGTAGCGACGGCGTGAGTCGTCGCATTCGATCGGGAGGCCGCCGCAGGGCGGCCTTCTTCGTTTCGAAGTCTATTTTTTCTTGACCCGGGAGTGACCTGTCTTTCGATGGCGCGATTGCTTTTTTGGCCGACGCGCCGCAAGACCAGCGTGGCGCGGTCGCGGCTTGTGACCGTAGGAAATCCAGTAGGACGCCGCTCCTACCCAAGAGCAGCGACGCCGACTGCCTATGCCCCTGCTCCCGCCGTTGCCGTTGCCGTTGCCGTTGCCGAGACTTTGATCTGCTTTGCAGCTTTGCCGCTTTGCCGGTCAACAGTAGACCCGGAGGGCGGCGCACAGGACGTGCG
>NZ_JMTZ01000147.1 GCF_000731095.1 Lysobacter antibioticus | reverse complement strand
ACATCCTTGTCCCGATGAAAAACGGCCTGCATCCATGCAGGCCGCCCTCCGGGTCTCCTATTGCCTTCGCGAGTGCTTGGCGGCGCACAGCAAAGACAAAAAGCAAGGGCAAGGGCAAGGGCAAGGGCAAGGGGCAAGACAATGCGCGAACGACGGCGGATGCAACCACATCGTCGAACCTGGCGACCACTCCCCTACCCCCCACTCCCCCAATCCATCTCACTCAAACACAGCGCGAATACCCGCGCCGCTTCCTCGATCTCCGCCACCGACATCGCGCCGAAACCCAGCAACAGGCCGGCGCGGGCGGGCGGCTCGAAGTAGTACGGCAGGATCGAATACAGGCCGAGGCCTCGGCTCTGGGCGAAGGCGATGAAGGCCTCGCCCTGGGCGACGTTGCGGCCGCGCAGCCAGACCACCAGGTGCATGCCGGCATGAGAGTCGTCGATGTCGACGGCGTCGCCGGCCAGGCGGCGCAGGGAACCCAGCAAGGCGTCGCGGCGTTGTTTGAGGGTCTTCGCAGTGCGGCGCAGGTGGCGTTCGAAGCCGCCATCGGCGAGGAAGTGCGCAAGCGCGGCCTGTTCGATCGCCGGCGAGCCGAAATCGTCGACCCACTTGGCGCTGATCAGGTCGTCGCGCAACCCCGGCGGGGCGACGATGTAGCCCAGGCGCAACGAAGGAAACAGCACTTTCGAGAAAGTGCCGGTGTAGATCACCCGACGGCTGTCGTCGAGGCCGCACAAGGCCGCATGCGGCTGGGCGTCGTAGCGGAATTCGCCGTCGTAATCGTCTTCGAAGATCCAGCAATCGTGGCGGCAGGCGTAGTCGAGCAAGGCGCGACGGCGCGCCAGCGACATCAGCGCGCCGGTCGGGAACTGGTGCGAAGGCGTCACGCAGATCAGGCGCGGCGGCCGTTCCGGCAGGCGATCGGTGCACAGGCCTTCGCCGTCCACCGGCACCGGCAGCAGGCGCGCGCCGTGGATCTGCAGGGCTTCGCGCACGGCGAAGTACTGCGGCTCTTCGATCACCACCTCGTCGCCCTCGTCCAGCACCACGCGCGCGGTCAGGCTGACCGCTTGCTGGGTGCCGGTGACGATCACGATGTCTTCCGGCCGCGCATGCACGCCGCGGCGCAAGGACAGGTATTCGCAGACCGCCACGCGCAAGGCCGGCAGGCCCTGCGCGGTCGGGTAATGGGGCTGGGTGTAAACCGCCGCATGCGACAACGCCCGCGCCCAGGCCGAGGTCAGCAGCGGATTGGTGAACGGCACGCCGTACTGGAAGCTGTGCAAGGCGCCGGGCACGCGCCGGCCGGGCATGTGGGCGTGGTCGTGATAGCGGCGCAGGCGCCGGGCATAGGCGCTTTGCGGCGCCACCCGCTGCGGCGGCTCGGAGCGCGGCTGCACCGGCGCGCCGGGCATGGCGACATAGCTGCCGGAGCCGACCCGCGCCTGCATGAAGCCTTCGGCGCGCAATTGCTCGTAGGCGGCCAGCACGGTGTTGCGCGATACCCCCAACTGCTGGGCCAGCAGCCGGGTCGGTGGGAAACGCAGCCCGGACGGCAGCCGCCCGGTCATCACCGCGTCCTTGAGCGACCGGACCAATTGCCCATGCAACGGTCCTCGGCCATCGAGCGGCAGGTACATTCGCGGCTCCGGATTGGCCCCCTCGGGCCGCCTGTGTCATCGATACTGCCAAGCCAATGGGCGAGTTGCGAGGGCCGGTCAGCGACTTGGTCCAAGTCGGCACATGCGCATGACAACCGGGGCGCAACGCGTTTCGTGACCATGGTCGCGCTCGCCGCGGGGCGAAGCCGATTGGCTCCTTCGAAGCCGGGATTATTGGCCCTCCAGATGACGGCCCAGGATGGCTAGCTTAGGAGCCAACGAACGTGGCGCCTGCCCGCCACGCCTCCCGGACGAGGGTCGCATGAACTTGCAACATCACCGGATTCATTTCGCCGAGCATCTCGATCTTTCGCAGTCGGCCGCACGGCCGACCCTGCACCTGGTCCGGGCCTCCGGACGCGCCGTCCAGCTCGACCTGCCGGCCGGCTGGCTGTCGTTGTGGCTGCCGCTGCGCGGACCGCTGCGCCTGGAAGCCGCCGACAGCATGTGGGAGCTGGAGCCCGGCCACCTGCAGATCTGGCGCGACGGCCGCCTGCGCACCAGCGCACGCCTGCCGTGCTGGTGGCTGTGTCTGTGCGGCCCGGACACCGCCTGGCGCGGCTATCTGCAGACCAGCGCCGACAACACCAGCGAGGAACTGTTCCCCTGGGAAGGCCCAGCGCCGCGCGATGCGCAACGCTTGATGGTGCGACTGGCGCGGCTGGCCGCTCAACCGACCGCGCTGGGCGCGCTGGGCGACAACGGCGACGCCCTGTTGCGCACCCTGTGCGCCTTGTTGATCGATCAGCAGCGCGATCTGCAGACGCGGTTGCCGCGTTGCAGCGGCCGCACCCAGCGCCGACGCCAGCAGACCTTGCTGCGGCTGCTGCGCGTGCAGCACCTGATCCGGCGCCATCCGGAGATCCGCCTCGACCTCAACCGGCTTGCGCGCAGCGCCAACTACTCGCCCTGCCACTTGATCCGGATCTACCGCGAAGTATTCGACGAGACGCCGACCGAATTCGCCTCGCGCCTGCGTTCGGACCGCGCCTGGCGCATGGTCCGCGAAACCCGCATGCCGGTGTGCGAGATCACCGAGGCCCTGGGTTTCGAAAGCCAGAGCGCGTTCTGCCGCGCGTTCAAGAATTCGTTCGGCCTTACCGCCACCCAGGCACGGCGCCTCGACCGGCAGCTCGTGCGCGCGGCCACCTGCGCCGCCTGAAACGCGCCACGCGGCGCAGCGGCTTCGATGTTGCACCGCACCTCTCGCTACGCTTCACCGCACCGCTTCGCTGCACTTCCTCGCTGCTCTTCCTCGCTGCTTTCTCCAGGACCTCCGCAATGACCTATGCCAACCGCAGTGCGCGATCGCTGCCGCTATGGACCGTGATCGGCGGCCTGATCGCAGCGACGCTCGACATCGCCTACGCCATCGGCTACTGGGGCATCACCGCAGGCGTGCCGGCGCAACGCATCCTGCACAGCGTCGCCTCCGGCCTGATCGGGCGCGAAGCCGCACTGGCCGGCGGCGCTTCGACCGCCGCGCTCGGGCTCGCCCTGCACTATCTGATCGCCCTGATCATGGCCGCGGTGTACGCCTACGCGGCGACCAAACTGGCCTGGATGCTGCGGCGGCCGTGGCTGTCGGCGACCCTGTACGGCCTGTGGCTGTTCGTGGCGATGAATTTCATCGTCGTGCCGCTGTCGCGCGCCGGTGGCGGCGGCATCCCGAAGGACGTGCTGTGGATCGTGCTCAGCATTCTGGTGCACGTGTGCTTCGTGGCCTGGCCGATCGCCTGGTGCGTGGGCCATGCATTACGACCCGGCGGTGCCGCACGTGGCCGTTGAAGCTTCGCGCCGCAAGCGCACGGCGCGGTGGTTCGGCGCGGTCGCGCTAGCAACGGCGAGCGGCGTGCTGGCCGCCGGCGGATTCGCCACAGCCGATCCGCCCCGTGCCACCGCGGCGACCGCGGCTGCCGACACGCAGACGCTGCCCTTCCCGGTCGGCTATTCGCGCTGGACCCACATCAAGAGCGGCCTGATCAACGCCGGCCACGCCGCCTACGCACGCTTCGGCGGGCTGCACCACATCTACGCCAACGCCACCGCGCTCGACGGCTACCGCACCGGGCGTTTTGCCGACGGCTCGGTGCTGGTCTACGACCTGTTCGAGGCTACCGACAAAGGCGACGCCACCATCGACCAGGGCCCGCGCCGCCATATCGACGTGATGGTCAAGGACAGCGCGCGCTTCGCCGCGACCGGCGGCTGGGGTTATGCCGAATTCGCCGCCGGCGAGCGCCGCGACCGCCTGCGCACGGCGCAGCGCGACGGTTGCGCCGCCTGCCATGCCAGCCAGAAAGACAATGACCAGGTGTTCAGCCGCTGGCGCGAGGATTCGGCGCTGGAGGCTGCGCCGGCTCAGTGAGACTGACAGCGGCGCCCTGGAGTCGTTGCACGCATCGAAACCGGCTGTTGCGCAGTTCAATCTCGTGCGACACCTGCCATTTCAGCCTTGATTTCGCGGCTATCTCTGCGCCCTGATCCTGGCTCCGACCATGACCATGACCATGACCATGACCATGGCTTTGGCTTTGGCTTTGGCTGTTGCTGTTGCTGTGCGTCGTCTCGCACTAACGAAGGCTAAAGAAGACCCGGAGGGCGGCCCGCATGGATGCGGGCCGTTTTTCATCGGGACAAGGATGTCCCGTATGAAAAATCCCTGCGTCTGCATGACAAAAGAAAGTAACCCGCCGCTTTAGTGGCGGAAGCTTTTGGCGTTTGATCTTGATCTTGCTTGAGTGGTACGCCGCAAACCCGTCGTAGCGCGGTCGCGGCTCGCGCCGCTCCTACCCCTGCGACGGCACGCTGCTTTCGATGAGCGACGTCGGCGTTGATGTTTCTGCGCGTCCCTTGGTCGCGGCTTGCGCCGCTCCTACCCTGCGACAGCACGCCGCCTCGGCAGATGAGTTCGGCATTGCGGCTTCTGCGCGTCCCGCGGTCGCGACTTATGACCGAAGGAAATCCAGCAGGACGCCGCTCCTACAGGGGCAGGAAGCACGCAGCGCGCTCCGCCCCCGTACCGGCAAGCTCAATGCCCGCCGTCGAGCGCCTTCAGCTCCGAGACCAGCGCGCTGGCCATCTCCGCACCGTCGCCGTACAGCATGCGGGTGTTGTCGGCGTAGAACAGCGCGTTCTCGATGCCCGCAAAACCCGTGCCCTTGCCGCGCTTGATCACGATGGTGTTCTTGGAATTGACCACGTCGAGAATCGGCATGCCGTAGATCGGCGAGGACGGGTCGGTCTTGGCGACCGGGTTGACCACGTCGTTGGCGCCGATCACCAACGACACGTCGGTGTTGGCGAACTCGGGGTTGATGTCGTCCATGTCGGCGATCATGTCGTAAGGCACGCCGGCCTCGGCCAGCAGCACGTTCATGTGGCCCGGCATGCGCCCGGCGACCGGATGGATCGCGAACTTCACCTTGACCCCGCGCTCGGTCAGCTTCTGGGTCAGCTCCCAGATCTTGTGCTGCGCCTGCGCCACCGCCAGGCCATAGCCCGGCACGATCACCACGCGTTCGGCGAAGGCCATCATCGCGGCGACGTCGCCGGCTTCGATCGGCTTCTGGGTGCCGCTGATTTCCTGCGCTTGGCCACCTCCGCCGAAGTTGGAGAACAACACGCCGCTGATCGGGCGATTCATCGCCTTGGCCATCAAGCGCGTCAGCAACATGCCGGCCGCGCCGACCATGGTGCCGGCGATGATCAGCGCTTCGTTGCCGAGCACGTAACCCTCGAAGGCCACGGCCAGGCCGGTGAAGGCGTTATAGAGCGAGATCACCACCGGCATGTCGGCGCCGCCGATCGGCAAGGTCATCAGCACGCCGAGCAACAAGGCCAGGACGAAGAAGGCGATGATCACCGGCACGTTGAGGGTCATCACCGCGGCGATGCCGCACACCACCATCGCCAAGGCGACCAGTCCGTTGAAGAGCTGCTGGCCGGGGAACACCACGCGCTTGTCCAGGCGCCCGTCGAGCTTGGCCCAGGCGATCACCGAACCCGACAGCGACACCGCGCCGATCGCTGCGCCGACGACCGCCAACACCAGGGCGATGCTCGGCGTCTGCATATCGATGACGCCGCGCTCGATCTGCGCCTGCAAGGGATCGGCCGGCAGCCGCGCCGACAGACGCAACAGCTCCACCGCGCCGATCGCCGCCGCCGAGCCGCCGCCCATGCCGTTGTACAGCGCGACCATCTGCGGCATGTCGGTGATCGCGACTTTCTTGCCCGACACCCAGGCCAGCACCGTGCCGATGCCGACCGCGAGCAGGATCAGGCCCATGTTGTGCAGGCCGGGCAGGAAGAAGGTCGCCACGGTCGCGATGACCATGCCCGCGCCGGCCCAGCGGATGCCGCTGCGCGCGGTGACCGGCGAGGCCATGCGCTGCAGGCCCAGCAGGAACAGAGTGGCGGCGACGAGGTAACTGCACTTGACCAGGATCAGCATCAGGTTCATCGGACCGCCCGCTTCATGAAACGACCATTGCCGGAACGGCAGGACCCGGCCCGGCAGCGCGTGCCCGGCGACGAGGAAAACGGAAACGACAGCAGGCGCTGCGGCCCGGCCGGAATGGCGAGGACCATCAGGCGCCTCCCTTGCCGGCCGGCTTCTTGCTGGACTTGAACATCTCCAGCATGCGTTCGGTCACCACGTAGCCGCCGGCGGCGTTGCCGGCGCCGAGCAGCACGGCGACGAAGCCGATGGCTTTCTCCAGGGTGGTCTCGGCATGCCCCAGCACGATGATCGCGCCAATCAGGACGATGCCGTGGATGAAGTTGGAACCCGACATCAGCGGTGTGTGCAGGATCACCGGCACCCGCGAGATGATTACGTGGCCGGCGATACCCGCCAGCATGAAGATGTACAGCGCCACGAACCCGTCGCTCATCCGTTCTTTCCCCATGCGATGTCTGCCGCATCATAACCGGCCGTGAATGCGGCGCCAGCGTTGTCAACCGATCCGATGCCGGGGCGTTGTCAGATTCCGTAGACGGTGCACATTCCACCGCACAGGAATCCCCATGCCGACCCCGCCCGACCGCAGCGCGCGCCCCCCGGCCGCAGCACACTAAGGAGCCGTCCAGGTGCTGCAACCGCCAGGCGCCCGTATGCTGGAGACCGTGAGCATCGATGCCGATCCGCGGGCCCAGGACATGCCGCCGCTGCCCGAGGACGGGCCGCCGGAGCCGACCGTGCGCCTGCCGGCGACCATCGAGGCCTTCCTGGCCGGCCTGGGCACGCGGGCGTTCCGCTTCGCCGAGCTCGGCCTGCGCCACCGCGAGGACGCGCTCGACGCGGTCCAGGACGCGATGATGAAGATGCTGGCCTATCGCGAGCGCCCGGCGCCGGAATGGACCCCGCTGTTCTGGAGCATCCTGCGCAGCCGGATCGTCGACATCCAGCGCCGGCGGACCTTCCGCCTGCGCTGGCTGGCGCCGGCCCCGCGCGAAGACGACGCGCCGCTGGACTGGGCCGACGACGGCCCCGACCCGCAGCGCACCCACGACGGCCGCGAAGCCTATGCGCGTCTGAGCGATGCGCTGGCCAAGCTGCCGCGCAGGCAACGCGAGGCCTTCAGCCTGCGGATCCTGGAAGAACTCGACGTCGCCACGACCGCGCGGGCGATGGGTTGCAGCGAAGGCGCGGTGAAAACCCATCTGTCGCGCGCGCGCGAAGCCCTGCAGCGGCAATTGGAGGAATGGCGATGACGACCCCGAACGAACGGCCCGAACCGGGCCCTCAGCTTCACCCTGCCGCGGACCGCGACCAGCGCTTCGATCAGGCCATGCGCGCCCTGCACGCACGTGCCGTCGAGCAGGTCACCCCGCAGACCCGCGCGCGCCTGCGCACGATTCGCAGCGAGGCCGCGGCCGCGCCGGTGCGCCGCTCCGGCGTGCTTGGCTGGGCCCTGGCCAGCGGCGGCGTGGCCGCGTTCGCGCTCGTCCTGGGCCTGCAGTTCGTCGGCGGCAACGGCGGTGCGCCGGCCGTGCCCGAATCGGCGCCGGCCGTGGCCAGCGCCGCGGCGGCCGACGCGGCCTACGACCCCGACACCGCAGTCGCCGCGCTCGACGAGAATCCCGACCTTTACCTGTGGCTGGCGTCCAACGGCGACGTCCTGCCGAATCCTTCGGAGTAAGCGCCATGCGCACCTTCCCCTTCCGCCGCCTCGGCCTGGTCCTCGCTGCCCTGGCCCTGCTCGCCGCCGCCCCGGTCTTCGCCGGCGATCCTCCGGCCACCGGCCGCACGAACGCGCCGCTGCCGGCCTGGGAGCAACTGACCCAGGCTCAGCGCGAGCAACTGATCGCACCGATGCGCGACCGCTGGAACAACTCGCCCGACGAGCGCCAGCGCATGTTCGAGCACGCCCGCCGCTGGCAGCAGATGACCCCGGAAGAGCGCAAGAGCGCGCGCCGCGGCATGAAGCGCTGGGAGCACATGAGCCCGGAGGATCGCGGCCAGATGCGCGCCCTGTACGCCAAGATGCGCGGCCTCGACGACGAGGGCCGGCGCGCCCTCATGACCAAGTGGCGCGCGATGACCCCGGAACAGCGCCGCGCCTGGGCCCAGGCCAACCCGGCGCCGCCGAAGCCGGACCGGCCGCATCCGCCGCGCGATTGAGGGTGCGCCGCGCCATGTAGGAGCGGCGTAAGCCGCGACCGCGTTCCTTGCCGCTGCGGCGTTTCTTACCGCAGTGCGATGAAGCAACATCTAAAGCTTCCGTCCGCTACGGCGACGGCGTACCGCTTTTGGGTAGGAGCGGCGTCCTACTGGATTTCCTTCGGTCACAAGCCGCGACCGCGCGCCCTCAATCTCGCTTCGCTGCGTCCCATAGCCTCATGTAGGAGCGACGTAAGTCGCGACCGCGCTATGACGGTCTTGCGTCGTATCTCTCAAGCAACCGCAAAGCTTCCGTCCGCTGACGCGGCCGGGTTACTTTCTTTTGCTAAGCCCAAAAG
>NZ_JMTZ01000146.1 GCF_000731095.1 Lysobacter antibioticus | reverse complement strand
TTCGATAAGACGTCCCTGTCTTATCGAAAAACGGCGCACGTCCTGTGCGCCGCCCTACGGGTCTACGGTTGACCGGTAAAGCGGCAAGAGCCACGGCAGATCAAAATCACGGCAACGGCAACGGCAACGGCAACGGCAACGGCAACGGCCGTCGCTGCTCTTGGGTAGGAGCGGCGCGAGCCGCGACCGCGCAACTGCATGCGCGACGAAACGCATGCGCCCTGCTAAACCTTCAACCCATCCTCAATCGAACGCGAACGCATCCAGCGCCAACGACCCCATCTCGTGCGAACGATGGATCGTGCGCACCCTCGGTTCGTCGCCGGCCGCGCCCATCGCCACGAACAGCGGCATCAGGTGTTCGACGGTCGGATGCGCATGACGCGCGTGCGGGGCCTGTTCCTGCCAGTCGAGCAGGGCGGCGTGGTCGCCGGTGGCGAGTTTGTCGTGCATCCAGGCGCTGAACTCGGCCGCCCACGGCGGCATCGGTGCGTCGCGGTGGCGCCAATCCAGGTCGCCCAGGTTGTGCACGAAACCGCCCGAGCCGATCATCAGCACGCCTTCGTCGCGCAACAGCGACAAGGCGCGGCCGACGGCGTAGTGCTCGGCGGCGGTGCCGTGCGGCATCACCGACAACGGCACTACCGGGATGTCGGCCTGTGGGTACATACGCCGCAGCGGCACCCACACGCCATGGTCGAGGCCGTGGTGATCGCGCAGTTTGGCCGGCAGGCCGGCCACGACCAGGCGATCGAACACTTCCTCGGCCAGGTCCGGCGAGCCGGCGGCGGGGTAGTGGATCTGGTACAGCGGCTCGGGGAAGCCGCCGAAGTCGTGCACGGTGTGCGGGCGGACGTGGCCGCCGACCATAGTCCGGTCGGTCATGAAATGCGCCGAGGCGATCACGATCGCGCGCGGCCACGGCAGTTGCTGGCCGAGGTCGTCGAGAAAACGCCCGGCGGGCGTGTCCTCGATCGCCAGCATCGGCGAACCGTGGGAAAGGAACAGCGTCGGCAGGCGAGTCGGGATGTCCATGATCCCAGGGTGATCCCGCTTGCGCTGTTTTCCAAGTTGGGCCACTGCGCTTGATCGTTCTGCGGCTGTGCTCAATGCCCGGAATGAGACTGCATTGTTGAGCGCGCTCGGGCGAGGCAAGGACGTCCGCCACAGAACCGCAAGTGGGACAGGCGAGCGGCCGACCCCGCCGCGTCGTCCGGGTCTGGCAAAATAGCGGGCTCACTCACCCGCAGGCCCCTTGCACATGAGCCACTTCGATATCCGTTCGACCGTCCGTCCCGACCCTGACAAGCCGATGGTGGACATCGCCGACTACGTCGCCGATTACAAGATCGATTCGAAAGAGGCTTACGACACCGCCCGCTACATGCTGCTGGACTCGCTGGCCTGCGCCGCGCTGGCGATGGACCACAAGGAATGCCTGAAGCACCTCGGCCCGCTGGTGCCGGGCGCCGAGATGAAGGGCGGCGCACGCGTCCCCTACACCGGCTTCGAGCTCGACCCGGTCCAGGCCGCCTACAACATCGGCGTGCAGATCCGCTGGCTCGACTTCAACGACACCTGGCTCGCCGCCGAATGGGGCCACCCCTCCGACAACCTCGGCGCCATCCTCGGCGTCGCCGATTACCTGGGCCGCAAGGCCGAGGCCGAAGGCGGCCAGGCGATGACCGTGCGCGACGTGCTCGGCCACGCCATCAAGGCCCACGAGATCCAGGGCGGCTACGCCCTCAAGAACTCGTTCAACCGCGTCGGCCTCGACCACGTGATCCTGGTCCGCCTGGCTTCGACCGCCGTCACCACCCAGATGCTCGGCGGCGACAAGGACGCCATCGTCACCGCGGTCTCGCATTCGTGGATCGACAACGGCGTGCTGCGGACCTACCGCCACGCCCCGAACACCGGCCCGCGCAAGAGCTGGGCCGCCGGCGACGCCTGCCGCCGCGCCGTCACTCACGCCCTCAACGCCGTCAAGGGCGTGGTCGGCTACCCGAGCGCGCTGTCGGTCAAGACCTGGGGCTTCTACGACATCGCCTTCAAGGGCAAGCAGTTCGAGTTCGAGCGTCCGTTCGGCAGCTACGTGATGGAGAACGTGCTGTTCAAGATCAGCTTCCCGGCCGAGTTCCACGCCCAGACCGCGGTCGAGTGCGCGATGAAGCTGCACGAGCAGGTCAAGGACAAGCTGGACCAGATCGAGCGTATCGAGCTGGAGACCCAGGAAGCCGGCGTGCGCATCATCGACAAGACCGGCCCGCTGGCGAACTACGCCGACCGCGACCACTGCCTGCAGTACATGGTCGCCGTGCCGCTGATCTTCGGCCGCCTGACCGCCGACGACTATGTCGACGCCATCGCCGCCGACCCGCGCATCGACGCCCTGCGCGACAAGATGACGGTCAAGGAGAACGAGCAGTTCACCAAGGACTACTTCGACCCCGACAAGCGCTACATCGGCAACTCGGTGCAGGTGTTCTTCAAGGACGGCAGCTCGACCGACAAGGTCTCGATCGACTACCCGATCGGCCACCGCAAGCGCCGCGCCGAAGGCATCCCGGTGCTGATGGCCAAGTTCGAGGCCGCCGTGCGCGCCAAGCTGCCGGCCGCCCAGGCCGACCGCCTGCTGGCCCTGGCCAACAACCCGGCCGAGCTGGAAGCGCTGCCGGTGACCGAGTTCATGAGCCTGTTCGCGCAGCCGGCCCGTTAATCAACACCCCGGATGTGCACAACCATCGTTTGGATTCGGTACGCCCAAACTGAATGGACCGCGACCAGGTTCCATAATTCATGGAACTTGGTCGAATGTTAGACGGTTGTTAACACCGCTTTCACGTTGGCAAACCTACTCTGCGCGGGATGGCGTCATCAGGCGGCCGTCCTGAACGGTAGAAACCTCGCAGACGCGGTTTCCATATTTTTGAACCAAGGAGCTACAAGATGAATAAGAAACTCCTCTGCGCCGCCCTGCTGGGTGGCCTGAGCCTTGCCCAGGTCGCCAGCGCGCAGGACTTCGACGATCGTTGGTACCTGACCGGCGCTGCCGGCATGAACATCCAGGACAACGACCGCGGTACCCGCAATGCTCCGTTCGGTGCGATCGGCCTCGGCAAGTTCCTCAACAAGAACTGGTCGCTCGACGGCGAGCTGAACTATCAGAACCCGAAGTTCGACGCCAACCAGGACGCCAACTGGAGCCAGTACGGCATCTC
>NZ_JMTZ01000145.1 GCF_000731095.1 Lysobacter antibioticus | reverse complement strand
AAGCAGATCAAAATCACGGCAACGGCAACGGCAACGGCAACGGCAACGGCAACGGCGCGTACATGCACCACGCATCGGCCCAAAAAAAAGGGCCGGCATATGCCGGCCCTTCCTCTCCCCAATGCGAAACGACGATCAGCGCGGATTGCAGACCAGGTGGCCGGCGCTGTAGCTGGCGGTGCGTACGCCCGACTCGCTGTAGACGCCCTCGCAGCTCAGCTGCGCCTGGCCGACGACCTTGCCGGCGGCGTCGAAATACACATAGAACTCGCCGATTTCGTCCGGACCCGGCGGGCGGGCGAGGGCGACGGTGGCGACGAGGGCGGCGACGAGGCCGAGACCGAGGGCGAAAGATTTACGCATGACGAACTCCCATCTTTGCAAAGGCAGATTGGATACCCGGCGCGGTGACGTACACGGGGCCGGACAGTGGCGTGATCTTCGATGGTGCGGGCGCGCTGTGCGCCAAGCGTCGCTCACGCTCGACGGTGTCGTGCCGGTGCGCCGATCGCTCAGATCGGTGGTGCAGGACGAACGAGGCGGTCGTTACCGTGCGGATGCGCGACATGGATCGTGCCGCGGCGAAACCGAAGGCGGCGATCGCCGGATCGATCAGATTTCAGGGTCGCAGATGAAATAACCGTCGCTGTAGTTCTTGGTGAACTTGCCCCAGGATTCGCGGGTGTTGTCGCAGCGAATGGCCGAGTAGCCGACCACGGTGCCGTTGTCGTCGTAGTAGGTGTAGAACTGGCCGGGACCGGTGGGGCCGATTGCAGCGACTGCGGCGCCGACCGCGGCGAGCGCCGCGAAGCCGAGCGTCAGAGCGAGTTTCTTGCGCATTGGTGTTCTCTCTTCGGATGCCGGCAGGACGCCGGCGCCACGACGCTAGGACCCGGGTCGCGATTTCTCAATGTGCCATCGCGACTCGATTCGTATCTTTGTGACGCGGTTCCGAAGCGCAATCGTAAATTGCTAATTCCTGCACAAAACGCGTTGCGCCCGCGCCAGGGCGGCGGTCGCACGCATGAACGCGGTCGCGCTTGCCAAGCGGCGGTCGGCTGACTTAGGCTGCGCGGGCAGTCGCGGATTCCCATGCCAGCCGGCCCCGTCTCCCGACCCGTGTCAGATGCCGCCTTATGCGGCGCCGCTACCCAGCGGCATCGTGGCCCCAGCTTCAGCCTGAGGGCGCGAGATCCAACCGTAGTGCCGGCTCGCTCGTGCTCCGTGGTCTGTCCCCTACGACCTGGAGCTTGCGATGAAAGTACTGGCCTGCGATGGCATTCACGAAGACGGTCTTGCCCTGTTCCGCGATGCGGGCTGGGAAGTCGTCGTATCCGATCCGATCAAAGACACCGCTGCCCTGGCTCAGGCCCTGGTCGGCGTCGACGCCGTGCTGGTGCGTTCGGCGACCAAGGTGCCGGCCGAGGCGATCGCCGACGCCAGCCAGTTGCGCGTGATCGGCCGCGCCGGCGCCGGTGTCGACACCATCGACGTCGATGCCGCCACCCAGCGCGGCATCGCGGTCATGAACGCGCCCGACGGCAACACCCTGGCCGCGGCCGAGCACGCGATCTCGTTGTTGTTCGCGTTGGCCCGCCACATCCCGCGCGCCGACGCCGGCATGAAGGCCGGCGAGTGGCCGAAGGCGGGCCTGACCGGCTTCGAACTCGAAGGCAAGAAGCTCGGCGTGATCGGCCTGGGCCGCATCGGCGGCACCGTCGCACGCAAGGCGCAGGGCATCGGCATGGAAGTCGCCGCGCACGACCCCTTCCTGCCCGCGTCCGCCGCCGGCAAGGGCAGCGTGCCGCTGAAGTCGCTGGAAGAATTGCTGGCCTGGGCCGATGTCGTCACCCTGCACATCCCGCGCACCAAGGAAACCACCAACCTGCTCTCGGAAACGAGCATGCGCGGGATGAAGAAGGGCGCCTACCTGATCAACGCCGCGCGCGGCGGGCTGGTCGATGAAGCCGCGTTGCTGCAGCTGATCGAAGAAGGCCACATCGCCGGCGCCGCGCTCGACACCTTCGTCACCGAACCGCTGCCGGCCGACTCGGCGCTGCGCGCGAATCAGAAGCTGATCCTGACCCCGCACCTGGGCGCCTCGACCAGCGAAGCGCAGCAGGCGGTGAGCACGATCCTGGCCCGCCAGATCATCGATTTCGTCGCCACCGGCGCGGTCGCCGGCTGCGTCAACCTGCCGCCGCTGACCGCCGAAGCCGCGCGCGAATCCGGCCCGTGGATGCCGCTGATGTCCTCGCTGGGCCGCCTCGCCGCGCGCCTGGTGCCGGCGCCGACGCGTCTGGAAATCACCTATGCCGGCCGCACCGATGCGCTCGACACGCGTCCGCTGACGCGCCTGCTGGTGGCGGCCTTGCTCGGCACCGCTTCGGGCCGCGTGACCCCGGTCAACGCCTTGCAGGAAGCGGCCGCGCGCGGCCTGACCGTGGCCGAGACCCTCGGCGGCGACGGCGACGGTTTCGACCGTTTGCTGAAGCTGCGCGTGGTCGGCGAGAAGCGCACCCGCGAGATCGAGGCGACCCTGCACCGCGGCCCGCGCGTGGTGCGTCTGGATGGCGTCGAGATCGAATTCGATCCGCAGGCGCACGTGCTGTTGCTGCGCAACGAAGACCGTCCCGGCATGATCGGCGCGGTCGGCTCGCAGCTCGGCGCAGCCGGCGTCAACATCGTCAACTTCGCCCTGGGCGCGGCCGGCGACGGCCAGGCGCGCGCGGCGATCACCGTCGACCGCCCGGTCAACGAACAGCAGCTCGCGCTGCTGCGCGCGACCCCCGGCATCCTCTCGCTGGCGCAGGTCTGATCATGCGGATCTTGCTTGCCCGTCATGGAGAAACCCCGTGGAATGCCGAAGGCCGCTATCAGGGCCAGGAGGACATTGCCCTGTCGCCGGTCGGCGAAGCCCAGGCCAACGCGCTGGGCGCACGCCTTCGCGACGTCTCGATCACTCGCGCCGTCGCCTCGCCGCTGTCGCGCGCGCGCCGTACCGCCGAGCTCGCCCTCGGCAGCGAACGCGCGAGCCTGTTGCAGTTCGACCCTGGCTTGATGGAAATCGCCCACGGCACCTGGGAAGGCCTGCTCGCCAGCGAAATCCGCGAACGCGACGGCGACCGCCTGCGCGCTTGGCGCGACACCCCGCATGAAGTGTTGATGCCCGGCGGCGAATCGATCGTGCACGTACTCGACCGCGCCTGGCCCGCGTTCGCGCGCGCCTGCGAAGGCCTGCGTGCCGACGACACCTTGCTGGTGGTCGCCCACGACGCGGTCAACCGCGTGCTGTTGTGCAAGGTGCTCGGCATCCCCTTGTCGAAGCTGTGGACCTTCCGCCAGGCGCCGACCACGCTGAACCTGCTCGAAGGCGACAGCGTGGACACGTTGGACGTGGTGCGCTTGAACGACTGCAGCCACCACACCGCCTTGTTCGGCGAGGCGGTGCATCGGGCCTTGTGATCGATTCGGGTTGACCGAAGCGGGCGCTTCTTTGGAGGCGCCCGTTTTTGTTTGGGGTTGTGCGAGTGTTCGCGACGCGACCTTCACAGAAGCCGTGATCCATCTTGAAGTTGCGGTTGCATCGGATTGAAGTTTGAAGTTGCACCTGCCTGGCCTCTGCCTCTGCCTTTGTCTCTGCATTTAGGCATTTGGTCTCGGCTTGGCCTTTGCTGTTGCTGTGCGTCGTCTAAGTCTTGCGAAGGCAATTGAAGACCCGGAGGGCGGCCTGCATGGATGCAGGCCGTTTTTCATCGGGACAGGGAT
>NZ_JMTZ01000144.1 GCF_000731095.1 Lysobacter antibioticus | reverse complement strand
GGCCCGCATCCATGCGGGCCGCCCTCCGGGTCTTCCATTGCCTTCGCTAGTGCGAATCGGCGCGCAGCAACAGCAAAATCCCCACAACAACAGCTACAGCCACGATCACGGCTACAGCCCAGCTGCGACACCGCCCCCCTACGCGTTCGATTGGCTAGCGCAATCCCTGGCCGCCGGCGGCGATTTCAAGAACCGGCCGGCGCAACATCCTGCCAAGTACGGATTGGCCGCCCACCCGCCCGCGCTGCAGAGGCAATGGGCCGCTTGGGCACGCGAGGGCCAGGCCAACGGCATGAACGCAGCCGACGGGCCTGGGTAAAGGGTCTGGAATAGAATGGCGGCTTTCCTCCCCATCGGAAGCCGCCCGTGTCCGACGCATCGAGCCTGACCAAGCCCGCTCTCACGCAACACTACGCCGACACCCTCGACGAGATCCGCGCCCAGGGTCTGTTCAAGGCCGAACGCATCATCACCAGCCCGCAGTCGGCCGAGATCGTTCTCGAAGACGGCCGCACGGTGCTGAACTTCTGCGCCAACAATTATCTCGGCCTGGCCGATCACCCCGAGGTGATCCAGGCGGCGAAGGACGCGCTCGACACGCACGGCTTCGGCATGGCCTCGGTGCGCTTCATCTGCGGCACCCAGGACCTGCACAAGCAGCTCGAGAAGACCATCTCGGACTTCTTCGGCACGCAGGACACCATCCTCTACGCCGCCTGCTTCGACGCCAACGGCGGCCTGTTCGAGCCGCTGCTCGGCGAGAACGACGCGATCATCTCCGACGCGCTCAACCACGCCTCGATCATCGACGGCGTGCGCCTGTGCAAGGCCAAGCGCTTCCGCTACGCCAACTGCGACATGGCCGACCTGGAAAAGCAGTTGCAGGCCGCCGATGCCGCCGGTTGCAAGACCAAGCTGATCACCAGCGACGGCGTGTTCTCGATGGATGGCTTCATCGCCCCGCTCGACGAAATCACCGCGCTCGCGAAAAAGTACGGCGCGCTGGTGCATATCGACGAGTGCCATGCCACCGGCTTCCTCGGTGCCAGCGGCCGCGGCTCGGCCGAGGTCAAGGGCGTGATGGACAAGATCGACATCTTCACCGGCACCCTCGGCAAGGCCATGGGCGGCGCGCTCGGCGGTTTCACCACCGCCAGGAAGGAAGTGGTCGAATTGCTGCGCCAGCGCTCGCGTCCCTACCTGTTCTCGAACTCGCTGCCGCCGCATGTGGTCGCCGCCGGCATCAAGGCTTTCGAGATGCTCTCGGCGGCCGGCGATCTGCGCGAGCAGTTGGTCGAGAACACGCGCTATTTCCGCGAGCGGATGACCGCAGCCGGTTTCGACATCAAGCCGGGCGTGCATCCGATCAGCCCGGTAATGCTGTACGACGCGCCGCTGGCGCAGAAGTTCGCTGCGCGCCTGCTCGAAGAAGGCATCTATGCGATCGGTTTCTTCTTCCCGGTCGTGCCACAGGGCCAGGCGCGCATCCGCACCCAGATGTCGGCCGCGCACACGCGCGAGCACCTCGATCGCGCCATCGCCGCCTTCATCAAGATCGGTCGCGAGCTCGGCGTGATCAAGGCCTGAACCCCTGGCCTGATCGGCCACTGAGCGCATGCGCGTCGTCCTGCGCCGCCGCCTGTTGCAGGCCGTGCGCACCGACGCGCTGGCGCGCCTGGACGACGGCGTCTGGCGCACGCGCTGCCTGCACTGCCGGTGTGCGCTCGCCCTGAGCGAGGACGGTGCCGCGATCGGCTCGGCCTCGCTCGAACATGTCGTGCCGAGCGCCTGGTTCGGCCGCCGCGCCGCGGCGGCCCTGACCGCAAGGGTCGGCGAGGATGCCGACGACCCGCGCAACCTCGCCCTCGCCTGCACGCGTTGCAACCACGGCAAGGGCGCCAGCCACGACGCACGCGGCCCGGGCGACGCGCGCGCCTTCGAGGTGGTAGCGAACTTGCTCGACGCCCGCCTCGCGCGATGGCGCGACGACGACGCGCCTCCCTAGTCCGACCCGACCAGCGCCGCCGCCTCGGCGGCGCTGAGCTCGCGCCATTCGCGCTTGCCGAGATCGCCGAGCAGCAGCGGGCCGATCGCGACCCGGACCAGACGCAGCACTTCGATATCGAAGGCGGCGAGCAGGCGCCGAATCTGCCGGTTGCGGCCCTCGTCGAGCACGATCTCCAGCCAGGCATTCTTCTCGCCGGCGCGCAGCAAGGTCGCCGACTTGGCGCGCAGGCGCTCGCCCTCCTCGATCACGCCTTCGTGCAGCGCCGCCAGCAAGGCCGGCGCGGGCAGCGTGTCGATCTGGACGTGATAGGTCTTGTCCGGCCCGAGGTCGGGATCGGTGATGCGCGCCGCCCATTGCGGGTCGTTGCAGAACAGCAGCAGGCCTTCGCTGGCCTTGTCCAGGCGCCCGACCGGCGCGAGCCACGGCAGGCCGGCGCCGTCGAAGCAGCGGTAGACGGTATCGCGGCCGCGTTCGTCCTGGGCGGTCGTGACCAACCCACGCGGTTTGTTGAGCATCAGGTAGATGCGCGGTGCGGCATCGATGGCGTTGCCGTCGACGGCAACGCGATGGCGGCCCTGCACGATCGGAAACTCGGGATCGCGGACGATGCGGCCGTCGACCGCGACGCGGCCGGCGGCGATCCATTTCGCCGCTTCGCTGCGCGAGCACAGGCCTTGCTTGGACAGCACGCGGGCCAGACCGTGTCGGGGCGGAATCTTGTTCAAGGCGAGAGCTTGTTCAAGGCAGAATCTTGTTCAAGGCGCTAAGCGGCTTTGGATGGCGGGAACGCAAGGCGATGCGGCTTCGATGCGGGCGCCACGCCAAATCCGGATCGTAAAAGCGAAACGGCCGCGAGCAATGCCCGCGGCCGTAAGCAGCGCGTCGCAGTGGCGAGGCTTACTTCTTTTTCTTCTTGTCTTCGACCGGCGCCGGGGCCGGCTCGACCACCGGGGCCGCGGCCGGAGCGGCGGCGGCCGCAGTGCCGTTGCCCTTGGCCACGCGCACGCCCTTGGCCTTCATCCAGGCGCTGAACTCATCGGCGGTCATGCGCTTGCCGCCCTGGCTCATATCGAAGCGCCACGGCGTGTTGTCGAACTGGGTCTTGGGCTTATAGGCGGCCGGGTCATTGACCGAGGGCATGCCGGTCGATGCCGGCGTGGCCTTGGCGACGTTGCAACCATCGAGACGGATGCGCAGCAGCACCTGGTCGACCGAGAGCGCTTCGTCGAGCGCCTGCGAGAGCACGCCGGTCGGCGCGCCGAGCTGATGCGAGGGAGCGACCAGTTCCGGCGAGATCGGTGCGATCAGGGTCGGCTGCACCGGCTGCGCGCGGGCGGCGGTCAAGGCCGCGCAGTTGCTGGCGCCTTGCGCCTGCGCCGCTCCGGCGATGAGGAACAACGTCAATCCGGCGATGGCGTGGCGCATGACTCTCTCCCGTAGTTCTGCCCGGGCGCGAATACCCGGACGTCGTGCAAAGGCTATACGCCAGTGTAGGCGCGGGGGGCGGATCGAACAACCGGCGCGAACGTCGTCGCGCGCACGAGCGCCGGCCGCATTCGCCACGCATACGGGCGCTTTGCCCGGGCCGTCGCGCGCTCGTCGCTCGATCGCCGCGCGCTCGCGCTGGTCGATGACGTTGCCTTCGCCGTCGCCGCTCGGGCAGCAGTGCGCCATGCAGGGGTCGAAAAAAACGAAGCCCGGCACAAGGCCGGGCTTCGGGTGTTGCGGTGCAGGTTCCGAAGAACCCGCGGGTGTCGCTTAGTTCTGGACGTTCAGCTCGGTGCGACGGTTCTTCGCACGGCCTTCCGGATTGTCCGAACCGTCTTCATTGGTGTTCGGAGCGATCGGACGGCTCTCGCCGTAACCCACCGGACCCACCAGACGGCCAGCGTCCACGCCATTGCTGGTCAGGTAGTCGTACGCAGCCTTCGCGCGACGCTCCGACAGCTTCTGGTTGTACGCATCGGTGCCCTTCGAGTCGGTGTGACCGGCCACCTCGACCTTCAGGTCGGGGTAACGCTTCAGGATCTCAGCGGCTTCGTTCAGGATCGCAACCGCGTCAGGACGCAGCGTGGCCTTGTCGAAGTCGAAGTTGACGCCCTTCAGGTCGATCGTCACCGGCACCGGGCAGCCGTCCGGACCGATGGTCTGGCCAGCCTGCGAACCCGGGCACTTGTCGTCGCAGTTGTTCACGCCGTCGCCGTCGTCGTCCTTGTCGGCGCAGCCCGGCTCAACCACCGGAGCCGGACCGACCGGAGCGGTGGGCTCCGGACCCAGCGGCACCACGATGCCGACCGAAGCCAGCACGTCGCCGAACCAGTCTTCCGACGGAGCGTTGACGCTGCTGTCGTCGAAATCGGCGCGGTATGCCAGTTCGGTACGGATACCGACGCGGCCCAGGTCGCCCTGGATACCGACGCCGACCTTGGCGGCGAAGTTGCCGTCCTTGCGGTCAGCCGGCGACAGCGGCGACGGGATGAAATATTCCTCTTCCGAACGCTGGTAGCCCAGGCC
>NZ_JMTZ01000143.1 GCF_000731095.1 Lysobacter antibioticus | reverse complement strand
AAAACGGCCTGCATCCATGCAGGCCGCCCTCCGGGTCTTCGATTGCCTTCGCGAGTGCTAATCGACGCACGGCAACGGCAACGGCAACGGCAACTGCAACTGCAACTGCATCGTGCATCTTCAGCAGCGCGAACCCCTTCTCCCGCTCGCGGGAGAAGGGGGCGCGTAGCGCCGGATGAGGGCATCGCGACCCGAATGACGTCGCTGCTGCGGCTATCTGCAATCGGCCGAAACGCTTGGGGTGTCTGCTCCACGATTGGCTTGTCGCGGTCTCCACAGGCATCCCTCTGCTGACGAAGATTCTGCCCTCGCTGGAGCGCAGCGCGCCGTTCGAGGTCGATCCGCTCGAAGAGCCGGCCCCGCAAGAGCAGACGACGCAGAACCCGGACTAGGCCTCGCTCGGGCCGAACCGACCGCCTGTCGGCGGCCATGGCTGTCGCTGCGACCGTGCCGGCCGGGCCGGAGCGAACCCGCGGGGGCCTGAAACGAGCCCGATGCGGGTCAGCTTTGAGGCCGCCGCGCCTTGCATCGCCGCGATCCGCCCCCACACTGCCCAGTCCGCCGTCCCGAATTACAGTCTCCGCCATGCCCATCTACGCCTTCCAGTGCAGCGCCTGCGGCCACGCCTTCGACCGCCTGCAGAAGCTCTCCGACGCCGACCCCACCGTCTGCCCCGAGTGCGGCGCCGAGAAAGTCGGGCGTCAGCTGACCGCGCCGCAGTTCCGCCTGGCCGGCGGCGGTTGGTACGAGACCGATTTCAAGAAGGACGGCGACAAGAAGCGCAATCTGGCCGGCGAGGGCAGTTCCGGCGGCAGCGGCGGTTCGGCCCCGGCCGTCGACAGCAAGCCCGCCGAGAAGAAGGCCGAGCCCGCCGCGGCCCCGGCCAAGCCGGCCTCCGGGGCCAGCGCCACCTGATTCCGGACGGTCCGCGGCCAGCGCCCGGATGGTCCAGCTTTCACCCCGGGGCGTCGCGAGGCGCCCCGGGTCGTTTGCGGGAACGAGCCGCATCGGCCTGCCCTGAGTCGGGCCGGCGATGTGCGGCATAACGGCCGCACAGGGCGCACTGCAGCGGTCCTGAGCGCGGACTGGCAACTGCACCAGTCCTGCGCGTGCACTGGCACGTGCACTAGAATGACCGGTTCCGGCCCCCGGCCGGCGAGGCGTTCCCGGCCCGGCGGCTGCCGCGGCCCGGTCCCGAACCCTCCTGTCGCAACCCCCACGATTCACGGATCGACCAATCGGAGTTTCCATGCGTACCCATTTCTGCGGCCTCGTCGACGAGGCGCTGATCGGCCAGACCGTCACCCTGTGCGGCTGGGTCAACACCAATCGCGTCCAGAGCCACGTGGTGTTCACCGATCTGCGCGATCACGAGGGCGTGGTGCAGATCGTCGTCGACTCCGATACCGCCGAGCTGTTCAAGACCGCCGGCGATCTGAGCGTGGAGAGCTGCGTGCGGGTGACCGGCACGGTGCGTGCGCGCCAGGCCGCCAACGAAAAGATCCGCAGCGGCAAGGTCGAAGTGCTGGCGGCGACGATCGAAGTGCTGAACAAGGCCGAGCCGCTGCCGTTCCATGCCCATGAGAACGCCGGCGAGGAAACCCGCCTGACCTACCGCTACCTCGACCTGCGCCGTCCCGAGATGCAGAAGATGATGCGTACGCGCATCCGCCTGGTGCAGTCGCTGCGCCGCTGGCTCGACGCGCGCGGTTTCCAGGACATCGAGACCCCGATCCTGACCAAGGCCACGCCGGAAGGCGCGCGCGACTTCCTGGTGCCGGCGCGCATGCATCCGGGCGAGTTCTACGCCCTGCCGCAGTCGCCGCAGCTGTTCAAGCAGATCCTGATGGTGGCCGGCTTCGACCGTTACTACCAGATCGCGCGCTGCTTCCGCGACGAAGCGCTGCGCGCCGACCGCCAGCTTGAGTTCACCCAGCTCGACATGGAGTTCGCCTGGGTTTCCGAGCGCGACGTGCAGGACACCGTCGAGGACATGATCCGCGTGGTGTTCAAGGAAACCATCGAGGTCGAGCTCGACGCGCAGTTCCCGCGCATGACCTATGCCGAAGCCATGCGCCGTTACGGTTCCGACAAGCCCGATCTGCGCATCGACCTGGAATTCGTCGACATCGCCGAACTGGTCAAGCAGTGCGAGTTCAAGGTCTTCACCGACTGGGCCAACCACGCCGACGGCCGCGTCGTCGCCCTGCGCGCACCCGGCGCGGCCGGCTGGTCGCGCAAGCAGATCGACGAGTGCGGCGCGCACGCGGCCAAGTACGGCGCCAAGGGCCTGGCCTGGATGAAGATCGAAGACGCGTCGAAGGGCCGCGACGGCATCAACTCGCCGATCGCCAAGTTCCTCGACGACGCCACCCTGGCCAAGATCGTCGAAGTCAGCGGCGCCCAGAGCGGCGACGCGATCTTCTTCGGCGCGGCCGACTACAAGACCGCCAGCGATTTCATGGGCGCGCTGCGCCTCAAGCTCGGCAAGGACCTCGGCCTGGTCGCCGACGGCTGGAAGCCGCTGTGGGTCACCGACTTCCCGATGTTCGAGTGGGACGAGGAAGCGCAGCGCTACGTCGCCCTGCATCACCCCTTCACCGCGCCCGCGGTCGACGACATCGCCGACCTGCGCGCGAACGCCAAGACCGCGGTGTCGCGCGGCTACGACATGGTCCTCAACGGCAACGAGATCGGCGGCGGTTCGATCCGTATCCACCGCCCGCAGATGCAGTCGGCGGTGTTCGACCTGCTCGGCATCGGCGCGGAAGAGGCCGAGGCCAAGTTCGGCTTCCTGCTCGACGCGCTCAAGTACGGCGCGCCGCCGCACGGCGGCATCGCCTTCGGCATCGACCGCATCGCCGCGCTGATGGGCGGCACCGAGTCGATCCGCGACGTCATCGCTTTCCCGAAGACCACCACCGCACAGTGCCTGATGACCGGCGCGCCGTCGCCGATTCCGGACGCGCAACTGGCCGAAGTGCACGTGATGGTGCGTCCGAAGAAAGACCCGGCCTGACCGGAGTGCACGGCCGGGCTCGACGAGCCCGGTGGGTCGAGTCCAGCCCGGGCGGCGTGCGGAATCGCGCGTCGCCGTGGGCGGTCAGGGCCGGCGTCGTCGGCCCTCAGGGTCGCCCCCGCAAGGCGAGTCCCTGATCGCCCGTTCGCGTCGCCGCTCCATCGTTACCGTCCGCTTACACCGCGAGGCCTTATGACGAACGCCGCACCGAAATTTTCCATCCGCCGCGCCGGTGTCGGCGATGCGCCCCTCGTCGCCGATATCGCCACCCGCACCTTCGTCGAGACCTTCGGCCATCTGTACCCGCCGGAGGATCTGCAGGGTTTCCTGCTCGACAGCTATTCGGTCGAGAAGCAGGCGGTGATCCTGTCGCACCCGGACTACGCGATCTTCCTGCTCGAACGCGACGGCGTCGCGGTCGGCCATGCCGCGGCGGGACCGTGCGGCCTGCCGCATCCGGACGTGGCTCCGGGCGATGGCGAACTCAAGCGCTTATACGTGTTGCGCGAAGCGCAGAACGGCGGCTGGGGCGCGCGCCTGTTCGACACCGTGCTCGAATGGCTGCAGCGCGAAGGCCCGCGGACCCTGTGGATCGGCGTGTGGTCGGAGAATTTCGGCGCGCAGCGTTTCTATGGCCGGTACGGTTTCGAGCATGTCGGCCATTACGATTTCATCGTCGGCAATACGCGCGATCACGAGTTCATTCTCAAGCGCGATGCGGTGGCGGTTCCAGGCTGATATGAGGCGGCATAGCCCGTTGCCGTTGCCGCTATTGCCGTTGCTGTTGCCGTTGCCGTTGCCGTAAAGATTTTGCCGTTGTCGTGCGCCGATTCGCACTGGCGAAGGCAATCGAAGACCCGGAGGGCGGCGCGCAGGGATGCGCGCCGTTTTTCAT
>NZ_JMTZ01000142.1 GCF_000731095.1 Lysobacter antibioticus | reverse complement strand
TGCGCCAAGCTCTTCACGGCAACGGCAACGGCAACGGCAACGGCAACGGCAACGGCTGACGGGGCGCCTGCTCTTGGGTAGGAGCGGCGCAAGCCGCGACCGCGCCACCGCGCTGGCGTCGGAGCTGCGAGGCCGATGTCGCGGCTTGCGCCGCTCCTACCCTTTGAGCGCGGCGGTGAGGTGTATTGGCGACGACACCGGAGTAGGAGCGGCGCGAGCCGCGACCGCGTCACCAGCCGGCCTCGCAACCGCGAGGTCGATGTCATGGTTTATGGCCGCAGGAAATCCCCGTGCGACGCCGCTCCCACAGAGGCGGGGACGCTTGCCCGGCTCAACGCTTCTCGATGAAGCGCAGGCCCACGCCAGGTTCGGTCGCGATGTAGCGCGGCGCCGCGGCGTCGTCGCCGAGTTTGTGGCGCAATTTGCCGACCAGGATGCGCAGGTAATGGGTGTCTTCCTGATGGGTCGGCCCCCACAGCTCGCGCAACAGCTGCGGTTGGGTGACGACGCGGCCGGCGTGTTGCACCAGCATCGCCAGCAGGGCGTATTCCTTGCGCGCCAGCACCACCGTTTCGCCGTCCAGGCTCACCTCGCGGCGGGCCAGGTCGATGTGCAGGCGGCCGTCGTCGAACACCGGCAGGGTCTCGCCTTGCGGGCCGTGCGCGCGCAGCAGGGCGCGTATGCGCGCCATGAGCTCCTGTACGCCGAACGGCTTGGTCACGTAGTCGTTGGCGCCGCCGTCGAGCGCGGCGACCTTCTCGGTCTCGCCAGCGCGCACGGTGAGCAGGATCACTGGCACGCTCGACCACTGGCGCAGCTCGCGCAGCACGTCGTGGCCGTCGCGGTCGGGCAGGCCGAGGTCGAGCACGACCAAGTCGGCTCCGCGCGTGGCCAGGGCCTCCAAGCCGGCGCCGCCGGTGTCGGCCAGCTCCACCGCATAGCCCTGCGCGCGCAGGGCTATGTCGAGGAACTTGCGGATCTGCGGCTCGTCGTCGATCACCAGCACGCGTGCCGGAGGCGTCATGGCGGAAGGCGGAACGCGATCCTCGGTCATGGGGCGGCGGGCACGGAGGGTTCGATGGGCGGCAGGGTAATCCGGATCGTGGTGCCGCGGCGACCCTGCTCGTCGGCCAGGCCGGGCAGGGCGACCACGCTGCCGCCATGGGCGCCGATCATGCCCTGGCAGATGGCCAGGCCGAGCCCGGTGCCCTGGCGGCCGCGATCGCCTCGTTCGACGCTGTAGAACATGTCGAAGATGCGCGCGCGCTCGTCTTCGGGAATGCCGGGGCCGCGGTCGCTGACGTCGATGCGCAGCACTTGCGCCGGACCCGCACCGGGTTCGCCGTCGACCCGGCGCGCATCGATCGTCACCGCCGCATCCGGCGGCGAGAACTTCACAGCGTTTTCGATCACGTTGAACAGCGCCTGCTCGACCAGGGCCGGATGCACCCAGATCGGGCCGAGGCCGGGCTCGATGCGCAGCTCGAAGCGCGCATGCGGCTCGTAGCGCTGCAGGCGCGTCACCGCCGAGCCGATCAATTCGTCGACGCCGATCCAGTCGCGGTTGAGCGCCAGCCCGCCGTGGCCGAGCCGGGTCATGTCGAGCAAGTTCTGGATGTAGCGGTCCAGGCGTTCGCCTTCGATGCGGATGGTTTCGAGCAGGCTGTGGCGGTCTTCGCGCGGCATCGCCTCGGCATAGCTGTCCAGGCTGCTGGCGGCGCCGATGATCGAGGCCAACGGCGAGCGCAGGTCGTGCGAGACCGAAGACAACAAGGCCGAGCGCAGGCGTTCGGTCTCGCCGCTGACACGCGAGTCCTCGAGGTCGGCGACCAGGCGGGTGCGCAGCACCGCTTGGGCAACGTCGTCGGTCATCGCTTCGGCCAGGCGCCGTTGCTCGGGCCCGAGCCGCGTCAGCGACGGAGGAAAGCGCAGCCCGATCACGCCTGCGGCTGGCGCGTCGGCGGCGCCGTCGCCCTTGAGCGGCAGCAGCCACCAGTCCGAGCCGGCCAGGGTGTCGGTGTAGCGCCCGGCGGATTGGCGATGCTTGAGGCTCCAGTCGGCGGCGGCGCGGTCCTTGTCGCCCATCTCCGGCAGCGATTCGCCGCGCAGCGGCGCCGTGCCGATGTAAATGAACGCCTCGACGCCGAGCGAACGCCTGAGCGCGTCGCGGCCGGCGCGCACGACCTGGCCGGCGTCGGCCGCGGTAGCGAGTTCGCGGCCGAGGGTTTGCAGCTCGGTGGCGTGCGCGTTGGACGCGCGCAGCGCCAGCACCTGCATGCGCAGCTTCGAGGCCAGGCGCCCGGCGACCAGCGCCGCGGCGAGGAACAGCAGCACCGTCGCCACGCCCTGGCGCGCGCCGATCAGCAAGGTGAAGCGCGGTTCGATGAAGAAGAAGTTGTAGGCGAGGAAACACAGGACCGAGGCGATCACCGCCGCGGTCATGCGGGTGCGCGCGGCGACCACGACCACGGCGACGATGAAGATCAGCGACAGATCGCCGAGCCCGATCCAGCGCTCGGCGACCCAGGCCAGCGCCGTGGCCACGGTCGCGGCGACCACGGCCAGCCCGGCGTCGCTGCGGGTCAGCAGGCTGCGCAGCAAGGTGCTGCTCTGGCGCAACGAACGGCGGGCGCGGGCGCGCGCCTCCGGCGTGCTGACGATGGTCAGTTCGTAATGCGCGCCGCGCTGGATCAGTTGCTGGGTCAGGGTGCGGTTGACCATGCGTGCGAGCGGGCGCTCGCGGGTACGGCCGAGCACGATGGTCGACACGCCGGCGCGTTCGCCGTGGTCGAGCAGGGCGTCGACGATGCTGTTGCCGTGCAACACCGCGGTGTCGCCGCCGAGCCGCCGCGCCAGGGCGAAGGCGCGGTCGAGTTCGCCCTGGCGCGCTTCGTCGGGCGAGGCGCCGGTCTGCACGGTGACGACCAGCCAGGGCGCATCGCGGCGTTCGGCCAGGCGCCGCGCGACACGCACCAGGTACTCCGACTGGCCGAGGCCGTCGATCGCCACCATCACCGCCCGCCGCAGCGGCACCCCGGGCAGGCCGCGCGCGGTCTGGGCCTCGCGCAGATCGCTGTCGACGCGATCGGCGGCGGTCTGCATCGCCAGTTCGCGCAAGGCCGTCAGGTTCGACGGCGAGAAGAACGCCTGCAAGGCGTGCGCGGCCTGCTCGGGCACGTAGACCTTGCCCTGCTGCAAGCGCTCGATCAGCTCGCGCGGCGGCAGATCGACCAGGACGATGTCGCGCAGGCGGTCGAACAGCGCATCCGGGACGGTCTCGCTGACCCGTACGCCGGTGATGCGGTGGATGACGTCGTTGAGGCTTTCCAGGTGCTGGATGTTGATCGTCGTGTAGACGTCGATGCCGGCGTCGAGCAGTTCCAGCACGTCCTGCCAGCGCCGCTCGTGGCGGCTGCCCGGGGCATTGCGGTGGGCGAGCTCGTCGACCAGCGCGACCGTGGGCTTGCGCGCGAGCACGGCGTCGAGGTCCATCTCATCGAGCGCACGCCCCTGATAGTCCAGGCGCTTGCGCGGCAACACGTCGAGCCCTTCGACCAGCGCGCCGGTTTCGGCGCGTCCGTGGGTTTCGACGATGGCCACGACCACATCGACCCCGCGCCGTTGCAACTCGCGTGCCCGCCCGAGCATGGCGTAGGTCTTGCCGACCCCGGGCGCGGCGCCGAGGAAGATCGTCAGCCGCCCGGCGCCCTGGCGTTGCAGTTCGCCCATGAGGGCATCGGCTTGGGCGCTGCGCGGGTCGGTCATGAGGGGGATTGTGCGCTGGGTGGGTGAGGGAGGTGTAGTGATGGGGTGGCGGTTTGAGGTTGTGGACGTGTCGTTTCTGTAGGGGGCGGGGCTGGCAGTTCGCTCCGATTTTTAGTCTCGGCTCTAGTCTTGCTGTGGCTGTTGCTGTTGCTGTTGCTTTGATGAGCTTGGCGTAGTTCCGAACTAGCGATGCAACCGTAGACCCGGAGGGCGCCGCACAGGACGTGCGG
>NZ_JMTZ01000141.1 GCF_000731095.1 Lysobacter antibioticus | reverse complement strand
GGGCTTAGCAAAAGAAAGTAACCCGGCCGCGTCAGCGGACGGAAGCTCTGCTCTTGAAGTTGCTACATCGCTCTGCGGTAAGACACGCAGCAATCGCCGCGACGCGGTCGCGACTCGCGTCGCTCCTACCCTCGCGACAGTCTGCGGCCTCGATGAATAAGGGCAGCGGCGCAGCCTCTGCACATCCCGCGGTCGCGGCTCACGCCGCTCCTACAAGGGGGCGGTGGACTGCGCCCCCCAAAAACGAAATCGGAGCGCCGATCGGGGGGATGATCGGCGCTCCGTTGCATATCACCGCGACGTATCGCTCGCCGCGGCTTTGCAAAACTGTACCGAGGACGCGCCAAGCGGCGTGCCTTCGTAGAACGTGTCGCGTAGAACGGTTGCGGCATCCACCTGCGGTGGGAAGCGCGATTCGATGTCCTCATCCGCAAGCCCTCTCCCGCGAGGGGAGAGGGCATTGCCGGGTGCGGATTACCTCATGCCGTCTTACTTCAGGCCGCCTTACTTCAGACCGTCGCTGACCGCGGTGGCCAGGCTGCCCTGGGCGTCGTCGCCGCTGAACTCCCAGAAGAATGCGCCGCCGAGGTTCTGCGCCTTCACGTAGGTCATCTTCTGGCCGATCACGGCCGGGGTGTCGTAGCTCCAGAACGTGGTGCCGTTGTACTTCCAGCTCGCAGTGGCGTTGGCGTCGGTGTGGACGGTGCCGGCGAGGTTCTTGAGGACCTTGTAGTCCTCGATGCCGGCTTCGTAGGTGCCCGGTGCCGCGGTGCCGCTCTGGTACAGGCCGTTATTGACGTTGGGCACGTTGGTCCAGCCGCGGCCGTAGAAGCCGATGCCGAGGTTGAGCTTGGAGGCCGGCACGCCGCGCGACAGGAAGGCTTCGATGGCGTCGTTGGAGTTGTAGAACTTCTGGTCGCCGGTCGAAGGATCGTTCGGCGAGGCGAACAGGGCCGAGTGATGGTTGGTCTTCGGATCCCACGCGCCGTGGAAGTCGTAGGTCATCACGTTGATGAAGTCGAGGTACTGGTGATACGCGGCCGGGTCGGTGACGCGGATCTTGTCGATGCCGGCGCCCACGGCGACGGTCAGCAACAGGCCCGGACGCACCGCATCGAGCTGCTTGCGGAACTCGGCCATCAGAGCGTTGAAGTTGGCCTTGTCCTCCGGCGCGCCGCAGGAAATGCCGCAGGCGACCGGGTATTCCCAATCGATGTCGATGCCGTCGAACACGCCGGCCGCCGCACCCGGGCCGCCCGCGCTGTCGGTGACCGGCAGGTTGCCCTTGATGTAGGCGTCGACGCACGAAGCCACGAAGGCCTGGCGGTTCTCCGGACGCGCCGCGCTGGAGAAGCCGCGCGACCAGGTCCAGCCGCCGAGCGAAATCAGCACCTTGAGATTCGGGTGCTTGGCCTTGAGCTGCTTGAGCTGGTTCCAGTTGCCGCGCAGCTTCTGGTCCCAGGTGTCGCCGACGCCGCTGACGCTTTCGCCGGCCGGGAAGGACTTGGTGTAGTCGGCGAAGGCGTCGCCGCCGACGCCGGTGTTCGGATCGGAAGGCACGGTCAGGCCGACTTCGCAGCGGTTGTTGCGGACGTTGCCGAAGGCGTAGTTGATGTGGGTCATCTTCGCCGCCGAACCGCTGGTGTCGATATTCTTGACCCGGTAGCCGCGGCCGTAGATGCCCCACTGGACGAAGTAGCCGATCACCTTCTTGTTGCCGCCCGGACCGGTCGGCTTGGTGGTCGCGCTGAACGATGCGCTCTGCGCCGAGGCGTTGCTGGCGTTGTCGCGCGCACGCACGGTGAAGCTGTAGCTGGTGCTGGCGGCCAGGCCGCTGCTGACATAGCTGTTGCCGCTCGGCGAGCCGACCAGGCTGCCGTTGCGGTAGACGTCGTAGCCGGCCACGCCGCTGCCGCCGGCGTTGTCGGTCGATGCGTTCCAGGCCAGCGAGATGCTGCTGGAGGTCTGCGACGGCGAGGACAGCCCACTCGGCACGCTCGGCGGCGTGGTGTCGGTGGGGCCGGCGCCGACGGTGATGCTGACCGCGGACGAAGTAGTGGTCGCGTTCTGGTTGTCCTTGGCCACTGCAGTGAAGCTGTGGTTGCCGGCGGTCGCGTTGTTCCAGCTCACGCCGTAGGGCGAGCTGGTATCGACGCCGAGCGAAGCGGTGCCGCGGAAGAACTCGACGCTGGCGATGCTGCCGTCGCTGTCGGCGGCGTTGGCGCTGACGGCGATGTTGGCGCCGGCGTTGTAGTTGGCGCCGTTGCTCGGCGCGGTCAGCGAAACGGTCGGCGACTGATTGCCGGGGCCGGTGCCGCAGACGCCCAGGTCGACGTACCAGCCGCAGCTCGGACAATGCGTCGGCGGCGTGTTCCAGATCTGCGTGGCGGCTTGATAGAGATGGTTCTGGTACGTCAGCTTGTCGCCGGCGTTGTAGATCGTGGAGGGGTTCCAGGCAGGAACCCCGGTGCAGGACGCGCCCTGCGCATACGCCGTCGATAGCGACGACGCGGCGAACATGGCGGACAGCAACAGCAGGTTGGCGGACCGTGCGTGTCTCATGATGCTTCCTCTCTCCCGTGCATAGTCAAGACAGTGCCGGCCATGACCGGCCAGCGGCAGTTCCCCGCCGTGTTTGAAAAAAGGCCGTGGCCTTCCGTCCTGCATGGGAGGCTCGTGCCTCCTCGAGTGATCGGCGCTCGCGCCGTCGTGTGCTGTGCTGCGGTCCTGCGGCGTACTGCCGCCGTGGCGGCGCGACCGGTGCGATAGGCCGGTCGTACGCGGTGTCGCTGTGCGGCTGGGCCGCGATCCCTCGGCATCCTCCCTGCGATGACGCTGCGTTGGGTACGCCCGGACGGGCGCCTGCTCGCTGGTGGGCAAACTGGGCTCGTGTGACAACGTTGTCAACTCGTCATTCAAGCCTTTGCGCTCTGGTTCACAGAACGCCATGACAACGTTCGCCGAATGCAAAGGAATTTGCTGCGTCGCAGCGCGAAACGAAACTTGTTGATCTTGAAAAACAGTGACATAGAGGGATGTCTCAAAGACATTAATGCCCATCGCAAGTCATTGCCGGCGACAGTCGAGTGCTATGGCGCGGTGCAGCATCGGGAGTGCGCGAGATGGCGGCGATGCCGCGGGCGTCGATGAGGGGCGGTGCCGGCGACGCGTGTTCGCGACTTGTCAATGTCGCGCCGATGGCGGTCGCAGCTTGTCGGGTAGGAGCGGCGTCCTGCTGGATTTCCTTCGGTCACAAGCCGCGACCGCGTTGTTTCGGGTTTGCTGCGTTTCTCTCAAGCATGACCAAGATCAAACGCCAAAAGCTTCCGCCGCTGAAGCGGCGGGTTACTTTCTTTTGTCATAAGCAACAAAAGTCCGTCTGGATTCCCTTACATACGGGACGTCCCTGTCCCGATGAAAAACGGCCTGCATCCATGCAGGCCGCCCTCCGGGTCTTCGATTGCCTTCGCTAGTGCGAAGCTGCGCACAGCAACAGCAACAGCAACAGCAACAGCGACGGCGACGGCGACGGTAATCGTACGGCTGCGACGGCTTGGGGGTAGGAGCGGGGTCCGATTGGATTTACTTCGGTCACAAGCTGCGACCACGAGGCGCGCCGAGCGCTTCGAGGCGGCGGCGATTGAAGCGCTCGGGCGCTTCGACTTGCGGCGAACGGTCGAGTTCGTCGAATTCGATCAAGGTCGAGTGTGCGATGTTTCGGCTTGAGTTCGGCCGAGGCGAGATCGCGATTGATCGCGGATAGCCGAAGCCTTCGGGTTTCAGGCCGAACGAGGGGCGCCGCCGGTTCGGCAGCGCCCGACGACAGCGCGAGCAGCGCCGGCAATGCGGCGAGGATGGGTTTGCGCACCGGCGCTTCTCCTTGAAGGGGAAAATCCAAGCCGCGTCCCCACGGCGGTGATCGGCCAAGCCGACGCCCGGGCGACAGCATCGAGATCTGTTACAAATCGCCGCGCCGCTTGCCCCTATAGTCCGAGGCTTCCGGCGCACGGCCGGCCACCAGGGGACGAGCATGGATCTGCGAGTGTTGGGCGCTGTGGCGTTATGCGGTTTGATGGGGGCGATGCCGGCCTTGGCGACGCCGCCGGTGATCGTCGAAGCGCCGAGCTGTCCCCATCGAAAGCTGGATACGGTCGAGATCGAAGCCGGCAGCCGGGTCAGCGAGGGCACGATCGACCGTATGCCGACGCCGGTGAGTTACCGGCTGGCCTTCAACCGTCTCGCCGAGGTGGCGCAGGAGAAAGGCGCCAACGCGGTGGTGCTGCGCGGCCATCGCGCGACCTACTTCACTCGCGATGGCCGGCGTTCGAAGCAGGCCGTGCACGTGCAATTGCGGGGCGCCGCGATCCTGATCGAAGGCGACCTGGCGGACTGCGCGATGAAGCTGGTCAGCCCGCGCGACTACGCCACCCGCCCCGACGATCCGCGCATCGTGGAAACGCCGTCGACCCAGGCCTACGACGACTGAGGCCGGCGCGTTCGCGAGCGCCGGCGGCTTGAGCGCCGGCCGGGCTCAACGATGCTCCGACTCCGGCGTTGCCGAACGCAGCGCGTGTACGCGATCAGCGAGCACCGGCTCGTCGCGGCCGCCGTAGCGGGCGCGCAGCCAGTTCGCGAGTTCGGCGACCTGGGCGTCGTCGAGTTGCTGACCGAAGCCCGGCATGTCCTGCATGCGTTCCGAGCCCGGGAGGTCGTGCTCGGGCAAACCGTCGAGGATGGCGGCGATCAGGTTGTGCGGATTCGCATCGCGGAGGCTGCTGTTGCCGCGCAGGGCCGGTGGCCGCCGCGGCCGTGGCAACCGGCGCATAAGGCGAAATAACGATCCTGCGCAGGCGAGGCGGCGGCTGCGACGGCCGGATGCGCAAGCGTCGTGGCCGGGCGGGGCGAATCGCCGGTGAGATAGGTCGCGATGGCACCGAGGTCCTTGCCGTCGAGCCGGGTGGTCGACAGGTTCACGACCTTGAGCATTTCGTCCGAGGCCACCGCTGGCACTGCGGTGCCCGTGGCGAGATAAGCGCGCAGGCTCGCGCGGTCCCAGCCTCGCGCCGCCAGACCGGTTGGGGTGAGGTCGGGCGCGGCAAGGCGACCGAGCTCGTCGTTGCCGGTCAATGGGCGGTCGCGGTCGACCTGGCCGAGCCAACCGCGCGGGCTGTGGCATTCGCCGCAATGGCCGAGCGTTTCGACCAGGTACTCGCCGCGCTTCCACGCCGCCGAACTGCCTTGCGAGGCCGGCCGCGCCGTTGCGGGCCGGGGCTCAGTCGCCGCCTGCGCTCGCGAACTCGTCGCGCCAGGCGCGTATGGCCGCCGCCGCAGCGCGCGCGCGGGCCTGCAGCAGGAAATGCGGCGCGTCGATCTCGATGCCGTGCGCGTCCGGCCGGGCCTCGGCGACGCGCCGCCAGCTGTCGCGAGACACCAGGCGGTCGTGACGGGCGCGCAGGTACAGCAGCGGGCAGGCGATCTCGGCCAGGGCCGCTGTGACGTCGACCGCGCCGCCTTCGCGCAGGCGATGGCGCATCACTGCCGGATCGAGCGATGCCAGCAGCGGGCCCAGGCGCGCGCGCCATTGCGGCGAGGACCAGCGGCCGAGCATGGTTGCGGCGACCCAGCGCGTCGGCATGCGGGCCAACGGCAGCAGCCCGGCGAGCCGCGCCAGCGTTGCGGCGTTCAAGGGCGAGCCCGGCGGCCGCGGCGCGCGGGCGAACGATGCGCACAACACCAGGCCGGCGAGCCGCGGCGGCTTCGATGCGGCGAGGCGGATCGCGATGGGGCCGGAGAACGACTCGCCGATCAACAGATAGGGTTCGTCGGCCGGCATTCGCGGCCGCACCAATTCGACCAGTTCCTCGTAACCCAGGATGCGGTCGCGCGGGTAGGCGACGACCTCGGTGTCGAAGGCCGGCGCCATCGCCGCGACGAAATCCGACAGCAGTTCGCCAGTGCCGTCCATGCCGGGCAGCACGATGCAGCGCATCGCGCTCATCCCGGCCTCAGCACTCGATGACGTTGACCGCCAGGCCGCCGCGTGAGGTTTCCTTGTACTTGTCCTGCATGTCGCGGCCGGTGTCGCGCATGGTCTTGATGACCTTGTCGAGGCTGACCTTGTGCTTGCCGTCGCCGCGCATGGCCATGCGGTAGGCGTTGATCGCCTTGACCGCGCCCATCGCGTTGCGTTCGATGCAGGGAATCTGCACCAGGCCGCCGATCGGGTCGCAGGTCAGGCCGAGGTTGTGCTCCATGCCGATTTCGGCCGCGTTCTCGATCTGGCTCGGGGTGCCGCCGAGGGCGCCGACCAAACCCGCCGCGGCCATCGAACAAGCCACGCCGACCTCGCCCTGGCAGCCGACTTCGGCGCCGCTGATCGAGGCGTTTTCCTTGTACAGGATGCCGACCGCGGCCGCGGTCAGCAGGAAGTTGCGCACGCCCTGCAGGTTGGCCCCGGGGCAAAAGCGGTCGTAGTAGTGCAGCACCGAGGGAATGATGCCGGCGGCGCCGTTGGTCGGCGCGGTGACGACGCGCCCGCCGGCGGCGTTCTCTTCGTTGACCGCGAGTGCATACAGGTTGACCCAGTCGAGCACGGTCAGCGGATCGCGCATCGCCGCTTCGGGCTTGCTCGACAGTTCGTCGAACAAGGCCGGCGCGCGGCGCGAAACGTGCAGGCCGCCGGGCAGGGTGCCGGTTTCGCGGATGCCGCGCGCGACGCAGGACTGCATCGCGTTCCAGATCGCGTCGAGGCCGTCGTTGATTTCTTCGGTGCTGCGCCAGACCCGCTCGTTGGCCATCATCATCTCGGCGATGCTGAGGCCGCTGCGTTGCGCCTGCGCCAACAGCTCGTCGCCGGAATGGAAGGGATAGGGTTGATCGGTGGTGTCGGCAACGATGCGGTCTTCGGCCGCTTCGTCCTGGTTGACCACGAAGCCGCCGCCGACCGAGTAGTAGTCGCGCGTGGCGATGACTTCGCCGGCCGCGTCGTAGGCGGTGAAGCGCATGCCGTTGGTGTGGAACGGCAGCTTCTGGCGCTTGTTCATGATCAGATCGTGCTTCTCGTCGAAGCCGATCTCGTGGCGGCCGAACAAACGGATGCGCTTGGTACTGCGGATGCGTTCGAGCGCGGCCGGGATGATGTCGGGATCGATCTGGTTCGGCCAATGGCCTTCCAGCCCCATCAGCACGGCCTTGTCGGTGCCGTGGCCGCGGCCGGTCAGCGCGAGCGAGCCGAACACTTCGGCGCGCACGCGTGCGGTGCGGGCGAGGTCGGCGCCTTCGGCTTCGCTGTTGCAGCCTTCGATGAGCCAGCGCTCGATGAAGCGCGCGGCGGCGCGCATCGGGCCGACGGTGTGGGACGAGCTCGGGCCGATGCCGATCTTGAACAGGTCGAAACTGCTGACTGCCACGGGCTTGCTGCTCCAACGAAGGAAGAAGTCGGACGATGCTGGCGGACCGCGCGCCGCCGGCATCCGGACCGCGATGCCGCGGGAGGCGCGGAGCCGCTTATTCTACGCAGGTCGACCTGTTCCCGACGCCATACTGCGCCGCATTGCCGTGATCACGACCGCTCCCGCCCTGACCCTGTTCCAGCGCGACGACTGCCACCTGTGCGATCTCGCGCTGGAGGTGCTGGCGCAGGCGCGCGCGCCCGAGTTCGAGAGCGTCTTCATCGACGAGGACGAGGGCCTGGAGGCGCTGTACGGGATGCGGGTGCCGGTATTGCGGGATGAGGCGGGTGGGGTGGAGTTGGATTGGCCGTTCGATGCGGCGGCGGTGGCGCTGTTGTTGGGGCGGACGGGTGAGGAATGAGGGATCGGCTTGCGTCTACTGGTTGCGCGCCTCGCTGCTGCTCCCCCCTTTGAAAAAGGGGGGCAGGGGGGATTTGCCGTTGCCGTAAAGATTCTGCTGTTGCTGTTGCTGTGCGTCGCGGCGAGCTAGCGAAGGCAATCGAAGACCCGGAGGGCGGCGCGCAGGGATGCGCGCCGTTTTT
>NZ_JMTZ01000140.1 GCF_000731095.1 Lysobacter antibioticus | reverse complement strand
AAAGAAAGTAACCCGCCGCTTTAGTGGCGGAAGCTTTTGGCGTTTGATCTAGATCTAGATCTAGAGCTTGCTTGAGCCAGGCGCCGCAATACCGCCACAACGCGGTCGCGGCTCGCGCCGCTCCTACCCTCGCGACAGCTCACGCCTCCTATCAACGACGGAGGCGTTGCGAACTCTGCGCGTCCTGTGGTCGCGGCTCGCGCCGCTCCTACCCTGCGTCAGCACGCCGCTTCGGCGAACGACTTCGGCGTTGCGGACTCTGCGCGTCCCGCGGTCGCGGCTCACGCCGCTCCTACAGGGACGGTGTTGCAGCCCAAAAGGGATTCGCCACTCCACAACGAAACAGGCCGCCCGAAGGCGGCCTGCGAATCTCGATCGGGAAGCGGGCGCTCAGATGCCGTCGACGCGACGGGCTTCCATGAACTTGCCGCTCCAGTAACCGGTGTCCAGGCTGGAGACGGTCACGTCCTTGCCGGTGCGCGGGGCGTGCACGAAGCGGCCCTCGCCGAGATAGATGCCGACGTGGTCGACGCGGCCGCGGCGGCCGAAGAAGACCAGGTCGCCTTCGGTCATCGCATCGCGGTCGATCACCGCGCCGGTCTTGGCCATCTCGCGCGAGACGCGCGGCAGTTCGATGCCCAGGGCGTTGCGGAACACGTAGCCGACCAGGCCGCTGCAGTCGAAGCCCTGATCCGGGGAGCTGCCGCCCCAACGGTAGGGGGTGCCCAGCAGGCCCAGGGCGCGCTGCAGCATGCTCTTGATGCGGCTCTGCTCGGCGACCGGGATGTCGGCCTTGCCGAGATTCACGTTCGGGCCCAGCAGGCGGTTCAGGTCGGTCGCCAGGAGCAGGGCGCGATCGGACAGGGTCATGGCCTCCGGCAGCATGTTGCTGGCGGTCGGCTCCGGCGCGTCGGCCGAGTCGTTGCGCAGCGAGGTGCCGCCCGGGAGGGAACTGCCGAGGCTGGAACCCAGCGCAGAGGACTGCTGGGCGAAGGCGGGCAGGGCGCAGACCGCGAGTGCGGCGGTCAGCAGGATTCGTTGGCTGGCCCGGACGACGGTAGTCGTGCGAGCGGTGGCGCAAGGTGCTTGGGGGGTGGCAGCCAGGCGGCCGTGGCGAGTCAATTGGGTCGTCACGTATTAATCACGAAGTCGTCACCGATGGGGGATGATGCCCGTCATGTGGGAGACATAGGTTCAAATTTCGTTAGCAGGTCGTTAACAAGGCTGTGATTTGATTCACAATTTTCATCAGCGCAATGCCCAATCGCGCATTCATGAAAGTCTTGTTACTTCCTGAGAACCCGCTTCGCGCCGCTGTAATGGCTGACCCAGTAAGGGCCGTCGAGGTGATCCAGGCGGACCGTGCCGCCGGTGCTCGGGGCGTGCACGAAGCGGCCCTCGCCGACGTAGATGCCGACGTGGGAGACGTTGCCCTTGCTGCCGAAGAAGACCAGGTCGCCGGCCGCCAGGCGCATCGGCTCGATCCTGGGCCCCTGGTAGGACGCCAGGTCGCGCGAGGTCCGAGGCAGGCTCAAGGCCAGCATGTCCCGATAGACGTAGTTGACCAGGCCGCTGCAGTCGAAGCCGCTGTCGGGGGTGTTGCCGCCATAGCGATAAGGCGTGCCGACCAGGCTGATCGCCCGCATCAGGACGGCATTGGCGGCGCCGGGGTTCTCCGGCTCGGTCCGGGGCCATTCGCGGACGGGCTTGGGCGGGGGCGGGCGGCGGACGACCTCGCGACCGCCGCCGCAGGCGCTGAGCAGGGCGCACAGGGCCACTGCCACGGCGAGCGCCGGCCACGGCTTGCGCACCCGCGCTGGCGCGGGAGCGGTGTTGCCGGGATAATGCGCGGCCTTCGTCACGGCCGATAGCTTGGCGGCTAAGCGCCGAGACGACAAGACAGTCCACCTGTCGTTTTGTGGCGGCCCGCTCAAAGACGAGCCGCCGTTTCCTTTCCTGATCGCCCGATGGCGGTCTCCAGTCGGGTCCTGCAATGAAAATCGAGAAAGATCGCGTCGTCCGTTTCCACTACACCGTCTCCGAGCAGGGCAGCGAGCCGCTCGAGACCTCGGAAGGCCGCGACGCGCTGGCGATCCTGATCGGCCACAACAACATCATCCCGGGCCTGGAAAAGGCGATGGACGGCCGCGAAGCCGGCGACAAGTTCGAAGTCGACGTGGTCGCCGCCGAAGCCTACGGCGCGCATCAGGAAGGCCTGACCCAGCGCGTGCCGAAGAAGTACTTCAAGGACGCCAAGCTGTTCCCGGGCATGCAGGCCGTGCTGCCGACCAGCTTCGGCCCGCGCGCGGTGACGATCCTCAAGGTCGGCATGAGCGTGGTCGATGTCGACCTGAACCACCCGATGGCCGGCAAGGACCTGCACTTCGCCATCGAGATCGTCGAAGTGCGCGAAGCCAGCAAGGAAGAGATCGAGCACGGCCACGTGCACGGCGACGGCGGCCACGCGCACTGAGCGCGGCGCCCCTTCGATGAGCGACGGCCCGCCTGCGCGGGCCGTTTCTTTTTGGGCCGCCGCAGGATGCGGTCGCGATCCGGCAGGCGGCCGTAGAATCGCGGCAGTGGCGGGTCCGGTTGCAGGCCACTCCGCCGCAAGCGCCGTAGCGCCACGGCCCCTACCGACGACAGCGAGAGCATGAGCGCAAGCGCCGCGGCCTCCGGCTTGGCCCCCATTCCCGTCCACGAACGCCTGCCCGCACTCGACGCGCTGCGCGGTCTGGCCCTGCTCGGGATCTTCCTCAGCAACGCCGAGATGTTCACCCGGCCGCTGGCGGATATTTCCGACGGCATCGATACGCACCTGCGGGGGCTCGATCACGCTGCTTCGGCCTTCGTCTACGTGCTGATACGCAGCAAGTTCTGGACCTTGTTCTCGCTGCTGTTCGGGATGGGCTTCGCGGTCATGTCCGAACGCTCGCGCCTGGCCGGGCGCGATTTCCGCCCGCTGTACCTGCGCCGCAGCGTCGGTCTGTTGATCGTCGGCCTGATCCATGCCTGGCTGATCTGGGCCGGCGACATCCTGGTCACCTACGCGCTGGCGGCATTCGCGCTGTTCGCGATGCGTTCGCTGTCGCCGGGCGCCTTGTGGCGGATCGGTCTGAGCCTGTACCTGAGCGTGCTCGGTTTCTTCCTGATGATCGCCGCGCTGCTGGCGATCCCCGGCGTGGCGCAGTCGACGCCCGCCGATATGGCCGCCGACCGTGCCGCGCGCGCCGCCGAAATCGCTGCCTATGCGCACGGCGATTACGCGCAAGCGACGGCGCAGCGCCTGGCCTTCTTCGTCGACGGAGCCATGTCGGGCTGGTTCAGCATGGTGCCGATGGTGCTGGGCCTGTTCCTGATCGGCGCCTGGTTCGTGCGCAGCGGAGCGCTCGCCGATCCGGGCGCGCATCGTCACCGTCTGAAGTCGATGATGGCTTACGGCTTGCCGGCCGGCGTGGCCATCACCGGTTTGAGCTTGCTCATCGACAGCTCGCCCACGTTCACCCCGGTCAGCGCCGCCGCCGTCGCGGCGAGCACCTTGCACATGCTCGGCGCCTTGCCGCTGGCCCTGGCCCTGATCGCCTGGGTCGTGTTGGTGGTGCACGGCGGCGCGCGCTGGCCGCTGCGCTTCGCGCCGGCCGGGCGCATGGCCTTGAGCAACTACCTCGCCCAATCGCTGATCGGCACCTTGGCGTTCTACGGCTATGGCTTTGGGTTGTGGGGGCAGGTACCGCTGGCGGCGCTGATCGCCGCGGCCTTCGTCGTGTTCGCATTGCAGATGATGCTCAGTGCGGCGTGGCTGCGGCATTACCGTTTCGGCCCGGTCGAATGGCTGTGGCGCGTTTTCACCTATTGGCGTTGGCAGCCGATGCGGATTCGGACGTCGTAACGCGCGTTTGAGTTTGATCTTGCGGGATCGGTGCGTCGCAAGATTGAAGTACTGCGGTTGCCGCTTGCGTTGCTCCTATCCTGGACTCCAGCCGGAAGCGGCGCGAGGTTGAGGCGTAGTGGTCGCTGCCTCAAGAGTAGGAGTGACGCAAGTCGCGACCGCGCAGCTCGCAGTTGTTGCGTACCTTGCTGCAGAGCGATGAAGCAACGTCAACATCTAAAGCTTCCGTCCGCTAACGCGGCCGGGTTACTTTCTTTTGCTAAGCCCAAAAGAA
>NZ_JMTZ01000139.1 GCF_000731095.1 Lysobacter antibioticus | reverse complement strand
ACGGCGCGCATCCCTGCGCGCCGCCCTCCGGGTCTTCGATTGCCTTCGCTAGTGCGCGGCGACGCACGGCAACAGCAACAGCAACTGCAACGGTGACACGGCTCTTGAGTAGGAGCGGCGCAAGCCGCGACCGCGCCGCTTGCGGCTACGCCGTACTACCGTTTGCCCGGCAAACTACCGTGCCACCGTAGCTGCCCGCCATGCCGGCCGCTTGCCGGCGCTAATGCCCAACCTCAACGCACCTCGAACTCATAGATCCGCGTCGCCGGATCGCCGTTCTGGGTCGGGGTGCCGATGTTGAGCTTGATGTATCGGGCCGAGGTCGCGCTGATCGAATGGGTCGAGGTGCTGGCGGTATTCGCGGTCACCGTGACCGGGGTGCTCCACGACGTGGCGTTGGTCGAGGTCTGGATGGTGAAGGCCTTGGTGTTCCAGGAGGTGGATTCGCCACCGGCGCCGGCGTGCTTGACCACGAAACTGCTGACCGTCTGCGCCGAGCCCAGGTCGACCTGCAACCAGGCGGAAGAGGCCAGCGAACAGAACTTGTCGGTGTTGCCGCCGGACACGCTGCCGTTGACGGCCTTGGCCGGGCCTTCGTTGCTGTTGCACGCGCTCGAACCGGTTGCGGGTTTGTTGAGCGCAAGGTTGACGTTGCCGCTGCCGACCGAGACGGTCTGGGTCTTGGTGTGGGTCGCTCCGCCGTTGTCGGTCACGGTCAGGCTGACGGTGTAATTGCCGGCGCTGGCGTAGGTGCGGCTCGGGTTGGTAGCGGTCGAGGTGCCGCCGTCGCCGAAGTTCCAACTGCGCGAGGCGATCGTGCCGTCGGCGTCGCTGGAGGAATCGCTGAAGTTCGCGGTCAGGCCGCTGATGCTGACGCCGAAGTTCGCCACCGGTGCGGTATTGCCGCTGACGGCGTTGTTGATCGCGGCGGCGTATTGCGCGGTCGTACCCTGCGCCCAGCACTTCTGGATGTCGTCGTACAGCCACAGGAAGCCGCCGCTGATGCCGGCGCTGGTCTTCCAGCCGGCCATGCGGGTCTGCACCTGCGTCGGGCTGTCGCCGGCGGTGCAGCCGGTGCCGTGCTTGGTCCACAGGCCGGGCATGACGGTCATGCCCATCGCGGTGTTCCAGCTCGCCGGGTCGTTGCCGGCGCCGCCGTCGTAGACTTGCAGGTAGATACGGTCGACCGAGCTGCCGAGGTTGTCCTTCACGCCTCGCCAGAAGCTGGTGTTGGTGTAGGGCGCGAAGGTGATCTTGTAGCCGAGCCCGACCAGCATCTGGCCGAACTTGGTGGTGTCGGCGACGTTGTAGTGGCTTTCGTCGTCGAAGTTGACCGCGTCGGCGTCGGTGGCGGTCTTCAGCGCCTGGAAGTTGCGGTAAAGGATGCTGGTGCTGCCGGTGCCGCAGACGATGGTGGTGCCGCAGCCGGCGGCGGTGCCGTTGGCCAGGTTGGCCATGCGTTCGAAGTCGGGCACGCCCCAGGCGCCGATCGAAACTTCCACGCGCTTGACCGAAGTCGGCGCGGTCTTCAACGAAGCCAACCGTGCCGGCCAGTCGGCGTCGGCGCCCATATACGCGCCGTTCTTGACGATCGGGATGTCGTTATAGACCAGGTCGCCATTGGCCTCGATATGGACGCTCCACAGAAACACCGTGGTGAAGCCGGAATTGCGCAGGTCGTTGATGACGGTCTGGCCGCCGGAATAGAACGGGCCGCCGCCGAAGATCGCCGACTCGGCGGCGGCCGCGGTCGGCGCGATGGCGGCCAACGCCAGCGCGATAAAGGCCGGCAGCGCACGCGAGAACGTTCGGGCCGTGGCGTCGATGGAGTGGAGGCGGGTCGGTAGGTGCTGGTTCGACTTCGGCATGGAACGTTCCCCTGCAATGAGCGTCACGGCGTGACGCGATGGCGTCGATGCGCGCGGTTTGCGATGGCGAGCGATTGCGCTCCATCGCCACGACGCGCTCCCTGTCGCCGATGGCGGCGACGCGGCCACATTGGGAGGGCCAAAATCGGCGTGTCAACATTTGGATCGATTTAAATAAGGGTAAAAACGTTTAAATGCGGCGCGGCCGGGATTTTTTCCCTTTCAATCAAGGCGCTGCGCATGCCGTCTGCGAATCATGAAACCGGGATGCATCGCGCGTTGCCTCGCGCGGGCGCGCTGCGTCGCAACAGGCTTTCGCGCGGAGACGGCGCGATCGAGCCGCGGCTCCGGCGCAAATAACCGGCGCAAATGACCGGTGTGATCAACCGGCGTGAATAAAGTGTGCTTTCGGCGTGCGGCGCGTGATCGAGGCATCACGAAGGAGGGCGATTCGACCGTTGCGACCCACGCGGTGTGACCGGATTCGCGAATCGGAATGCGCGCATCCGCAATCGCCTCGCGTACGATGCCGCGATGAATTCCCCCAGCGACCCCCATCACGACCCCGGCGCCGAGCGTATCGAGGCTGCGCTGTGTTCGGCACGGGCGCTGATCGGCCGCGGCGAAGCCGAATTGCTGCTCGCGCATGCGCTGGAGCGGCCGCGCAGTTGGCTGTTCGCCCACGACGACCACGTGATGGACGCGGAGGTTGCCCAACGTTACCGCCGCCTGGTCGAGCGTCGCCTCGCCGGCGAACCGGTGGCTTATCTGCTCGGGCAGCGCGGCTTCTGGCGTTTCGACCTGGCGGTGACGCCGGCGACGCTGATCCCGCGTCCGGAGACCGAACGCCTGGTCGAACTGGCCCTGGGACTGCTTGCCGAAGATCGCGACCTGACGATCGCCGACCTCGGCACCGGCAGCGGCGCGATCGCTCTGGCCCTGGCGTTCGAGCGGCCGCGCGCGCGGGTGATCGCGGTGGATTTCAGCACCGACGCGCTCGAGGTCGCTCGCGCCAACGCGGCCTCGCTGCAACTGGGCAATGTCGAGTTCCGCCACGGCGACTGGTTCGCGCCTTTGGCCGGCGAACGTTTCGACCTGATCGCGAGCAACCCGCCATACATCGAGGACGACGACGCCCACCTGCAGCAGGGCGACTTGCGTCACGAGCCGCGCAGCGCGCTGGCTTCCGGCGCCGACGGGCTGGATGCGATCCGCGTCATCGCCCGCGATGCGCCGGCGCATCTGCACCCGGGCGGCTGGCTGTTGATCGAACACGGCTGGGAGCAGGGCGCGGCGGTGCGCGCCTTGTTGACCCAGGCCGGCCTGGTCGATGCCGTCACCGAACGCGACCTCGAAGACCGCGACCGCGTCAGCCTGGCGCGCAAGCCCAACGCCTGAGAGCCGCCTCGCCGACGCCCGATCCGGTCACGCCATCGCGGCCGGGTCCCGTTAGACTTCCCGCATCCCGAATGCGAGGCCTGCGATGCGCACGCTCTATCCCGAGATCGAACCCTTCGACACCGGCACGATCCAGGTCGACGACCGCCATACCCTGTATTACGAACAGTGCGGCAACCCCGACGGCAAGCCGGTGGTGCTGCTGCATGGCGGCCCCGGCGCCGGTTGCAGCCCGAAGATGCGGCGTTTCCACGACCCGGCCAAGTACCGCATCGTCCTGTTCGACCAGCGCGGCAGCGGCCGCTCGACCCCGCATGCCGACCTCGTCGATAACGGCACCTGGGAACTCGTGGCCGATATCGAAAAGCTGCGCGCCAAGCTCGGCATCGACCGTTGGCAGGTGTTCGGCGGTTCCTGGGGTTCGACCCTGGCGCTGGCCTATGCCGAAACTCATCCGCAGCGCGTCACCGAGCTGGTCCTGCGCGGCATCTTCATGCTGCGCCGTTGGGAACTGGAATGGTTCTACCAGGAAGGCGCCTCGCGCCTGTTCCCGGATGCATGGGAGCACTACGTCAACGCGATCCCCTCGGTCGAACGCCATGATTTGATCAGCGCGTTCCATCGCCGTCTGACCAGCGAGGACGAGAAGACCCGGCTCGACGCCGCGCGCGCCTGGAGCGTGTGGGAAGGCGCGACCAGTTTCCTTCATGTCGACGACGACTTCGTCAGCGGCCATGAGGACGCGAAGTTCGCGCTCGCCTTCGCTCGCATCGAGAACCATTACTTCGTCAACGGCGGCTTCTTCGAAGTCGAAGACCAGTTGCTGCGCGACGCGCACAAGATCGCCGACATTCCGGGCGTGATCGTGCACGGCCGCTATGACGTGGTCTGCCCGGTGCAGAACGCCTGGGAGCTGAAGAAGGCCTGGCCGAAGGCCGAGCTGACGATCACCCCGGCGTCGGGGCATTCGGCGTTCGAGGACGAGAACGTGGATGCGCTGGTGCAGGCGACGGATCGGTTTGCCTGATCGGTTTCGCCGGCGCGGCGATCCGTTTGCCAGAGGTTCCTGTAGGAGCGGCGCAAGCCGCGACCGCGCAACGACGATCGCCCACGCTGGCAGCCGCAGATTCGCGGTCGCGGCTTGCGCCGCTCCTACCCCAACGCCAGGAACGAGCCGTCGTAGTGGTTGCCTTTGCTGTTGCTGTGCGCCGATTCGTACTAGCGAAGGCAATCGAAGACCCGAAGGGCGGCCTGCATGGATGCAGGCCGTTTT
>NZ_JMTZ01000138.1 GCF_000731095.1 Lysobacter antibioticus | reverse complement strand
ATGAAAAACGGCGCGCATCCCTGCGCGCCGCCCTCCGGGTCTTCTATGGCCTTCGCTAGTGCTAGGCGACGCACAGCAACAGCAACAGCAACAGCAATCCTGCAGCTATCAGAGTACAAGGGGTAGGAGCGGCGCAAGCCGCGACCACGCAGCCACGACCACCCAGCGCCGGCAGCCGTAGATTCGCAGTCGCGGCTTATGACCGAAGGAAATCCAGTAGGACGCCGCTCCTACCCTGCGACAGCTCAAGGCTCCTTGCAGTGACGACAGCTATGCGACCTCTGCGCGTCCCTTGGTCGCGGCTCACGCCGCTCCTACAGAGGTCGAGCCGCCGCCACGGGAATGAGACGACACGATCGCGGCCCTGCGGCCGGTTCGGGCCGGACGGGATTGGGCAGCACGGACGCATCCAAGCCAACGTGTACGCCCCTCAGTCAAGCCGCTTGCTGAATCTCGCCACCGCCGCCGTCATCATCACCACGATGAAGACCGACAGATACAACACGTCCTGCCACAGCTCCCACAGACTCGCGCCACGCAGCATCACTCCGCGGATCAGGCGCAGGAAATGCGTCATCGGCAGCACCTCGGCCAGCCATTGCGCGACCTTCGGCATGCCCGCGTACGGAAACATGAAGCCCGACAGCAGGATCGATGGCAGCAGAATGAACACGGTCATCTGCATGGCCTGGAATTGCGAACCGGCCTTGGTCGAGATCATCAGGCCCAAGGTCAGGTTGGCCAGGATCAGCAGGATCGCGGCGAGGTAGACGTCGAGCACGCTGCCCTTGATCGGCACGTCGAACAGCCACAGGCCCAGCAGGATCACCACCGTGGTCTGGACCAGGCCGATCACCGCGTACGGCAGGACCTTGCCGATCATCAGCTCGGTGCGGCTGACCGGCGTGGTGATCAACAGCTCCATATTGCCGCGCTCGCGTTCGCGCACGATCGCCACCGAGGTGAACATCACCATGGTCATGGTCAGGATCACGCCGATCAGGCCGGGCACGATGTTGACCGGCGAGCGCCGCTCCGGGTTGTAGAACGCGACCACGCTGATCGGCGCGACCTTGCGCAGCGCCGCCACCGTGCTGTCGATCGGCATCTGCGCCAGTTGCACCGCCGCGCTCTGCACCACGGTGTCGCTGCCGTCGACCAGCACCTGCACCGCTTCGCGGCCGTCGATGCGGCGGCGCTCGAAATCGGCGGGAATGCTGACCCCCACGCTGACCTGGCCGCGCCGCAGCATCTCCATCAATTGCTGCGGCGTGTCGGCATCGGCGACCGGCTCGATTACACCGGTAGCGACCATGTCCATGACCAGGGCGCGCGAAGCGGCGGTCTGCGATTGGTCGGCGATGGCGGCGTTGAGCCCGCGCGGGTTCATGTTGATCGCATAACCGAACAGCACTAATTGGCCGACCGGAATCACCACGATCATCGCCAGGGTGATGCGGTCGCGGCGCAGCTGGCGGATTTCCTTGAGCACGATCGCCCACAGCCGACGCAGTTTCATGAGGCCTGCTCCGTGTTCGCCGGCGCGGTTTCGCGGCCGCGCGTGGCGGCGACGAACACGTCCTCGAGATTGGCCGCGGCCTGGTCGACCTCGGCGTCGAGCCCGGCCGCGCGCAAGGCCTCGGCGAGACCGTATTCGGCGCGGTCGGCGCGTTCCAGCAGCACCCGCAGGCTGTTGCCGATCTGGGCCACGCTGAGCACGCCGGGCACCTCCACCAGCACGCGCTGAGCCTTGCGCGGCTGCGCCGCGCGCACCTCGACCGCGCGCCCGGCGAGCGCGCCGGTCAGTTCCGCCGGAGTGCCGTCGGCGACCAGCACGCCGCGGTCGAGAATCGCCAGGCGATGGCAACGTTCGGCCTCGTCCATGTAGTGCGTGGACACGAGCAAGGTCGTGCCGGCGTCGGCCAACTCGAACAACTTCTCCCAGAAATCCCGGCGCGACTCGGGGTCGACCGCACTGGTCGGCTCGTCGAGAAACAACAATTCGGGCTCGTGGATCACCGCGCCGGCCAGTGCGAGGCGCTGTTTCTGGCCTCCGCTCATCGTGCCGGCGAGTTGCTTCTGGCGATCGCCGAAATGGTATTGCTCGATCAACTCGTCGACACGTCGGCGCGCCGGCGCCTTGGGAATGTCCTGCACGGCGGCGAGGAACTCCAGATTCTCGCGCACGCTGAGGTCCTCGAACAGAGAGAACTTCTGGGTCATGTAGCCGATGCGCCGACGCAGCGCTTCGGCCTGTTGCGGAATCTTCAGGCCCAGCACTTCGATATCGCCCGCAGTCGGCGTGAGCAGGCCGCACAGCATCCGGATGGTGGTCGACTTGCCCGAGCCGTTCGGACCGAGGAAGCCATAGACGCAGGCGCGCGGCACGGTCAGGTCGACGCGGTCGACCGCGCGCAACTGGCCGAAGTGCTTGCTCATGCCGCGTGCCTTGATGACGGCGGCCTCGCCATCGGGGTCGCCGCCGGGCGGCGTGGCCGTCATCGCAGCGGCGGGCAAGTCATCGCTCATGGCCCGAACTCGACCCGCACCGGCAACCCGGCCGGCAATTGCGCGGCCTTGGTGTCGATGACCTCGACTTCGGCCAGATAACTCAAACGGGCCGCGTCCTCGCCGGTCAGAGCGTAATACGGGGTGAAGCTCGGTTCGCTGCGGATCATCCGCACGCGGCCGTTCCATTTTTGTTCGCGGCCGTCGATGAAGACGCGTGCGCTCTGCCCCACCCGCACATCCTGGCGGATCGGTTCGGGCACGTAGACGCGCGCATACGGCCGCTCGCCGACCAGCATCACCGCCAACGGCGAACCAACCGGGGCCTGGTCGCCGAGCTTGTACAGCAGGCTGTCGATGACGCCGTCGCGCGGCGCGACCACGTCGAGCTTGCCGACGTTGACCGCCTGCACCTCGGCCTGCGCCTGCGCCGCGGCCAATGCGGCCTGGCCTTGGGCGATCCGCTCGCGGCGGGTGCCGTGTTCGAGTTCCAGCAAGGCGGCCTGCGCGGCGCGCACCTGCGCCTGCGCATTGCCGGCCGCGGCGCGCGCGCGATCGACCTCGGCCGCGGCGATCAGGCGCTGGCGGCCAAGCGGCTGCACGCGGGAGTAATACGCCGCGGCGTCAGCGGCCTGGGCCTGGGCGGCAGCGAGCGTGGCGCGGGCCTGGGCGATGGTTTCGCTGCGCGGGCCGGCTTCGAGCTCGGCCAGCGCATCGGCCGATTGCCGCGCCTGCGCCTGCGCCGCGCTCAACTGCGAACGGCCGCGGTCGAGTTCGAGTTGCAACACGCGCGTACCGGCCTTGACCCGCTGGCCTTCGCGCACGTCGATGCGCACGACTTTCTCCGCCGCCGGTGCCGGCAAAGTCACCCGGTCCCATTCCAGGGTGCCGAGCGCCTGCGCCGGCTCTTCCTTGCAAGCCGCCAGGGCGATGCACAGCAGAGCGACGGCGAACCGACCTGCGTACGGCCTGAGTGCGTGCTTGATCGTATCCATCGCAGGGTTCTCGCAATCAGGGAGTGAGGCCGCGGTCGAGCAAGGCCAACGCATGACGGCGCTGGGTGTCGAGATCGAGATCGTCGGCGTCGAACAAGCGCCGCCAGATCGGCGCGCTCGCGGCCGGGAACAGGGTCAAGCCGACCAGGCTCACCATCAGCAGGCGCGGGTCCAGGTCGGCATTGATCTGCCCGCGCTGCTGGGCCTCGGCGAAACGCCGCGCCATCATCTGCGGCACCAGCGGGCCGATCTTCTGCAGCAGCAGGCTCTCGCGCAGCGCCCCGCCCTCGCACAGCACCTCGCGCACCCACAGCGACGGCAGCCACGGATGCGCGGCGATGACTTGGCCGATGCCGTGGACGAAACCCGCGATCAGATCCATAACGTCGCCGGGCTCGCGGGTCAGGTTGTCGCGCAGGCTCAGGAACACCGGCAGCAGGCGTTCGTTGCTGACCGCCTCCTGCAACTGCTCCTTGTCGCCGAAGTAGTAATGCAGCAGGGCCGGATTGACCCCGGCCTCGCTGGCGATGGCGCGCAGCGAAGTCGCGGCGATGCCCTGGCGGGCGTAGCAGACGATCGCCGCGTCGAGCAGGCGCGCGCGCAGATCGGGGTTGTCGGCGGCAGCCGGCCGGCCCGGTGCGCGCTTGTTCGCGGCAGGTCGGCCGGCAGAGCGCGGCTTGGCGGCAGGCTTGGCGGCAGCTTTGGCCGCGCGCTTGGCAGGCGGTTTAGTGGGGGGCGCAGTGTCCATGCGCCATATTTAATTCAACAATTAATTAGTTCGCAAGCCCGAGCCGACCGACGGTCGTGCCGGGCGCACCGCGCCCTGTTCAGGGAGGAGGAGTGCCGCGGGTCGCTAGTTCCCGACGTTACGTGTTCGCAGCCGAGACTTCGCCCCGGCTGGGCCCATCTGGACTGCGGCGCGGCAGCAGAGTTTTGCTTTTGCCGTGCCTTTGCTTTCGCCGTGCCGTTGCCGCTGCCGCTGCCGCTGCCGTTGCCGTTGCCGTTGCCGTTGCCGTTGCCGTTGCCGTGAAAGCTTGGCGCAATACCGAACTTGCGATGCAACCGTAGACCCGGAGGGCGGCGCACAGGACGTGCGCCG
>NZ_JMTZ01000137.1 GCF_000731095.1 Lysobacter antibioticus | reverse complement strand
TCGCGTTGAATCTCCCTGCAACCGAGGCCACGCGGGATGCCTGTGTGGTTCGGCGCGAGATCGTCACTCCGCGGTCGCGGCTCGCGCCGCTCCTACCCTTGGTCCTCCATCAAACCGGCACGCCCGTCGCGTTTCGCTCGCTCGGCTCCCAACATCCTGCGTCACTTTTGACAGTACCGGCTTCTCATCGGTGCCGCGAACGCTATACCTCGGGCGACAGGCGCCTGCCTGTCGACAACCAAAGGAGCGTTTCCTCATGGATTTTGGATACCGTCATTCCGCACGTCTCGCCCCGACCGCGCTGGCCGTCGGCTTGCTGTTCTCGCTGGGCCTCAATGCGCAGCCGGCCGGCGGCGACCCGATCGCGGTGTCGTATGCGCAGCAGTTCAAAGTGCCGCTGGCCGAAGCGAAGCGCCGGACGGCGCAGGTGCCGGAGATCGCGCAGTTGGAGCAGCGGCTGCAGCGCGAGTTGCCGGATACCTTCGCCGGGCTGTACATCGAGCACCAGCCGACTTACCGGGTGGTGGTGCGGTTCACCAAGACGCCGAAGGCGCTGCTGTCGCGCTACACCAAGGACCCGCTGTTCGTGGCGCAACTGGCGCCGCGCCCGTTGGAGTTGCTGCGCGGGGCGCAGGAGGAACTGGCGGCCCAGTTGAGCCAGTCGGGTGTCGCGTTCGAGTCGGGGCTGGACCTCAAGACTTCGCAGGTCAATTTGTTCGTGCTCGACACCGCGACCGCCTCCAAGCGCCTGTCCGGGCTGATGGCAGTGGCCGACTACATCAAGCTGCACAAGGTGCCGGCGCTGATGTCGCCCACGGCGATCGTCGGCGGCAGTCGGGTCGATGGGGCGACACTGCGCTGCACGACCGGCTTCAACGTGGTCAACGCGACGCGCGAGCTTGGGGTGATCACGGCGGGGCATTGCGAGAATGCGCTGACTTACATCGGCAGCCCGAACGTGACCCTGGCGTTCAAGAGCGAGCAGAACAGCGGTTCGCTGGACTTGCAGTGGAACAAGCAGTCCGGCGGCACGCCGCAGGTGCAAAGCAACCAGATCAAGCTGGTCGGCGGGCCGCAGGCGACGATGGAGATCACCAGCGTGACGACCGCGGCCAACCTGCCGTTGGGCGCGACGGCATGCAAGAACGGCATCACCACCAACTACACCTGCGGCCAGGTCGCCGACAAGAACGCGCAGGGGATGTACAACGGAGCGGTGGGTACTTTCATCCGCGTGCACAACGCCAGCAACCAGGTGATGAACGACGTCGGAGACAGCGGCGGGCCGGTGTTCGGCACCAACACCGCCTACGGCATCGTCCACGGACGCGGCGGCCCGGGCACGCCGACCCATAACGACCTGTACTTCGTGCCGGTGGACCATTTCTCCGCGCTCGGCGTGTCGGTGTTGAAGGAAGCCTTCAGCCTGGACCGCATCCCGAACGTGTCGGGGCCGCACAACGTCGCCTTTCAGGCGCAGGTGTTCTACAAGGGCGTGCCGAAGTTCACGGTGCAGCGCAAGACCAAGATCATCAGCTGTCCTTCCGGCTGGACCTGCAACGACTACAACGGCAGTTACACCAGCAATACCGCCTCGCCGTTGACCTTCAATTTCAAGTGCACGACCACCGGGACGATGCCGACCGCCACCTTCGCCTGGCGCACGACCCTGGTCGGCGCGGATGGGGCGACGACCAATGCGATCGACCACACCAGCACCTGCACGGCCCCGACCGCGGCTAGTGGAGCGGCGGCGCGTGGCGACGGCAGTCCGCCGACGATCACGATCGAGCCTTGATCGGCGGCTGAGTGAACGACGGCCGGGTATCCGGCCGTCGTTTGCGAATCCGTTTGGCTCGGCCATCTCGCGCCGAATTCCCATGCAACCGAGTTTGCAAAGGGTAGGAGCGGCGCGAGCCGCGACCGCGAGGTATCCAACTGGCGCCGGATTCCCGTGTAACCGAGACCGCGCCGGATACCTGTGTGGTTCGACGCGAGACCGCAACTCCGCGGTCGCGGCGCGCGCCGCTCCTACCCCTTGGGGTTGCAGGTGAGTGCGTCCCAAAAAAAAACGCCCCGGAAACCTCCGGGGCGTTCGACCCATAGTCGCAACCGCGATGGATTACGGGCTGGTGCGCAGGGTCAGCGTGTAGGCCTTGAGGATGGAATTGAGCGGGGTGAAGTAGCTGTTGCCGCCGCCGTTGTCGCCCGCGGCGCCTCGGCAGTCGCCGCTGCCACCCGACAGCACGCCCTGGCCTTGGCCTTCGGCGGTGATGAACGAGCCGCCGGAATCGCCGCCTTCGGCGCAGGCGGTGGTGCGGGTCAGGCCGGTGACGGTGCCGTCCGGGTTGCCGTAGTCGTCGGTGTAGGACACGGTGACGTTCTTGCTGCGGATGGCGCCGCAATGCCAGCCGGTGGTGCGGCCGGAACGGCAGACGGCCGTGCCGACGGCGGCTTCGGTGCTGCCGCGCACGGCGACGTCGCCGTTGCCATAGCCGTGGACGCTGGCCGACAGCACGTGCGTGTTGTCGACCCGGACCCAGCCGCGGTCGGGGCCGCGCGCGTTATCGTCCGGCATGGCGGATGCGGCGAAGGTGCCGACGCGCACGCCCGGTTCCCACTTGGCGACTTCGTGATACACGATGTCGCCGACGTTGCCGCAATGGCCGGCGGTCGCATAGCCCGCGCTGTTGCCCTTGGTGACCGAGAAGCCGATCGAGCAAGCCGAAATACGGTTGTCGCCGACTTCGCGCAGCACGCCGCGGCCGCCCTGGATGGCGATGCGGCGCTGCGGTGCGTCTTTCAGGGTTTCGAAACGCACCACGCTCGCATCGAGGCCGCTGCGGGCGACGAAGTCGACGCCGGTGTCTTCCGCGCCCGGGGCGACGCCCACAGTGACGGTGTTGCTGGGCAGGTCGACCGACCAGCTGTACACGCCCTTCGGCGCCTTGGCGCTGCGGTTGAGCAGGCCATCGAGTTGCGCCTTGGCGGCATTGAGCGCGGCGAGGCTGTGACGGGCGCGACGGGTTTCGACGCCGGCTGCGGCCTGAGTGTTCTTGATCGCGGTGCTGGCGGCGACCACGCCGAACGAACCGTCGGCCTTGCGCTCGAGCCAGGCGCCGGCGAAGTTGCGGCCGAGTTGCTTGGCCAGGGTTTTTTCCTGCTGCGCGGCAAGGCGTTCGGCCTTGAGGTATTGGATCAGCTGCGGGCCGGACAGACGCAGGTCGCGCTGCATGGCGGTCTTCAGCGCGGGAGCGAGATCGTCGGCGGCGACGGCCGCACCGGATACGAACATGGCCGCGGCGGCAGCGACGATCGAAATATTGAATTTACGCATTCCAGAAACTCCATGGACGAGTGGGGGTAATCAGATTCGCGGCCGTTAAAGCGCGGCGTTGTCATGCGTGAGGTTGCATCGCATGCAGCGCTTCATCGGGCCGCATCGATTAGAACGCGACGCGATCTGTTTGCCCTACGCGCGAAATGAGACGTCCTTGTTGGTTCCGGAAGCGAGTTTTTTTAAAGCAGGAAAACATCTTGGAAATAGCGGTTTGCGCACGCTTTGTTGTGACAGTGGATTTCTTTCGCTTGATGCGGAAACGTTGCTCGGAGCTTTCGCGGTCGTCGATGACCCGTTGTCACACATGCGCGCATCGATCGGTTGCGATGAGGCGCGCCATCGATGTATCGATCGCACGTCGTCATTGAAGTAATGGCGCGGTTGCGGCGCACGCCGGTGAAGCGACAGCCGCCGATTACGCCGGGCAAAAAAAAGCGCCCCGGAAACCCGGGGCGCTCGGACACCTGTCGCAACCGCGATGGATTACGGCGTGGTCTTCAAGGTCAAGGCATAGGTGCTGAGGATCGAATTGATCGGGGTGAAGTAGCTGTTGCCGCCGCCGGTGCGGCCCTGGCGGCCCTTGCAGCTGCCGCTGCCGCCCGACAGCACGCCCTGCGCCTGGCCGGCGCCGGTGATGTACGAACCGCCCGAGTCGCCGCCTTCGGCGCAGGCGGTGGTTTGGGTCAGGCCGGTCACGGTGCCGTCCGGGTTGCCGGCGTCGTCGACGTAGGACACGGTCATGTTCTTGCTGCGGATGGCGCCGCAACGCCAGCCGCTGGTGCGGCCGGAACGGCACAGCGCAGCGCCTACCGCGGCTTCGGTGCTGCCGGCGACGTTGACGTCGCCGCTGCCATAGCCGTAGACGCTGGCCGACAGGGTGTGGGTGTTGTCGACCTGCACCCAACCGCGGTCGGGGCCGCTCTGGTTGCCGTCCGGCATCGACGAGGCGGCGAACGAGCCCAGGCGCACGCCCGGGGTCCACTGCGAGACTTCGTGATACACGACTTCGCCGGTGTCGCCGCAATGGCCGGCGGTGGCGAAGCCCAGGGTGGTGCCCTTGGTCACCGGGAAGCCGACCGAGCAGGCATAGACGTAGCCGTCGCCCGGGTCGCGCAGATAACCGCGGCCGCCCTGGATGGCGATGCGGCGCTGCGGCGCTTCGCTCAGGGTTTCGAAACGCACGGTGCTCGCATCCAGGCCGCTGCGCGCGACGAAGTCGACGCCGGCTTCTTCCGCGCCCGGGGCCACGCCCACGGTCACGCTGTTGCTCGGCAGGTCCACCGCCCAGCTGTACACGCCTTTCGGTGCCTTGCCGTTGCGCGCGAGCTGGCTGTCGAGTTGTCCCTTCGCTGCATTGAGCGCGGCCAGGCTATGACGCGCCTGGCGGGTTTCCACGCCGGCCGCGGCCTTGGCGGCCTTGATCGAGGTGCTGGCGGCGACCACGCCGAACGAGCCGTCGGCCTTGCGTTCGAGCCAGGCGCCGGCGAAGTTGCGGCCGAGCTGCTTTTCCAGAGTCTTTTCTTGTTGTGCGGCGAGGCGTTCGGTCTTCAGGTACTGAGCGAGCTGCGTGCCCGACAATCCCAGGTCGCGCTGCATGGCCGACTTCAACGCGGGGGCGAGGTCGTCGGCGGCGAGGGCCGCGCCGGATACGGTCATGGCTACGGTGGCAGCGAGAACCGACATACTGAACTTGCGCATATCCAAAAACTCCTAAGACAGAGAGGGATGCGGACAACAGTGGCGGCGGGGCCGGGGCAGGTCGCTGGGGGTGGCAGGCACGAAGCGCTCAGCCGGGCCGCATTGACTAAAACGGGGCCCCGGCGTGGCACCCCTACCTCGAAACTGAGACGAATTACCTGGTTTCGGCGTGGTCAAGGCCGTTTCCGATTATGAAAATCGTGAACGAAGGGGCGGGACGATGACCGTCTTATGCAAGCGCCAAGCGCGGGTAGGGAACCGGCTGTCGAGGGGCGGAGCAGGGGGCGCTGGTGTGGTCATCGCACGGGGATGTTTCCGCTGTGATCGGAAGCCGCGCGGTCGCGGCTTGCGCCGCTCCTACCCCTTGAAGCTGGGCTTCTTGTAGGAGCGACGTGAGTCGCGACCCACGCTGCGGGGCAGGGTTCGTCGCAGTGGCCTTGTCGCGGTCGCGGCTTACGCCGCTCCTACAAAGGCCGACGATCCAAGGGGTAGGAGCGACGCGAGTC
>NZ_JMTZ01000136.1 GCF_000731095.1 Lysobacter antibioticus | reverse complement strand
CGAGGCTTACGCCGCTCCTACAAAGGCCGACGATCCAAGGGGTAGGAGCGACGCGAGTCGCGACCGCGCAGGCGAAAGATCCGTCGTAGTTTCGGTTTCGCGGTCGCGGCTCGCGCCGCTCCTACCCTTGGGGTCGTCACGCGTGGGAGAACGCGAGCGAAGGGCGCGTGGCCCTTCGCTCGCTGAGGCTCAACGCATCGTGACCAGTCGTGCGATCGCTGCGCGCAGGTCCGGCAGCGGGCCGATCTGGCCGCCGCTGCCGGTCTGCGGGGTGCCGGTGGTCATGAGCAGGTCGCGCATCTGCCGCGGGGTGAGGGTGATGCCGCGTTGCTTGGCGATGCCCGACAGCGCGACCACTGCCGCGGCGACGATCGGCGAGGCGCTGGAGGTGCCGGAGAAGGTCTTGGTGTAGCGCGCGTTGACGCCGCCGTTGTACAGGCCGCCATAACCGGTGCTGGTGACGCAGCGGCCCCAAGCCTGCACGTTGACGCGGCGGCCGTAGGTCGAGAACGGTTGCTTGGCGCGTTCGGCGACGGTGTCGCTGCACCAGGTGGTCGAACGCGGGCCGCCGGCGCCGACGATGATCGATCCCGAATCCGGGCGGCTGCGCGGGAACGGCGAGCCGAAGCAAGCGGTGTTGTCGAGATTCATGTTGCCGTTGCCGCCGGCCTGCACCACGTGCACGCCTTTGTTGGTGGCAACGACGATGGCGTCGTACACCGAGGGCGTCCACTCCACCGGCACGTAGTTGCTGCAACCGCTCGGTCCGGCTGCCTGTTGTTCGAGCAGCATCACGTCGCCGGCGCGCAAGGCGTTGGCCGCGGTCAGGATGGCATTGGCCAGGTCGTAACCGCGCTGGGTGTTCATCGCATTGGTGTAGTGCGCGCTGGCGCCGCTGACCAGGCCGGTGACGCCGATGCCGTTATTGTCGGCGACCAGTTCGCCCATCACCGCGGTGCCGTGGTTGTTGTCGTTGAACGGGTCGCTCGGCGTGCCGTTGGCGACCAGCGCACCGGCGAGGCGCAGCTTGGACAGGTCTTCGTGGTTAGTGTTCCAGCTGTATTCGATGTCGAGCACGCGCACGCCGGTGCCGTCGCCGCCGGCCACGGTGCGGGCGTACTGGCTGTCGATGCCGTTCTGCGCCGCGGGCAGTTTGTAGTACTGGTAGTCGTGATACGCGGGCGAGGCCGGCAGCGGCATCGGCAGCGCCGCCGGGTAGGCGATCTCGACGATGCTCATCGCGTTGAGTTCGTCGATCACCCGCTGGATGTCCTGGCCCGGCCGCACTTTCAGGCGGAACCATTGGCTGAGGTCGGGCTGTTCGTTCTGCGCCTGCGGTTGTGCGCTCTTCGACAAGGCCGTGAGCGTGGCTTCGTCGGCGCGGAACAAGGGCTCCATGTCCGCGACCGGGCCGGCGCCGGTGGCCAGGCTTTCCAGTGCCGCCAGGCGCCCGTATTTCGCCGAGGTCGGGCGTCCGCCCTGCAGGCGCACCTGGCTGTCGCGGACGAATTTGACTTCGATGTACTCGCGCGAATCGTAGCGGCTGAGTTGGGTCTTGGCCGGCTTGGGCATGACCGACAGGGATGCGGGTGCGTTCGACGGCGGTGCGGCGAGCGGAGCGACCGCGGGCATCGCCGCGATCGCCAGGCACGGCAGCAGCAAACGCAGCAAGGGAGCGGATTTCGTGCGTGCGGGTGAGGACTTGGAGCGCATGAGAAAGAATCCTGAGTGGATGGGAGGAGCCGTCATGCGAAGCGACACGCTGTCCGGGCTTCGCGGCCGGTGCGGAGCGGACCGTCGGGCGATCCGGCGGCGAGGATAGTCAGGCGCTATGTGCCTCGACTTGAGACGGATCACGCTTTCAATGACGCGACGCAGTCGGTTTTTTCCTGTGCGTAAACCGGGATCGAGCACACGGCTTGAGGACGTCGCAATGCGGCCTATGCCCGTCGCGCAGGCCGCGGACGTGTCAGGGTGATGGGTTGGGTTGGGCCCGAGGCGATGTGCGCGGGCGAAACCTTGTGCAGTGCATCGAGACGGCATCGGATGGAGGCGTTCTTGTCTCAGGCGCCGCATCGCGGCCTGGCCGATCGACGCAATGCGAGCGGAGTCCGGTGCGAACAGGACTTCTGGGACGGGTCCGGGCGAGGGCGCTCGCTATAGTGGCGGCACCATTCAGCAGGGATCGTGCCGTGTCCAAGTCCAGCCTCCCGCTCGTCGCTTTGTTGGCCATGTCCACCGCGTCCGCCGGCGCCTTGCACGGCATCCAACCCGACGATATCAACCGTCAGGGCAATGCCTGCACCGATTTCTACGACTACGCCAACGGCGCTTGGCGCAAACAGAACCCGATCCCGGATTACATGGACCGCTGGAGCCGGCGCTGGCAATCGGGCGAGCTCAACAAGGAGCGCGTGCGCGACATCCTGACCGAGTTGTCGGCGCGCAAGGATTGGCCGAAGGGCAGCGCGGGCCAGTTGGCCGGCGATTTCTATGCGGCCTGCATGGACGAGTCGCGGGTCGATGCGCTCGGCAGCAAGCCGGTGCAGCCGTGGCTCAGCGAGATCGGCGCCATCGGCGATGGTGCCGGCGTGCAACGCATGATCGGCAAGCTGCACGACGCCGGCGTGGGCGTGCCGTTCGTGCTGTTCGCCGGCGAGGACCTGCGCGAGCCGTCGCAGACCATCGCCCATGTCTACGCCGGCGGCCTCGGTTTGCCGGATCGCGATTATTACCTCAAGCCGGAGCCGCGTTTCGTCGAGGCGCGCGCCAAGTACCTGGTGCATGTGGCCAAGATGTTCGAGCTGGCCGGCACCCCGGCCGAGCAGGCGCAACGCGACGCACAGACGGTGTTCGACTTCGAGAAGCGCCTGGCTGAGGCCTCGCTGGACAACGTGCAGTTGCGCAACCCGAAGCTGCAGGACAACCCGACTGCGTTCGCCGACCTGTCCAAGCTCGCGCCGAGTTTCGATTGGGGCCGTTACTTCGATGCGGCCGGCATGCCGCGCAACGCGGTCAACGTGACCCAGCCGAAGTTCCTGCAGCAGGTCGAAAAGGAGCTGGCGACGACGCCCTTGCCCCAGTGGAAGACCTATCTGCAATGGCATCTGCTCAACACCGCGGCCGACTCGCTGTCGCAGCCCTTCGTCGAGGAGAACTTCGCCTTCAACGGCAAGTTCCTGACCGGCGCCACCCAGATGAAGCCGCGCTGGAAGCGTTGCGCCGAGCTCACCGACACCCAGCTCGGCGAAGCGCTGGGGCAGAAGTACGTGGAGAAGTACTTCCCGCCGGAAGCCAAGGCGCGCATGCAGGACATGGTCAAGAACATCCTGGCGGCGATGGACGACACCATCGGCGAGCTGGCCTGGATGGACGACGCGACCAAGAAGAAGGCGCTGGAAAAGCGCTCGACCTTCGTCGCCAAGTTGGGCTATCCGGACAAATTCAAGGATTACCAGGGCGTCGCGGTGAGCCGCGACTCGGCCTGGGACAACCTCGTCGCCGCTTCGCGCTGGAACGTGACTGATAACCGCAGCCAGATCGGCAAGCCGACCGACCGTAGCCGCTGGGGCATGACCCCGCCGACCTCCAACGCCTACTACAACCCCTTGCAGAACGAGATCGTGTTCCCGGCCGGCATCCTGCAGTCGCCCGCGTTCGACGTGAACGCGACCGACGCGGTCAACTACGGCGCCATCGGCGTGGTGATCGGCCACGAGATCAGCCACGGTTTCGACGACCAGGGCGCGCAGTTCGACGCCAAAGGCCGCTTGTCCAATTGGTGGACGCCCGCCGACGGCAAGCAGTTCGCAGCCAAAGGCCAGTGCGTGGTCGACCAGTTCGAGGGCTATTTCATCGAACCCGGCCAGCATCACAACGGCAAACTGGTGCTGGGCGAATCCATCGGCGATCTGGCCGGCGCCAAGATCGCTTATCGCGCCTATCTGAAGTCGCGCGAAGGCAAGGGCCCGGAGCCGACCCTGGACGGCTTCAGCCCCGAGAAACAGTTCTTCATCGCCTGGGGTCAGTTCCGCGGCGATGAAACCCGCCTGGAGACCCAGCGCACCATGATCCAGGGCGACCCGCACCCGGTCGCCAAGTACCGCGTCAACGGCCCGCTGTCGAACCTGCCGGCGTTCCAGCAGGTGTTCGAGTGCAAGGCGGGCGATGCGATGGTGCGGGCGGAGGCTAAGCGCTGCGAGGTGTGGTGAGGGGGGCGGCTTCATAGTTCGTAGGCCCCTTGTAGGCGCGGCGTGAGCCGCGACCGCGGGACGCGCAGTGGCGGTGACGCCGGCGCTGCGCCTCGAAGCGGCGTACCGTCGCGGGGTAGGAGCGGCGCAAGCCGCGACCGTGCTGTGACGGTCTCGCGACGCTTCGCTCAAGCAAAACCAGGATCAAACGCCAAAAGCTTCCGCCACTAAAGCGGCGGGTTACTTTCTTTTGTC
>NZ_JMTZ01000135.1 GCF_000731095.1 Lysobacter antibioticus | reverse complement strand
CCTCCGGGTCTCCACTTGACCGGCAAAGCGGCAAAGCAGATCAAAATCTCGGCAACGGCAACGGCAGTAGGACGCCGCTCCTACCCAGGGCGCACGTGGAGAACGGCGCACTGCGCCCCTCCCCATCCAGAACGCCATTAATCGAGAAACAAATCCGGCAGCGGCTGCTTGCTCGCATCCACCGCGTATTCGCTGAAGTCGGTCACCCCGACCTCGCCGAGCACTTCCTCGTCGATCAGGAAACGTCCGTAGAACCCCTGCGCCGGGCGCACCAACACCGCGTGCACCGCATCGGCGACGATGCTCGGCTTGCGGCAGCGGTCCATCGGGATGCCCGGGATCAGGTTCAAGGCATCGGTGGCGATGATCGTCCTCGGCCACAGCGCGTTGACGGCGATGCCCTTCGGGCCGAATTCGCCGGCGAGGCCCAGGGTCACGAAGCTCATGCCCATCTTGGCCAGGGTGTAGCCGGTATGCGGCGCCCACCACTTCACGTCCAGGCTCGGCGGCGGCGCCAGGGTCAGGATGTGCGGGTTCGCGGCCTGCTGCAGGTACGGCAGGCAAGCCTGCGCGCACAGGAAGCTGCCGCGCGAGTTCACTTGCTGCATCAGGTCGAAACGCTTCATCGGCGTGTCGAGGGTGCCGCGCAACCAGATCGCACTGGCGTTGTTGATCAGGATGTCGATGCCGCCGAAGGTGTCGACGACCGCGGCGACCGAAGCGTTGACTTCGTCTTCTTCGCGAATATCGCACTTGAGCGCGAGTGCGCGGCCACCGGCCGCTTCGACTTCGGCGGCGACGCTGTGGATCGTGCCCGGCAACTTGGGATTGGCGACCGAGGACTTGGCGGCGATGGCGATGTTGGCGCCGTCGCGCGCGGCGCGCAGCGCGATCTCGCGACCGATGCCGCGCGAGGCGCCGGTGATGAAGATGGTCTTGCCGGACAAGCTGCTCATGGAAGCTCCTGGGAGGCGGACGCCGGGCTCCCGAGCGGAAGCCCTGCGCTGGACAAAGGATTCGACCGATGCGCGGAACGCGAACGCAGCGACGAGGCTGCCAGTTCCTGTTCCGCGACGGCGCGGCCGTATCGGCGGATCGTAGCGGACCGGGTGCACCATGCGCTTGCGCGCCCTGTGCGTACGGAAGCAGGCCGCACGCGCCGCCGGCGTCAACGCGGCCCCCGCCTGATCGCCGCGCGGTTTCAACGAATCCCTAATCCCGAATCCCGGCCGTCAAGGCTTGGGCCCCTGCCCCTCGTTGTCTTCCCAATGCAGGATGCGCCGGGTGACGAAGCGGTAAACCGGCTTGCCGGTCGCGAACCAGAGTTCGCGCAACCAGGAATGGCGCTTGAGCACCCGCCGTTCGACCGGCGTCAGCGCCTGCGGGCAATAGGTGCGTTTGTGCTTGAGCAGATGGCGCAGGTCTTCGCGCGCCAGCAGGCGCATCCAGCGCGAACGCGGGTCGCCGCGGGTGGCGAGCTGGAAATCGATGATCGCCGGGCGGCCGTCGACCAACACCAGCCAGTTGGCCTCCTTGGCCAAGTCGTTATGGGCCAGGCCGCGCCGATGCAGCCGCTGCAGCAGGCGCCGGGCCTGGCGGAAATAAGCCAGGTCGCCGTGCGGCGGGCGTTGGTACATGGCGGCGCCGTCGAGATAGCTGCGGTCGAGCCGGCGCCCGTCCCAACGCAGCAACTGCGGGGTGGCCTCGAGGCCGTCGACGCGCTGCAGCGCGCGCGCCTCGCGCCGCGCCAGCCACCAGGCCGGCAGACGCAACCACCACGGCACGTGGCCCAGATCGCGGCGCACGAACAGCCCGTCGCCATCGCGCATCAGGGCGATACGGCCGAAGCTATCGGCCTTGAGTGCGGCGACTTCGATGACATCACGGGACATGCCGCCAGTGTAGCCGGGGTCGGAATCGGGAATCGGGAATCGGGAATCGGGAATCGGGACAGGCGAATGCATCGGCCGAGGCAGGGCAAGCGCTTACGATTCTCGATTCCCTATTCCCCATTCCCGCCCCCAGGCAGTGCCGTAGGTCACGACCTGCCGTCAAGCACAGGCAGTCATCCGCGCAACAGACATCGCTGCCTATAATCGGCCGATGGAACCTGCCTGGCTAGAAAGCGCGACCGCATGGATCGCGGCCAATCCGATCGCCGCAGGCATCGTGATCTTCTTGATCGCGTTCTGCGATGCCCTGGTCATCGTCGGCATCGTGGTGCCCGCCCTGCCCCTGTTGTTCGCCGTCGGCACCCTGGTCGGCCTCGGCCACATCAGCGGCCCGTATGCGCTGGTCTGCTCGACCCTCGGCGCCTTCGCCGGCGACGGCCTGAGCTATTGGGTCGGCTACCGCTGGGGGCCGCAATTGCGCCAGCGCTGGCCGTTCTCGCGTTATCCGCAATGGCTGGACCGCGGCGAAGGCCTGTTCCGCCGCCACGGCAGCAAGAGCATCGTGATCGCGCGCTTCGTCGGCGCGGTGCGGCCGTTCGTGCCGGCGATCGCCGGCATGTTGAAGATGCCGATGAAGCGCTACGCGATCCCGAGCTTCGGCGCCTGCCTGGTGTGGTCGGCGCTGTTCCTCGCACCCGGCTGGGTGCTCGGCGCTTCCTACGACGCCGTCGCCGCGGTCGCCGATCGCCTCGCGATCGTGCTCGGCGCCTTGCTGGTCGCGGTCGCCCTGGTCTGGGCCACGGTGCTCTACACCTGGCGCTGGTTCGCCTCGCACGCCAACAACCTGCTCGCGCGCGCCTTGCGCTGGACCCGCGCGCATCCGCGCCTGGGCCGCTACGCCGCGGCCCTGATCGACCCCAATCGCCCCGAATCGGCCTCGCTGGTGATGCTTGCGGTGTGCCTGCTCGGGATCAGCTGGATCTGGTTCACCCTGCTCGCCACCCTGCTTGCGAGCGGCGGCCCGCTGGCGATCGACCACAGCGTCCACGAGTTCATGTGGACTTTGCGCAATCCGCTCGCCGACCGCTTGATGGCGGGGCTGGCGAGCCTGGGCGATGCCTCCGTGCTCGGCCCGGCCTCGCTCGCGGTGCTGGTCTACCTGGCCTGGCGCCGGCGCTGGATGGCGGCGGCGCACTGGGTCGGCGCGATCGTGTTCGGCCTCGCCCTGACGTCGTTGCTGGAAGCGGCGATCGACATGCCGCGCCCGCCGACCGCGCCGGCCGGCTTCGGTTTCCCTTCGGTCGCAGTGACGATGACCACGATCGTGTTCGGCTTCTTCGCCGTGCTGATCGCACGCGAACTGCCGGGCCGGCAACGCGTATGGCCGTATCTGCTGGCCGGCGTGGTCACCACCCTGGTCGGCTTCGCCCGTCTCTACCTGGGCGCGCACTGGCCCAGCGACCTGGTCGGCGGCACCTTGTTCGGCATCGTCTGGCTGTTGCTGCTCGGCATCGCGTATCGCCGCCACGTCGCGCGCTCGTTCTGGATGCGGCCGTTGGCCTGGCTGTTCTATACCGTCTTCGTCGCCGCCGCGCTGTGGCATGCGCCGCGCTCGGCCGACGCCTTGCTGGCGAAATTCGCCGCCGCCACGCCGACCACCGTGCTCGAAGCCGGGCCGTGGTGGAAGAGCGACTGGGCGACGCTGCCGGCGCAACGCAACGAAAGCGACGTGCGCCAGCGCTGGCCGCTCGACATCCAGATCGCCGGCCCCTTGCCGCCGCTGCGCGCGAGCCTGGAAGCCAACGGTTGGCGCGTGCAGGAGCAAGCCAACTGGCTGGCGACCATCGCCCTCCTCGACGACGATGCGCCTGCGCGCGATCAGATCGTGCTGCCGGCGACGCTGGATGCGCAGGCCGAAGCGCTGCTGATGCTGCGCGACGGACCGAGCCCGGACGTGCAGTACGCCCTGCGCTTGTGGCCGGCGCCGGCGGTGCTGTCCGACGGCACCCCGCTGTGGGTCGGCACCACCCAGACCCTGCGCTTGAACAAGCCCTTCAACGCCGCCGCCTTGTGGCTGCCGGAATCCGACGACGGCCGCGCCCATGCCGAAGTACGCAAGGCACTGACCGGCTTCACCATGATCGAACAGGCGCACCCGAAGAACGGCACGCGCGTGCTGCGCCTGCAATCGCAGTATCGAGTGCCGGGTACCGACCCGGCGCCGTGAGTGCACCGCGTGATCGGCGCCCGCATGTGCGGCGCCGATCGATCAAACCGTGCGTGCGGGCTTAGGGCAATACCGTCAGCAGGTGATCCAGGCGCTGATGCGGCCCATCCATCTGCAGCAACGCCTGTCGCTGGGTCAACGACAGCGGCAATAGTTCGGTCAGCCGCCAGCCGACCCAGGCTGCGTCGTCCATGCACGAACGCGGCGCCTTGGCATGCTCGCCGCCGATCTGTTCGAGCAGGTGCTCCAGCAAGGTGACCAGCAACGAATGCTCGGGCCGCACAACCTCGCTCGGTTCCAGCGCGCACCACTGCACCTCGGCGACCTGCAGGCCGTTGTCGCGCACCCGCACGCGCTCGGCGTGGAAGCGCCGCACGCCGCGCACGCGCAAGGTCAGCAGACCGTCCTCGCCGGTACCGAAATCCTCGATCACCGCCTCGGTGCCGTAAGCCGCGGCCGCGACCGGCGCACCGGCCTCGTTGCCGTCGATGATCAGGCAGACGCCGAAACCGCGCCCCTGTCGGCCGCAATCGCGCACCAGGTCCAGATAGCGTCGCTCGAACACGCGCAAACCGAGCGCCGCACCGGGCACGAGCACGGTGTGCAGCGGAAACAGGCCCAGCGATTCGGAAGCGTCGATGTCTGCGGACATGGCGGCAGTGTAGCCAAGACCGGCCGCGGCCACGATATGCGCGGGCTTACTGGTGGCGCTGTGTACGGCAGTAGCGCACACGGCAGTCGTCGCTTGGCTGGCTCGCGGCCCCTCTAACACCGGCCCGGATCGTCGGGGCTTATGGTCAGCGAGGGTGAGCGGTTGCGGTCGCCGTTGCCGTTGCCGTTGCCGTTGCCGTTGCCGTGAAAGCTTGGCGCAGCTCGGATCTAACGATGCAACCGTAGACCCGGAGGGCGCCGCACAGGACGTGCGGCGTTTTCCGATAA
>NZ_JMTZ01000134.1 GCF_000731095.1 Lysobacter antibioticus | reverse complement strand
CGGCAAAGCAGATCAAAATCTCGGCAACGGCAACGGCAACGGCAACGGCAACGGCAGGGGCAGGGGCAGGGGCAGGGGCAGGGGCAGGGCAGGCACCTGGCCAGAGCCGAGGCGTCAGGGCCAGGGGCGCCGATTTGCGCCATGCGCTGGGCGCTTGAATCCTGCCCACCGTGCCGCATCTCATCGACAGGGCGTCCTTCGACGCAAACGGAGACAAGACGATGGCCGGTTCCTCCATTCCTGGCGTGGGCGCGTTCAAACAGCGCATGCCGCAGCGTGAAGATGCGTTGCCCGGGCGCGGTGCGCCGCTGCCGCTGGACAATGTCCATCATGTCCTGGGGCGGCCGTTGCGAGACGATTTCGAAGGGCTGGCGCGGGTCCAGTTCGGCATGGGCTGTTTCTGGGGCGCCGAACGCAAGTTCTGGTCGCTGTCGGGGGTGTTCACGACCGCGGTCGGGTACTCGGGCGGTTACACCCCGAATCCGAGTTATCGCGAGGTCTGCAGCGGCCAGACCGGGCATACCGAGGCGGTGTTGGTGGTGTACGACCCCAAGCTGATCGGGTTCGAGGATCTGCTCAAGGTGTTCTGGGAGAGCCACGACCCGACCCAGGGCATGCGCCAGGGCAACGACGAGGGCACTCAGTACCGCTCGGCGTTGTATTGCGAGACCGACAGCCAGTACCAGGCGGCATTGGCCAGCCGCGATGCCTTCCAGGCGAAGTTGCGCGAGGCCGGGTTCGGCGAGATCACTACCGAGATCGTGCAGCCGGCGCCGACCTTCTATTACGCCGAGAACGAGCACCAGCAGTATCTGTCGAAGAACCCGATGGGCTATTGCGGTCTCGGCGGCACCGGGGTGAGTTGCCCGATCGGCGTGGTCTGAGCAGGCCAATCCAACCGACCCGAGGAACGGCGCACATCGGTGCGCCGTTTTTCGTTGATCCGTTCGTGCCTGGCCAGCAACACGAGCGCTCTGGTTATACGATCATCTGCAACGGCGATGTTGGGCGTTCGAGCTGCGTACCGGCCTCAAGCGAACTCGCGCGCGAACATGGCGCGGTATTGGCGGATGGCATCTTCCTGCTCCGGCACCAGGATCCGCAGGCAGGCCTGCGCGAAAGAGATCGGCGCGGAACCCGATGCGCTGACGACCAGGCCGTCGCTGATGCAGCTGTCCTCGCGGTACGACGCCTTGCCGCCGTATCCCGGCACATCGTCGAGATAGCCCGGCTCGTTGCTGGTGTGCGCGCGATCGTCGAGCAGTCCGGCCTGCGCCAATGCGCGGGTTGCGCCGCAGATGCCAGCGACCGGCCGGCCGGCGGCGACGCGGGCCTTGATCGCGGCCAGGATCGGCGCGGGCGCGGGCGCCTGTTCCCACAGCGGACTGCCCGGCAACACCCACAGGTCGGCGGCGAGCGGATCCAGTTCGGACAAACGGTGGCGCGGTTGCAGGGTCACCCCGCCCATCGAGGTCAGCGGGGTGGCTTCGATGGCGGCGATGGCGGTCTGCAGGCCGAAGAAGGCTCGCGCCGCGGCGAGGATGGGGCCGTACTCCCAGTCCGCGGGTTGGTCGATCATCATCGCCACGATGGTCTTGCTCATGTCGCGCTCCTGCTGCGGTGGGAGGAGCATCATGGCGCAGTCGTCGCTTGTGGGCTCGACGATGTTCGCCTGCGTTCTCGCGACTGTGACCGCCGTTACCGCGTTCAGTACGCCTGGATCGAACAGGCGTAGACCAATTCGCAGGCGCCCTTGCCGCTGTCGGTGCGGCTCATCGAGCTGTCCCAACGCATGCCTTCGTCGGTCTCGACCCGTACCAGCCAGCCATCGACGCGCACGCGCTGGTCCTTGCGCACGCGCTTGAGCGCGCGGGCGACTTCGGCGTTGGCAGGAATGATGTGCAGATTGCCGACCGAACGTTGCATCTCGTCGACCGGAATCGGCGGCTTGCCGAAGTAGCGATAGGTCAGGAACCGCACTTCCTGGGTGATGTCGAGTTGCGAGAGAACCGTGTCTTCGCGCATGCGGCCCCAGCCGATGGCCAGGTCGGTCGGCGAGAACTCGGCCTCGCGTCCCATGCGGTAGTCGCGCCGCGACAGCACCCGACCGTCGATGCTGAAGCCGGCCAGCGGCGTCACTGCGCCCGGTTCGAGCTGGAACGGCCGCAGCGTGGCCGGCACCGCGGTCTGCAAAGGTTCGGCGCCGTCGACCACGCGCGGCGGCAGCGGGCAATCGACGCTCGCGCCGTTGGCGGGTTCCGGGAAGTGCAGGGGACGCGGCGACACCGGCGAGTACCACCAGCCGATCGTGCTCAGGATCAGGCAACACACGACCCAGGCGCGTGGGCTCATCGTGCTTCCCGGGTCGGCTTGCGCGCGCCGTGGCCGTTACCGCGCGGCGGCTGCAACAGCGAGGCCGGCAACTTGCGCAGTTCCTCGGCCAGTTGCATCAGGAAATCCGACATCGCCGAGCTGCGGCGCCAGAGCATGCCGATCTGCCGGTGCGGCGGGTCGCCGCTGAAACGCAGCAGATGGATGTCGGGCGACTGCGGCACCGGCGGCTGCACTGCGAGCATCGGCAACAAGGTGATGCCTACCCCTGCGGCGACCATCTGCCGCAGGGTCTCCAGGCTGGTGGCGCGGAAGCCGTCGCGCTCGTCGGCGCCGGACAGGCGGCAGACATCGAGCGCCTGGTCGCGCAGGCAGTGGCCTTCTTCGAGCAGCAGCAAGTGCTGATCGTCGAGGTCGTGCAATTCGAGCGTGTCGCGCCCGGCCATCGGATGCTGCTGCGGCACCGCCAGCAGGAAGGGTTCGTCGAACAGGGGTTCGACATGCAGTTGGTCGTCGTGGATCGGCAGCGCCAACAGGCCGGCGTCGAGGCGGCCGTCGCGCAGGCGGGCGAGGATCTGGTCGGTCTTCTCCTCGACCAACAGCAATTCAAGACGCGGAAAGCGTTTGCGCAGCCCCGGCACCACGTGCGGCAGTAGGTAGGGGCCGAGGGTCGGGAACAGCCCCAGGCGCACCGTGCCGGCTTCCGGGTCCTGGCTGCGGCGGGCGATCTCGCTCATCTGCTCGACGTCGGCGATGACCTTGCGCGCGCGTTCGGCGATGTCGCGCCCGACCGGGGTCAGCATGACCCGGCGCGGCGCGCGTTCGACCAGCGACACCCCCAGTTCTTCTTCGAGCTTCTTGATCTGCGTCGAAAGCGTGGGTTGGCTCACGAAGCTCGCGGCGGCGGCCCGGCCAAAATGCTTGTGATCGGCCAAGGCGACCAGATATTTGAGATCACGCAGGTTCATCGATGGTCGCCAATTGATATAGACTATCGCCATAATAGGAACAATTCATTTCAGTAATCAATTGCTGGGGTGCAACATACGACCCCTAAGTTGTTCCTTCGGCAACAACCCCTCTTTACCCCTCCCATCCCTTCAAGGAGTCATCCGCATGCTTTCGATCGGCGAGAAGTTCCCGAAATTCAAGGTCAAGGCCACCGTCGGTATCGAGAACCTCGATAGCGCGTTCGCCGACATCGACAACGACACCTACAAGGGCAAGTGGCTGCTGGTGTTCTTCTACCCGAAGGACTTCACCTTCGTCTGCCCGACCGAGATCAAGGGCTTCGGCGACCTGAACCAGCAGTTCCTCGACCGCGATTGCCAGGTCCTGGCCGCCTCGACCGACAGCGAGTTCGTGCACCTGGCATGGCGCAAGGACCACAAGGACCTGCGCGACCTGCCGTTCCCCATGCTGGCCGACATCAAGAAGGACCTGACCTCGGCGCTCGGCATCCTGTCCGAAGACGGCGTCGCTCAGCGCGCCACCTTCCTGGTCGATCCGGACGGCATCATCCGTTTCGTCTACGTCACCGACGGTTCGGTCGGCCGCAACCCGCAGGAAGTCCTGCGCGTGCTGGACGCCCTGCAGACCGACGAGCTGTGCCCGTGCAACTGGAACCAGGGCGAGAGCACCCTCAAGGTCGCCTGATCCGTTCGGATCGCACGACCCGGGAGTGATTCCCCGCGGAGCCGGATTCCGTGACCCGGCTCCCCTCTGGTTCTGCCTGCGCTGTCGGCCCGCCGCCAGCGCAGTTTTCAAAGTAGTCCCGCATGCGGGCCGGCCTCGCCGGTCCTCCCTCCCTCCCGTGCGGGATGCCCACAGTCGGGGTTCGCCCCGGCTGTTCCTATCCGCTTCGTCCCGTTCGTGTCGTTTCCCAGCCAGCCGTGCGCGATGCGCATGCCCGCCAGGCGATGGCGCGTGCCCGGTCCTCGCGATCGGTGCGCCTGCGCCGCCGCGACGCGACGATCCCCCGCCGATTCCAGGAGTATTCCGATGAGCCTTTCCGATCTTCGCAACTCGCTTCCCGATTACGCCAAGGACCTCAAGCTCAACCTCGACAGCGTGCTCAGCGACGCCGGTTCGCCGGGTCTGGACGGCAAGCAGATCCGCGCCATCGCCCTGGCCTCGGCGATCGCCTCGCGCCACAAGCCGCTGGCCGCCGCGATCGAAGCCTTCGCCGCCGAGAAGCTGTCGCCGGAAGAAATCAACGGCGCCAAGGCCGCCGCGGCGGTGATGGCGATGAACAACATTTACTACCGCGCCACCCACCTGATCCAGAACGAAGAATACGGCCAGCTGCGTGCCGGCCTGCGCATGAACGTCATGGCCAGCCCGGGCATCGACAAGATGACCTTCGAACTGGCGTCGCTGGCGGTGTCGGCGATCAACGGTTGCGGCGCCTGCATGGATTCGCACGAGAAGGTGGTGCGCAAGCACGAAGTCAGCGCGCAGGGCGTGCAGAGCTCGCTGAAGATCGGTGCGGTGGTGCATGCGGTGGCGGTAACGTTGGAGCAGATGTGATCGGTTGATCTGCTCTGGCAGCTAGAGTTCTTGCGAAATCGCCGGCGAAAGCCGGCGATTTTTGTTTCGGGGCGTGGCAGCGTATCCCGATCTGTTTGTGCAACTCTTTGCCTTCCACCTTCCACCTTCCACCTTCCACCTTCCACCTTCCGCCTTCCGCCTTCCGCCCTTGCCTTTGCCGTTGCTCGGCGCGGCATCGAACGAGCGAGAACACACGTAGACTCGGAGGGCGCCGCACAGGACGTGCGGCGTTTTCCGATAAGACAGGGACGTCTTATC
>NZ_JMTZ01000133.1 GCF_000731095.1 Lysobacter antibioticus | reverse complement strand
CAAAATCACGGCAACGGCAACGGCAACGGCAACGGCAACGGCAACGGCAACGGCAAACTGCGGCTATGGCCACGCGGCGCTCGCTGCCGTCGCCGCCACGCCCGCACCCAAATCAACGGAACCGATACTCGTACTCGATCGCGAACTCGCGGCCGATCGGGCTGTAGGCATCGTAGAAATACGGGAACGAGGTGTTGGTCTCGTCGTCCGGGTGGGTGCTGTTGAACAGGTTGTTGACGAAGAACTTGATCGTGGCCTGGTCGGTGATCTGCTTGCCGATGTTGGCGTTCCAGAGGAAATACACGCCGGTGCGGCCGAGGCCGTTCGCCTTCGGCAGGGTGCCGTAGCGGGTCATGAACAGGCTCGACGACCAGTCGCCGGCGCGCCAGCTCGCACCCGCCCGCAGGCGGCTGCGGAAGTCGAGGTTGGTCGGGTCGTCGCGCCAATCCTTTTCGATCGGATCGGTGGCGAACACCTGGCGTTCGGACTTCAGCGTGTGCGACCAGCTCAGGTCGAAACGGTAGTCGCCGTAACGCTCGGTCTTGAGCCGCCAGATGACGCTGGCGTCGATGCCGGTGACGCGGCGGTAGGACTGGTTGAGCGGCGCCGACTTGACCTCGGCGATGCGGTCGATGGCTTCGCTGCCTTCCGGACGCCGTGTCACCAGGGCGGTGACGTTGCGGCAATAACCCGAGTCGGGCCCGAATGCGAACGGCTGGCCGTTGAGCTGCTTGCCGGTGCGGCAGCCGGCTTCGCCTTCGAGAATGCTGGTCGGGCTGAGACGCTCGATCGCGCCGTCGAGTTCGATGCTCCAGTAATCGGCGGTGACCGAGAAGCCGTCGAAGACGTCCCACACGGCGCCGACGCTCCAGGACTTGCCGGTTTCCTCTTCCAGGTTCGGGTCGCCCTCGGTGAAGCTGAAGACGTTGTAGCTATAGCCCGAGCAGCCCGGGTTGGCGCCTGCGGCGATGCAGCGCCAGGGGTCGACCGCGCTGCCGAAGCTGCCGCTGCCTTCGCTGAAGACCCAGTGCAGGTCCGGCGCCTTGAAGCTGGTGGCGTAGGCGCCGCGGATCAGCAGATTGTCGGTTGGGCGCCATTCCAGGCCGGCGTTCCAGGTCTTGGCGTCGTCGACCGCGGTGATGTCGTCGTACTTGTCGAAGCGGCCGGCCAGGCTGCCCTTGAGCGTGCTCAGGATCGGGATGCTGAACTCCACGCCCGCGGCATAGCGGTCGCGTTCGCCGCCGCCGTTGGTGCCGGTGAGGTTATAGAGCTGGACCACGCCGGGCTGCACGCGCGCATCGCTGGAGAGGTCGTAGCCCTGCGAGCTTGCTTCCAGCACCGTGGCGACGCCGACCGGGCCGGCCGGCAACTCGAACAGATCGCCGGTGAGCACGAAGCTGGCGGTGTTGACCCACGACTCGGCCTCGTACTTGGCGAGGGTGGAGATCGACTCGTATTCCTCCGGCGTCATCGGCCGGTACCAGCGCGGCAGGTTCAAGCGATAGATCGGCACGCCGTTGGGGCGGGTGCCCAGTTGCTTGCCGAAGAAATAATCGTTGACCAGGTTGCCGACCATGCGCCGGCGGGTGCGTTCGAACTGGTACTCGGCGCGGCTGACGGTGGCGTCCCAATCCCAGCTGTCGCCGATCTTGCCGCGCAGGCCGAGCGCGACGTCGAGCGAGCGCTCGCGGTAGTGCTGGTTCATCTGCTCGACGCCGCCGAGATCGACCGGGGTCAGCAAACGCGTGGGCGCGATCACCGCGTTGAACTGCGGGTCGTAGAAATCGCCGCGACGGCCGACGCCGTCGGTATGCGGGCCGGTGATGCTCTCGAAGCCGCCGAGCGACTCGACCCGCGAGCGCCAGGCCTGCACCGAACCCCAGCCCTGCAGGTCGTCGGAGAAATCCCAGGTGCCGAACACGTAGCCGGCGAGTTCGTTCTTGCCCTTGCTCAGGTGCTGGTAGCCGACGTCCTTCCAGGTGCCGCAGGCATCGCCGAGGCTTTGCACGGCGCCGGAGCTGATGCGCTTGTAGGTGTGGCGTTGGAACTCGTCGCCCCAACGCTCGCAGGTGCCGGCCGGCGGTGCGATCAGCGGGCTGCTGCTACTGCTGCTGCCGCGGCGGATGCGCAGACCGGCGTCGGGTTGCACGCCGAGCCGCGGATCCGGGCTCGGATTGGCGCGCAGATCCCAGTCGTCGCGCTGGAAGCCGTACAACAGTTCCTGGTTATAGGCCTGGAAGGCGTAGGTAACGCCCCAGCGCTCGCCGGTCTTGCCGCCGGTCCATTGCAGGTCGAAGCGGTCGCGTCCGCCCATCGTGCTGCTGCCGGCGCGCAGCTTGACCTCGTCGCCCTGGTAATTGCGCTTGAGCACGATGTTGACCACGCCGGACACCGCATCGGCGCCGTAGATGGCGGACGCGCCGCCGGCGAGTATTTCGATGCGCTCGACCGCGCCGGAGGGAATGTTGCCGAAGTTCTGGAAATTGCTGCGGCCTTCGTACGGGAAGGGATAGTCGGCGGCGCGGCGGCCGTCGATCAGCAACAGCGAGCGGCCGGGGCCCAGGCCGCGCAGGTTGAGCGGATGGGCGTTGGCCGAGAAGCCGCCCGACAGTTCGGTCTCGACCGCGCCGTTGGCCATCACCAGGGTGTCCAGCGCCTCGAACACGGTGGCGTGGCCCTCGCGCTCCATCTGTTCGGCGGTGATCACGGTGACCGGCGACGGGCCTTCGATTTCAGCGCGCTTGATGCGCGAACCGGTGACCTGGATCGCCGCCAGTTCGGTCGGATCGGGCTCCGCCTTGGCCTTGGCCGCGGGCTCGCGCGAGCTCGCCGGCTTGGCCTTGGGCGGCGCCGGTTCGCGCGCAGTCACTATCGCGATGACGCCGCTCTGGGTGACGCGGAAGCTCAGGCCGCTGCCGGCAAGCAGGCGGGTGACCGCCTCGCGGGTGGTGTAGCGGCCGGACAGGGCCGGGGCGATGCGGCCGCGCACCAGGTCCGGCGGAATCAGGATTTGCGCGTCCGACGAGGACGCCACTTGGTTCAGCGCCGCGGCCAGCGATTGGCTCGGCAAGGCGTAGTGATGCGCGCCGTCCTGCGTCTGCTGGGCGAGCGCCGGCGTAGCGGCGACCAGCGCCGACAGACCGAGCGCCAGGCTCAGCGCGACCGACAGCGGGCGCCGGGCGCAATGCGTGTGTGCGCTTGTTTTCAGCGTATGCCCCGGATCGGCCCCCGCCGATGCCTGCTTGTTCGAATCCGTTCCGTTAGACCGACTGCCTTGTGCTGCGCGACGCTGTGAAACGATCCCCATTGCAACGCTCCCCGATGAGTGACTGCGAACTCGATCCTTCGACTGTTGTCCTTTCCCCACCGATGTAGACGCAGCTTGCCACGGATCCCTCACTCGCCTTTCGGCAGGCTTGCCGGCGGCCGGCCGGTGCCGTAGCGTCCGCTTGTCCGATAGCGGGGGAGGGGCCATGAACAGCGGCGAAGCCAGCGATACGCTGCTTGCTTGCGATGCCCCGTGCGCCGCCGATCTGCCGCTGCTGATCGCCCGTTACCGCCCGGCCCTGGTCCGCTATTTCTCGCGTCATCTGCAATCGGCCGACGATGCCGAGGATCTGGCCCAGGAAGCCCTGGTGCGCCTGGTGCGGATGCCGTCGCTGAGCGGCGTGCTCAACGTCGAGGCCTTCTTGTTGCAGATCGCCTCGAACCTGCTGCGCGACCGCTTCCGCCGCGACAAGAGCCATCAGGTGCTGCAGCACGTGTCGATCGACGAGGTCGCCAAGGACTGGCCGAGTGAGGACCCGCACGGCGAATGCGTCTACGAAGGTAACCGCCGCCTGCAGGCGTTCCTGGCGGCGCTGGACGAGTTGTCGCCGCGCTGCCGCCAGGTGTTCCTGCTGCAGCGCTACGAAGGCCTGACCTATAGCGCCATCGCCAAACGTTTGGAGATCAGTGTGAGCGCAGTGGAGAAAAACATGATGCGCGCCTTGCTGCACTTCGATACGCGTCTGGGAGGCTCGTGAAACCACCGCGTCTCAACGTGATCGAGGGCGGCGACCCGTTCCGTCGCCAGGCCGCGACCTGGTTCGCGCGCCTGCGCGCCGACGACGTCGCCGAAAGCGACCGCCAGGGCTGGCAGCACTGGATGGCCGCCGATGCGCGCCATCGTGCCGCCTATGAGCGCATCGAGCGGCTGTGGTCGGCGGCCGGCGAGCACGCCCAGCATCCGCAGATCGCCGAACGCCTGCGCGATGCGGTGGTGCCGGCAGCGCCGAAGCGCCGCAGCCGCGCGCCTGTCGCCTGGGCGCGCTATGCCCTGGGCGCCGGCGCGCTTGCTGCGGTGTTGGCCCTGGCTGCGGTGGTGCCGCGCTGGTTGGAGCGGCCCGTGCCGGAGACCGTGTATGTCACCCAGGTCGGCGAAAGCCGCACCATCGCCCTCGACGACGGTTCGCGCGTCAGCATGGACACCGACAGCCGCCTGGTCGTCGATTTTTCCGGCGCCGAGCGCCGCATCGTCCTGGATCGCGGTCGCGCCTATTTTCGCGTGGCCAAGGCCAAGCGGCCGTTCCTGGTGCATACCGAGGACGGCAGCGTCCGCGCGGTCGGCACCGAGTTCGAGGTTTACCGGCGCAACGACACGACCGAGGTCGCCCTGGTCGAAGGCCGGGTCGCCTTGTTGGCGGCGCCGACCGCCGATGCCGGACAGGCTGCGCTCGGCACGCTCGACCCCGGGCAGAAGGCGCGTTTTCGCAAGCACCAGCCGCTACACCGGTTGGCACCGGCGGCGCCCGGTGCCTTGCCGACCTGGTTGTCGGGCAAGTTGGTGTTCGAAGACCAGGCCTTGTCGGCCGCGGTCGCCGAATTCAACCGTTATAGCCGCCGGCGCATGGTCCTGGGCGGCGAGCAAGTTGCGCGCCTGCGTGTCAGCGGCGTGTTCCGCAGCGACGACCCGCATGCTTTCGTCGAGGCCTTGGAGGAGTTGTACCCGGTCGCGGTCGATGAGTCCTCAGGCGGCGATATCGTCATCGCTGCGCGGCGTTGATTGGGGGAAGGGCTTGCCCTATCGCCCCTCAGCTGGATGTGTGGTGGTTTTGGCGGGTTTCGCCGCAAGACCGAAGCTGCGCGGTCGCGACTGACGTCGCTCCTACAAAAGTTATCGCCGTTGTCGCGAAGATTCTGCTGTTGCTGTTGCTGTTGCTGTGGCTGTGCGTCGTTTCGCACTAGCGAAGGCTAGAGAAGACCCAGAGGGCGGCCCGCAGGGATGCGGGCCGTTTTTCATCGGGACAGGGAT
>NZ_JMTZ01000132.1 GCF_000731095.1 Lysobacter antibioticus | reverse complement strand
TTCTTTGGTTACCTTTCTTTTGTTGCTTATGACAAAAGAAAGTAACCCGCCGCTTTGGTGGCGGAAGCTCTTGGCGTTTGATCTAGATATTGATCTTGCTTCAGAGAGGCGCCGCAAGACCGTCGCAGCGTGGTCGCGGCTTGCGCCGCTCCTACTCTCGCGAAAGCACACGGCTTCGATGACCGATATGAGCGCTGTCGCCGCAGCGCGTCCCGCGGTCGCGACTGACGTCGCTCCTACAGAGGTCTTGGACCGTAGCGACGTGAGGCCATAGCGACGATGTCGCGGCTCGCGCCGCTCCTACCCTTCCAGGTAAACCCGTCTGGCTTAGAGACGCGCCGCCGTCGAGCCGCAAACCGCTCAGCCGAAGCGCGCGCGGACTTCGGCGTCGCGCGGCATCGCCGCGGCTGCGCCGACGCGTTCGGTCGACAGGCCGGCGTAGCGGTTGGCGTAGGCGACATGCGCCGCGAACGGGGCCTCGCCGGGGGTTGCGAGCGAGGCGGCGAGGGCGCCGTTGAAGGCGTCGCCGGCGCCGGTGGTATCGATCGCCTTGACCGCTGCCGCGGGGCAGCGGTAGTACGCGCGGTCGTCGCCGTGCAGGGCGCCGTCGGCATGGGATACGAAGCAGCCGGCCTTGCCCAGGGTCACGATCACGCTGCCATGCCCAAGGAGGCGGCGGCAGTGCGCGTGCAGCTCGGCGTCGGGCAGGGCGCTCAGGCTGTCGGGATCGAGCGCGCTGCCGGTGCGCAGGCGCAGTTGCGCGCAGAACTCGGTTTCGTTCGGGGTGATCACGTCGGCCAGCGCCCACAGCGCGTCGCTGGCGACGGCGTCGGCCGGGGCCGGGTTGAGCAGGGTCAGGGCGCCGATGCGGCGCGCCGCGGCGAACGCGGCCGCGGCCGATTCGACCGGCGTCTCCAACTGGCTCAACACCACCTGCGCGGTGCCGAGCAGGGCGTCGTGGCCGTCGACGAATTCCGCCGACAACTCGGCGTTGGCGCCGGGGCCGATGACGATGGTGTTGCGGCCGTCGGCGTCGACGTAGATGCCGGCGGTGCCGGTCGGCGCGTCGCTGCGCAGATCGCGCAGGTCGACGCCGTCGGCGGCGGCGAGCGCGCGTGCGAGCTGGCCGCCGGTGTCCCCGCCGAGCGCGCAGACGAAGCTCGTCTGCGCACCGGCGCGCACGGCCGCGGTGGCCTGGTTGAAGCCCTTGCCGCCGGGACCGGTGTGGTAGGTGCCGGCGAGGGTTTCGCCGGGCTGCGGCAGCGCGGCGAGGGACCAGACGTGGTCGACGTTGAACGAGCCGACGACGACGACGCGACCTGCGGTGGCTTGGCTCATGGGCTTAGGCGGAGAAATGGGTCAGCACGCCGGCGATGGTCGCGGTCATGAAGGTCGCGATCGAACCGCCGAGCACGGCGCGCAGGCCGAAACGCGCGAGGTCCTGGCGACGCTCCGGGGCCAGGCCGCCGATGCCGCCGATCTGGATCGCGATCGAGCTGAAGTTGGCGAAGCCGCACAGGGCGTAGGTGGCGATCAGACGGCCTTCGTCGCTGAGGGCGACGCCGGCGACCTTGCCGTTGACGATGTCGGCCAGGTGGGTATAGGCCACGAACTCGTTGAGCACCACCTTCTCGCCGATCAGGCCGCCGACTACGTTGGCGTCGGCCCAGGGCGTGCCGATCACCCAGGCGATCGGCGCCAGCAGGAAGCCGAGCAGGGTCGACAGGTCGGTCGGCTTGCCGATCGCAGCGGCCAGGCCGGTCTGTTCGCCGATCCAGGTCAGCGGCGCGTTGACCAGCGCGATCAGGGCGATGAAGGCCAGCAGCATCGCGCCGATATTGAGCGCCAGGCGCAGGCCGTCGCCGGCGCCGGCAGCGGCGGCGTCGATGATGTTGGCGGTGTTCTTCTCGACTTCCATCTTGACCGTGCCGCGGGTCAGCGGCTCGCCGGTCTCGGGAACGAGGATCTTGGCGATCACCAGGGTCGCCGGCGCGGCCATGATCGAAGCGGCCAGCAGATGCTTGGCGTAGAAGGCCTGCGCGTCCTGATCGCCGGCGCCGAGCATGCCGACGTAGGCGGCGAGCACGCCGCCGGCGATGTGGGCCATGCCGCCGATCATCATCGTGATCAGCTCGGATTCGGTCATTTTGGGGATGTACGGCCGTACGGTCAGCGGCGCTTCGGTCTGGCCGATGAAGACGCTGGCGCAGACGCTGGTGGTCTCGGCGCCGGACACGCGCATCACCTTGGTGATCGCCCAGGCCATCGCCCTCACCACCGCCTGCATCACGCCGAGGTGGTAGAGCACGCCCATCAGGGCCGAGAAGAAGATAATCGTCGGCAGCACCTGGAAGGCGAAGATGAAGCCGAATTTACTGACGTCCATGAGGTCGCCGAAGATGAACTTCGAGCCGGCGCCGACGAACTCCAGCACGTGCACGAAGCCCTTGCCGATCGCGTCGAACACGTCCTTGCCGCCCGGCACCAGCAGCACCACCGAGGCGAACGCGATCTGCAGGGAGATGCCGATGGCGACCAGTTTCCAATCGACCGAACGGCGGTTGACCGAGAACACCCACGCAATGCCGACGAGCACCGCCAAACCGAACAGGCCGAAGGCCACGCGCGTAATCGAATCCACTCCACTCTCCCCGGGCGCCGGAGCCCCGGCGGCTTGTTAGCGACTTATTAATCGGGGCAGCCTAGTGCAGTGACGGCGCCAGCGGCAAGCTGCGCCGCCGGGCTTGCCAGGGCCGGCTCGTTCAGATATCGCGGGCGACCACGCGATTGCGGCCGGATTGCTTGGCCCGCTGCAGGCGCAGGTCGGCGCGGCGGAGCAGGCGCGAGAGGTCGCCGCCTTCCTGCGGAAACGTCACCAGGCCGGCGCTGAAGCTCAGCCACAGCGGCTCGGCGCCGCGGCCGGGCTCGAACGGGCGCTCGGCGACGGTGCGGCGGATCGCGTCGACTTCCTCGAAGGCGGTGCCCAGCGGTTTGCGCATCACCAGCAGGAATTCGCCGCCGCTCAGGCGGACCAGCCATTCGCTGGGTTCGGCCTGTTCGCGCAGCACCGCGACCAGGTGGCGCAGACTGCGGTCGCCGAGGCGGTGGCCGTAGTCGTCGTTGATGCGTTTGAAATGGTCCAGGTCGATCAAGGCCAGGGTCAGGCTGCCGCCATCGCGGCGCACGGTGTCGAACAGGCGCGGGATGCGGTGGGTCAGCCAGGTACGGTTCGGCAGCCGGGTCAGGCCGTCGGTGCCGGACATCTCGATCAGGCGCTGCATCCGGTACACGACCATCGAGGTGGCGATGGTCACCATCGCCAGCAGGACGATGCGCTGCGACTGGCTGCCGACGGTGACCGCGCCGTAATCGCTGGACATCAGCTCTTCCGGCGAGTCGGCGGCGGCGAATACGGCCACGATCAGCACAGCGTACTGGAGCAGGGCGAGCAGGCCGGCGAACAGGGTGACGCGGCCGTCGCTGCGCAGCGCGGTCATCAGGATCGCGAACAGATAGCCGCACCAGACGATCAGGCTGTTGAGCCCGGCCGGCAGGTGCTGGGCCGCGAGCGCTGCCAGGACCAGGGTGGTGGCGGTGACGTCGAAGCCGGCAGTGGTGAAGGGCAGCCAGCGGTAGCGGCGCTGGCGCCGGGCCAGGGCCAGCCACAGTTGCGAGAACACGTTGACGAAGACCGCCCCGCCCAGGCCGATCATGGTTTCCTTGACGCTGCCGCCGCCGATCGCGTTGAACAGCGGCAACAGCAGCAGCATCGCGGCGAGCACCGCGCGCAGTCGCGCCACCAGCAGTTCGCCGCCGGCGCCGATCTCCAGCATGATTTCGTCCGGCCGCAGCAACAGCGCCACCAGTACGCCGCGCAACCTTCCGCCGATGCCGTGCATCCCTACGCGATCCCCTTGCCGTCCGCGGCGAGCATAGCGCGAGAGCCGGTCGCCCGGCTCCTGCGTGAGCGAGGGTGAGGCGGCCGGTCAGCCGATTCCGCGCACCGCGACCCAGATCGCCAGTGTCGCGAACACGGTCGCGGCGACGTAGCGCGCGGTTTTCAACGGCAGGCGGTCGGCGAAGCGGCTGCCGAGCAGCGCCACCGGCACGTTGGCGAGCAGCATGCCGACGGTAGTGCCGGCGATCACCGCCCATAGCGGTTCGTAGCGGGTCGCCAGCAGCACGGTGGCGACCTGGGTCTTGTCGCCGATCTCGGCGAAGAAGAAGGCGATGGTGGTGGCGAGGAAGGCGCCGCGCGCCGAGAACTGCGGCTCGTCGTCGAGCCGGTCGGGCTTGAGCGTCCACAGCGCGACCGCCAGGAAGCTCGCCGCGACGATCCAGCGCAGCACCTGCGGCTGCAGCCACTGCGCGACCAGGGTGCCGAACCAGGCGGCGAGGGCATGGTTGAGCAGGGTGGCGACGAGGATGCCGGCGATGATCGGCCAGGGTTTGCGGAAGCGCGCGGCCAGCAGCAGGGCGAGCAACTGGGTCTTGTCGCCGATTTCGGCGAGCGCGACGGTGCCCGTCGAGACGAGGGTGGTGACGACCGAGGCCGGGAGAAAGGACAGATCCATGACAACTCCGGGGTCGGGCATTCGCGTGGACGCGAAGGCGGACGATGCACGGCCCGACCCGGGTTGCGCGCAACGCCTGCCTTCGGTCTTGCCCGTGGTCGCTAGCGCTCGGCGATGGGGTCGTGGACCCGGATCGTTCGCGCTGGCTGCCGCTCATGCGCCATGGCCGGTGGGCCAAGTGTGTTGACGCATGTCCCCGCGGGCCTTGGCGGCTGCGGGTGGGCTACTCCCCGGAGGAGGAAAGTGGGGCGGATTGTAGCTGGATCGAGGGGAAGGGTGGGGAATGAGAATCTTTCGCTGTTGGGGGCTGTAGCGGTTCGTTGCCGCTAACCCGCTAACCCGCTAACCCGCGCTTCCGCAATTCGGCAACCCGCCCCCGCGATTCCCGATTCGCAGGCTATGCGCTTGTGCGCGGTCAGCGATGTTTCCCGCGCTCGGCGTGTTGGCTTTTAGGGTAGGAGCGGCGCAAGCCGCGACCGCGCAGCTGGCGGTTGCGGGCTTCTTGCCGCAGAGCGGTGAAGCAACATCAATTGCAAAGCTTCCGCCCGCTAACGCGGCCGGGTTACTTTCTTTTGCTAAGCCCAAAA
>NZ_JMTZ01000131.1 GCF_000731095.1 Lysobacter antibioticus | reverse complement strand
ATCAAAATCTCGGCAACGGCAACGGCAACGGCAACGGCAACGGCAACGGCAACGGCGCCATCGATCGTGAGATCTGGTAGCCAACGCCGGTAACCGAGCGAACGCAGTCGCGGCTCACGCCGCTCCTACAGGGATGGATTCATTGCTTCAACCGAACAACGAAACCCCCGGCACCAGCCACAGCGAAAACCCGGCCAGGCTCGATCCGATCACCGTCGCGGCCAGCACGTCGCTGGGGTAATGCAAGCCCAGCACCACGCGCGAGGCGGCGACGCTCGCGGTGAAGGGGATCAGCAACCACGCCAGCATCGGGTAATGCGCCATCGCCACCAGGCTGAAGGCCACCGCGTGCAGGGTGTGGCCGGAGGGGAAACTGAACTCGTCCAGCGGCGCCACCCAGGCATGGATGCGTTGATCGGAAGCGAACGGGCGCGGGCGGCGGGTCCAGCGTTTGAGCAGTTTGTACAACGCCAGCGCGATCACCCCGGTGGCGGCCAGATGCGCCGAGGCGCGCAGGCCGTCGTAGCCGTCGGCAAGGATCAGCGCGGCCATCAGCGCGTACCAGAACATCCCGTCGCCGAGGCGGCTGACCGCCGCGAAATAGGCGCGCGAGCCGCTGCGTTCGCCGAGGCGATTGGCGCGCAGGCACCAGCCGGACTCGCCGGCGATCAGACGTTTTCGCAACGGCAGCCGGTTCATACGACCTCCTGGGTCGGTTTGCTTTCGTCGTTGATGCGGCGGGTCGTGCGGTTGTGCGGATTGCGATCGGCCAGGCCGTGCAACAGGGCATCGAAATCGGCCGCGACCTGTTCCGGGCGCAGGCCGCTGATCGCCTCGCGGCCTGCGCGGGACATTCCCGCGCGCAAGGCATCCTCGCTGCCGATGCGCACCGCCGCGGCGACGAAGCCGGCGTCGTCGCCGTCGGCGACGGCCGCGCCGTGGACGCCGTCGCGCAGGTGTTCGTGGGCGGCGCCGTAGTCGAAGGCGACCGTCGGCACGCCGCTGGCCATGGCTTCCAGGGTGACGTTGCCGAAGGTCTCGCTGTGGCTCGGAAACAGGAACAGGTCGCCGCTGGCGAAATGCTCGGCCAGGGTCTCGCCGCGTTTGAGCCCGCAGAAGATGAAATCCGGGTTGTCGCGCTGCAGCTTCTCCCGCGCCGGCCCGTCGCCGACCCAAACGAAGCGCGCCTCGGGGCGCATCTGCTGCAACGAGCGGAACGCGCGCACGGCCAGTTCGAGGTTCTTCTCCGCGGCGATGCGGCCGACGTAGATCGCAGCCAGGCCGTTCTCGTCCAGGCCCCATTCGCGGCGCAGCTCGGCGCGGCGGCGGCTGGGGTCGAACAATACGGTGTCGACCGCGCGCGGCAGCCGCACCACGTCCTCGAAACCCTGGCTGCGCAGGAACTCGACGAGTTCGCGGGTGGGCACCAGGGTGGCGTCGGCGCCGTTGTGGAAGCGGCGCATCCAGCGCAGGGCGGTGCCGACCAGGAACGGTGCGCCGTAGTCGCGCATGTACTCGTCGAAGCGGGTGTGGAAACCGGTCGCAGCGGGGATGCGCAGGCGCCGGGCTGTGCGCAGCGCCGACCAGCCGAGGGGGCCTTCGGTGGCAACGTAGACCGCATCGGGGCGATGCGCGCTCCAGGCCTGGGTCAGGCGGGCGGCGCAGGGCAGGCCGAAGCGCAGGCCCGGGTAGCGCGGCAGCGGCAGGCCCTTGACCAGCAACTCGTGGGCGGCGCCGTCCTGGGCTTCGCCGTGCTGGCGCGGACGGACCAGGCCGACCTCGTGGCCACGCGCACGCAGACCCTGCTCCAGACCCTGTACGGTCAGGGCCACGCCGTTGATTTCCGGCGGATAGGTCTCGGTGACGATCGCGTAGCGCATGCGCGGCTCCCGGTTTGGGCAAGCCTGGGCGCGATCCATGTCCCGGCCGTGGCGGGGCGATGACAGGGCGGTGACGCGGTCGGAGTGGCCGCGTTCATGTGACGCAATCGGCATTTCGCCGTGCGTTTGGAGCTGAAAACCCGCGAGTCAATGCCGTCGTGCAAGGGCCATGTTCCGGAGTGTTAACAACCTGATCCCTACAATCGCCCGGTTTACCCCCTCCGAAGGTGGCGTGTGCACCGACGCGAATTGATCAAGGCCGGGCTGTCCCTGCCGTTGGCCGGCCTGGCCGGGGGCGGGCTGCCGTGGTCGGCGCTGGCCGCGACCGGCCCCGGGCGGGCTTTCGACGCGGCCACGGTGCCGGGCTTGGCGCGCGCGCTGGCGGCTAAGCCCTATCGGCCGGCCGATGCCGACCTGCCCGAGGCGCTGGCGCGGATCAAGTACGACACCTACCGCGATATCCGTTTCGATCCCAAGCAGGCCTTGTGGAAAGCCGAGGGACTGCCGTTCCAGTTGCAGTTTTTCCATCGCGCGTTCTTGTTCAAGCATCGGGTCGACATTCACCGCGTGCACGGCGGCGTCGCCACGCCGGTGGTGTATCGGCCGCAGATGTTCGGCTTCGGCAGCGCGCCGAAGCCGACCCAGGACGACCTGGGTTTCGCCGGCTTCCGCGTGCATGCGCCGATCAACCGCGGCGACTACTTCGACGAGGTCTGCGCCTTCCTCGGCGCGAGTTATTTCCGCGCGGTCGCCAAGGACCTGCTGTACGGGCTGTCGGCGCGCGGCCTGGCGCTGAATACCGGCGCCGGCAACAGCGAAGAGTTTCCGGTGTTCACCGGCTTCTGGATCGAACAGCCTGCGGCGGGGGCCAAGCAGATCGTCGTGCACGCGCTGATGGACAGCCCGAGCGTGGCCGGGGCGATGCGTTTCGCGATCACGCCAGGCACCGAGACGGTGTTCGACACGCAGTTGCGTCTGTACCCGCGTGTCGTCCTCGACCGGGTCGGCATCGCGCCTTTGACCAGCATGTATCACTTCGACGCTACCGATCGCGTCGGCGTGGACGACTTCCGCCCGGCGGTGCACGACTCCGATGGCCTGGCCCTGCACAACGGCGCCGGCGAACAGATCTGGCGCCCGCTGCGCAATCCCAAGACCCTGCAGGAAAGCGCGTTCCAGGACCGTCGCCCGCGCGCGTTCGGCCTGATGCAGCGCAAGCGCGGCTTCGCCGATTACGCCGACAGCGAGGCGCACTACGAGCGCCGCCCGAGTCTGTGGGTCGAGCCCGTGGGCGATTGGGGCGAGGGCGCGGTGCATCTGATCGAAATCCCGACCGGCGACGAGTATCACGACAACATCGTCGCCTTCTGGCGGCCGCGCGCGCCGCTCGCGGCCGGGCGCGAGCATCGCTACGACTACCGCCTGCACTGGTGCGCGAAACACGCCTGGAAGCCGGCGCAGGCGACGGTGAGCCGTACCCGGATCGGCGCCGGCAACATCGGCGCCGGCAACGGTGCGGCGCGGCGGATCGTCATCGACCTCGATGGCGGACGCCTGAGCCAGCTCGCCGCCGACGCCAAACCGCGCGCGGTGGTCTGGGCCTCGGCCGGGCGCATCGTCAACGCGATCGCCCATCCCAACACCGGCACCGGCGGCTGGCGAATGTCGTTCGAACTCGAACCGGGCACTGCCCGCTCGGTCGAGTTGCGCGCGGTGCTCGAAGACGGCGACGGCCCCCTTTCCGAAACCTGGCTTTATCGTTGGACTGCATGAACTCAACCGTCGCTCCCCCGCAACGACCCCTCTCCGTGCCGTTCGAAGCGCTGCCCCCGGAATCGCCCCTGACGATGCCGGTGCAATCGCTGAGCAGCGGCGAACGTTCCGGCAACGCCCTGCCGAGCGAGCCGAAGGGCATGGCCCTGCGCCGCCTGTACGTGATCGGCGGCGCCGCGCTGCTGACTCTGGTCGCGGCCTATCACATCCTGCGCGTGCTCTACGTCGGCGGACTGAACCTGCTCGAAGGCGTGCTGTTGCTGCTGTTCGTGGCGCTGTTCGCCTGGATCGCGCTGGCCTTCACCAGCTCGCTGGCCGGGTTCGCCCTGATCCTGTCGCGGCGGCGCTGGCGCCTGGGCCTGAAGCAGGGCGGCGAATTGCCGGCGCTCGGCGAACGCACCGCTCTGTTGGTGCCGACCTACAACGAAGATCCCGAGCGGCTGATGGCCGGCCTGCAGGCGATCTACGAATCGGTGGCCGCCACCGGCCAGCTCGATCGTTTCGATTTCTTCATCCTCAGCGACACCACCAAGGAACCGATCCGCCAGGCCGAGATCCGCGCCTTCCATTCCTTGCGCGAACGCACCGGCGGCCAGCAGCGCATCTTCTATCGCCGGCGCAAGAACAACGCCGAACGCAAGGCCGGCAACATCGCCGAGTGGGTGCGCCGTTTCGGCGCCGCCTATCCGCAGATGCTGATCCTCGACGCCGACAGCCTGATGACCGGGGAGGTCATCGTGAAGTTGTCGAGCGCGATGGAACGCCACCCCGACGTCGCGCTGATCCAGACCCTGCCGATGATCGTCAACGGCCAAACCCTGTTCGCGCGCATGCAGCAGTTCGCCGGGCGCGTCTACGGCCCGGTGATCGCCTACGGCATCGCCTGGTGGCACGGCGCCGAGAGCAACTACTGGGGCCATAACGCGATCATCCGCACCCGCGCCTTCGCCGAGCACGCCGGCCTGCCGGAACTGCGCGGCCGCAAGCCCTTCGGCGGCACGGTGTTGAGCCACGATTTCGTCGAGGCCGCCCTGATGCGTCGCGGCGGCTGGGCCTTGCACATGCTGCCGGGCCTGGTCGGCAGCTATGAAGAAGGCCCGCCCTCGCTGACCGACATGCTGGTGCGCGACCGCCGCTGGTGCCAGGGCAATCTGCAGCACACCGCGGTGCTGCCGGCGAAAGGCCTGCACTGGATCAGCCGCATGCACCTGCTGATGGGCATCGGTCATTACTTCACCGCGCCGATGTGGGCGGTGATGATGCTGATCGGCTTGGCGATTCCGCTCGATAAGGCCGGCTTCTTCAACTGGGAAAGCGCGCGCCTGCCCGGCTTCTCGCCGGGCGATTACTGGCGCGACCAGGACCCCCAGCGCGCGCTGTGGGTGTTCGTGGCGACGATGGCGGTATTGCTGACGCCGAAGGTGATGGGTTTCATCACCATGCTGCTCGACGGCAACACCCGGCGCGGCTGCGGCGGTGCGATCCGAGCGTTCTTCAGCATGATCCTGGAGACCCTGCTGGCGGCGTTGATGGCGCCGATCACGATGTACGTGCAGTCGCGCGGCGTCGCCGAGGTGCTGTCGGGCAAGGACTCGGGTTGGGAATCGCAGCGTCGCGACGACGGCAGCCTGCCGTTGTCGGGATTGATCCGCAGTTACGGCGGCCTGACTCTGTTCGGCCTGCTGATCGGCGCGATGGCCTATGTGGTGTCGCCGCCGCTGGCGGCGTGGATGTCGCCGGTGATCATCGGCCTGGTGGTGTCGATTCCGGTGGTGGCGCTGACCTCGGCGCGCGGGCCCGGGCTATGGCTGCGGCGGATCGGGATCTTCCGTATTCCAGAAGAGATCACCCCACCGCCGGTGTTGGTGAGGGCGAAGCAATTGCGGGCCGAGGCGGCGCAGCGGACGACGGGTTGATCGCTACTCTGCTTCCGCATTCGCCGTAGTGCATATGTAGGAGCGGCGTGAGCCGCGACCGCGGTGCTTCGGTCTTGCGGCGCATCGTTCAAGAAAGATCTAGATCAAACGCTAAAAGCTTCCGCCACTAAAGCGGCGGGTTACTTTCTTT
>NZ_JMTZ01000130.1 GCF_000731095.1 Lysobacter antibioticus | reverse complement strand
AAAGGTAACCAAAGAAAAATGCTTTTCTTTGAATCACAGGCCCGCACGAGCGATGCACACGCGGGGATTTTTCATACGGGACATCCCTGTCCCGATGAAAAACGGCGCACATCCGTGCGCGCCGCCCTCCGGGTCTTCTTTGGCCTTCGTGAGTGCGACTCTACGCACAGCCACGGCAAAATCTTTACGGCAACAGCAACAGCAAGAATGAGTGCAACGGCAACGGCAACTACAACCGCTACGGCAGCAGCCCCATCTACTTCCCGCTCGCCGGAACCCCCATCTCCGCCAACAACCTTGGCGCCGGGAACACGTCCTGCAGCACCCAGCGCAGGTAGCGCTGGTCGACCGAGATGGTCCGCGTCAACGCCGGGTCGAACAGCCAGCTCGCGCTCACCGATTCCCAGTTGCTGTCGAAGGCGATGCCCGCCAGCTTGCCCTGCCCGTCCAGCACCGGCGAGCCGGAATTGCCGCCGCTGATGTCGAGGTCGGCGAGGAAATTCACCGGCACCGAACCCAAACGCTTGTCGACGAGGTTGGCGCTGAACCGCTTCGCCGCGATCGCATCGAGCAAGGCCGGCGGGGCGTCGAACGGCGGTTTGCCGCTGTTGCGCGCGGCGATTTCCTCGAGCCGGGTGAACGGCAGTTGCTTGGCGCCGTTGTCCTTGGTGTAGGGCGACACCGTGCCGTAGCTGATACGCAGCGAGCCATTGGCGTCGGGATAGGCCGGCTGGCCGAGGCCCTTGCGGTAGTCGGCCAGCGCTTTCAGGTACACCGGCCGCACGCTCAAGGTCTCGCCGGCGCGGCTGCGGATTTCCCGCTCCATTTCCAGCATCGTCGGCATCACCGCGACCGCGAACTGGATCGCGCCGTCCTTGCCGGCATCCTTGCTCTTCTCGAAGGTGGCGCGGTCGGCCTTGAGCCAGCTCGCACGTTGTTCGGGGTTGGCCAGGCGCGATTTGCCGATGCGATCGAGGGCGCGCTTGATCGCTTTTTCGTCGTCGCCTTCGAGCCATTGGTCGAGCGCGGCGACGCGCTGTTCTTTCGGCAGCTTGACGTACTCGTGCAGCCAGTAGTTCTGCAACTGCCGGTCCATGCGCACATCAAAGCGGCGGTCGGCCTGCTTGAGCCGGTTCTCGAACGCGCCCAGGTCGCGTTGGCGGTAGCCGTTCTCGCGTTGCGCATCGGGTTTGTCGCGCTCGATCGCCAGCCGGTACAGCTGGGTCGCGGCACTGAGGGTGCCGGTCGCGTACAACTGGCCGAGCACCAGGTCGCGGTCGCGTTCGGCGCGCGCCTGCTGGCCGAGTTCGACCAGACGTGCGTGCGCGGCCAAGGCCGCCTCGCCTCCCGCGCCCTGCTTACGCAGCCACTCCAGCAAACCGGTTTCTTCGCTGCGCTTGGCCTGGGCCGCGTTGGTGCGGCGGAAGCTTTCGATCTGGCTTTCGTAACTCTTGGCCGCACCCAGCCAACCGCGCAGGGTGCCGACGTACTTGCTCGCGACCTCGGGGCTCTTGCGGCCTTCGGCTTCGATCAAGGTGGCGAGACGGCGGTAATGCGCGGCGACGGTCGGATAGGTCCAGTCGGCGTTGGCCTCGAAATCGTCGGCCATGGCGTAGCGGTTGGTCATGCCCGGAAAGCCGGCGAGCATGACGAAATCGCCCGCGCCCAGCGGCTTGTCGGCGATCTTGAGCCAGCGCTTGGGTTGGTAGGGCACGTTGTCGATCGCGAACGGCGCCGGCTTGCCGTCCTTGCCGACGTAAGCGCGGTAGAAGGCGAAATCGCCGGTGTGGCGCGGCCACGACCAGTTGTCGGTCTCGCCGCCGAAGTTGCCGATGCTTTCCGGCGGCGCATAGACCAGGCGCAGGTCGCGGATCTCGATGCTGCGCTGCAGTTGATAGCGGTTGCCGCCGGAGAAACTGTAGAGACGGCAACCGTAATCGGCCTGGGTCTCGCACTCGGCGACCAGTTGCTTCTCCAGCGCGTCGAGCGCGGCGATGCGCGCGAGCGGGTCGGCCGCCGCGGTCAGCGCCGCCTGCACCCGCGCGGTGACGTCCTGGACCGAGTCGAGCACGAAGATGCGCGCGTTGGCACCGGCCGAAACTTCCTCGTTGTTGGTGCCGGTCTTGAACCCGTCGCGCAGCAGGCTTTTCTGCGGCGTCGAATTGAGCTGCAGCGCGGCGAGCGCGCAATGGTGGTTGGTCAGCAGCAGACCCTTGGGCGAGACGAAGCTCGCGGTGCAGCCGCCGAACGGGACCACCGCGCCGAGCGGGTCGCCTTTCGGGTCGCTCAGTTGCGCGAGCTGCTTGGGCGTGGCCCGCAGCCCGGCCTGTTTGAGCTTGCTCGCGAGTTCGGGGAATTGCTGCGGCGTCCATACGCCCTCGACCGCCCGGGCGGCCCCATGCCAGGCCAGCGTGCACGACAACGTCCCTGCCATGGCCAGTGATCGGGCCAGCACCGTGTATTGCATCAAAGCGTCCCTTGGAAGGCGGGAGGTCGAGTCTAGCCCGGCTGTTTCTGCGAAGGCCATTCCGGATCCGTCGAAGCGCGGCTCGGCGGCGCTACGGTTCGTCGCGCTTCAGCGTGTTTGTGGCTGCTGCCCCTGCCCGCCCCCCGGCAATCTAAAAATTTCGTTAGTTCAAACAAGTCGCGCCGCATGGCTTCACGCTGTCGGGGTAGGAGCGGCGCGAGCCGCGACC
>NZ_JMTZ01000129.1 GCF_000731095.1 Lysobacter antibioticus | reverse complement strand
GGGAGCCGCGACCGCGCGGTCGCGGCTCGCGTCGCTCCTCCCCCCTCTGGATCGTCGCACCCGCACAAACGCAAACGCCGGTCGGCGAACCGACCGGCGTTTGCGCTTGCGGGTGGCTGCGGCGGCTTACTTCTTCGCCGGCACGCCGAGCTCGGTCAGCAGCTGCGGCGCCGGATAGACCTCCTGCATGATCCAGCGCATGTAGCGCTGGTCGACCGAGATCATCCGGGTCATCACCGGGTCGAACAGCCAGTTCGAGCTCACCGACTCCCAGTTGCCGTCGAAGGCCAGGCCGACCAGCTTGCCTTCGCCGTCCAGCACCGGCGAACCGGAGTTGCCGCCGGTGATGTCGAGGTCGGACAGGAAGTTCACCGGCACCGTCTTCAGGCGCTTGTCGCTCAGGCCGGCATAGCGCTTGGCCGAGATCGCGTCGAGCAGGTTCTGCGGCGCGTTGAACGGCTCCTGGCCGGTGGCCTTGGCGGCGACCTCTTCGAGCTTGGTGAACGAGGCCTGCTTGCTGCCGTCGAGCTTGGTGTAGGCCTTGACGTTGCCGAAGGTGATGCGCAGGGTCGAGTTGGCGTCCGGGTAGACCGCCTGCTTCTTGCTCTTGCGATAGTCGATCACGCCCTGCAGGTAGGCCGGGCGCGCGATCAGGGTTTCGCCGTCGCGGGCCTTGCCTTCCTGCTCCAGGCGCAGCGCCGCCGGGAACAGCGCCTTGGCCATCTGGATCGCCGGATCGCGGCTCTTGTCCATGGCGGCGCGGTCATCGTCGATCAGGGCCAGACGCTCCTTGGTGCTGCCGAGCTTGGTCTTGGCCAGCTTGTCGAGCGCGCGCTTGATCGCCTTCTCGTCGGAACCGCCGAGCCAACGGTCGAGTTCGGCGATGCGTTCGCCGGCCGGCAGCTTGACGTACTCGCGCAGCCAGTAAGCCTGCAGCTCGCGGTCCATGCGCGGGTCGTAGCGACGCTCCATCTGCTCCAGCGCGGCCTTGATCGAGGGCAGATCGCGCTGCTGGTAACCGGGCTCGCGCTCGGCGTCGGGCTTGGCGCGTTCGACCGCGAGGCGATACAGGGTGCCGGACGCGGCGATCACGCCGAAACGGCGCAGCTGCGAGAACACGGTGTCGCGCTCGCGGTGCGCGTTGGCGGCCTCGATCTGCTCGATCATCTTGGCGTGGCCGGCCAACGCCGGCGCGCCGGCCTTACCGCGCTTGCCGAGCCAGGCCAGCACGGCCTCTTCGTCGGCGTGCTTCTTCTTCGCCGCGCCGATGCGCTCGAAACCTTCGAGCTGGCCGTCGTAGTTCTTCAGCGTGTTCTGCCAACCGCGCACGGTGCTGGCGTACTTCACGCCGATTTCGGGATCCTGCTTCGCGGTCTGCCCGACCAGAGCGACCAGATTCTTGTAGTGCTGCGACAGGGTCGGATACATCCAGTCCGCGGTGGCGTCGAACTCGGCCGCCAGGGCGTAGCGGTTGGTGCGCCCCGGGTAGCCGGCGACCATGACGAAGTCGCCCTCGCCGAGCGGCTTGTCGGCGATCTTCAGGTAGTGCTTGGGCTGGTAGGGCACGTTGTCCTTCGCGTACGCGGCCGGCTTGCCGTCCTTGCCGACATAGGCGCGATAGAAGGAGAAGTCGCCGGTGTGGCGCGGCCACATCCAGTTGTCGACTTCGCCGCCGTAGTTGCCGACGCTGCCGGGCGGCGCGTAGACCAGGCGCACGTCCTTGATTTCGATGCGCCGGAACAGGCGGTAGGTGCTGCCGCCGAAAAAGCTGTAAACCTCGCAGGCGTAGCCGGGCTCGGCCTCGCACTGGGCGATCAACTGCTTCTCTACCGTCTCCAACGCGTGGGTGCGGTCGATCGGCTCGACCGCTTCGGCAATCGCGCTCTTGATCTGCGCGGTCACGTCCTGGATCGAGTCGAGCACGTAGATGCGCGAGGCCGGGCCGGCCGAGACTTCATCGCCCGGGGCCGCGGCGTTGAAACCGTCGCGCATCAGGTTCTTCTGCGCGGTCGAATTGAGCTGGATCGCGCCGTAAGCGCAGTGATGATTGGTCACCACCAAGCCGCGCGGCGAGACGAAGCTGGCGGTGCAGCCGCCGAGCGAAACCACCGCGCCCATCGGGTCGCCGGTGAGGTCGGCCAGTTGCTTGGCGTTGAGCTTGAGCCCGGCCTGCTTCAGCGGCGCGGAGATCTCGGGCAACTGCTGCGGCACCCACATGCCTTCGACGGCCTGGGCCGTCGTGGCGAGGCCGCCCAGCGTGCCGGCCATGACCATGGCCGTAGCCAGTTTCGTGTAACGCATGCGTATACCCCTGATTCAAATAAGAAAATGGCTTCCGATTCTAGCTTGGACGGCACCGGGTCGTCATGTCGAGGCAGAAGCGAGTGCAGAGGAGTGAGGAGTGAGCAAGAAGCGGCGCCGCCGCTCGTTTCTCGCTCCTCTGCGCTCACTCCTCGCTTTTATTCCGCCGGCAACTGCATCTCGCCGAGCAGGTGCGGGGCCGGATAGACCTTGGCCAGCAGCCAGCGCATATAGCGCATGTCGACGTGGATCGCGCGCTTGTAGCGCGGGTCGAACATCCAGCTGGCGCTGACCGCCTCCCAGTTGCTGTCGAAGTTCAGGCCGATCAAGCGACCGTGGGCATCGAGCACGGGCGAGCCGGAATTGCCGCCGGTGGTGTCGAGGTTGGTCAGGAAATCGACGGTCTGGGTCTTCAGTTCGGGATCGATGGTGCTGCCGTAATCGCCCTTGGCGATCGCATCGCGCAAGGCTTGTGGCGCATCGAAGGGTTTGACGCCGGTGTGCTTCTCGACGATGCCCTGCACCGTCGTCAGCGGCCGATAACGCACGCCGTCGCGCGGGTCCATGGTGCTGACCGCACCGTAGCTCACGCGCAAGGTCGAGTTGGCGTCCGGATACACCGCGCGCCCTTGCGATTTACGGAAGCCGATCAAGGCGCGCATATAGGCCGGGCGCAGGCGCAACAGCTCGCCGTCGCGACTCTTGGTTTGTTCTTCCAGCGCCAGGATCGCCGGGGTCAGCGCCGCCGCGGCGCGCAACAGGCTGTCGTCGGACCCGGCCAAGGTCTTGGCGTCGGCCTTCATCGCCTGCAGGCGCACCGCCTCGTCGCCGAGCCGGGTGCCGGCATACAGCGCGGCGAGGCTGCGCTTAAGGGTGGCGGCGTCTTCGCCGGCAAAGACACGGTCGAACTCGGGCACGCGCGAGGTTTTCGGCAACGCCTTGTATTGAGTCAGCAGGTCGAGCAGCACCGCCTTCTCGACTTCAGGCGCATAACGGCGCTGCACTTGCTTGAGCCGGCCGGCGATCAGGGTTTCGTCGCGCTGCTGGTAACCGGTCTCGCGCTCGCCGTCGGGCTTGGCGTGTTCGAGCGCCAGGCGCTGCAGGGTCAGGGCCGCGTTCAACAGCTGCGCCTGGGTGCGGATCGCGGTCAATAGCTGATCGCGGTCGCGGGTCGATGCCGCGTCGTCGAGCACTTTCTGCGCCGCATCGATGTCGGCGCGGATCGCCTTGGCATCGGCCTGCTTGCTCAGCCAGGCCAGCATCGCGGTCTCGTCGTCGCGGCGTACGCGCACCGCATCGCTGCGGCGCAGGCCGTCGAGTTCGCCCTGGGCGCGCTTGAGCGTGTTCTTGAAGCCGGCCACTTGCGCGGCATAGCGCACCTTGGCTTCGGCGTCGGAGGCAGCGGCCTGTTCGACCGTCTTGATCATGCCGGCGTACAGGGCCACACGCGACGGCAGCTGCCATTCGATCTGCTGGGCGAACTCGGCCGCCATGCGATGGCGGAAGGTCACACCGGGGTAACCGGCAAGCATGGCGTAATCGCCTTCGCGCACCGGCTCGGTGGCGATCTGCAGGTGCCCCGGCGGCGCGTAGGGCACGTTGTCGGGCGAGTAATCGGCGGGCTTGCCGTCCTTGCCGACGTAGGCGCGCAACAGGGTGAAATCGCCGCTGTGGCGTGGCCAGACGAAGTTGTCGACCTCGTCGCCGTAGTTGCCGATGGCGTCCGGCGGCGCATACACCAGGCGGATATCGCGCAGTTCCAGTTGGCGGATCAGATAGAAATCGGTGCCGTAGTACATGTTGGCGACGCTGCAGCGATAACCGGCTTCGCGCTCGCACTCGGCGACGACCGCCTTGGTCGCCGCATCGACGGCTTCGTAATAAGCGCGGCCGCGCTTGCCGCGCGCATCGGCGAGGATGCGCTCGGTGACCTTGTCGAAACCGGTGGTGACCAGCACGCGGAAATCCGGGTTGGCCGGCAGCTCGGCGGCGCGGTCGGCGGCGACGAAGCCGTTGCCGATGAGGTCGCGCTCAGGCTTGGAGTTGTACTGGATGACGCCGAAGGCCACGTGGTGATTGGTCAGCACCAGCCCCTCGCCGGAGACGAAGGCGCCGGTGGCGCCGCCGACCTTGACCACAGCGTTCATCGGCGCGCGGGTCAACTCGGCCAGATCGGCCGGATCGCCCTTGAAACCGGCGGCGCGCAGCTGGCGCGCGATCTCGGGCAGTTGCGAGGGCATCCACATGCCTTCGTCGGCCTGGGCGGCGGTGGCGCACAGCGCCAGGGACAGGGCTAACACACGGGGGCGCATGGTCATTCCGGAACATTACGAAGCCGCGACGATAGGCCAAGCCGGCCGGCGCGGGCAAACCCCCGCCCGGCCCGGGCGACATCGCCGGCGTATAATTCGCGCCTGTCTCCCGCGCGGCACGGCCGCAGCTCTCAGGTATCGATTCCCATGACGCAAACGATGAAGGCTCTGGTCAAGCGCGAAGCCGGTAAGGGCATCTGGATGGAAGAAGTGCCGGTGCCGGTGCCCGGCCCGAACGAGGTTCTGATCAAGCTCGAAAAGACCGCGATCTGCGGCACCGACCTGCACATCTACCTGTGGGACGAGTGGAGCCAGCGCACGATCAAGCCCGGCCTGGTGATCGGCCACGAATTCGTCGGCCGCGTGGTCGATCTCGGCCCCGGCGTGGTCGGCTACCGTCCCGGCCAGCGCGTCTCGGCCGAAGGCCATATCGTCTGCGGCCACTGTCGCAACTGCCGCGGCGGTCGCCAGCACCTGTGCCCGAACACCGTCGGCATCGGCGTCAACCGCAATGGCGCCTTCGCCGAGTACATCGTCATGCCGGCCAGCAACCTGTGGCCGATCCCCGACCAGATCCCGAGCGAGCTGGCCGCGTTCTTCGACCCTTACGGCAACGCCGCGCATTGCGCGCTGGAGTTCGACGTGGTCGGCGAGGACGTGCTGATCACCGGCGCCGGCCCGATCGGCATCATCGCCGCGGGCATTTGCAAGCACATCGGCGCGCGCAACGTGGTCGTCACCGACGTCAACGATTTCCGCCTCAAGCTGGCCGCCGACATGGGCGCCACCCGCGTGGTCAACGTCGCCAACCAGTCGCTCAAGGACGTGATGGCCGACCTGCACATGGAAGGCTTCGACGTCGGCCTGGAAATGAGCGGCAACCCGCGCGCCTTCAACGACATGCTCGACTGCATGTACCACGGCGGCAAGATCGCCATGCTCGGCATCATGCCCAAGGGCGCCGGCGCCGACTGGGACAAGATCATCTTCAAGGGCCTGACCTTGCACGGCATGTACGGCCGCAAGATGTACGAGACCTGGTACAAGATGACCCAGCTCGTGCTGTCGGGTTTCCCGCTCGGCAAGGTGCTCACCCACCAGCTGCCGATCGACGATTTCCAGAAGGGTTTCGACCTGATGGAAGCGGGCAAGGCGGGCAAGGTCGTGTTGAGCTGGAACTGAGCGCGAGGTATCGCCCGGCGACACGATAGGCGATACGAAACCGCTCACGACGAGGGCGCCTAAGGGCGCCTTCGTCGCATCTGCGGGTAGCGCAGCGTGTTTGCACGCGCTGGTTGCCGTTGCCGTTGCCGTTGCCGTTGCCGAGATTTTGATCTGCTTTGCCGCTTT
>NZ_JMTZ01000128.1 GCF_000731095.1 Lysobacter antibioticus | reverse complement strand
CGTCCCTGTCTTATCGAAAAACGGCGCACGTCCTGTGCGCCGCCCTCCGGGTCTACGGTTGACCGGCAAAGCGGCAAAGCAGTTCAAAGAACAAAGCAAGCCGACCGTTCGTAACGACGATCTTCGTCACGACGCCACGAACGTCTGCAGACACGATTTACACCGTTGCCATTTCGCCATGGCGGGCATCAGCGCCTCAGCGCAAAACTTCGTCCGCCAACACCACCCCATCCTCATCCGCACACAGCCAATCCCCCGGCCGGATCACCAGGCCGCCGATCTCGACCACGACGTCGCGTGCGCCCTGGCCGAGTTTGTCGGTCTTGCGCGGGCAGGTGCCCAGCGCCTTGACGCCGAGCTCCATCGCACCGATCGCGCCGCTGTCGCGGATCGCGCCGTAGACGACCACACCGGCCCAACCGTTCTCGACCGCCTTGGCCGCCAATAGATCGCCGAGCATCGCGCGGCGCATCGAGCCGCCGCCGTCGATCACCAGCACGCGGCCGTTGCCGGCTTCGGCCACCGCTTCGCGCACCAGCGAATTGTCTTCGTAGGCCTTGATCGTGCTGACCACGCCATCGAACGCCAGGCGCCCGCCGTAGTCGCGCAAGGGCAGGTCCAATATGCGAACCCGTGCCTCATGCAGATCGCACAGGTCGCAGGTGTTCATCCGCGTACCGCCGCGACCGCCGCCTTCATCTTGCCGATCACTTCGGCGTAGTCGGGTGCGTTGAACACCGCCGAACCGGCGACGAAAGTGTCGGCGCCCGCCGCGGCGATCTCGGCGATGTTGTCGGTCTTGACGCCACCATCGATCTCGAGCCGGATCGCGCGGCCGCTGTTGTCGATGCGCTCGCGCACGCGGCGCAGCTTGTCCAACGCCGAGGGAATGAAGCTCTGGCCGCCGAAGCCCGGGTTGACCGACATCAGCAGCACCAGGTCCAGGTCTTCGAGCACCCAGTCGAGCACTTCGATCGGGGTCGCCGGGTTCAGCACCAGGCCGGCCTGGCAGCCGTGCGACTTAATCAGCTGGATCGTGCGGTGCACGTGGCCGCTGGCTTCGGGATGGAAGCTGATGATGCTGGCGCCGGCCTTGGCGAAGTCGGGGACGATGCGGTCGACCGGTTCGACCATCAGGTGCACGTCGATCGGCGCGGTCACGCCGTGCTTGCGCAGCGCCTCGCAGATCATCGGGCCAATGGTCAGGTTCGGTACGTAATGGTTGTCCATGACGTCGAAATGGACCCAGTCGGCGCCGGCCTTGAGGACGTTGTCGACCTCCTCGCCGAGCTTGGCGAAGTTGGCCGAGAGGATCGAAGGGGCGATGACGGTGGATTGCAGGGACATGCGACGGGGCCGGTACGGACAGGCGGCCATTGTCGCCTCCCCCAGCCGGGGGGCCAAGCGCGGACGGATCAGCGGCGCTGGCGCAGGGTCTTGATGCGGTCGTAGGCGCGGTTGATCTCGCGGGCGCGCTGCTCGGCCTGGCTGCGCAGTTCCGGGGCGGCCTGGGTGACCCGGTCCGGGTGGTACTGGGCCATCAACCGGCGGTAGGCCTGGTCGACCTCGCTGTCGCTGGCGTCGGTGCTCAGGCCCAGCACCGCATAGGGGTTGTCGCCGCGCAGCTTGAACCAGTCGGTATCGAAGGCGTGGCCGATCAGCAGGCCGATGATGGCCCCCAGGAAGGGGTTGCCGCGCAGCAGCGCCGCGCCGGCGAAGAAACCCAGCAATTTGCCGTACCAGCGCTTCATCCGCGCCCATCGTCCGGGGCCGTTCGCGGCCCGTCCAGGCCCCTGCGGGCCGCCGGACCCCAGTCTACCTGCACGCGGACGCCAGCCGGCGTACACTGCCCGGCCCCGTCGCGCCTGCGCGCGCGAGCCGTCCGGCTCCGGCGGCGCGAAGCGATGGGGGGAATCATCTATGCCGCCGCCATCAGGGGTCCCCACGTTGACGACCACACTGCTGCAATCCGAACTGCCCGGCCTGCCCTTGCGCCACCGCGGCAAGGTCCGCGATGTCTTCGACCTTCCGGCCGATCGCCTGCCCGCGGGCGCCGCCCCGGGCGGCGACTGTCTGTTGATGGTCGCCACCGACCGCCTCAGCGCGTTCGACGTCGTGCTGCCCGACCCGATCCCGGGCAAGGGCGAGATGCTCTGCCAGATCAGCAACTTCTGGTTCGGCAAGACCGCGCACATCATTCCCAACCACCTGACCGGGATCGACGTCGCCGCCGTGCTGCCCGCGGGCGTCGACGCCCGCCTCTACGCCAAGCGCACGGTCGTGACCAAACGGCTCAAGCCGGTGCCGATCGAGTGCATCGCACGCGGTTATCTGATCGGCAGCGGCTGGAAGGATTACCAGCGCACCGGCCGGGTCAGCGGCATCGCCCTGCCGAGCGGCCTGCGCCAGGCCGAGCAATTGCCCGAGCCGATCTTCACCCCCTCGACCAAGGCCGCCGTCGGCGACCACGACGAGAACATCGACTTCGACACCGCCGTGCGCACGGTCGGCGCCGGGCTCGCCGAAGCGGTGCGCGATGCGACCCTGCGCCTGTACCGCTACGCCGCCGACTACGCGGCCGAGCGCGGCATCCTGCTGGCCGACACCAAGTTCGAGTTCGGCACCGATGCCGACGGCCGTCTCTACGTCATGGACGAAATGCTGACGCCGGACTCTTCGCGCTATTGGCCCGCCGACCAGTACCAGGTCGGCACCAGCCCGCCGAGCTACGACAAGCAGTTCGTGCGCGATTACCTGGAGACGCTGGGCTGGGACAAGACCCCGCCGGGTCCGAACCTGCCGGCCGAAGTGATCGAGCGCACCCGCGCGAAGTACGCCGAGGCGTTGCAGAAACTCGCCGGCATCTCGATCGACTGACACCCCGCCGGCCCGCACACGCGGGCCGGTTCGGTTTTAAGCGCGCCGCACCGGGGCCTGCCCGGCCAATCGCGTGCGCAGGCGCGGCCAACCTGCAGGCGCGCACCTCATGCGCCGCGCGATCCGCGCCACACTCAGGGCCCGTCCACGGATTCAGCCCTGCCGCCATGCGCGTTACCCTTGCCCGATCTTCTCTCTCGCGAGAACCGCATGAATATCGGCTACCTGTACCTGACCATCGCGATCGCCGCCGAAGTGGTGGCGACCAGCGCGCTCAAGGCCTCCGAAGGCTTCACCCGCACCGTCCCCTCGCTGATCGTCGGCATCGGCTACGCCACCGCGTTCTATTTCCTCTCGCTGGTGCTGCGCACGGTGCCGGTCGGCGTCGCCTATGCGATCTGGTCGGGCGTCGGCATCGTCCTGATCGCCGCGATCGGCTGGCTGTTCATGAAGCAGACCCTGGACGCCGGCGCGCTCGCCGGCATCGGTCTGATCGTGGCGGGGGTGGCGGTGATCCAGCTATTCTCGAAGTCCGCGGCCCACTAGCCGCAGGCCCCCACCCGCGGACAGCGCGTCCGCCCCGCCGCAACGGGAGTCGACCATGAGCACCGTCGCCGAGTCGTCGTCGCAACGCCCCATCGATCGCTGGTTCGCCAGTTATTCCGGCGACCATCGCAACGCCACCAACCAGCGCATCCACGTCGTCGCGGTGCCGGCGATCCTGTGGAGCGTCATCGCCTTGCTGTGGTGCATCCCCGCCCCGGGCACGTACTTCCGCCCGGGCGCCTGGGCCGCGCTGGCGATGTTCGCCGCACTGCTGTTCTATTACCGCGCCTCGCGCAAACTCGGCTTCGGCATGCTGGTGCAGTTCGTGGTGTTGTCGCTGATCGCGCACTGGATCGCGCAGAGCTTCGGCATCACCGTGCTGCTGTACACCGCCATCGCCGTGTTCGTGGTGGCCTGGATCGCCCAGTTCATCGGCCACAAGATCGAAGGCAAGAAGCCGAGCTTCTTCACCGACCTGACTTATCTGCTGATCGGCCCGGCCTGGGTGCTGTCGAAGCTGTACCGCAAATTCGGCTGGTCGTACTGATCGAGCAAGAGGGCGACCGTTGCTTCAGGGTAGGAGCGGCGCGAGCCGCGACCGCGTCGTATCGACGACGTCGTCAGCCATGGTTTGCGGTCGTATGGCTCCCTCTAACCTCGGGCCGGATCGGCATCCCGACGCATCACAGGTAATAACGGCCCAGCAAATAAACGCATAACCCCGCCTGCGCCCACAGCACCACGCAGGTCGCCGCCGACACCGGCAAGGCCCGCGACCAGCTCAGGCGCACCCCGTCGGGGCCGGGCAGATGGATGCGCACGCTGAAAGCCAAGGCCAGGCAGGACAGCACGAACGCGATCGCCGCGAACGGCCAGCCGGAGCTGGCGTCCTGCCTGTGCAGGACGATCATCGCCGTCACCGCCAGCATCGCCCACAGCACCAGCGCGAACACCACCGACCACAGCGCCGCGCCATAGGCCGGCCGCGCCTTGACCAGGTGCGATACCCAGCCGCGCAACAGCCACGCACTCGGCATCAGCCAGAACACCAGGGCCGCGATCGCCAACATCCCCCAGACGAACGGGCCCGCAGTCTGCAACGCATACTTCACAATGCTTCTCCCGTCACGCCATTCGCGACCCGCTCGAGCGGCCGTCACGATAGCCCAATCGACCTCCCCCATGCCTGTTCGCGACATCGTCCTGTTGCTGCTCGTCGTCCTGTCCTGGGCGCTGAACTTCCTGACCTCGGCCTATGCGCTGCGCGAGATCCCGCCGTTGCTGTTCACCGGCCTGCGTTTCGCCCTGCTCGCCCTGCCGCTGGCCTTCTTCGTCAGACGCCCGGCGGCGGGCCAATGGCCGCGCCTGATCGCGGTTTGCCTGTGTATCGGCGTGCTGCATTTCGGCCTGAGCTTCAGCGCGCTCAAAGCCGCCGGCGACCTGTCTTCGCCAGCCATCGTATTGCAGAGCTATGTCCCGATGACCGCGGTGCTGGCCTGGTGGTTGCTCGGCGAACGCTTCGCCTGGCGCACCGGCGTGGCGATCGGCCTGAGTTTCGCCGGCGTGCTGGTGCTCGGCTTCGATCCGCTGGTGCTCGACAAGCCGATGGCGGTGGTGCTGATGCTGATCTCGGCCGCGTTCCTCGCCCTGGGCACGGTGCTGATGAAAGGCCTGCGCGGCCTCGACGCTTACAGCCAGCAAGGCTGGACCGCGCTGATCGCGGTGCTGCCGCTGATCGGTCTCAGCGTCGCCTTCGAGCCCGGCGGCCTCGCCGCACTCGGCTCGGTGAGCTGGGTCGCATGGCTCGGCGTCGCCTATGCCGCGTTCGTCTCGTCGCTGCTCGGCCACGGCCTGTACTACGTGCTGGTGCAGCGCCACCCGGTCGCCAAGGTCACCCCCTGGCTGCTGCTGGTGCCGGTGTTCGCCATCGCCCTAGGCGTCGCCTTCTGGGGCGACCGCCCCGGTCCGCGCCTGTGGATCGGCGGCGCCATGGTGCTGGGCGGCGTGCTGATCATCGCCCTGCGGTCGCTGGCGAAATCGCGTACGCCGGTGCCGGCTACGGATGCGTGAGCAAAGGGATGGGAGCGGCGTCCTACTGGATTTCCTTCGGTCACAAGCCGCGACCGCAGGATGCGCAGCAATGGCATCGCCGTCGTCATCGATCGAAGCGGCGTGCTGTCGCGGGGTAGGAGCGGCGCAAGCCGCGACCGCGTCGTTTCGGTCTCGCGGCGAATGAACCGAGCAAGATCAGGATCAAACGCCAAGAGCTTCCGCCACTAAAGCGGCGGGTTACTTTCTTTTGTCATA
>NZ_JMTZ01000127.1 GCF_000731095.1 Lysobacter antibioticus | reverse complement strand
ACCGCAACCGCAACCGCAACCGCAACCGCAACCGCAACCGCAACCGCAACCGCAACGCTTGGTGGTTCGCGCCTGTTCTTGGGTAGGAGCGGCGCCCGCCGCGACCGCGTCGCTTCAATCTCGCGTCACCCCTCACCCACGCCTCGCACGCGCTCCGCTGCGCAATGCCGCGACCGCTCCGATCACGATCAACGCCGCGCCCGCCAGCGTAGAGGGCCGTGCGGGGTGGGCGAACAACAGCCAATCCAGGGCGGCGCTGACCGGCACGGCTACGTACATCAGCGGGGCGAGGGTGGAGGCGTTGTCCATGCCGCGGTAGGCGAGGTCGCGCAGGGACTGGCTGCCCAGGCTGCACAGCGACATGCCGAGTAAGGCCAGTACCAGCACCGTCGTCGATTCGGTCGTGAACGGTTGCGAGGGCAGGCGGCCCAGGCCGAGGGCGGCCAGGGGCAGGCCGACCAGCGAGGCCTGCATATACAGCTTGAACTGGTTGCGGAATGGCGGCTGGTGCTGGGCGCTGCGGTAGAAGAGCACCTGCGAGGCGGCCATGGCGAAGCCGCCGAACAGCGAGATCAAGGCGGTGCTCTCCAAACCGCGCAACGCAGGCTGCAGGACCACCAGCACGCCGGCGAAACCGATCGCCAGGCCGCACAGCGCCGCCGGGTGCAGGCGTTCGCCCAGCCAGACGCGCGCGATCAGCGGGATGAACAAGGGCCCGGTGTTGTACAGCAGCACCGCGTGCAGCAGGTCGCCGCGCATCGCCGCGAGCACGAAGCAGCCTTGCGAGATCACCACGCACACCGCCCGCACCCAGCCCGGCCGGTCGGCGCCGGACCAGGCCGCGCGCCAGTCGTCCCGGCGCGCCAACGCGACCAGACACAGGCCCGGGATCATGAAGCGCAGCCAGGTCACCAGCTCCGGTGGCAGGGCGCGGGTGTAGCGGCTAAGCAGGGCGAGCAGGGCCAGGCAGATCGAGGCGCTGGCCATGAGGCCGGCGCGCATTGCCAAGGGACGGGACGGTGCCGGCGCGGCGGCGAGCGGTAAGGGGGCTGCAGTCATGTGGTAAATCTAGACAGTCACTCGGTTCGCATAAATCGAGAAATCCAAGAGCAGCGGTAAGTAAATATGACCACTTCCGATCCGCCGTCGCGGCGCCTCCCGCCCCTGCGCGCCCTGCAGGCCTTCGCCGCCGTGGTCCGTTACGACGGCATGCGCCGCGCCGCCGAGCGCATGCACCTGAGCCATGCCGCCCTGAGCCAGCACGTGCAGCATCTGGAGGAAGCCTTCGGCCTGCGTCTGCTCGACCGCAGCGGCGGGCGGGCCCGGCCGACGCCGCTGGGGCGCGAGTACGGCGAGGCCCTGATCGCCGGCTTCGAGCAGATCGAAGCGGCGACCGCGCGCCTGCGCATGCGCGGCGACGAGGGGCGGCGGTTGATCCTCGGTGCGCCGACCAGTCTTGGGGTAAGCCTGCTGTTGCCACGCATCGAAGAATTTCCCGCCTACGCCGGGCTGGACCTGCAATTGTTCTGTCCGGCGACGGCGCAGGATCTCGCGCAGGGGCGCATCCACGCCGCCTTGTTGCATCGCGAACCGCAGGCCGACGGTCTGCACGGCGAGCTGTTGTTCGAGCAGGCGATGCTGCCGGTCGCGGCGCCCGAACTGCACGCGCGGCTCGATCCCGAGCGCTGGTGGCAGGACCCGTTGCCCGGCGTGCGCCTGTTGCATGTCGTCAGCGACGGTTGGCGGCAGGATTGGCCGAGTTGGTTCGGCGAGGATCCCGCGACCTGGCCGCTGCCGCATCTGCGCCTGTCTTCGCCGATGCCGGCGCTGAGCGCGGTGCTGGCCGGGCAGGGCATCGCCCTGATGTATCCGCGTTTGATCGCCGAGCGCCTGGCCAGCGGCGAGCTGCTGCCTTTGCCGCTGCCGCAGCCCGCGCCGGTCAAGCGCGTCTATCTGGCCTGGTTGCCGGAAGCGCAGGGCAGCGCGCGCCTGGGGCATCTGCGCGATTGGCTGGCCGGTTTGTTGCGCGCCGATGACGACGGCAAAGACACGACGGCCTAGCGCATCGAAGCCGCGGCGAGCGCCAGCGGCCGAAGCACACTGACGGGGCGGCGACCCTCTGGCGCGGCGGCCGCCGAATCACCACACTAGCGCCCGAATATCTCGCAAGGATCGCGTCATGCCGTATCTGGGGCTGGGGTTGCACGTCATCGTCGCGTTGTGTTTCGCCGTGCACGTGGTGCGCAGCGGGCAGGACCGTTACTGGTTGATGATCCTCTTCATGTTTCCGCTGCTCGGCAGCGTGGTCTACGGCTTGGCGATCTGGCTGCCGGAGCAGCGCCACAGCCAGCACGGCCGCGCCCTGGTCGGCAACGTGCGGCGCCTGCTCGATCCGGACCGCGAGTTGCGCGAAGCGCAGGACGCCTTCGAGACCGCGGCCACCACCGACAACCGCCTGCGTCTGGCCGATGCCTTGCTGAGCAAGCAGCGCCCGGCCGATGCGTTGCCGCTGTACCGCGCCTCGCTCAGCGGCATCCATCGCGACGATCCCGACATCCAGGTCAGGCTGGCGCAGGCCTTGCTCGAAAACGGCGAGGCCGCGCAAGCGCAGGCCGTGCTCGACGAACTGATCGCGCGCCGTCCCGATTTCCGATCGCCCGACGGGCATTTGATCTATGCACGCGCCATCGCCGCGCAGGGCGACCGCGCCAAGGCCAAGGACGAGTTCGAGACCCTGCTCGGTTACAGCAGCGGTTTCGAGCCGCACGTGCGCTATGCCGAAACACTGGTCGCTTGGGGCGAACTCGGACGCGTGCGCGAGCTGTGCGTGCAGGCGCAGACGCGGGCGAAGCGCTTGCCGGCCTATGCGCGGCGCATGAACAAGCCGGCGTTGGACCGTCTCAAGGCGCTGGAGAAGCAGGCGTCGGCGCCGTGATGGGCGCGGCGCCCGCTAATCGTTTCTTGTGAAATCGTTTCGTTTGTAATCGATGGCGGCGCTAGAACCGATACGCATATCGGTAGAACCGGCGCGCTGCGAAGTCTCGACGACGGTCTCGGTGGCGGCCGCGGATAAATGCTGCGTTCGGCCGGAATTCCCTGCCCGCAGCAGCTAAATCGGCGTCCGCCGCGACGCCCGGCGTGCTCGTGCGTACCTCGCCGCGGACGCTGGCCAGCGCGATACGCCCCAGCGAGCGGCAACGCAGTCGCCGCGCCGGTGTTGTAGCCTTGTCGGATGAATGTCCTCCTCGATACCAGCGACGAACCGTTGCGCGCCGTAGACTTCGCTTCCACCGACGCGCTGCTGCGCGACGACGTCAAAATGTTGGGCGCCCTGGTCGGCGAAATCCTCGCCGAGCAACGTGGGCCGGGCTTCCTCGACGAGGTCGAACGCCTGCGCCGCGCCGCCATCCGCCGGCGTGAAGCGCAGGCGCCGATCGGCGCGCTCGCCGACGCGCTCGCCGATACCGATATCGAGCAGGCCAGCGACCTGGTGCGCGCCTTCGCGACCTATTTCCAGGCGGTGAACCTGGCCGAACGCGTGCACCGCATTCGTCGCCGCCGCGACTACGAACGCAGCGGCGCCGGCGCGCAGCCGGGCGGTTTGCGCGACGCGCTCGGCGTGCTGTCGCGCCAGGGCGTCAGCGCCGAAGAAGTCGCCGCGCTGTTGCCGCGTTTGCGCATCGAACCGGTGTTCACCGCGCACCCCACCGAAGCGGTGCGGCGCGCCTTGCTCGAGAAAGAGCGCCAGATCGTCGGTTGTCTGGTCGACGATATCGACCGCGGCCGCACCCCGGCCGAACGCCGCGCCGACCGCGAGCGCATCCGCGTCGCCCTCACCGCGAGTTGGCAGACCGCAGAGGCGCCCGCGGCCAAGCCGAGCGTCGCCGATGAGTTCGAGCACGTCGGTTTTTATCTGTCCGACGTGCTGTATCGCGTGCTGCCGGTCTACTACGAAATGTTCGAGGAGGCGCTGCGCGAAACCTATGGCCCGTTCGCGCCGCTGCCCGATGTGCTCGGTTTCGGCACCTGGGTCGGCGGCGACATGGACGGCAACCCGAACGTCGGCGCCGACACCATCGCCGCGACGCTCTCCGGCCAGCGCGCGCTGGTGCTCAATGCTTATCGCCGCGAACTCGGCACCCTGGCCGAACTGCTGAGCCAATCGGTCACGCGCGTGCGCATCGACGATGCCGTGCTGGCCCGCGTCGAGGACTATCGTTACCAACTGCCGAAGGCGGCCCTGCTGCTCAAGCCGCGTCACGCCGACATGCCCTACCGCAACCTGCTCAGCCTGATGGCCGCGCGCCTGCAGGCCACGGTCGACGAGAGCGTGCACGGCTATCCGGATGCGGCGACCTTCCTGGCCGACATCGCCCTGATCGAACGCAGCCTGGCGAATAACCAGGGCGCGCACGCCGGTAGTTTCGCCGTGCGCCGCCTGCGCCGCCGCGCCGAATGCTTCGGCTTCCATCTCGCCAGCCTCGACCTGCGCCAGGATTCGGGCACCCACGATGCCGCGCTGGCGGCGCTGCTCGACCTGCCCGAGTGGGCGTCGCTGGATGTCGCCACGCGCGCCGCGCGTCTGCACACCTTGCTCGACGGCGATGCGCCGCCGGCACGGGCCGCGGCCGGCCCGGCCCAACCCACCCTCGACGTGTTCCGCGCTGTCGCCCGCCTGCGCCCGCGCTACGGCGAGCGCGCCTTCGGCCCCTACATCGTCAGCATGAGCCGCAGCGCCGCAGACGCCCTGGCGGTGCTGGCCCTGGCCAAGACAGCCGGCTGCGTCGATCGCGACGGCCGCGTGCCGCTCGACGTCGCGCCCCTGTTCGAAACCGTCGACGACCTCGACGCCGCCGCCGACACCTTGCGTGCCTTGTTCGCCGATCCGATGTACCGCTCGCATTTGCGCGCGCGCGGCAGCCGCCAGGTGGTGATGCTCGGTTATTCCGACAGCGCCAAGGACGGCGGCATGGTCGCCTCGCGCTGGGCCCTGCACCGCACCCAAAGCGCCCTGACCACCTTGGCCGCCGACAGCGGCGTGCGCATCGCCTTCTTCCACGGCCGCGGCGGTTCGATCAGCCGCGGCGGCGGCAAGACCGAGCGCGCGGTGATCGCCGCGCCGCGCGGTTCGGTCGACGGTTATCTGCGCCTGACCGAACAGGGCGAGGTGATTCACCGCAAGTACGGCATCCGCGCGCTGGCCTTGCGCAACCTCGAACAGACCACCGGCGCGGTGCTGCGCGCGACCCTGCGCCCGCGTCCGCCGGAACCGCGCGGCGACGGTTGGCGCGCGATGGCCGCCGAACTGGCCGCCGACGCACGCGCCCACTACCGCGCCCTGGTCCACGAGGACGAGTTGTTCCCGGCCTACTTCCGCGCCGCCACGCCGATCGATGTGATCGAGCGGCTGCGCATCGGTTCGCGTCCGGCCAAGCGCGCCGGCATCGGCGACATCGGTTCGCTGCGCGCGATCCCGTGGGTGTTCGCCTGGTCGCAGAACCGCGCCGGGCTGACCGCCTGGTACGGCGTCGGCACCGCGCTCGAACACGCCCTGGCGCGCCACGGCCGCGATGCCTTGAACGAGATGTCGCGCGACTGGATGTTCTTCGGCACCCTGATCGACGACCTCGAAATGGTACTGGCCAAATCCGACCCGGCGATCTTCGAGCGTTATTCGATGCTCGCCCAGGACCTGCCGGAAGGCGACCTGCATGCGCGCTTCCATCCCGGTATCGCCGAAGAATTCGAGCGCACCCGGCGCGCGGTGTTGGCGATCAAGGGCAGCGACGAATTGCTGACCGGCGACCACCGCCTGCGCCAGTCTATCCGGCTGCGCAATCCCTATGTCGACCCGATCAGCCTGCTGCAGGTCGACCTGCTGGCGCGCTGGCGCGCCGCCGGCCGTCCCGACGATGCCTTGCAGCAGGCGCTGGTGGCGACGGTCAATGGCATTGCGGCGGGTGTGCAGAATACGGGGTGATTCGGGGTTCGGTTGTGCCGTCGTGCTTCCGGGGTAGGAGCGGCGTCCCACGGGTATTTCCTTCGGTCGCAAGCCGCGACCGCGCTGCTTCGGTCTCGCGCTGTTACCGTCCCTCCTGTAGGAGCGGCGTAAGCCGCGACCGAGGCCTCGCACCTACGGCGCAACTGTCGGTTCGCAGTCGCGACTCACGTCGCTCCTACAAAAGCGGTGCGCCCAAGGGTAGGAGCGGCGCAAGCCGCGACCGTGTTGTGTCCTATTGCGGCGTCTGTGGCTGTAAGACGATGAAACAACTGCAAGAGCAACTGCAAAGCTTCCGTCCGCTGACGCGGCCGGGTTACTTTCTTTTGCTGGCCCAAAAGA
>NZ_JMTZ01000126.1 GCF_000731095.1 Lysobacter antibioticus | reverse complement strand
GTTGCTTATGACAAAAGAAAGTAACCCGCCGCTTTAGTGGCGGAAGCTTTTGGCGTCTGATCTAGATCTCGGTCTTGCTTGAGAGTTGCGCCGCAAGACCATCACAGCGCGGTCGCGGCTTGCGCCGCTCCTACCCTAATCGCGAAAGCACGCGGCTTCGACGGATGACCACAGCGATGCAACCGCTGCGCGTCCCGCAGTCGCGGCTCACGCCGCTCCTACAGGGGAAGAATTCGCGACGTTCCTACAGAGAGGGCCGCCGGTTCGGACCGGCGACGGTTTTACGCCGCCGCGGTCGCCGCAGCCGCCGGACGCTCCGGCCATACGGTCTTCGCCAACAATTCGTCGTTCCAGTCGTAGTTCACCGCACCGTCGTTGACGAACAGGCTGACGAAATTGAACACGTTGCGCGCGTACATCTCGCTGGCATGCACCGCGCCGCTGCTGGCGAGGTTCAAAGGGCCGGCGATGGTGACGCCGTTGACGTCGATGGTTTCGCCCGGCCGCGTCAGCTCGCAGTTGCCGCCGGTTTCGGCGGCCAGGTCGACCAGCACGCTGCCCGGCTTCATGCCGGCGATCATCGTTGCGGTCACGATCTTCGGCGCCGGGCGCCCGGGCACCGCGGCGGTGCATACGATCACGTCGATGTTCTTGAGATGCTCGCCGAGGCGGCGCTGCTGTTCGGCGCGCTCCTCGTCGGTGAGCTGGCGCGCATAACCGCCCTCGCCCGCGGCGCTGACGCCGAGATCGAGGAACTTGCCGCCCAGCGATTCGATCTGCTCGCGCGTTTCCGGGCGCACGTCGAAGCCTTCGACCTGGGCGCCGAGGCGCTTGGCCGTGGCGATCGCCTGCAGTCCGGCGACGCCGGCGCCGACGATCAGCACCTTCGAAGGCCGGATCGTGCCGGCTGCGGTGGTCAGCATCGGGAAGAAGCGCGGCGCCAGTTGGCCGGCGATCAATACCGCCTTGTAGCCGGCCATGCCGGCCTGCGAGCTCAGCACGTCCATGGCCTGCGCGCGCGTGGTGCGCGGCAGACGTTCGAGCGGAAAGGCCTGCAGGCGGTGGGCGACGATCGCCTCGCCGCGGGCGGCGTCGGCCTGCGGCGCCAGCAAGCCGACCAGGGCCGCGCCTTCGCGCAAAGCGCTCAACCGGGCCGGATCGGGCGACTGCACGCACAGCACCACATCGGCCTGGCCCAGCGCCGCGGCGGCATCGTCGGCCAGTTCCGCACCGGCCTGGACATAGGCCTCGTCGGTGAAGCTGGCGGCACGTCCGGCGCCGCGCTCGATGCGCACGCGCGCACCTCGGGCGACCAGTTTCTTGCAGGTTTCCGGCGTCAGCGCCACGCGCTTCTCGCCAACCGCCGTCTCGCTCGCAACGCCAATCGTAATGCCCGACATGCTTCGCTCCGTGCCCCGTTCGCCGCATCGTAGCGGAATGACCGGCGGCCGTGCGATCTCGATGGCCCCGCAACCGGACCCAATGCCCGGATCCAACGCCCGGATCGAATGTGCTCGGCGAACCAGGAATGCGAAACCCGCCTTGCGGCGGATCGGGGTAAAGACGCTGCAACGGTCGGCCGGTACGGCCGCTCGCCTCAGATCACCCGGTCCAGGTGCCGGCGCACCTGGCGCATGGCCTCATCGAACGCGGTGCGCTCGGCGCCGACCACGAGGCGGCCGGCGGAGGCCAGCGTCGCCAGCTCCTCCGCCGAGGCGACCAGCGCGCGTACGCCGCGGCGGTTGACCAGCAGGAAACGCGAGGTCAGCGGGCTGCTCCAGGCGACCTTGACCGCGATGGTCTCGCCCTGGGTATTGGTCAACCGCAGCCAGTCGCCGGGTTCGAGCTGGCGCATGCGCTCGGCCAGCAGCGGGTCGTGATTGGCCGAGGTAGTGCCGGCGGCAAGATAGAGCCGGCGTTCCTCGGCGACGTCTTCCTCGACCTCGGCCGAACTCGGCAAGGGGTGCTCGGCGCGTTCGATGTCCGGCGTGACCAGGGCGCGCACCAGGCCGGCCATGCCGTGCTGGGCGGCGCTGTCGTCCAGGCCGGAACTCGCCAGGCACTGCACGATGATCGGCTGCAGCGCGAGCAACTGGTCGGCCAGTTCGCGGCCGCGATTCTCGGCGGCGAGGCGATCGGCCATCACCAGGGCATCGCCGAGCGCCAGCGCCTGCGCGCGGCGCTTGGGATCTTCGTTCTCGCGCAGCAGCACCTGGACCATGTGATGACGCCAGGGTGTGGCGAGGAAATCGGCGACCGCCTGGGTCAGGCGCGCTTCGCCGATGCGTTCGCGCACCGCCGCATCGGCCTGGCCACGCGCCGCACCGAGGCGCTCGCGCCCGTAGGTGGCCTTGGCCGCGCGCTGTTCCTGCAATTCGATGCGGCGCCGGTGCTGGGCCAGCAAGGCGTCGAGTTCGGCGTGGGCCAACTCGAACACCGCGAGGTCTTCGTTGTAGTCGGAGACGATACGCTGCGAAATCGACGAGGCACGTTCGAGCAGATCGCGGTCCTGCGGCGTCTCGCCGTCGTTGCCTTCGCAAGCTTCGGTGATCGCATCGAGCAGGCGCCGCGCCGGGTGTTCGCGTTTGACGAACACCTCGTTGTCGGTCAGCGCGACCTTTACATAAGGCATGACCAGGCGCGCATAGACGCGGCGCGCACGGTCCTGCAGGGCGTGGTTGCGGAACAGCGAGTCGAACAACAGCGCGACCAGGTCGATCGCGTCGTCTTCCTCGGCGCTGAAGCAGGTCTGGTCGGGATTGAAGCCGAGCCGGCGCGCGCCGTCGTAGAGCTGGTCGCGGATGGTCTCGCCCAGGCGTCCGGACACCGCCAGCGCACGGGCATAGGCGTCCGGCGGCTCGGGCTGCAGCAGCGAGGCCATGCCGACGACTTCGTCGACGCGCAACTCGCGCCGCGGCGCCATCGAGCGCTGCGGCATGTGCGCGGGCGGCAACCCGCCGGCCTTGACCAGGCCTTCGCGCCAGGCGTGCAACTGCGAACGCAATTCGGCCAGTTCGTTCGCCATCGCCGCGACGTCGGCCTGCGAGACCGGCTGCGACGGATCGTGGCCGCCGTAGTTCGGCGCGCGCGCTCCGCCCGGCTGGCCGTGAGCGGCGTGGCTTTCGCCGCCGTAGCCGCCCATCGCGGCGTTGTAATCGTGCATAGGCGTCGAAGACTCGCGATGAGGCACGGTGTCGAATACGTCGTCGAGCGTGTTGCGCTCGCGCCGTTCTTCGGCCGCGCGTACCGGCGCGCCGGGCGCCATGTTGCCGAGACCGACGCCGTAACCCGCGGTCGCCAACAAGTTATTGATACGGCCGTAGAGATCGCCGAGCAGCCGCGCGAGTTCGTGTTCGTACTCGCGGAACAGGCGGAGCCGCAGGCTCTCGGTCACCTGGGTTTCGGCGTAGACCGAGATGAAGGCCTTGACCAGCCGGTACGGGCCGAAGGGGTTGATGCCGGTCGGCGAGCCGATCGAGGCCGACAACATCTTCAGCCGCCCCTGCAGCATCTCCAGCGGGCGCAGATAGCGCTGCTCCAGCGATTCGGTCAGGCGCTCGCCGTCGAGGTCGAAAGCCAGTTGCTGCTCGCCGACCAGTTGCAGCGGCGAACCGCCGAGCCCGCCGACCGCCGAGGCCGGCGCACGGAAGGCCTCGAAACCGAGCCCGACCTGCTGCCGAAACGCCATGACATGGCTGGCCTGCTGCTGGCGCAGGACCCACAATGCGGCCTGGTCTTCGTATTGGTGATTGCGGCCGTCGCCCTTCAGCGACTCGGCCTTGAGGGCTTCTTCGATCGGTGCGTACAGGGTGCCGGGCAGCCCCCCGAGTTGCTCGAGCGTCTGTCGTTTGATTTCTTCGAGCACGCGCGACGGGTCGGTGCGCGTGGTCTGAGCGACGCCGTGCAAATGACCGGACACTAACGAAGTTCCCCTGGATGCTTGACGCAAGCGCGTCGGTTTCCGACTGCCTCTGCAGGATAGTGCCAAGATGCGTCCATTAATGCTTCGCCGTTCATTTTTGTGACAGGAGTCAATTTGTCTTCCATGCAACCCAATGATCTCGACTTGCTGCGCGCGCTAGATAACCGACGTTCGGTGCCGGCGAAGCAACTTTCCGCCCCTGGACCGGACGAATCGACGCTTCAGCGTATGTTGCAGTCCGCTGTGCGCGTACCCGACCACGGCAAGCGCGTGCCCTTCCGCTTCCTGGTCCTGCGCGGCGACGACCGCCACGTGCTCGGCGAACGCGTCGCCGCACGCGGCATCGAACTGTTTCCCGAGGCCGGTCCCAGCGCCGTAGAGAAGGATCGCACACGCTTTTCTCACGCACCGATAATCGTCGCGGTGATCGCCAAGCTGGGCCCGGATGAAAAGATCCCCGAGTTCGAGCGCACCCTCACCGCCGGCTGCGTCTGCTTCGCCCTGCTGCAGGCCGCGCAGGCCTTCGGCTTCGGCGCGGTCTGGCTGACCGGCTGGCCGGCCTACGACGAGCAGGTCAAGCACTGGCTGGGCCTGGCCGCCGAGGAACGCATCACCGGTTTCATCCATATCGGCACGCCCAAGCTCGAAGCGCCCGAGCGCGACCGCCCGGACCCGGCCGACCTGACCCAGATCTGGTCGCCGGCCTGAGCGGCCGCGTGTTTGAATGACGCCATGACTACCGCACCGCGCACTCCGCTTTATCTGGTCGACGCCAGCCTCTACGTCTTTCGCGCCTGGCATTCGATCCCGGACGAGTTCCAGGACGCCGAAGGCTGGCCGACCAACGCCGTCCACGGCTTCGCCCGCTTCCTGCTCGAGCTGATCGAACGCGAGCGGCCGCGCCACATCGCCATCGCCTTCGACGAAGCCCTGGACTCGTGCTTCCGCAATGCGCTGTACCCGGCCTACAAGGCCAACCGCGATCCGGCGCCGGAAGCGCTGCGGCGCCAGTTCGGCCACTGCAAAGCCTTGTGCAGCGCGCTCGGCCTGCCGGTGCTGGCCCATGTCGAATACGAAGCCGACGACCTGATCGGCAGCGCGCTGGCGACCATGCGCGCACACGGCTACCGCGGCGTGATCGTCTCGGCCGACAAGGACCTGTCGCAGTTGCTCGACGGCCACGACGAGCAGTGGGACTTCGCCCGCGGCCAACGCTGGACCGCCGAGGGCGTGCCGGCGCGGCACGGCGTGCTCGCGCGACAGATCGCCGACTATCTGGCCCTGACCGGCGATGCGGTCGACAACATCCCCGGTGTGCCCGGCATCGGCGCCAAGACCGCGGCCGCCCTGCTCGGCCACTTCGACACCCTCGATGCCTTGCTGGCGCGCGTCGAGGAAGTCCCGTTCCTGCGCGTGCGCGGCGCCGCCAGCGCGGCCGCGCGCCTGCGCGAGCACCGCGCCCAGGCCCTGCTGTGCCGGCAACTGACCACGATCGCGGTCGACGCGCCGCTCGGCGACAGCAGCGGCCACTTCGTGCGCGGCCAAGCCGACGCCGCCGGTCTGCTGGAACTGTGCGATCGCCTGCGTTTCGGGCCGATGACCCGCCGCCGCCTGCACGAAGCGGTCGGACTCGACTTCGCGACGTCACAGGTTCCGTCGTAGCATCCTTCTCTTGCAACAAGACTGCGATGCGATGACGCGAGGAACGCAATGACGCCAGCCGACCACGGACACTCCGACCGCCACTCCCCCGGGCACGACGCCGAACGCGTCGAGACCCTGTACGACGGACAATGGCTGCGCATGATGCGCCGCGGCCACTGGGAGTACGCCGAACGCACCCACGGCAAAGGCATGGCGGTGATCATCGTCGCGGTGACGCCGCAGGACCGGATCCTGTTCGTCGAGCAGTACCGCGTCCCGTTGGCCGCACGCACGATCGAGATGCCGGCCGGCCTGGTCGGCGACGACCACGCCCACGACACCCTCGAATCGGCCGCGAGCCGCGAACTGGTCGAAGAAACCGGCTGGGAACCGGCTCGTGTCGAAGTGCTGTTGACCGGCCCGACCTCGGCCGGCATGAGCAGCGAACGCATCGCCTTCGTCCGCGCCACCGGTTTGCGCAAAGTGGGCGACGGCGGCGGCGTCGACGGCGAAGACATCCTCGTCCACGAAGTCCCGCGCGCCGATGCCCCGACCTGGCTGATGCGCAAGCAGGCCGAAGGCTTCGAGCTCGACCTGAAGCTTTGGGCGGGCTTGTGGATGATCGACCGCAACCCGGATGGCAGCGCCGCCTAAACCGCGGGCTCGCCTGATAGAGACCTCGACGTTGTAGCGACGACGGCCGCATGGCCGTTGCCTTTGCCTTTGCCTCTGCCTCTGCCTCTGCCTTTGCCTTTGCCTTTGCCTCTGCCTCTGCCTCTGCCTCTGCCGGATGAGCTTGGCGCAGTACCGAGCTCGCGAGAACCTCTGGAGACCCGGAGGGCGCCGCACAGGACGTGCGGCGTTTTCCGATAAGACAGGGA
>NZ_JMTZ01000125.1 GCF_000731095.1 Lysobacter antibioticus | reverse complement strand
ACGGCAACGGCAACGGCAACGGCAACGGCAACGGCAACGGCAACGGCAACGGCAATCGTCGCTGAAACTCAGGTGCCCATCGCCACTGACCATAGCAATCGAACGCAGGCGGTCGCGGCTCGCACCGCCCTCTTCAAGGCAACGCCGCAATCCGCTTTACGAATCCCGACTCCCCAATCCCTAATCCCGGCCCTAAATCACCCGCAGCGTGATCGCCTTCAGCACGGCGCGGGTGCGGTCGCGGGTGTCGAGTTTGTCCAGGATCACCGAGACGTAGTTCTTCACCGTGCCCTCGGCCAGGAACATGGCGCGGGCGATTTCCTTGTTGGAGTAGCCGCCGGCCATCAGTCGCAATACCGACACCTCGCGCTCGGTGAATAAGGCGCGCGGGGCATCGTCGGCGTGGTAGCGGTAACGCGCGCGCACCGGTTCGGTGCTGACCGGTTGCAGCAGGACTTCGCCGGCAGCGACCCGCACGATCGCATCGCGCAGGTCTTCCGGGGCCGCGTCCTTGAGCAGGAAGCCCTGCGCGCCGGCCTCGGTGGCGCGCAGCAGCAGCTCGCTGTCGTCGAAGGTGGTCAGCAACAGGACCGGGGTGCGGTCGCCGCGTGCGCGCAGGCGCAGCAGGGCGTCGATGCCGTCGAGGCCGGGCATGCGGATGTCGCTGAGGATCACGTCGACCGGGGTCTCGGCGAGGCGGTCGAGCAGGGCCTGGCCGTCGTCGGCCTCGAAGGCGATGCTCAGGCCCAGGCGTTCGAGCAGGGCACGCAAGCCGGCGCGCACCAGCATCTGGTCGTCGGCAAGGGCGATGCGCAGGGGTTCGCTCATCCCGGCAGCCTCGCGTCGATGCGCATCGCGCCGCGCTCGTTGCGGGCGAAGCTCAGGCTGCCGCCGGCGGCGACGATGCGCTCGCGCATGCCGGCCAGGCCGTTGCCTTCGCGCAGCGTGCCGCGCACCCGGCCGTCGTCTTCCACGCGCACCTGCAAGTGCTCGCTGTCGCGCTGGATCGAGACCCACACGCGTTCGGCATCGGCGTGGCGCGCGCTGTTGGTCAGCGCTTCCTGGACCAGCCGCAGCAAGGTCTCGGCAAGGGCGGGGTCGGTCAGGTGGATGCGCTCGTCGATGTCCAACTCCAGTGCCGGCCTCGGCATCGGTGCGGCGAGGGCGCGCAGGGCGGTGGCGAGGTCGAGGCCGCGCGAGTCGCGCAGCGCCTGGACTACGTTGCGGATGTCGCCGAGCAATTCGCCGGCCAGTTGCTGCGCCAGCTGCACTTCATAGCGTTGGCCGAGGTCGGGCTCGGCGGCGAGCGCGCGCAGGTTCAACATCATCGCGGTGAGCTTGTGGCCGGCGACGTCGTGCAGTTCGCGCGCCACCCGCAGGCGTTCGGCGTCGCGCGCGCTGTCGGCCAGCAAGGCCCGCGTGGCGAGCAGGTCGGCATTGACCAGGGCGAGCTGGTCGCGGGTGTGTTCGGCGCTGCGTGCGTAATGGGCGACCATCGCCGCGAAGCCCTGGAAGCCGGCGAAGATCAGGGTCACCACCAGCGGCGCGCTGTGCCCGGCATTGCGCATGATCAGGTACAGCGCCAGGTTCAACAGCAGCGCCACGGTCAACACCGGCCGCGGCGGATAGACCAGGGCGAGGTGGGCGATCAGCACCACCAGCAAGGCCGGCGAGGTGCCGCCCTTGGGCGCGAGCCAGCACACCGCCAGCGCGCACAGCGTCTCGACCGCGAACAGCGCCAGCTTCCGGCGCGGGCGCGAGGACGGGATCAGGTCGCTGGCGAGAAAGCTCAGCAGGAAGCCGACCATTGCCGCCCACTGTGCGACTTGGTCGCGGGTGCCGTCGTGGCGCAGCGACAGGGCCACCGCCAGCCAGGTCAGCACGGCGGGCAGGTTGATGGCTTGGAAGATCACGCGCAGGGCGGCAGGCATGCCGGGATGCTGCGCGTGGGCGTGCGCAGTGGCAATGGCCGCGGCGCAGAAAGTGACTTCCGGCAGGGTGAAGTCCTGACTCCTGGGCCCTGCCGCCGCGACCGCCCGCGACCACCATGGCTTCACCCGGTAACCGCGCCGGACGCGAGGAGACACCGCCATGGCATCGGCCTACGAATGGATCAAATACCTGCACATCGCGATCGGCTGCCTGGCGCTGATCGGCTTCTGGACCGCGGGCCTGGCCCGCAAGGGCAGCCCGTTGCATCGGCGCGCCGGCCAGGTCTTCCTGATCGCGATGACCGGCATCCTCGTCACCGGCGTGCCGATGGCCTGGCACAAGTGGCAGGGCGGCCAGCCGATCACCGCGGCCTTCCTGGGCTATCTGCTGGTGATCACCGCCACCGGCGTGTGGACTAGTTGGCGGGCGATCCGCGACAAGCGCGACGTCGTGCGCTACACCGGCCCGGTCTATGTCGCCCTGGCCGCGCTGTCGCTGCTGTCGGGTGCGGCGATCCTGGCACTCGGCCTCAAGGTCGGCGCGCCGCTGTTGAGCGGCTTCTCCAGCATCGGCTTGTTCATCGGCGCCGACCTGCTGCACAAACGCTGGCGTCGCGACCGTCTGGCGCAACGTCCGCGCTGGTGGCTGATCGAGCACTACACCGCGATGCTCGGCAACGGCATCGCCACCCACGTCGCCTTTCTCGGCATCGGCCTGCCGCGCCTGCTGCCGGCGATCGACGGCGTCGCCCTGCACTACGCGGCCTGGTTCGGCCCCTTGGTGGTCGCAGTCGGCGCCAAGGTCTGGTTCGACCGGAGCTGGAAGCCGGCCGCGGCGGCGGTCGCGACGAACGCGACGCGCGGCATCGCATGAGGTTTTGCCATCGCCGTGGCCCGGATCGCAGTGCGGGCGAGGCGATCACAGCACGCGGCAAAAAGAAAGTGTCGACGGTTGAGCCGAATGCCGCCGAGGGACCTGCAACCGAAAGAGCGAACGGCGCATCTCACCATCACTCTTCACCGAAACGGCAACGCTCATGAACCGATCCGTCCTGTACCGCCACGTCCTGCCGATCGCGCTGTTGGCGAGTGGTAGCGCCCTCGCCGCCGAACCCGCGGCCAAAGCGCCCGACCCGGCCGCGGCGCAGGCGCAATGCCACACCGGCGCCTATCGGCTCGACGACGATCGCGTGGTCGATGTCGCCCGCACCAGCGCCGCCGGCGTGTTGCGCTGGCGTCTGCTCGACGGCAGCACCGGCAAGCTGGTGTACAAGGACGGCGCCTGGACCAGCACGCGCGGCTGGACCGATCAGGCCGACGGTGTGGCGGTGTCGTTCGGCGATTGCGCCGACGGCCGCATCCGTTACGCCGGCCATGACGGACGCAAGCTGAAATTCGACGTCACCGAAACCCGCTTCAAGGGCAACGGCGTCGACCTGCGCGGCCGCCTGGTGTTGCCGCCCGGCGAAGGCCCGGTGCCGCTGGTGGTGCTGGTGCACGGCTCGGAGAACTACTCCGGCGTCGACATGTATCACCTGCAGAACCTGTTCCCGGCCAACGGCGTCGGCGTGTTCGTCTACGACAAGCGCGGCACCGGCGGTTCCACCGGCAAGTACAACCAGAACTTCTACCAACTCTCCGACGACGCCGCCGCGGCGTTGCGCGAAGCCAAGCGTCTGGCCGGGCCGCGCGCCGGCCGCACCGGCTTCCAGGGCGGCAGCCAGGGCGGTTGGGTCGCGCCGCTGGCGGCGAGCAAGGAACCGCAGGCCGAGTTCGTCGTGGTCGGCTTCGGCCTCGCCGACGGCGTGCTGGCCGAAGACCGCGACCAAGTCGCGATGGACCTGCGCGCCGCCGGCTTCGGCGATGCCCAGACCCTGGCCAAGGCGCGCGAAGTGTCGGATGCGACCGGCCTGATCGCCTCCAGCGACGGCCAGCGAGGCTGGAAGGAACTCGATGCGGTGCGCGCCAAGTACGCCGCGCAGCCGTGGTGGAAGGCGCTCAAGGGCGAGTACACCGGGCTGGTGATCAACCACACCCGCGCCGAAGTGTTGGCCGAGTTGGCCAAGCAAGACGTCGACGTGAGCTGGGACTACGACCCGATGCCGGTGCTGCGCAGCCTGCCCGTGCCGGAGCTGTGGATCCTGGGCGGTTCCGACGTCGAAGCGCCGTCCGACGAAACCCAGAAACGCCTGATCGGATTGGCCGGCGAAGGCCGTCCGATCACCAGCATGCTGTTTCCGCAGGCCGATCACGGCATCCTCGATTTCGAAGTCGACGCCAAGGGCGAACGCCAGCACACCCGCGTCGCCGAAGGCTATTTCGCCATGCAGCTGGACTGGATCAAGCACGGCAAGTTGGGCGGCCAGCCGTACGGCAAGGCGAAGGTGCTCGCCGAGGCGAAGTGAGGGGAGCCCGATTTGGCGGGAACGACGGAAGCTAGGTCTTCCCGCGTTCCCTTCCGCCGTCATCACCGCGAAGGCGGTGATCCAGAGGCTTCAGAATCATGCTTCGGCGAAGTCCGGGGTACTCGGCTCCGCCGAAGTAAAGCAGAGCCCGTCTACGCGGGAACGACGGTAGGTAGGTATTCCCACGGCTCTTTCAGTCGCCATCCCCGCGGAAGGCGGCGACCCAGAGACTTCAGCGTCATGCCTCGATAAAAGCCCCGGGTATTCGGCTCCGCCGAAGTAGCGCGGAGCCGTCTACGCGGGAACGACGACTGCAGGGTTCGACTTCACTTCTCCCAACGTTAGACAAGCGAAACCATCGAACCCAAGCTGCGAACCCCATTGCAGTTCGATGTCCGCACTCATACCCGATCGTCATGACGACGTTCCACATGGTTCGCGCGTCTTTACGCAACGGTAACCCGCGTTTTACGCATCGGCGCGGGCGATCCACTAGAACGGAAGCTCCTCGGTATCGTCTCGCGACAGGAGCACCTCATGCGGATCACGATCGTCGGAGCGGGTTTCAGCGGCAGTGCGCTCGCCAGCGAATTGGCGCGGCAGGCGGGGCCCGGCGTGGAGCTGTGCCTGATCGGCGTAGCCGACAGTTACAGCCGCGGCGTGGCCTACGGCGAAGCGCGGCCCGAACATCTGCTCAACGTGCGCGCCAGCGAGCTCGGTGCGACGCCCGATCAACCCGGCGCCTTCGCCGACTGGCTCAACCTCAGCGACCGTGCGCGGGTCAGTTATCTACCGCGACTGGCCTACGGCGAATACCTGCATGCGCAGCTGCAGACCGCCGTTGCCGGCAGCACCGCGGCATTCAACCAGATCCGCCAGGAAGCGATCGCGGTCGAACGCGCCTCGGCCGGTTTTCGCGTGCACCTCGCCGATGGCAGCGATTTCCTCAGCGATCGCGTCGTGCTCGCGGTCGGCGCCTTGCCGCCGCAAGCCTTGGCCGGGGTCGGGCCGCGCCTGGCGATCCATCCCAGTTATCTGAACTGGCCGTGGCAGGACGGCGCGATCGACGCGATCGCCCCGGATGCGCGATTGCTGATCGTCGGCACCGGCCTGACCATGGCCGATGTGACGACGACTCTGCAACGTCGCGGCCATCGCGGCCCCATCGTGGCCCTGTCGCGGCACGGCCTGCTGCCGCGTGCGCATGGTGACTACCCGCCGCCGCCGATCGCCTTGCCGCCGGCAGTGCTGCAAGCGCTGCACACGCATAGCCCTCGCGAGGTCTTGCGCGCCCTGCGCACCCTGGCGCCGGTGGTCGACGATTGGCGCAGCCTGGTCGACGCGCTGCGTCCGCACCTGCAGGGCTTCTGGCGCGTGGTGCCGCTGCCGCAACGCGCGAGTTTCCTGCGTCACCTGCGTTCGTACTGGGAAGTCGTGCGCCACCGCATCGCGCCGCAACTGGCCGAACAACTGCAGGCCCTGCGCGAAAGCGGTCAGCTGCAAGTACGTGCCGGCCGCTTGCTGCGCGCGCGGCGCGGCGACGATGCGGTCGAGACCCTGATCCGCGAACGCGGCGGCACTGCCCTGCACAGCGAGCGCTACGACGTGCTGATCCGCGCCACCGGGCTCGATACCGACGTCGAACGCACCACCCATCCGCTGGTCGCGCATCTGCGCGAATCGGGTCTGGTCGCGGCCGATCCGCTGGGGTTGGGGCTGAAGGTATCGGATCGGTTTGAAGTGCTCGATGCCAAGGGCGGCGCGGTGCGCGGTCTGTACGCCATCGGGCCCTTGCTGCGGGCGCAGCTGTGGGAAATCACCGCAGTGCCGGAGTTGCGCAGCGCGGCGCGGGAGTTGGCTGGGCAGTTGCTTGCGGCTACCGCGGCGGCGCGTGCTGCGGGTGCACAGCGGTTGGCCGTTGCCGGCTGAACTCTGCTCCTGCATGGCTGCGGCTAGATGGGTGCTCTGCTCTTGGGTAGGAGCGACGCGAGTCGCGACCGCGGCACTTCGGTCTCGCGACGTACTTGCCACCCTTTGTAGGAGCGGCGTGAGCCGCGACCAAGGGACACGCAGAGGCGATAACGCCGGTGTCGCTCATCGATGCGGCGTACTTTCGCGAGGGTAGGAGCGGCGTCCTACTGGATTTCCTTCGGTCACAAGCCGCGACCG
>NZ_JMTZ01000124.1 GCF_000731095.1 Lysobacter antibioticus | reverse complement strand
ATCCCTGTCCCGATGAAAAACGGCGCGCATCCCTGCGCGCCGCCCTCCGGGTCTTCCTTTGCCTTCGCTAGTGCAAGACGGCGCACAGCAACAGCAACAGCAACAGCAACAGCAACAGCAACCTCAGTTTGCTGCAACGCTCCCCGGGTAGGAGCGGCGTCCTACTGGATTTCCTTCGGTCACAATCCGCGACCGCGTAATCGCACGCCACGGCGGCTCTTACGTGATCGCCTCGATACGACAATAGAAGCAACGAAGCGGATGGATTCATGGTCAAGTGCGGACCACGACGCAAACTGCAGCCGCGCGGTCGCGGCTCGCGCCGCTCCTACCCCTAGAGCATCGCAACGACAACAGCCGTTGCCGTTGCCGTTGCCGTTGTCGTTGTCGTTGTCGTTGTCGTTGTCGTAAAGATTCTGCTGTTGCTGTTGCTGTGCGCAGCTTCGCGCTAGCGAAGGCAACTGAAGACCCGAAGGGCGGCCCGCACGGATGCGGGCCGTTTTTCATCGGGACAGGGATGTCCCGTATGAAAAAGCCCCGCGTTGCTTATGACAAAAGAAAGTAACCCGCCGCTTTAGTGGCGGAAGCTTTAGGCGTTTGATCCTGATCTTGCTTGAGCGATTCGCAGCGAGGCCGAAGCAGCGCGGTCGCGGCTTGCGCCGCTCCTACCCCTGCGACGGCACGCCACTTCGATGAGCGATATCGGCATTGGTGTTCCTGCGCGTCCCGCGGTCGCGGCTCACGCCGCTCCTACAGGAAGAGCGGGGGCACGAAGCAACACCACGCATCGGCGCCCAAAACAAAACGGCCGGTGCAAGCACCGGCCGTTCGTGTTTCGAGCCTTGCCCCGCCAGCGACCGGCCTGAGCCGGCCGCTGTTCGTCGATCAGAAACGCAGATCGGCGCGCAGGTAGAAGAAACGACCGCCCGGGATGTCGTAGGTCGAGGCGTCGTAACCGTTGAGCGAGCACGACAGGCACACCGGCGGATCCTTGTCGGCGACGTTGTTGACGCCACCGGTGATCTGCAGGCCCTTCAGCCAGTCGATGTGATAACCCACCTGCAGGTCGTGGTAGGTGATCGCATCGAGCTTGTTGTCGCCGGTGACCGGGTTATCGCAGTACGGCGAGTCCAGCGCCGAGGCCTGGCAGATTTCGGTCATGTCGGAGATGTGGCGGATGGTCCACGACGCGGTCCAGGCGTTGCGCTTCCACGACAGGCTCGCGTTCGAGGTCCACTCCGGGATCGCGCTGTCGTTGACTTCCACGCCCGGACGGCGCGGCTGCACCTGGCCGGCCGCACCGACGGCGTCGTACTGGGTCACGAAGGTGTTCTGCCAGCTGACCTTGAACTGGCCGAGCGAGGTCTCCGGCAGGGTCCAGAAGAAGTCCACGTCCCAGCCGGAGGTCTTGATCGAACCCAGGTTGGTCAGCTTGTTCTCGAAAGAGTTGATGCCGCCGACGCTGGAACGGGTGATGCCGCCGCAGTAGGTCGGGTCGAGCGTCTGTACGCACAGGTTGAGCTGGGTCTGCGCGTCGATCGCCTGTACCGCGCCTTCCAGCGAATGGCGGTAGAAGGTCACTTCGAAGTCGAACTTGTCCGACCACGGCACGCCCGCGGCCCAGGCCGGGCTGTAGACGAAGCCGGCGGTGAAGCTGCGCGCGGTTTCCGGCTCGAGGTCCGGGTTGCCGCCGGTCTGCACCGAGATCTGGCTGTTGGCCTGGGTTGCGCCGGCCGGCACGCCGAGGGCGGCGCAGTTGGCGCGGTTGCCGGTCGCCGGCGAGCCGGTGATCGAGATCAGGCAGGGGTCGCTGAGCTGCAGGTCGGCGCGGCTGGCCGAGCCGAACAACTCGCCGATCGACGGCGCGCGGAAACCTTCTGCGTAGGTGGTGCGCAGCAGGAATTCATCGGCGACCTGCCAACGCAGGCCGTACTTCGGGGTGAACTGGCCGCCGAAGGTCGAATAATCCGAATAGCGCCCGGCCAGGCTCAGGTCGAGGCTCTTGCCGAAGCTGCCTTCCTTGATCAGCGGCAGGTTGAGTTCGACATAGGCTTCGTTGACGTCGTACTCGCCCTGGGTCGGCAACGACTGGGTACCGTTGTAGAAACCGGCCACGGTGATCGCATCGGGCGAATAGAAGCCTTCGTACTTGCGGTATTCGTAACCGGCGGCGAACGACAGCGGGCCGGCCCAGGCTTCGAACAGGTCGCCCGACAGGTTGGCGGTGAAGGTCTGCAGCTTCTGCTCGCTGCGGTCGCGCACGATCGGGCTGATCCACTGCAGCATCGCCGGGGTGATCGTGCCCGGGCCGCCGAACAGGTTCAGCGGCACGCAGCCCGGGGTCGCGGCGCACACGGCCGGGTCGCCCACGGCGATGTTGATGTTGCGGATGTTGTAGCTGCCGCGGTTGGTCTGTTCGGCTTCGTTCTTGTTGCTGGCGAAGTTGACGTCCCAGAAGAAGGTGCGGTCGCCGGCGTCGAAGCTGCCTTCCACGCCCGCGGCGATGTACTTGGTGTCGACTTCCTGCTCGAAGATGCGCGGGCCGCCCTCGACCGGACGACGGCCGATCAGGACCAGGTTCGGGTTGGCGCCTTCGGTGGTGAGGTCGAAGCCGAACGGGTTATATGGGTTGAGGCGCGAGACGGTGATGTGCTCGGACCAGGGGTTGCCGGTGCCGGCGTCCAGGCCCAGGAACAGCGGTTCCGGCGCGGCCTGGTTGACCGACTCGCGACGGTTGTACAGCGCCTTGACGTAGGCCTGCACGTTATCGTTGAAGTGGTAGCGGAACTGGCCGAACACGCCGGTGCGCTTGGACGGCGTCAGCAGCATGTTCTGTTCGGCGAAGTTGTAGCGGTTGGCGCCGGTGAAACGGATGAAGTCCTGCGGGTAGCGCACGCCGTTCGGGAAGCTGCTGCCGTTGGGCGTGGTGATGTTGCAGAACGGGATCGACGGCGTACTCGGATCGTCGTCGGTATCGGTCAGCGGGCACGCGGTGCTGGCGGTCGCCGGGGTGATGATGAAGCGGCCGTTCGGCGTCGCCGAGCTGCCGGTTTCCACGCCCAGGCCCGGCACCGGCACGCGCGAGAGTTCGCGGTCGCGCGAGAACACCGGGTCCTGATCGACGTAGCTCAAGCCCAGGAACAGGTTGGCGCGGTCGGTGTTGTAGCCCCAGGCCGCGTCGAAGCCCATGAGCTCGCCGTCGCCTTCGCCGTACTGGCCGTAGTTGAGGGTGATCTGGCCGCCATCGAAATTACGGCGGGTGATGATGTTGACCACGCCGGCGATCGCGTCGGAGCCGTACAGCGACGAGGCGCCGTCCTCGAGCACTTCGATGCGCTCGACGATGGCCAGCGGGATGGTGTTGAGGTCGGTCGCCGCGCCCACGCCGGAAGCCGAGGATTCGTTGACCCAGCGCATGCCGTCGACGAGGACGAGGACGCGCTTGGGCCCGAGGTGACGCAGGTCGACCTGGGCCGAACCGGCGCCGACGCCGTCGCCGTTGGGCGAGAAGCCGAAGTTGCCGGAGGAGTTGAACTTGGTGTTGAGCGCCGAACCGGCGCCGGTGAGCTCCTGCACCACGTCGCCGATCGAGGTCAGACCGGTGCGTTCGATGTCGTCGCGGGTAAGGGTCTGGACCGGGACCTGGCTTTCGATCTCGGCCTTCTTGATGCGAGTGCCGGTGACCTGGACGGTGTCCAGCGTGGTGGCGTCTCGGGCAGGCGCTGCTTCCTGGGCGGCTGCGAGCCCCGGCAGGGCGACCAGCAGGGACAACTGAATGGCTTTCGCCAAGGCATGACGACGCGACACTTTCATCGACTCTCTCTCCCTCAAGAATGTGGCTGTAGCTCTGATGGCTATTGGCACGCCGTCCATCCATGTCGGACGGCACCGGGAGGTTGTAAACAATTCGTGAATCCGCCACAAGGCGCAAATAGGGACTACTTGCCAACTCGGTCCCATTTCTGATCGGGATCGGCTGCGGGCTGAGACGTACGTCGCCTATGGGCGAACGACCGACGCCTATTCAGTTAATACCCGGCAACGGCCGCAGCTCGGGCCGGCCAGGCGCGCAAACGCGACCGCGGTCGCGCTTCAGCCGCCGAGCAACAGGCTGACCGCGACCAGGATCAGGAAGGCTGCGAACACCCGCTTGAGGGTGTCGCCGTGCAGCTTGTGAGCGAGTCGGGTGCCGTAGGGTGCGGCGAACACCGAGGCGATGGCGACGCCGATCGCCGCCGGCAGGTAGACGTAGCCGATGGCGTGCTCGGGCAAGGCCCCGGCCGGCGCGTTGAGGGCGTAGCCGACCGCACTGGCCAGGCCGATCGCCACGCCGCAGGCCGAGGAGGTGCCGACCGCGCGCACCGGGGCGACGCCGCGCCAGACCAGCAAGGGCACGGTTATGCTGCCGCCGCCGATGCCGACCACCGCCGACACCGCGCCGATGCCGACGCCCGCGGCCGACAGCGGCAGGCCCTGCGGCGGCGGCGCGCCGTCGGCGAGCGGCGCCCCGTTCTTGCCGAACAGCAACTGCGCGGCGGCGATCAGGCAGTAGCCGGCGACGATCAAACGCAGCCAATCGCCGTCGACGCGCACGGCGACGAAACTGCCGAGCCAACCGCCGAGCAGCAGCCCCGGCACCATCCAGCGCACGGTCGGCCACATCACGCTGCCGCGCTTGGCATGCGCGCGGGCCGAGGCGGTCGCGGTCAACACGATGCTGGCCAGCGAACTGGCCAGCGCGGTGTGCATGGCCGCTTCCTGCGGAATGCCCATCAGCGGCGCCAGCCAGGCGAGTGCGGCGACCAGCACCAGGCCGCCGCCGATGCCGAGCAAGCCGGCGAGCACGCCGGCCACGGCGCCCAATGCGAGAAAAACCAACCAGGCTGTCACCGTCGAATGCTCCGCAAGATCAGGGTCGAGCCTACATGGTCGCAGTGCCGCGCCGCGAACGCCTGCCACGATGCGCCCGTTCGCAGGCACGGCCACGAGACCAACGTGTGACAACGATCCACCGCACGAGCCCGATCGCACCGAACCTTCGCATCGCCTCCACGATCCTGAAGCAACAACGGCGCGGCAGTAACGGCGCGAATGCGCAGGCCAGTCTTCGAGCGAGCGCCGGGAAAGCTGCGACGCGCTTCGCAAGCAGCGCATCGACAGCGAATGTTCACATAAGGCATTCATGCGTGCTGGGCTATAGTCCGACGATGCTGCCACGCCCCTACACACTCGTCATCGCTGCGCTCGCCGCGGCCCTCGCCACCACCGCTTGCGCCCAGACCACGGCGTCGGCGCCAACCCAGGCCGCTATCAAGCCGGCGCCGGTCGTGAACGCCTTGCCGGCGCCCGCGGTCGACCCTCTGCTGCCGCGCCTGCGCGCGGCGATCGAAGCGGCCGAACGCGGCCAGTTCGACAGCGGCCAGTACGCCGATCTCGCGCGGCACCCGCTGTACGCTTGGATCGAGTACGCCAACCTGCGCCGCGGCATCGACACGGTCAACAACGGCCAGGCCCAGGATTTCCTCGCCCGTCGCGGCAAGGAAGCCTCCGGCGAAGCCTTCCGCGAAATCTGGCTGGCGGCGACCGCGCGTCGCGAAGACTGGCCGAGTTTCCTCGCCGCGTGGACGCCGAAGAGCGCCACCGGCAAGGAACGCAGCGTCAGCCTGCGCTGCGCCGAATTGAACGCGCGCCAGGCCCTGGGCCGCACCGACGAGAGCTGGACGCGCGAAGCGCAGGCGATCTGGCGCAGCAGCGGCAAATCCCTGCCCGACAGTTGCGACGGCCCGTTCGCGGTGCTCGCGGCCCAGGGCGCGCTGTCGCCGGAGTTGCGCTGGGAGCGCATCGAGGCCGCGGCCGCCGAATGGCAGCCGGCAGTGATGCGTTCGGCCGCGCGCGGATTGCCCGCCGCCGAACTCGCACAAGCGAACGACTACGCCGCCTTCCTCGACAGCGTCAACGAACGCGCACTGTCGTGGCCGAAGACCGAGCGCAGCCGCAAGATCGCTTCCTACGGCCTGGCCAAGCTCGCCAAGGCTCAGCCGGCCAGCGCCGAGCAGCAATTGCCCAAGTACGCCAACGCGCTCGGCTTCAGCGACGCCGACCGCGGCCGCGTGCTGTACCAGACCGCGCTGTGGTCGGTGGCGTCCTATGAAGCCGAATCGGCGCGCCGCCTCAACGCCGTGCCCGAGGTCGCCTACGACGAACGCCTGCACGAGTGGCGCGCGCGCGAAGCGATGGCCCGTTCGGACTGGGCCGGCGCACTCGCCGCGATCAAGAAGATGGGCGCCAAGCAACGCGGCGATTCGCGCTGGCAGTATTTCGAGGCCCGCCTCAGCGAACGCGCCGGCGACAAGGCCGGCGCCGACCGCATCTACCGCGAAGCGGCGAAGAAGACCGATTTCCACGGCTTCATGGCCGCCGACCGGCTCGGCGCGCCGTATGCGCTGTGCCCGGTGCAACCGACCGACAGCGCCGCGGCCAAGGCCGCGATCGCGCGCGACCCGGCCCTGTTGCGGGCGATGGGTTTGTTCCAGATCGAACGCACCGGTTGGGCGGTGCGCGAATGGGACGATGCGCTGAGCCGCTTCGACGACACCCAGCGCCGCATCGCCATCGAAGTGGCGCAGAGCTACAACTGGTTCGACCGCGCGGTGTTCTCGCTCAACAAGACCCCGCAGGAGCAGCGCCTGTACTACCTGCGCTTCCCGCTGCACCACGGCGACACGATCCGCCGCGAGTCGGCCAAGAACGGCATCGACCCGGCCTGGGTCGCCGCCGAAATCCGCGCCGAGAGCATCTTCAACCCGACCGCGCGCTCGGGCGCCAACGCGATGGGCCTGATGCAGGTGCTGCCCGGCACCGGCGCTGCGGTCGCCAAGAGCCTGGGCCTGCCCTGGGGCGGCGCCGCCAGCCTGTACGACTCCGACACCAACATCATCCTCGGCACCGCCTACCTGCGTCAGTTGCTCGACAAGTACGGCGGCCAGCCCTACTTCGCGATGGCCGGCTACAACGCCGGCCCGGCGCCGCTGGCGCGCTGGCAGTCGCAGCGCCCGGGCATGGAGCCGGAGTTCTGGATCGAGACCATCAGCTACAAAGAGACCCGCGAATACGTCGCGCGCGTGCTCGCCTTCAGCGTGATCTACGACTGGCGCCTCAACGGCGACGCCCACAACGTCAGCGACCGCATGCGCGGCATCGCCACCGGCAAGCGCAAGTCCTTCGCCTGCCCGGCGGCGAGCGCCGCCGCGACCGCGCCGGCGCCGGCCGAACAAGAGTGAGCCTGCCGCCATGCCCCGTCGTCATGTTCTGATTCTCGGCGGCACCGGTTTCGTCGGCCGCCATCTCGTCGAGCACCTGCTGCGCGAGCGTTACCGCATCACCGTGCTGAGCCGCGGCGTCGACCCGGCCAAGAAAAAGCTGTTGTCGCGCGATGCCAGCATCATCGAAGGCGATATCGGCAACCCGGACTTCCTGCGCGCCGTGCTCGACGACGTCGACGCGGTGGTCAACCTGGTCGGCATCCTCAACGAGCAGGGCGACAGCGGCGCCGGCTTCGAGCACGTCTACGTCGAACTGCTGGACGCCTTGCTCGAAGCGATGCGCGACATGGGCGTGTCGCGGCTGCTGCAGATGAGCGCGCTCAACGCCGGCACCGGCCACAGCCATTACCTGGAGTCGCGCGGCCGCGCCGAGCAGCGCGTGCGCGCCTCCAAGCTGGCCTGGACCCTGTTCCGCCCTTCGGTCATCGCCGGCGCAGGCGACGGCCTGTTCTGCCGTTTCGACGCGCTGTTGCGCTACGCGCCGTTGTTGCCGATGGGACGTGCCAACGCGCGCTTCCAGCCGGTCTGGATCGGCGACGTCACCCAGGCCTTCGTCAACGCGCTCGCCGACGACAGCCACGTCAGCCGCAGCTACAACCTGGTCGGCCCCGAGGTGATGACCCTTGCCGAGATCGTGCGCGCGACGGCGCGTGCGCGCCGGCGCCTGCGCGCGGTGCTGCCGCTGCCGGAATCGCTCGGCAAAGTGCAAGCCGAGATCGGCGAGTGGCTGCCCGGCAAACCGATCAGCCGCGACAACTGGCGCTCGCTGCAGACCGACTCGACCAGCGTCGAGAACGGTTTGCTGAAGCTCGGCGTCAGCCCGACGCCGGTGCTGTCGCATCTGCCGGAAATCCTGGGACTGAACGCGCACGCCGGTTGAGGCACGTATCCAGGGCAGGAGCGGCATCGCGCTTTTGGGTAGGAGCGACGCAAGTCGCGACCAACCGCAGCGGTGAGCGAAAG
>NZ_JMTZ01000123.1 GCF_000731095.1 Lysobacter antibioticus | reverse complement strand
GCAGATCAAAATCTCGGCAACGGCAACGGCAACGGCAACGGCAACGGCAACGGCAATCGGCGTGCGCCGCCGATCACTTCCCGGCCGGCGGCTCCAACCGCAACAACTTGCCCTCGTTCTCGTCGGTCAACACATACACCTTCCCATCCGCCGACACCCGCACGTCGCGGATGCGCCAGTCGAGCTCCTTGAGCAGACGTTCTTCCTTGACGATCTTGTCGCCGTCCAGGCTCAGACGGATCAGGCTACCGTCGGCCAGGGCGCCCAGGAACAGGCTGTCGTTCCACGGCGAGCCGGCATGGCCGGTGTAGAAGGCCATGCCCGACAGGGCCGGGGATTTTTCCCAGACGTGGTAGGGCGATTCCAGGCCGGGTTTCTCTTTACCTTCGGCTTCGGAAATCTTCAGCCCGCTGTAGTCGATGCCGTGGGTGATCAGCGGCCAGCCGTAATTCTTGCCGGGCTGCGGCAGGTTGATCTCGTCGCCGCCGCGCGGGCCGTGCTCGGCTTCCCAGACGGTGCCGGTGCGCGGGTCGACAGCCAACGACTGCATATTGCGGTGGCCGTAGCTCCAGATCTCCGGGCGCGCGTCCTGGCGGCCGACGAAGGGGTTGTCCTCGGGCACGCTGCCGTCGAGGTTCAGGCGCACCAATTTGCCTTGCAGCTTGTCGAGCTCCTGCGAGGCCATGCGCTGTTGGCGCTCGCCCTGGGTGATGAAGATATGTCCCTGCTTGTCGAAGGCCAGGCGCGAGCCGAAGTGATTCGGGCCGACCAGCTTGGGCTGCTGTTGGTAGATCACCTTGACGTCGGCCAAGGCCGCGTCGCCGAGCGTCGCCGAGGCCACCGCGGTGCCGGCGCTGCCGTTGTCGCCGGGCTCGGCATAGCTGAGGTAGATGCGCTGGCTGCTGGCGAAGTCGGGCGACAGCACGACATCGAGCAGGCCGCCCTGGCCTTCGGCCCAGACCGCCGGCACGCCCGCGATCGGCGCCGAGATCGCACCGTCGGCGGCGATCCGGCGCAGACGGCCGGGGCGTTCGGTGACCAGGAAGCCGCCGTCGGGCAACAGCGCGACGGCCCAGGGGTGTTCGAGCCCGGAGGCGATCTCGGTGACGCGCAGCTCGCCGAGTTCGCTCTTGACCTGGTGGGTGGCTTGTTGTGCCGGCGCCGCCTTGGCGGTCGCCGCTTCGGCCTCCTGGTTGCGCTGGCAGGCCGCCAGGCTCAGCAGCAGGGCGAGGGAAAGGACGCTGCGATGAAAAATCGGGATCATGTGCGCTCCTGGATCGTGAGGTCGCGAGCGAAGTGCGCTCGGCAACGGCGCAGTCACCATAGCCGCCGCTCCGCACTGGGACAACGAGGCGCCGGTACAGTTCCGCCCGGCGGGTATCCGCTGCCGGCTCAGCGATAGCCGGCGGCTTGCAGCTCGAACAGCTCGGCGTAGCGTCCGCCCTGGGCGAGCAGTTCTACATGGGTGCCGCTGGCTTCCAGGCGGCCCTCGGCCAGCACCAGGATACGGTCGGCCATGCGTACGCTCGAGAAACGGTGCGAGATCAGCACCGCGGTCTTTTCCGCCGACAGTTCCTTGAAGCGCTGGAACACCTCGAACTCCGAGCGCGCATCCAGGGCCGCGGTCGGTTCGTCGAGGATCATCACCTGCGCATCGCGCATGTAGGCGCGCGCGATCGCGATCTTCTGCCATTGCCCGCCGGACAGGTCGACGCCGGTCTTGAAGCGGCGGCCGATCAACTGGTCGTAGCCGCGCGGCAGGTTCTCGATGACTTCGTCGGCCATGCCGCGCCGCGCCGCTTCGCGGATGCGCGCAGCGTCGCCCATCGCATCGATCTGGCCGACGCTGATGTTCTCGCCGGCAGTCAGGTGATAACGGACGAAGTCCTGGAAGATCACTCCGGTGTTGGCGCGCAGATCGTCGAGGTCGTAATCGCGCAGGTCGCGGCCGTCGAGCAGGATGCGGCCTTCGTCGGGGTCGTACAGGCGTGCCAACAATTTCACCAAGGTGGTCTTGCCGGCGCCGTTCTCGCCGACCAAGGCCAACACTTCGCCGGCGCGCAGTTCGAAGTCGAGCCCGCGCAGCGCCCACTGCTCGGCGTCGGGATAACGAAAGCCGACGTTCTCGAACACGAAGCCCTGGCGGATCGGCTTCGGGATCGCGAGCGGGTCGGCCGGCGAGACGATCTCCGGCTTGATCTCGAAGAACGAGAACAGGTCTTCCAGGTACAAGGCTTGTCCGGCGACTTGCGAGAAGCCGATCAGCAATCCTTCGAGCAACTGGCGCAGGCGCAGGAAGCTGCCGGCGAGGAAGGTCAGGTCGCCGATGCTGAAATCGCCGCGCACCGTGCGCCAGGCGATGTAGCCGTAGGCGATGTAGTAACCCAGGGTGCCGAGCCCGGCCAGCACCGTGCCCCACAGCGCGCGGCGGCGGGCGAGGGCGCGGTTGGCCTTGAAGAACTTGCCGGCCAGCTCGCGGTACTTCGCGATCAGGAAGCGATGAAGATTGAAGATCTTCACTTCCTTGGCGGTTTCGACACTGGCGCCCATCTGGCGCACGTACTCGAGCTGGCGCCGCTCCGGCGTCCAGGCGAAGTTGAGCGAGTAACCCAGGGCGTTGAAGTGCGCCTCGCCGATGAAGGCCGGAATCAGGGCCACCGCGAGCAGCAGGATCAGCCACGGCGCATAGACCAGCAAGCCGATGGCGAAACTCACCACCGTGATGGTGTCCTGGACCTGGCCGAACAACTGGCTCATCAGGTTCATGCGGCCCATGGTCTGGCGGCGCGCGCGATCGAGCTTGTCCTGCAGGTCGGGGTCTTCGAAGTCTTCGAGGTCGAGGGTGGCCGCGTGCTCCATCAGGCGCACGCTGGTGGCGTTGGTGAACAGTTCCGACAGCAGCGCATCGCCGTAGGCGACGATGCGCCCGAGCAGGTCGGAGCCGATCGCCAGGCCGAATTCGAGTGCGAGCAAACTCAGCAAGGTATTCAACTGGCCGCCGGCCCAGGCCGAGGACAGCGAATCGAAGCCCGGATCGGCGGCGACCAGGCGCACCGCCTCGTCGATGATCAGCTTGCCGACGTACAGGGTGAGCACCGGCAACAGAGCGCGGATCAGGCGCAGGCCCAGGGTGATCAGGGTCAGCGCCGGGCTGGTCGCCCAGATCTGCTTGAGGAAGGGGCGCAGATTGCGCAAGGCGTCGAAACGTTCGCGCAGACTGGGCTTGCCGCCGTCGGCCTGCGCCTGGCGGGGCGACGGGCTCGCATCACTGGATGTGCTCATGCCGCGATTGTGCCCAAGAACGGGGCCGCCGGTATGTGGCGTGGTCGGCGATCGAGGCCGCGGCGCCCGGATCGCTTCGTGCAGGGCTGAGGCGGGGGCGGTCGCGACGCGATCGCTGCGACGAGCGCGCGGCTCAGGCCGCGGCCATCGCTTCCACTTCCAGTTTCCAGCGCGGGTCGAGCAGGCGGCAGCAGACCACGGTCGAGGACGGGCGGTGTCCGTCGAGGTATTTGAGGCGCAACTGCACGTTGGCCTCGTCGTCGGCGGGGTCGGCCAGGTAGGTGCGCAACGAAATCAGGTGGCGATAATCCATGCCCGCCGCGCGCAGCAGCACGCCCATGTGGCGCCATATCAGCTCGCCTTGCTCCTCGAAGGACTCGGGCAGGGTGACGCCATCGGCGAGATAGCCGTTGAGCCCGCTGATGACCAGCAGGCGCGCGTCGCCGCGGATTTCGGTGGCGTGGCTGTAGCCGCGATAGGGCGGAAACAGTTCGGGCGGGTTGTGGCTGATGACGGGCATGGGCACTCCGGGCAGGCGCCGCCGGGCGGCTGCGGCTCAGTCGGGTTTGAATACGGGGCGGAAGAAGCTGCGCTCGTAGCTGACGATGAAGCGCTTTTCCTGCGCATAGGCGAAGGCGGCCTGGCAATCGGGATCCTCGAAGGAGCGCGTGCGGTAATCCTCGTACGCAGCCAGGCTGGGGAACGAGAACATCGCCAGGGCGACGTTGTTGGTGCCTTCGGAGGGCATGAAGTAACCGTGGTGCTGGCCGCCGAATTTTTCGACCAGGGGAATCCAGAGCTTGCCGTAGTGCTCGAACTCGGCGAGTTGGTAAGGGTCGATGACGTAGCGCAGATAGCAGGTAATCACGGGCAAGGGCTCCAGGGGCGAACGCAGACGCTCAATGTAGCCTGAGGCTGCGTGGGTTTCAGCGACGGCGTGGCGGAGCCGCGAAGCAGGTCGCACTGCCTCGCTCGGAGCGCTCGCTCAGAGTGTCTGCGCCAACCTGAAGATCGGCAGATACATCGCGATGACCGCCAGCGCGCCGGCGCCGATGCCGACGATGCCGCCGAACAACAACGCGACCAGATCGCGGCGCCGCTTCGGCCACAGCATCCACAGCGCCAATACCAGCGCCGGCAGCGGGCACAGTAGCCAGGGATAGTCGATCAAGGTCTGGGTGAGCAGCGGCAGATCCATGCTGAAGACTGCGAACACCGACTCGAACCGCGGCACCAGCAGCAAGGGGCTGACGCCGCCGAGCCCGGAAAGCGCCAGGCCGATGATCAGCAGGGCCGGGTTGAAGTGGGCCGGCGCTTGCGGTGCCGGCGGGGGTTGCGAGGGCGAATGGGGCACGAGGGACCAGGGAGGCGGCCAGAACAGCCGCCAGCTTAGTCGCACAAGGCGGGCAGGATGGACGTCGGCCTTGTGGTGTCACTGCGGCCAGGATGGACGCCGGCTTTGCCGCGTCCTCGGCGCCCGGCCCGTCCGCGCAAGGGCCCTGGCCGGGCCGGAAGGGTAGAATGGCGGTCCCCACCGCCAGCCTACGCCCGCCGTGACCGCCTCCCAGTCCCATGCCGTTTCCGCCGTGAGCGGACCTGTCGTCATCCGCCAGGACGACCTGATCCAGTCCGTCGCCGATGCGCTCCAGTACATCAGCTACTACCACCCGGTCGACTACATCAAGAACCTCGCCGCCGCCTACGAGCGCGAGGAAAGCACCGCGGCCAAGGACGCGATCGCGCAGATCCTGATCAATTCGCGCATGTGCGCCGAAGGCCACCGGCCGATCTGCCAGGACACCGGCATCGTCACGGTGTTCCTCGAGATCGGCATGGACGTGCGCTGGGACGGTGCGACCATGGGCGTGGAGGACATGGTCAACGAAGGCGTGCGCCGCGCCTACAACCACCCCGACAACAAGCTGCGCGCGAGCGTGCTCGCCGACCCGGCCGGCAAGCGCAGCAACACCCGCGACAACACGCCGGCGGTGGTCAACGTCAAGGTCGTGCCGGGCAACACCGTCGAGGTGATCGTCGCGGCGAAGGGCGGCGGTTCCGAGGCCAAGTCCAAGTTCGCCATGCTCAACCCGTCCGACTCGATCGTCGACTGGGTGCTCAAGACCGTGCCGACCATGGGCGCGGGCTGGTGCCCGCCGGGCATGCTCGGCATCGGCATCGGCGGCACCGCCGAGAAGGCGATGCTGTTGGCCAAGGAAGCGCTGATGGAGCCGATCGACATCACCGATCTGCAGGCGCGCGGCGCCAGCAACCGTGCCGAAGAGCTGCGCCTGGAGCTGTACGAGAAGGTCAACGCGCTCGGCATCGGCGCCCAGGGCCTCGGCGGCCTGACCACGGTGCTCGACATCAAGGTCAAGGATTACCCGACCCACGCCGCCAACCTGCCGGTGGCGATGATCCCGAACTGCGCGGCCACCCGCCACGCCCATTTCACCCTCGACGGCAGCGGCCCGGTCGCGCTCGACCCGCCGTCGCTGGAGGACTGGCCGAAGTTGACCTACGACTCGTCCAAGGGCCGCCGTGTCGACCTCGACACGGTCACCGCCGACGAGGTCGCCAGTTGGAAGCCCGGCGAAGTGCTGCTGCTCAACGGCAAGCTGCTGACCGGCCGCGACGCCGCGCACAAGCGCATGGTCGACATGCTCAACAAGGGCGAGGCGCTGCCGGTCGATTTCAAGGGCCGCTTCATCTATTACGTCGGCCCGGTCGACCCGGTGCGCGACGAGGTCGTCGGCCCGGCCGGCCCGACCACGGCCACGCGCATGGACAAGTTCACCGAACAGGTGCTGGCGCAGACCGGCCTGCTCGGCATGGTCGGCAAGGCCGAGCGCGGCCCGGTCGCGATCGAGTCGATCAAGAAGCACCGCTCGGTGTATCTGATGGCGGTCGGCGGCGCGGCCTATCTGGTGTCGAAAGCGATCAAGGCCTCGCGCGTGGTCGGTTTCGCCGACCTGGGCATGGAAGCGATCTACGAGTTCACCGTGCAGGACATGCCGGTGACGGTCGCGGTCGATTCGGCCGGCGAGTCGGTGCACAAGACCGGGCCGAAGGAATGGCAGGCGCGGATCGGCAAGATTCCGGTGGTGGTGGAGTAAGCCTGGGGTTTCGTTTGACTCGTTACCGTCGTATCCATGCAGCGCCCGGCCAGTGCCGGGCGTTGTCGTATGCGGCTTCTCGCATGCATCCCCTGTAGCAGCGGCGTGAGCCGCGACCGCGGGACGCGCAGAGTCCGCAACGCCTCCGTCATTGATCGGAGGCGTGAGCTGTCGCGAGGGTAGGAGCGGCGCGAGCCGCGACCGCGCTGTTTCGGTCTCGCGGCGTATCGCTCAAGCAGGATCAGGATCAGGATCAAACGCTAAAAGCTTCCGCCACTAAAGCGGCGGGTTACTTTCTTTTGTCATA
>NZ_JMTZ01000122.1 GCF_000731095.1 Lysobacter antibioticus | reverse complement strand
CCTGTGGCGAGCTACGCCCAAGCTGCAGCGGGAAACACCATAAGCACGAGAAATATTAAGGAGAACCCGTCATTAAAGCTCCGCTCACGAGCCGAGCTGAGGCCGCTATCGGGTACGAACGACGGCAATCAGAGGCGCTGCCAATTCAATTCGACCCATACCTCACTCATCTGCGGCCGGTCTATTACCCCCACAGAACCTTGCAGTTCCTCCTTTGCTCAGGTGCCTGCCCCTAACCTTGGCCGGATTCGTTCGATGTACCGTCTCATGGGCGGTAGAAGCTTCTAAAAAAGATCTTTTCTTCTCAATTCTTCTAACCATACCGACGAGAGTCGCGATCAAAGTCGCAACGACCCGTTGACAAGAACCCGCGTCCCACCGCAGGCTCAATCCCGCAATAAGCATGTCGAGCCCCTATAGGAATAGGCTGCCGACACCGGCGAAGCATCTCTCAGTTCGAATGTTGGCTCTTATAACGTCAGTTCACGCCCCAATAGTCTTTGAGGTGTCTCATGACCGCTGCCCAAAATCCGCCATGGCCACGCGAATCACGCTTTCTGCAAACGGGAAATCTTCTGATCGACCTCTACCACCGCCGCGCAATATTAGGCGGGGTAAAACTTGACTTACCGCAACGCCTATTCGATCTGCTGCTGTTATTACTGGCCGAACCCTACACGCTCCATAGCCGCGCCGAATTACTCGAACGCCTGTGGCCCGGCCTTATCGTCGAAGACGCCAACCTCAGCCAAAGCATGTGGCTACTTCGTAAAGCACTGGGGGACGAACAAAAACTATGGATTCACACGTTTGCTAAACGCGGCTATATCTTCAACCCTCCCGCTCCCATCGAATGGTTCTTAGCCAGGCCAGCGGACGCCGGCGGCTCACCATCCGTGGACACATTAATCCCCACGACATCGGCCCACCCGCCCCCGCCCCTCGAGCCGAATCTCGCGTCACCTGAAATTTCCAGCTCGGATGATTTTGTTGAAGCAATTGTGACGGAGCAGCACCTGATTCCGGCGCCATCGATTGCTCGACATGATTCGACCTGGTACGCGCGACATGTCGCCATGGCGACGGATATGTCGCCCCCCCTGGAAACACTGATCCCAAACATCTCGGCTAACTCGCCAGCCGCCCTCGAGTCGAGTCTCACGCCCTCTGAAAGCCTCAACTTAAAGGATTCTGTTGAGGCAGCGGTGCCGGAACGGGAACTGGTTCCGACACCGTCAATTGTTCGACGTGGCTTTACCTGGCACGCGCGACACACCGCAATAGCGACGGGCATGGTAACCCTCGCTCTTCTGGTCATTTGGCTTTTTTATTTAGTCAGCTCGCTCTTTGAATATGCGCCGAAAACCGCAGCGCCAGCGAAACGACCGCAAACCGTGATATTGATTGACCTCGAAGATCGAGCGAACTTGATGCAATGGCCCGCAAAATTATTTCGCGAACGGCTGGGGTGGAAGCTCGGCAGCCTGCCTGAAGTGACGCTGTTAAGCGAGGCAGACCTCGCCACCAGCGGTAGCGAGCAGATACCCATTTCTATATTCCTCTCATCCGGGGCTGTTTCGAATGATCCCTCACAAGCCTGGATGCGAGCGCATTTCCAAGTTGATGGGCAAGAGCATCGATTCGAACTGCAGGCTCCGGTTTCACAAATATCCACCCTAGCCGACCAAATGTCTCGAAAGGTGATGGCGCAGTTCGTGCCAGAACGTCCCCAGACATGGCCCCCCCTAGCAGCGGACACGCCGACAGCACTTCGCTATGCCGATGCCGTGGATGCGATCGAGCATCGTGACTGGATAGCGGTGTCTGCCATAGCCAGCGAGATCGTGAAGCAGGCGCCTGAGTTCGGACTGGCTCGAATACAGTTGGCCCGGGCTCAGTCCCACCTGAATCAAACCGCATCGGCTGTAGAGCAGATGAATGCCGCACGTGAACTTCTGCAGCCGGCCCCTGCCGATGTCCTCGAGTTGATGCGAGCGAGAACCGCGGCCATGGACCCGCAGCACCTTCCTCAGGCCAGCGCGGCATTCTCCGAACTACTAGATGCCCATCCGCTAAAGACCGAGTATCTGCTCGAACGCGCACGCCTCTTAAGACAAAACGATGCGCCTCAAGAGCCGCTCAAGATTCTATCGGACCCAGTATGGGACCAGCGCCCCCCCTTGGAGACCCGCATTGAACGACTGCTCTCACTAAGTGCAGTGCACCAGAACCTTGGCGATTATGAACGCTCTCGACAGAGCGCGCGAGCGGCAGAATACCTGGCGCACAATGCCGGCGCAGGATGGGAACTCGAGCGCGGTCGTGCGATGCTGCTGCTCGCACAAGCCGACACCGAGCAGTTTGGAGAACGTGCCGATAATAAGCAGTATGAGCTCGCTGCGAGGCTGTTGGAGATAGGGGGCGATCGCACGGCAACGCTTTTCGCGCGATTTCTTGCCGATCTGGACATATCGCCAGACGGCGATTCGGTCGCGCGACATCAATTGCTCCTGGCCCAAGTCAGGACTGCCGGGAACCGGAGACTCGAAGGACTCGTCATGCGACACATCGCGACTCATAACTTCGATGCAGGAGACCTGCCCACTTATCGTAGGGAGCTAGAAGAGACATTGATCGTTGCCCGCGGCACCGGCGACTCGTTGATGGCCAGTCGCATTACTCTTAGCTTGATCCGAGCGAACATTCACAGTGCCCAGCTCGATTCTGCAGATGCAAACATTCGGCAACTCCGTCGACTGGACCTACAAGGAGACGCACGGGTTGATCTGGAACGTATGGCCGCTGAGCTCCATACAGTTCACGGACGCTATACGGCGGCCGTTTCGGCTCTGGAACGTGCCGACGACTACTTGGCGAAACTTCAACCGAACCCTATCGCCTTAGCGAGGAATGCCTGCTCACGAGCGGACCCGCGTCAGCAGTTGGGTGACTTGGCAGGCAATCAAACCCATCGTGAAGAGCTTATAGTCCGCAGCGGCATGCGTGGAGTCACGTTTCCCTCGCTGGACTTGACGCGGGCGGAAGCTGATATCCCAGCTTAGCCAGCCTGGCGAAGCACTAACTCTTGATGCACTTCGGTTCAGACCACTTCGACGGGCTCGCGTCAGCCAATCAAGAGACGAAAGACTCTCCCGCCCCATGATCGTACCGGCGCCGGCGCAGCGCGATTGCGACCGGCCAATGGCCGCACTCGCGCGTAAGCGCCCAGCAGCTGCAGTTGCAACGACACCATCGTGGTCACGGCGACTTACTGCGTCGGCGATTAGCTCGTTCTACACGCGCCGCCCTGGCGCCCCCATCCAGCGCCCGATCCGTCGTAGCGTTCGTTGAGCGGCGCCTCGACAGAGTGACCGAGCGCGAGGGACGTCCAGGGCGTCGCCGCGGTCGGACGGGAGGCGCAGGCACGGCGGTGCACGCGGGCTCCCCTAGGCGACGCCAGGGATATGGCGATTGACGCGCTTTTACGTTCTGCTCGCAGCGCCTGGGTGGGCGATCGGCGGACAACAGCGCTCTCGACATAGTGTGCCAGGAGTTTTCCCAGTTCCCTAGCCACCGACGAACGCTTCACTATGCAGTTGGGCACTGCTAGGAGCGAGCAGTTCTGTTTCTTCTAATACTTTCTCATCGACCCAACCAGGGAGGCGCAAGCGTTCCGCCGCAGTTAAATGATTGCCCCAGAGGGCGCCGGCCTCGGCGCTTAGCTCTACTTGCAAACGACACATCCACGAAGACTAGGGAGCTTCCCCATCCTGGATATGCGCAAGCCCCGAGTACCTAACGACAATCGAGAGTAAAGAATTTCTATTGACTCAAAGTCGACAGCGAAACCTATCACAGCGATTCGATAGGGCTTTATGGCCGTCTGTTGCCAGAGTGCGAACCGAATGCTCGCGCCACGAGCATGTAAATCCCAGGTCATCGCTGGAAATAGTCAATACGCCAGGAAATGGTCAACCGTGAAGCTTCGGTGACCCGACAACACCTAAGGAGCAGCAAATATAGACCGACCTGCCGAGGGGAGTAGAAACTATGCGTACCCAGCTGAAGTATCGTTATCTTTGTCGCTGCGCCCTGCTACTGGCAGTGTGCGCATTACAGCCTGCCACGGCTCATCATCGCGCCGTGACTCAAGCTAGCAGGAAGAGCGATGAACCGAAATCTGCGGCCGCTTCAACCACCTCAAAGCGGCCAGGCGATGGCGTCCGCCACGTAGAGCCGCCCGCTTCTCTGCTCATTACTACCAGAGAAAAGGACGGACGCACCGTGATTCACCACGAGGGTGACGCACAAAGCCCATCACAAGGCGAGGTGCGCTGATGAAAGCGCCGACCTATTGCCTTATCGCCCTGGCCGCACTTTGGTTCTCGCCAAAGGTCAGCGCTGTTGAGGTAGTGCTAGTCAACCTCGATAAAGCGGGCGATGGACTCAACGATGCGGCCGCCGCCGTCCCGACAGGCGGAAATCCTGGAACGACGGTGGGCGAACAGAGACAGATTGTCTATCGTTTCGCTCTCGACATGTTTGGCGCGCTCCTCAACGGAGTGGAACCACTACGAGTGAGGGCAAGCTTCGCTCCATTGCGGTGCGATGCTGGCAAGACAGTTTTGGGAAATGCAGCTGCCGTTTCAAGCTACTACAACTTTTCCGGCGCCCCCTTAAGAGACACCAAGTACCCCGTAGCCCTCGCGAACGCCCTGCGTGGCACCGACAACGCTCCCGGCGAAGACGACATCCAGTCGCACTTCAATGGCATCTTTGGAAGCCCGAAGTGCAAACCGGAGGTGGGTTGGTATTTTGGGCTTGATGGTAGGACTCCGGATGGGTATATCAACTTCCTTAACGTCGTAACTCACGAGCTTGTGCATGGCCTGGGCTTCCATGGGGACTCAACGACCAATCGCGACGCGAAGTTCATTCCCAGGATATACGACCGCTTTGTCCGCGAAGCGAATGGCAGCAATTGGGTCACCATGACGAATGCACAACGAGCCGCAGGATTGGTCAGCGATCGACTGGTCTGGACGGGGCCGAATGTGACGCATGAGGCAGGCCTGGTACTCGAAGAAGATATCGGCCTAGTCGTCTCGGCGCCCGCTCGGATCGCAGGCGTAGTGAACTATGCTAGTACGGATATTGGCCCGTCGGCGGCTAGCTCGGCGTTCACCGGGAAGGTGGTGCGTGGAACTTACGGCGCTGTCGTGGACGGAAATAACGTCGTCAAGTACGACGGTTGCGAGGCGATCACGAATGTTGCAGAAGTGGCCAATAATATCGCTCTGATCGATCGCGGTGGTGGCTCATGTTTCTCAGCTCTAAAGGCCTACAACGCCCAAGTAGCAGGCGCAGCAGCAGTCATAATTTCAAACAACAACGGCGGCCCCGCTCCGGAACTCGCCCTTTCTGCCACTCCCGCACCCGTGACCATCCCCGTAATAACCATAAGCCAAGCCGATGGTAATCGCTTCGTTGCGGATCTTGCTGGAATGACAATCAACGGATTCGGTGCGTTTGCAGACAACCACTTGGCTGGGACGCTCCCGGATGGAGTCGATGCCGCCCGGAGGCCCATATCCCGGGTAAAACTCTACGCGCCGAACCCGGCGTCTCCCGGTTCTACTCTTTTACATTTTGACACCCGCCTTAAGCCCAACGCGTTGATGGAGCCGAGCAATACGAAAAGCTTGATTGCCCAGGCCTTTCTGGATCTTACCCCCGCGCTCCTGGCTGATATCGGCTGGCCGGTCAACCGCGGAAATCTTCGCCTACTCGATTGCAATACAACCGTGCCCGTCTCCTTGCCTGGCGGCTTGGTTCCGGGCGCAAATGCAATGGCCAACGTCAAAATGTGCGCGCGCTACGCAAAGTCGGTCGCCGAGTACCGCAGTTGCACCGGCCGATATGTCCAGTCTCGGATGGAAGCCAAGCTATTCACACCACTTCAGGCCGTCAGCTTGAAGAAGTGTCTCTTGGGCAGCAAGGCAGAGACGCAGTACAGGGCTTGGCACTGAAAGGAACGTTTATAGACCGCCGTCGCCGGGGGCATTTTCAATGGCTGCGGTAGGGCGAACTGCATCATTCAAGGCTATATCAATAATGAAGACACTCACACTTCGCAAACCCACTTCCGGCTTTAGTGCTATTGCCGGAGCGGCATTGCTGGTTCTATGTCTACCGCTCACTTCTTACGCCCAGCAATATATTCGGGCACAAGGTAAGAACGATGGAACGGACAACGCGGTAGCCAACGGCTCCGACGCCTCGGCACTAGGCAATAGCAGTAACGCCGATGGCACGAGTGCGACTGCATTAGGAGCCGGCAGCGAAGCCAGTGGCACGAACACCACTGCTGGTGGCGCTTTTAGCTCTGCCTCGGGCGCTGATGCAACGAGTTTCGGCTCTTCAAGCTTTGCGGGAGAAGACCGAAGCACTGCGTTGGGCGCCAATTCCAACGCGATGGGCATCAACACAATCGCAGTCGGCGAGTCTGCCCTGGCCAATGGAGAAGGAAGTACGGCTATCGGGCGTTTGAGCCGTGCGAGCGGAAACAACAGCCTTGCGCTGGGAGCTAACTCCGTAGCCGATCGGGATGGGGTAATGTCGGTCGGAAGCTCGACGGAGCAAGCCGACAGCGCCGGCCGTACAGTCGCGCCGTTTAAGCGGCAAATCATTAACGTTGCGGACGGCCTTCTAGCAAAGGACAGCTCAGATGCCGTTACTGGTGGCCAGCTTTTCGCAGCTAGTAAACAAAGTCTCGATCAGGCTAAATCGCATGCAGACGCGGTGAGTCGGACTTCGCTCGAGAGCGCGAAAGCTTCCGCCGTCGACGGCGATGCCATGACGCTGGCAGCCGCGAAGAAGCATGCCAATGACGGCGATGCCGTGACGCTGTCCGCCGCGAAGAAGCATGCTAATGACGGCGATGCCGTGACGCTGTCCGCCGCGAAGGACCATGCCAATTCTGGCGACGAAACGACCCTACGTC
>NZ_JMTZ01000121.1 GCF_000731095.1 Lysobacter antibioticus | reverse complement strand
CCTCCGGGTCTCCACTTGACCGGCAAAGCGGCAAAGCAGATCAAAATCTCGGCAACAGCAACAGCAACAGCAACAGCAACGGCAACGGCAACGGCAGGATTCTTATGCCAACGACCGCCACAAGAGGCCATTGCTTGCACCGCGCCGTCGTTGCGGCATAGTGCCTGCCTCCACCTGCCGCTCGTCGTGCCCGATCTATGACAGCCAGCCCCGTGTCGCCGTCCGTCTCCGTCCCCGCGCGCCGGCTCGACCGCAAGGACGCGCGCACCCTGCTGCTGTCGGCACTCGGCGGTGCGCTAGAGTTCTACGACTTCGTCATCTTCGTGTTCCTGACCGCGATCCTGCGCCAGTTGTTCTTCCCGCCGGGCATGCCGGGCTGGCTCGCCGAGCTGCAGGTCTACGGCATCTTCGCCGCGGGGTATTTGGTGCGCCCGATCGGCGGCATCGTCATGGCGCATTTCGGCGACCACTCCGGGCGCAAGCGCATGTTCGCGCTGAGCGTGTTCCTGATGGCATTGCCGACCCTATGCATCGGGCTGTTGCCGACCTATGCCCAGATCGGCATCGCCGCGCCGCTGTTGCTGTTGTTCCTGCGCATCGTCCAGGGCATCGCCATCGGCGGCGAAGTGCCGGGTGCATGGACCTTCGTCGCCGAGCACGCGCCGCCGGGCCGGGTCGGTTTCGCCTGCGCCAGCCTCACCGCCGGCCTCACCGCGGGCATCCTGATCGGCTCACTGATTTCGACCGCGATCAATACCTGGTTCGCGCCGGCCGAGGTGCTGGGCTGGGCCTGGCGCCTGCCGTTCCTGATCGGCGGCGTGTTCGGCTTCCTCGCCGTGTACCTGCGGCGCTGGCTCAGCGAGACGCCGGTGTTCACGGCGATGCGCGAAAGCCGTCAGCTGGTGCGCGAACTGCCGCTCAAACAGGTGCTGCGCGACCATCGCGCCGGCGTAGTCCTGTCGATGTTGGTGACCTGGCTGCTGACCGCGGCGATCGTAGTGATCATCCTGATGACGCCGACCCTGGTGCAGAGCCAGTTCGGCATCGCCCCACAGCGCGCCTTCCTCGGCAACAGCCTGGCCGCGTTCTGCCTGACCCTCAGCGCCATCGCCGGCGGCCTGCTGGTCGACCGGCTCGGCCGCGGCCGCGCTTTGCTGATCGGTTCGCTCGGCGTGTTCGCGAGCAGCTTCGCGCTGTACTACGACCTCAACCACGGCGGCGCCAACTTCCTGCCGCTGTACGCCTTGGCCGGCGTGTTCGTCGGCGTGGTCGGGGTGGTCCCGGCGGTGATGATCGCCGCGTTCCCGGCACCGGTGCGTTTCTCCGGGCTGTCGTTCTCGTACAACGTCGCCTATGCGGTGTTCGGTGCATTGACGCCGCCGCTGATCGGCACCTTGGCGCCGAAGCTCGGCGGCATGACCGCCGCTTATTACGTCATGGCCGTGGCGGTGATCGGCATGGGAGTGTCGGTGTATCTGCTCAGGACCAAGCAGCGCTTTCACGAGCATTGAGCGAAGGAGCTTCAGCTCGCGACCGGAACAAGAGCAAATCCCCCACGGCCGCTGTGCGGCCGTTCGCCCCCTTTTCCAAAGAGGGCTACAGCAGAGGCGGCGGCCGCGAGCGAATGCCGCGGCGGCTGACGCCCACGGCGCGGCCATGAGCGCCGCTGCGACAGGTCCGGATCAGCAGACCATCACGAAGTAGCTGCCGAACAACCACAGGCCCAGCATCCATAGGCAAAGCATGGCCACCAACGCGGCCAGCAGCAGCGGCAGACGCCGTGTCCACTTCATGCCGCGAGTCGCCCGCACTGCGCCGAATACCGCGGCGAGTCCCAGGGCGAAGAACAGGCCCAACATGCCGAAGCCCAGCGCCCAGAACACAGGGCCCTTCTCGCCGCTGCCGGGCGGGCATTGGGTGGTCGCGCCGGCCCATTGGGGCCATGACGCCGCGAGCAGCACAGCCCAGCTCAGGCCGCTCCGGTTCGATCCATCGATTCGTTTCATCCCGCTCTCCGCATCCATGCTCACGATCGTATCGCAGGGCCGCGGCGCGCATTCGACGATGCGACTCTTCACCGGTGGCTTCGAGAGTACCGGCCTCGACCGTGCCGCTCTCGGCACGGTGGCCTTCGGCGTAGCAACGGCCGGTGCCTTACAAGCCCGCCGCGCGCTTCCAGAAGTAATGCGTCAGCGGCGGCAGCTTGCTGGCCAGGCCGAGCATCGGTCCGCGCAGCAGGGTCGCGGCGACATCGTCGTTCGAGAACACCCGGTTCAAGCCCTCGAAGCCGTAAGCGGCGAGGGCATTCTCGCTGCGCCGTTCGCGCGCCCAACGGGCCAGGCGCGTCGACGACCCCGGGTCGAGTCCGCGTTGGTGCGCCTGTTTCAGGCTGCCGCGCAATGCGGCGATGTCGCGCAGGCCCAGGTTGACGCCCTGCCCGGCCAGCGGATGCACGACATGGGCGGCATCGCCGGCGACCACCACACGCCCGGAGACGTAACGTTGGGCCAGCTGACGACGCAAGGGGAACGCCGCGCGTTGCGAGACTCGCGTCAAGGCGCCCAGGCGTCCGGCGAAGGCGCGTTCGAGTTCGATCAGGAACGAGGCGTCGTCGCTGGCCAACAGGCGCTCGGCTTCCGCCTCGGGCAAGGTCCAGACGATCGAGCTTCGCCGGTCGCGCGCGCCGGCGTCGCCGAGCGTCGGCAGGAACGCCAACGGCCCGCCCGGCAGGAAGCGCTGCCAGCAGGTCGCTTCATGACTCAGCTCGCTGTCGACATAGGCGACCAGGCCGCGCTGGGCGTAGTCGTGCGTGGGGGCGTCGATGCCGCTGAGGCGGCGCAGCTTGGATTCGGCGCCGTCGGCGGCGACCACCAGGCGTGCGCGCAAGCGGCGTCCGCCTTCGAGGATCACGCCGACGCTGTCGGGTGCGTCGAGTTCGAGCGATTCGACTTGATCGGGGCAATGCAGTTGCACGCCGGCCGCGGGCAAGGCCGCCCACAGTTTGTCGACCAATAAGGCGTGCTCGACGATCCAGCCCAGTTCGCGACGGCCGAAGGCGTCGGCATCGAAGTGCAGTTCGCCGCCGGCGGCCGCGTCCCACACGCGCATCGCGCGGTAGGGTTGCAGGCGCGCCTCGCGCACGCTCGACCAAACGCCCAGGTCGTTCAACAACGCAGCATTGTCGGGGGCGAAGGCGTACACCCGCAGGTCCGGCCGCTCTGCGTTCCAACGCGGCGGCTCGCGGGTTTCGACCAGGGCCACCTCGAGTCCGTCGCGGGCGAAGGCCAGCGCCGCGGCCGCGCCGACCACGCCGGCACCGACCACGACCACGTCGAGCAGTTCGCGCCGGCTCATGCGCGCCCTCCGAACGAGCGAAGGCCGTCGTGTTCGCCGCGGCACAGCGCCGGCACGTCGCCGCGATAGCCCATCGCGCCGCCGACCAGGAACGATTGCGCGCTCGGCAGGCGATCGACGGCGAACAGGCCCAGACTGCGCAGCGGACGCATCAGGCCGCTGTCGTTGGCGGCCAATCGCGCCGCGCCGTCGGAAAACGCGACCGTGCGTTCGCGGTCGGAGGCGCGTCGCTGCGCGTAGCGTTCGAGCAATTCGTCGGCGCCGCAATCGACAGCACCGCCGGCAGCGCCCGTTGCGAGCTGCCGTTCGATCAGTTCGGCCAGGGTCATCGCATCGCGCAGGCCGAGGTTGAAGCCCTGCGCGCCGATCGGGTGGATAGTCTGGGCGGCATTGCCGACCAGCACCGCGCGCCGTTCGACGGTGCGCCTGGCCAGCACACGGATCGCCGGATACAGGCTGCGCGCGCCGCAGGCGAGGAAGCGCCCGGCGCGCCAGCCGAACGCCTCCTGGGCGCGGGCGATGAAGCCGGCCTCGTCGAGCGCGGCGACTGCATCGACATGCGCAGTCGCTACGCTGTGGATCAGGCCGTAGTGGCGATCGCCGCGCGGCAGCAGCGCGGTCGGGCCCTCGGCGCCGAGCCGCTCGTAAGCGGTGCCGTCGGGCGCGCGTTCGCCGCGCAGCCGGGTCACGAACAAGGTCTGGCCGTAGTCGTATTCGTCGGCACCGATCGCGAGCGCGTCGCGCACGCCGCTGCGGGTGCCGTCGGCGGCGACCAGCAGGCGCGCGCGCAGGACCCGTTCGCCGGCGCCGTCGGCGACCCGGATCGCGCGCCAGGCGGGGTCGCCGTCGGCGAGACCGACGAAACGCACCGGGCGGTAGCGCTGCAGGCGCGGCAGTTCGGCCAGGCGCGCTTCCAGCGCCTCGCCGAAATCGCGTGCGACCACGATGCGGCCGAATTCCTCGCGGCCATAACGTTCGGCTTCGAGCACGGCGCGGCCGAAATCGCCGCGCCGGCTGATGTGGATGCGCCGGATCGAGCCGGTCGGCGCGCGCAGCTTGGCCAGCACGCCGAGCGCGCTCAGCGCGTTGACGGTGGCTTCGGCGAAACTCAGGTTGCGTTCGTCGAACACCGCCGGCAACGAACCCGGCGGCGCCGCCTCGACCAGGCCGACATCGAGGCCGAGCCTATCCAGGGCGATGGCGAGACTGGCGCCGACCAGACCGCCGCCGACGATCAGGACGTCATGGCTGGCGTGCACCGCGGAGTCGGCCGCGGCGGGCGTGGCGGGGGCCGGCGTGGCTGCAACCGGCGTCTGCCTATCGGGTGTGTCTACGTCTGGATTCATGCGTTCATGATACGACCGCGCTCGCGGCGAGTCTGTCGGCGGCGGCCCGGAACCTGTGCACGGGGCGGTCATCGTTGCGAAGGATCAAGCACTTAGCATCGGATCGGGCTGCGATCCGTTCACGGTGGACGGCAAACCGGCACTTTCGCCGCAGGTTCCTTAGAATGGCCGGATTGGCGCGCCAGTCCGGCGTCAGGAGCCAGAGTCATGAAGCCGAACACCCAACGCAGCCTCGTCCTGGCCTTGCTGGCCCTGTTGATGGTCGCCACCCGCGTCAATCACTGGACGCCGATCCCCGACGCCTCCTGGGCCGTGTTCTTCATCGGCGGCTTCTATCTGCGCCAGTGGACCCGCTGGGCCTTCCCGGCGCTGATGGCGCTGGCCGTGGCCGTCGACTACGCCGTGATCACCCGCCAGGGCATCAGCTTCTGGGATCACTATTGTGTCTCGGCGGCGTACTGGTTCCTGGTCCCGGCCTACTTCTCGATGTGGGCCGGCGGCCTGTGGGTCGCGCGCAACTACAAGCGCAGCTGGGGCACGCTCGGCCTGACCGTGGTCGCACTGCTCGCCTCGACCGCGGTCTGCCAACTGCTGAGCCAGGGCAGCTTCTACTGGCTGTCGGCCTCGGTCGCCGAGAAGACCGTCGCCGGCTGGGCCGCCAACTACTTCCAGTGGCTGCTGCCCTACCTGCAGACGACCGCCACCTATGTCGGCATCGCCGCCGTGGTCCAGGCCATCGCCGCGTCCGCGGCCAAGTCGAAGGCGTCGACGACGCACTCCGACGACGCTCGCAAGCTCTGACCGCGCGCGTCATCGATGGGCAATCGTCTCTCGAAAATCTACACGCGCACCGGCGACGACGGCAGCACGGGTCTTGGCGACGGCAGCCGCATCGCCAAGGACTCGGCGCGAGTGACCGCCTACGGCACGGTCGACGAAGCCAATTCGACGATCGGCCTGGTGCTCGCCAGCGAATTGCCGGACACGATCCGCGAACAACTGGTGGCGATCCAGCACCAGATGTTCGACCTCGGCGGCGAGCTGTGCATCCCGGGCCATGCGGCGATCTTCGACGCCGACATCGACCGCCTCGAGCAGTGGCTCGACGGCCATAACGACGATCTGCCGCCGCTGAAGGATTTCATCCTCCCCGGCGGCGGCGAAGCCGCGGCGCGTTGCCACATCGCCCGCACCGTGGTGCGCCGCGCCGAGCGCGAGACCGTCAGCCTGGCGCGCCTGGACAGCGTGCGCCCGGAAGCGGTGCGCTACCTCAACCGCCTCTCCGACCTGCTGTTCGTGCTGGCCCGCGTGCTGGCGCGCGCGAGCGGGCACGGCGAGGTGCTGTGGAACCACGAGCGCCGCAAGGGTTAGCGATGCGCATCTACACGCATCCGGCCTGCACGCGCCACGACCCGGGTCCGGGTCATGCCGAGCGGCCGTTGCGTCTGGTCGCCGTCACCGAAGCCCTGCGCGAAGCCTATCCCTCGCTGGACTGGCACGAAGCGCCCGGCGCCAGCCGCGGCCAATTGCTGCGCGCGCACGGCGATGCCCTGCTCGCGCTGATCCTCGACACCCAACTCGATGGCCCGATGTCGCTCGACCCCGACACCGTGCTCGCGCCCGGCTCGGCCGAAGCCGCGCTGCGCGCCGCCGGCGCCGGCATCGCCGCGGTCGACACGGTGATCAAGGGCGAGGAAAAACGCGTGTTCTGCGCGGTGCGCCCGCCCGGCCACCACGCCACCGGCGATGCCGCGATGGGCTTTTGCCTGTTCAACAACATCGCCGTCGCCGCCGCCCATGCCTGCGACAAACACAACCTGGCGCGGGTGGCGGTGATCGATTTCGACGTCCACCACGGCAACGGCACCCAGGCGATCTTCGACACCGACCCGCGGGTGATGTACGTCAGCTCGCACCAGATGCCGCTGTACCCGGACACCGGCTACGCCCACGAACGCGGCGTAGGCAACATCATCAACGCCCCGTTGCCGGCCGGCACCGGCAGCGAAGGCTTCCGCAAAGTCTGGCGCGAACATCTGCTGCCGACCGTCGACTCGTTCCGACCGCAACTGGTGCTGATTTCCGCCGGCTTCGATGCCCACCGCCGCGACCCGCTGGCCCAGGTCGAGCTCGACCGCGAAGACTTCGCCTGGATCACCCGCGAACTGGTCGCGATAGCCGAGCGCCACGCGCTGGGGCGCGTGGTGTCGATGCTGGAAGGCGGCTACGACCTGGCGGCCCTGCGCGAGAGCGCGGTGGCGCATGTGGGCGCCTTGATGGAGTGAGGCGCCGGGCGCCTGGGGCGCGGTGGTGACGCCCCATCGCAGTTGCGTGGCCGTTATCGCGGCGAGTTGCGTCGCGAGCATGCAGCAACGTGGTCGCGGCTCGCGCCGCTCCTACCCGGAAGCAATTTCGCGGTTGCCGTTGCCGTTGCCGTTGCCGTGATTTTGATCTGCTTTCTGCTTTGCGCTTT
>NZ_JMTZ01000120.1 GCF_000731095.1 Lysobacter antibioticus | reverse complement strand
TTCTTTTGGGCTTAGCAAAAGAAAGTAACCCGGCCGCTTTAGCGGACGGAAGCTTTGCACTTGCTTCAAGGGAACGCCGGAGGCCGGCACGACGTGGTCGCGACTTGCGTCGCTCCTACCCTGGGCTGCGGATGTTCGCGGCGCGAGATTGAAGTCGTGCGGTCGCGGCTCGTGACCGAAGAAAATCCAGTAGGACGCCGCTCTTACCCTGGGCCAGCGAACAATCGCGGCGCGAGATCGGGCTTACACCGCCAGCACGCGCTCCGGCAGCCGCACCAACCCGCGCTCGGCCAACCATTGCCACGAACTCTCGGCATCCTGCTCGACATAGGCGCGCGCCGAGCCCAGGCGGAAGCTGTAGCCCCAGCTGTCCATGTCCTCGAAGATGCGCTCGCGGCTGGCGCCGGGAATGGCATCGCCGAGCAGGCATTGCAGCACGCACACGGCGTCCTCTTCCTCGATCGAATCGGTGGCGTCGGTGTGGACCTGGGCGCGGCGCTCGGGCGGCAGCACGATCAGGTGCGCGGCTTCGTGCAGCAGGGAGTGCAGCGGGGTGTCGCCGCGCGCGTACACGGTGCTGCCGATCAGGCCGGCCTCGGTGTCGCCCCAGTAGCTGCCCGGAATCGGCTCGCCGTCGTCGACGCGCTGCAGGCGCAGGTCGTAGCGCGCAAGCAGGGCGGCGACGTCGTCGAAGGCGAGGTGGGACAGGGTCAGCATGGTGCGGAACGTTTGAGGGTGGGAGTGTTGTGAGTCAGGCCATAGCCGGGCAGGCGCCGCGGTCGTCGCGGCGGCATGCGCAACGACGCGGCCAGCGAATGTATGGCCTCGGCCATGCACGTTCGCCGCGATGAAGCGCGCGGCATCGGCGGAGCGGTAGCGGCTGCACGACGACGGCTTGCACCGTTCCAGCACGCAGCGTGGGCAGGTCCGCGGCCGGCAGGCCGGCCGCGTCGGCTCAGGCCTGCGCCGGGTTTTCCGGCAGGGCGACCGAGATGTCCAGGACCTTGTTGTCGCCTTCGCCGATCAGGTCGACCTTGACCGATTCGGCGTCGACGTTGACGTATTTGCGGATTACCTCGAGCAGTTCGCGCTGCAGCATCGGCAGATAGTCGGGGCCGCCCCGTCCGGCACGCTCGTGGGCGACGATGATCCGCAAACGGTCCTTGGCGACCGATGCGGTCTGCTTCTTGGCCAGCAGGAAGTCGAACAGACCCATAAGCTCAGCCTCCGAAGATCTTGCTGAAGAAGCCCTTCTTTTCCACTTGCGTGAAGCGCATCGGTCGGGTGTCGCCGAGCAGGCGGGCGACGGCGTCGTCGTAGGCCTGGGCGGCGTCGGATTCGGTTTCCAGGATCACCGGCTCGCCTTTGTTGGAGGCATTGAGCACGTCGCCGGATTCCGGGATCACGCCGATGGTCTTGAGGCCGAGGATTTCTTCGACGTCGCCGATGCTGAGCATCTCGCCGCCTTCCACGCGCTTGGGGCTGTAGCGGGTCAGCAGCAGGTGCTCCTTGACGCGCTCGCCGTTCTCGGCGCGGCGGGTCTTGGACGACAGCAGGCCCAGGATGCGGTCGGAGTCGCGCACCGAGGAGACTTCCGGATTGACCACGACGACCGCCTGGTCGGCGAAGTACATCGCCAGGAACGCGCCCTTCTCGATGCCGGCCGGGGAGTCGCAGACGATGTAGTCGAAGCCTTCGGCGGAGATGTCCTCGAGGACTTTCTGCACGCCTTCCTTGGTCAGCGCGTCTTTGTCGCGGGTCTGCGACGCGGCCAGGATGTAGAGGTTGTCGAAACGCTTGTCCTTGATCAGCGCCTGCTTGAGGTTGGCTTCGCCGTTGACGACATTGACGAAGTCGTAAACGACGCGGCGTTCGCAGCCCATGATCAGGTCGAGGTTGCGCAGGCCGACGTCGAAGTCGATCACGGCGACCTTGTGGCCGCGACGGGCGAGCCCGCAGGAAAGGCTGGCGCTGGTGGTGGTCTTGCCGACACCGCCCTTGCCCGATGTGACTACGATGATTTCGGTCAAAACTCGTTCCTCCAATGGTGCGGCTTCAATCCAGAGCCGCAATTTTGATTTGTTCGTCTTCCAGCCAGATCTGCACGGCCTTGCCGCGCAATTCCTTCGGGATGTCTTCGAGCACCTTGTAATGGCCCGCGATCGCGACGAGTTCGGCGTGGAACTCGCGACAGAAGATGCGGGCTTTTTCGTTGCCTTGCGCGCCGGCCAGGGCGCGACCGCGCAGCGGGCCGTAGATGTGGACCGAGCCGTCGGCGATGACCTCGGCGCCGGCGCCGACCGTGGTCAGCACGGTCAGGTCGCGGTTGTCGGCATAGATCTGCTGACCCGAGCGCACCGGGGCGGACTGGATCATGCCCACCGAGGCGGCCGGGGCGGCGGCTGCCGGGGCGGCCGCGCGCGCGCGGGCGGGCTCCGGGGCCGGGGCGACCGCCGGGGCCTCGCGACGCGGCGGCGGCGGTGGGGCTTCCGGAGCGGCGCCGTCGGCGCGCTCGTAGGAGGCGCGGAACTTGGCCAGCAGCGGCAGGCCCAGGGCCTGGGCCAGGCGGTCGGTCTCGCTGGTGCCGTAGGCCAGGGCCACCGGCAGCACGCCGGCCGCACGCAGGCCGTCGAGCAGGGCCTGGGCGGTGCCGGCGTCCGGGGTCTGGCTGAGACCGCCGAAATCGATCACCACCGCGGCCCGGCCGAACATGTTCGGGGCACGCTGGACCCGGCTGCGCATCTCCTCGACCAGACGTTCGACGTCGAGGGTGCGGATGCGCAGGTTGGCGATGCCGACCTGGCCGATCTTGAGTTCGCCGGCCTGTTCGTAATCCACGGCCACGTTCACAGGCCGGTCCCGGTCGGACGCGGCGCCTGGGCGGCGACCTGGCCGTGCTGGACCGGGACCCGCGGGCGGGTCAGCCAGCTGGCCTCGGGCAGGGCGTCGCCATAGGTCTCGCGGACCCAGGCATAGCTGCACAGCGGCTTCATGAGCATGGCCGCGCGTACGCCGGCCTCTTCCATGACGTGCTGGCCGACCTCGCGGAAGCCGAAGCTGCCGTGGAACAGCAGGGCCGGGTCGTTGCCGCCTTCGAGGAAGACCTCGCAGGCCAGCTGCGGATAGCGCAGTTCGGCGTAGCTCTGGGCGTCGGCATAAAAGGCGCGGCCGACACCGCCGCCACGGCGCCGGCTGGCGACGACGATACGGTCGATATAGAAGAAGTCCGGATAACGCTCGCGAAACCAGCGGAAATTGCTGCTGTCGTGGTCGCTGCGGGCACCGATGCCGATAAGGAATCCGGCCAGGGTGCCGTCACGTTCGGCGACGCGGAAATATTCGGCGGTGTCGAAAAAATGACGCAGACGGGCCGCATCCAGCGGCAGGATCGCGGGCCCGGCGGCATTGTTGAGGGCAAGGACGGAATCCAGCTCGTGCTCTCGCACGTCGCGGACAACGATCGACATTCCACGCTCCAAGTATTCAAAAGCCGGCACGCGTTCCGTGTCGGCGTCCCGATTATCGCATGGCGGTCGCTCCCGGGGCGAACGCCAAGTGCATGACTTCTGGACGGCTCCGACGCGTGCCCCATACCGTTAGCATGCATTCATGCTGGCTCGCCTGACCCATACCCGATTACTACGTTACGCCGGCCTGTTCACTTGGGGCCTGGTCGGCTCCTGGCTGTTGTCGATCTGGCTCGACCCGGATTATTTCCAGCCCGGCCACGGCGAACCGGTGGCCGGCCTGTATTTGCAGATTTTGCGCTGGGTCGCGGTTTACGCCACTTTCGGTGCGGTCTACTGGTGGATAACCCGTTCGCTGGGCGAGCGCCGCACCGGCCTGCTCGATTACCTGCAATTGCTGGTGCTGGGCGGGTGCGCGATCGGCATCAGCTATTACTCCGGCACCGGCCTGGGCAGTGTGCTGCTGATGGTCCTGGCCGGGCTGCTGCCGTGGATGGTGCCGCTGCGGGTCGGTGTGATCGGGCTGATGGTCCTCAACCTGGTCATCATCCCGGTGTTCATCGAGGCGGTGCAGATGCCGCCCTTGCTGGCGGTGCTGCAATCGCTGCTGTACACCGGTTTTTCCGGTTTCGTGTTCCTGACCGCCCTGGTCGCCAAGCAGCAGACCCAGGCCCGCGAAGACCAGCGCCGGCTCAACGCCGAGCTGCGCGCGACCCGTGCCCTGCTGGCCGAGAGCGCGCGCATCAACGAGCGCACCCGCATCTCGCGCGAGTTGCACGACCTGCTGGGCCACCACCTGACCGCGCTGAGCCTGAACCTGGAAGTGGCCGGCCACCTCTCGGAAGGGCGGGTCAAGGAGCACGTCCAGCAGGCGCATACTCTGGCCAGGCTGCTGCTGACCGACGTGCGCGAGGCGGTGAGCCAGTTGCGCGAGAACGGCGCGATCGACCTGGCCCTGGCCTTGCGCCCGCTCGCCGAAAACGTACCGGCGCTGGATATCCGCATGGAGATCGAGACGCCGCTGACCCTCGACGACCCGGAGCGCGCCCACGTGCTGTTGCGTTGCACCCAGGAGATCGTCACCAACACCGTGCGCCATGCCGGCGCGCAGCATCTGTGGATCGACGTACGCCGCAGCGGCGACGACATCGTCATGAGCGCGCGCGACGACGGTCGCGGCGCCGACCACCTGGTCACCGGCAACGGCTTGCGCGGCATGCGCGAGCGTTTGCAGCAGTACGGCGGCCGGCTCAGCATCGAAACCCGCGCGGATGCCGGCTTCTGCCTGCAACTGACTCTGCCCGCCACCGCGGCCGCCATGGCCCGCGAAGGAGCTTTGACATGATTCCCAACCCCATCCGCGTGCTGCTGGTCGACGACCAGACCCTGGTCCGCCAGGGCGTGCGCTCTCTGCTGGCCCTGGCCGAGGGTATCGAGGTCGTGGCCGAGGCCGGCGACGGCCGCCAGGCCGTCGAGATCATCCCGACCGTGCGTCCGGACGTGGTCCTGATGGACATGCGCATGCCGGTGATGTCCGGCCTGGAGGCGCTGCAGGCCCTGGCGCGCTCGGGCTATCTGCCGCCGACCATCATCCTGACCACCTTCGACGACGACCAACTGGTTCTGGCCGGGCTCAAGGCCGGCGCCAAGGGCTATCTGCTCAAGGACGTGTCGCTGGAACAACTGGTCGGCGCGATCCAGGCCGTGGCCGACGGCGGTTCGCTGGTTCAGCCGGCAGTAACCCAGCGCCTGCTGTCGGGCCTGGAGCACATGCGCAACGATTTCGTCAGCCTGGACCGGCCCGACCCGCTGACCGAGCGCGAGACCGAGATCCTGCGGTTGATGGCCGGCGGCTTCTCCAACAAGGAAATCGCCAACTCGCTGGGCGTGGCCGAAGGCACGATCAAGAACCACGTCTCCAACATTCTGTCGAAGCTCGGCGTGCGCGACCGCACCCGCGCGGTGCTCAAGGCCTTCGAACTGCAGTTGGTCTGAGCATCGGCACCGCGACCCCGCGCAGTCGTTGCGCGCGAGGGCCTTCGGCGCGATCGACGCGCGCCGCGCCGGCCCCGGACGGTGCATCGGCGTGGCGTGCGATTGACTGCAGTTGCGCATCGGCGAAGCGGCGAGGGGCGGGGCATACCCACGCGAATGTGGCGGCTTGGCGGCGAAAAGCCGGCTGTTTCCAGGTTTTTCGCGGCGCATTGCCGGGTCCGGCTCGGCCTCGGGCCCGCGCCCGGCGCCGTGCAGGATGCGGCCCGTCGATTTTCTTGCCTGTGATGGCTGCCCTTGCCGGGATTTATCTTGCTACGATTGTGGGTCTGCGCCCCGGCCCGATCCGGGCCCGGCCCTGGAGAACCTGAATGACCCGTCTGATCGAGATTTTGATTTCACTGGCGATCGTCGCCGTGCTGTTTCTGGTTGTCGGCGTGGTTTTGCCGTCGAGCCGCCATCTGTCGCACTCGGTTGAGACCAACCGCAAGCTGACCATCGTGTTCGACACGTTGAACAGCGTGCGTCGCTTCAAGGATTGGAACCCGCTGGTGCTGCGCGACCCGGCCATGGAGGTCAAGCTGACCGGCAAGGATGAGGGCGTGGGCGCCCGCCTGGAGTACTCGTCCAAGGAACGCGGCCTGGGCAAGGGCAGCTGGGAAATCGTCAGCAGCGAGCCGGGCAAGTCGGTCGGCTACAAGATCGTCAACGAGGAGCGCGGCGACAACAAGCGCACCGAGTTCAAGCTGCGTCCGACCGGCAAGAACAACCGTAACGTCGAGATCACCCAGACTTACGACGTCGACTACGGCTGGAACCTGCTCGGCCGTTACTCCGGCATGTACGTCAGCAGCAACGTCGGCGAAGACATCAAGATGGGTCTGGCGCGCCTGAGCAACATGCTGGCGACCGTCCCGAACTACGACTATTCGAAGCTGTCCGAAGTCGACCCGGCCAACGCGCCGAAGGTCCTCGACCGTCCGGCCGAGAACGTGCTCAGCGTGACCGCCGCGGTCGCGCGCGACAACGAGAAGATCAAGTCGCAGATCCACTCCAATATGGAATGGATCAAGAAGGTCATCGCCGCCAACGGCCTCGAAGCGGTCGGTCCGATCCGCGTCGTGACCAACGAGTTCGGCAGCGAGACCTATTCGTTCGACGTGGTGCAGGTGGTGCGCAAGATCGGCGACACCAGCACCGAAGCGAGCAAGCTCGACGTCAAGATCGAAGGCGCAGGCAACCCGGTCAAGGCCGAGCTGCTGCCGGCCAGTAAGGTCGTCGTCGCCACGAGCGGCGGCCACAACATGGCCGCGCTGGCTCCGGTCCGCGACGCCGTCCGCGCCTGGGCGCTGACCCGCGGCTACACCACGACCGAGCGTCCGTACGAAGTCTGGAAGGCCGGCATCGACCAGAGCTTCGACCCGGCCCTGGGTCAGTTCGACGTGTACTGGCCGATCAAGTAACACCGATCTGCATGGTCCGCTGAGGCGGACCGGCGATCGACGAAAACGCGCCGCGGCTTCCGCGGCGCGTTTTTTTGTGGGCGCTTTATCGTCGGGCGCCCTTTCTCAGGGGTAGGAGCGGCGTCCCACAGGGGTTTCCTCCGGTCACGAGCCGCCATCGCGAATCTCACGTGGCGTTGCATCCCTCCGTGGGGTGTTGTCTCAGTATCGACCGTTGCCGTTGCCGTTGCCGTTGCCGTTGCTGTGCGCCGCCTCGCACTCGCGAAGGCGATAGAAGACCCTGAGGGCGGCGCGCATGGATGCGCGCCGTTTTTCATCGGGACAGGGATGTCCCGTAT
>NZ_JMTZ01000119.1 GCF_000731095.1 Lysobacter antibioticus | reverse complement strand
ATGAAAAACGGCCCGCATCCCTGCGGGCCGCCCTCCGGGTCTTCTATTGCCTTCGCGAGTGCGAATCGGCGCACAGCAAAGGCAAAGGCAAAGGCAAAGGCAACAGCAACGGCAGAATCCTCACAACCGCGATCATCGCCGCTCTTGGGTAGGAGCGGCGCAAACCGCGACCGCGCGGGTTCCCGATTGCCTCGTCATTCGCCTAAGCCATTAACCGCTGCGACATGCGACGAAGCCGCCATCCCTCAGTAATGCAACAACGCATGCACCGGCGTATCGCCCCGCCAACGCTCGCGACCGCGTAAGGCATCCAGCTCGATCAGCACGCTCGCACCCACCAACACCGCGTCCAGACGCTCGACCAGCTCGCGTGCAGCCGCCAGGGTGCCGCCGGTCGCCAGGACGTCGTCGACCAGCAGGGTGCGTTCGCCGGGTTTCAGGGCGTCGCTGCGCACCTGCAACTGGTCGCGGCCGTATTCGAGTTCGTATTCGACCGCGATCAGCGGCGGCGGCAGTTTGCCCGGCTTGCGCACGGGCACGAAGCCGGCGTGCAGCTTTTGCGCCAGGGCGGCGCCGAAGATGAAACCGCGCGATTCGATGCCGCACACGGCTTGCACGCCGCTGCCCTGCCAGGGCTCGGCCAGGGCATCGATGCAGCGCGCGAAACCGCCGGCATCGGCCAGCAGCGGGGTGATGTCGCGGAAGGTCACGCCCGGCTTGGGAAAATCGGCGACCGCGCGGATCAGGGCGCCGAGGGTGTTCTGGGATTCGTTCATGCGCTTACCTTGCAGCAGACAATGGAAGGGTGGAAGCGCGGCTCAGGCGGCATCGCCGCGGCGCACCGTGAACAGCGGCTGGTCGCCCCGCAGCAGGCCCAGGAAGATACCCGCCAGGGACAGACCGATGCCGAGCAGTTCCATGCCGCCCAGATGTTTGTGGAACAGCAGCACGTCCCACACGTAAGCCAGCAGCGGCTGCAACAACAGGCACAGGCCGACGATGCCCGCGGGCAGCTGCGGCATGGCGCGGCCGATCACCAGCCAACCCAACACCTGCGCGATCGCGGCATAGGCGAACAGGATCAGCCAGTCGTGGGCGCTGGTGGGGATCAGGTTTTCGCCGCCGAACGGCACCGACACGCCGAGCATCGCCGCGCTGCCGAGGCACAGCCACCACTGCAGGGCTTCGTTCGGCGTCTGCTGGCGGCGCGCCTGTGCGGCACGGAAGGCCAGCAGGAACACGCCATAGGCCAGCGCGGTGCCGAGGCCGTAGAACACGCCGAGACGGAAACGCTCGTCGACGTGCTCCCACCCCGGCGCGAGCAACAGCGCCAGGCCGACCAGGCCCATCAACAGCCCCACCCACAGGCGCCAGCCGGCGCGTTCGCCGAACACCAGCGCGCCGACGCCGGCGAGCACGAACACCTGGAAGTTGGCGAGCAAGGTCGACAGGCCGACACCGACATAGAGAATGCTGCGATGCCAGAGCCACAGGTCCAGCGCCAGGAAGGCCGCGCCGAACATCACCAGCCCCAGCGTGCGTCCGTCGGGGCGCCAATGGCGCATACGATCGCGTCGCCACGGCTGGCCGAGCAGCATCAACAGGATCACCCCGGCCAGCGCCATGCGCCAGAACGCCGATGCGGCCGGGCCGATCTCGACCCAACGCACGAACACCGCCGAGCTGCTGATGACCGAAGCGCCGATCAGCATCTCGACCAGGGGCGTCCGCAGGGTCGCGGTGGAGGACGAGGCGCTCATGAGCGCCCCCGCGAGACAAGCAGGAACGAAGCGGAATGCACGATCGGAACTCCATGAGAGCCGGAACGCCGTCGGAGCGATCCGGAGGCCCTGCGCCGGCGACCGGCATTCGACCGGACGCGCCGCAGGGCTCGATGAGAGAGAGAAGACAGCGGCGTCAGGCAGCGGGCCTGACGACCGTGGCCCGGTCCCGCCGGGGCGGTCGCGGACCTCGCGACGGTGCGGGCGTCGCGCCCCGGGCTCAGGCCGGAAGCCAGCCTGGCGGCGGCATCGCCCCGATCGGGTCGGACTCGACCGAGTCGGCGGCGGGCGATGGCGGTTCGCCCAGCGAGAGCGCATCGACCACCTCGCGCGCTTCCGGCCAGGCAGCCTCGGGCACGCAGACCTGGACCGGACCGAACGGCAGCTCGCCGAGGCCGCCGAGCAAGGCCTCGCCCTTCATGAACACCGGAATGCCGGCCGCTTCCAGCGCATGCCGGACCAGATGGGCATCGATCAGATGGGCGGCTTCATAGACGACTTTCATCGTCGCTGTCCTTCGGCGCAACGGCCTCGCGGGTCTGCGGCCAGCATACGCCGGAGTGGCCGGCTTGACCCATGAACGGCGCGCAGACGCAGCGTTCCAGGCACGCCCGGCAAAGCCCGCCGACCCCTGACACCGGCCCCGTGCAAGCCGCCGGACCGCGGCTCCGGCACGACGGAAGAGCGCCGCCAAGGCAGGGATCGCCGCCAAAGGCTAAACTTCACGACCTTCCTAGCCTTTGCCGTGACGCATGTCCGCCGATCCCGCCCGCACCGCTCCCGAATCTCCGACCGACTCCGCCGCTACGGCCGCGGTCAAGCAGGACTTCGTCCGCCAGATCGTCCGCGAGGACCTGGCCAGCGGCAAGCACCAGGCGATCCGGACCCGCTTCCCGCCCGAGCCCAACGGCTATCTGCACATCGGCCATGCCAAGGCGATCTGCCTGGATTTCGGCGTCGCCAACGAGTTCGGCGGGCGCTGCAACCTGCGCTTCGACGACACCAACCCGGCCAAGGAAGACCCCGAGTACGTCGCCGCGATCCAGGAAGACGTGCGCTGGCTGGGCTACGAGTGGGCCGAGCTGCGTCACGCTTCGGATTATTTCGAGGTGTTCTATCTCGCCGCGCAGAAACTGATCCGCCAGGGCGACGCCTTCGTCTGCGACCTCAGCGCCGAGGAAGTCCGCGCCTACCGCGGCAACCTCAACGAGCCGGGCCGCAATTCGCCGTACCGCGAGCGCAGCGTCGAGGAAAACCTGGACCTGTTCCAGCGCATGCGCGCCGGCGAGTTCGCCGACGGCGCGCGCACCCTGCGCGCGAAGATCGACATGGCCTCGGGCAACATCAACCTGCGCGACCCGGCGCTGTACCGGATCAAAAAGGTGGCCCACCAGAACACCGGCGACGCCTGGCCGATCTATCCGATGTACGACTTCGCCCACTCGCTCAGCGACTCCTGCGAAGGCATCACCCACTCGCTGTGCACGCTCGAGTTCGAGGATCACCGCCCGCTCTACGACTGGTGCGTGGGCCGCGTCGACCTGCCGAATTCGCCGGAGCTGCTGGCGCCGTTGCTCGCCCGAGGCCTGCCCAACGAGGCGGCGATCCCGCGCCAGATCGAGTTCTCGCGCGCCAACCTCAACTACACCGTGATGAGCAAGCGCAAGCTCATGGTGCTGGTGCAGGAAGGCCTGGTCGACGGCTGGAACGACCCGCGCATGCCGACCCTGCAGGGCATCCGCCGCCGCGGCTACACCCCGGCCTCGCTGCGCCTGTTCGCCGATCGCCTGGGCGTGAGCAAGCAGAACTCGACCATCGACTACTCGGTGCTCGAAGGTTGCCTGCGCGAAGACCTCGACGCCGCCGCGGCGCGCCGCATGGCCGTGCTCGACCCGCTCAAGCTGGTCATCAGCAACCTCGGCGACGACCACGAAGAATCGCTGCACTTCTCCAACCACCCGAAGGACGAGCGCTTCGGCGCGCGCCAGGTGCCGTTCTCGAACCAGCTCTGGATCGAACGCGAGGACTTCGAGGAAGTGCCGCCGAAGGGCTTCAAGCGGCTGATTCCGGGCGGCGAAGTGCGTTTGCGCGGCGCCGGCATCCTGCGCTGCGACGAGGTGATCAAGAACGAGGCCGGCGAAATCGTCGAGCTGCGCGGCACGCTGGACCCGGAATCGCGTCCGGGCATGGCCGGCGCCGACCGCAAGATCAAGGGCACGATCCACTGGGTCAGCGCGCGTCACGCCGTCGCCGCCGAAGTGCGTCTGTACGACCGTCTGTTCGACGTCGCCGCACCCGACGACGACAGCGACGGCAAGACCTACCAGGATCACCTCAACCCGAATTCGCGCCGCGCCGTGACCGGCTACGTCGAACCGTCGGCGGCCACCGCCGAGCGCGAGCAGGCGTTCCAGTTCGAGCGCGTCGGCTATTTCGTCGCCGACCGCTACGACCACACCCCGGAACGGCCGGTGTTCAACCGCAGCGTGACCCTGCGCGACACCTGGGCCGCGCAGGCATGAGCCCCAAGATCCCCAACCTGCTGACCAAGACGGTGATGCTGGCGCTGCCGGCGTGGATCGACGAAGTCGTCGACCGCAAGCGCGCCTACCTCAGCGACGAGGACAAGGTCGCGCTGGCGGTCGAACTGTCGCGGCACAACATCGAGATGGGCAGCGGCGGGCCGTTCGGCGCCGCGGTGTTCGACGGCAACGGCCTGGTGGTCGGGGTCGGCGTCAATCGCGTGGTGCCGCAAAGCTGTTCGGTCGCGCACGCCGAAATGATGGCCTTCATGTGCGCGCAGGCCGCGCTGAGCGTGTTCCGTCTCAACGAGATCGGCCCGATGACCCTGGCGACCTCGGCGCAGCCCTGCTGCATGTGCTACGGCGCCAGCTTCTGGGCCGGCATCGACACCTTGCTGATCGGCGCGCGCTCGGAAGACGTGATGCAGCTGACCGAGTTCGACGAAGGCCCGCTGCCGGCGGACTGGATCGGCGAACTGGAACGCCGCGGCATTGCCGTGCGCCGCGACCTGCAACGCGACGCCGCCTGCGACGTGCTGCGCCGTTATGGCGAGAGCGGCGTCGCGTACTGATCCGATCCAGCTTTTGTGGGAGCGGCGCCAGCCGCGACCAACCCGAGCGGTGTACGAAAACAGATCCACCCGAATATCGATGATGCCTCGCCGTTGCGTGGCAAAGAGCCCGACCGATCGGGCTTGGGCAAAAGCCCTTGCGTTCATCGCTTCGGTTGGTCGCGGCTCGCGCCGCTCCTACCCCTGAAGACAACGAGTTCCCACGATGACCGATAACGCCCTGCTGTGTTGGTGCCGCGCCGGTTTCGAACCCGAGCTCGCCGGCGAATTGAACGAACGCGCCGCGCGCGCCGGCCACCCCGGCTACGCGCGCACCGAGCGCAACAGCGGCTATGTCGAGTTCATCGTCGAGGACGCGAAAGCGTTGTCGCGCGCACTGCCGTGGTCGTCGCTGATCTTCGCGCGCCAGAAGCTGGTGCGCCTGGCCGATCTGCGCGGCCTCGATCCGGCCGACCGCATCACCCCGATGCTGGCCGCGCTCGATGCGCAGGGCGGCAGCGGCCTCAACGTTTCCATGTTCGGCGAGTTGGTGGTCGAGCACCCCGACTCCGACGAGCACAAGCCGCTCGCCGGCCTGGCGCGCAGCTTCGGCAACGCCCTGCGCCCGGCGCTGCGCAAGGCCGGCTGGCTCAGCAAGGCCGACGATGCGCGGCGCCCGCGCCTGCACGTCGCCTTCCTCGCCGGCGATCACGCCATGCTGGCGATGTCCGAGCCCGGCGACAGCTCGCCGTGGCCACTCGGCATCCCGCGCCTGCGCATGCATCCGGATGCGCCGAGCCGCTCCGCGCTCAAACTCGAAGAAGCGCTGCTGACCTTCCTCGACGCCGACGAACGCGAGCGCCTGGTCCGCGACAACATGCAAGCCGCCGACCTCGGCGCCGCTCCCGGCGGTTGGACCTGGGTGCTGATGCGCAACGGCATGATGGTGACCTCGGTCGACAACGGCCCGCTGCGCCAGGCCCTGCTCGACAGCGGCCGCGTCGACCATCTGCGCGCGGACGGTTTCTCCTGGCAGCCCAAGCGCAAGCTCGACTGGATGGTCTGCGACATGGTCGAACAGCCCGCGCGCGTGGCCGAACGCATGGCGACCTGGTTCCGCGAGGGCTGGTGCAAGCAGGCGATCTTCAATCTCAAGCTGCCGATGAAGAAGCGCTGGGAAGAAACCAAGACCTGCCTGGAAGCGTTCGAGTACCAGACCCATCGCCCGATGGTCGTGCGTGCGCGCCAGCTGTATCACGACCGCGAAGAGATCACGGTGTTCGCGACGCCGAAGTGATCCGCCACGCCAGGGCCACCCGGCCTTGGCGATGACTCGAGCATCTCGCGACCGCACATCGTCTGCGGCGTGACGGACACCCGGCATTCACGCTTCGAGCCGCGTTCATTCAGGTGGGGTTTCGCCGTTTTACATCGACTTGACCGGCCCGGGTCTAGCGTCGCGGTGTCCCCACGCGAGGTTACAGCGATGAAACAGCACGCGACCCACCCGCACACCCTGATCGGCCTGGCGCTGATCGCCGCACTCGGCGCCAGCGGCGCTGCCGTGGCGCAGATCGCCACCAAGGTCGAATCCAAACACGATGCGGTCGAGAAGGCCGAGATGGCCGCAGGCGAAGCACGCACCGCGCGCGAGGACGCCGCGACCGCGCAGGCCGCAGCGCAAGCCGCTGCCGCGACCCGCAACGAAGGCTCCTTGAGCGAACGCGGGGCATTGACCGCGGAAGCCACCGCCTACCAGGCCAAGCAATCGGCGATCGAGGCCCAGTCGGCCGCGCGCCAGGCCACCATCGCGGCCGAAGCGGCGCGTTCGGCGCAGGCCGCGGCGACCGCCGGCAGCAACCCCACCGGTGCCGCGATCGAAGCGCGCGCCGCCGGCGATGCGGCACGCGTGGCGAGTTCGGCCGCGACCGACGCGACCACGGTGGCGCAGGCTGCCGCCGCGGCGACCGCCGAAGCGGTGCAGCAGACCGATCCGGTGCCGCAACCGATGCCGGCCCCCGCCCCGGCCGTGCCGGTGCAGCCGCAGGTCACCATCACCTCGAGCCCGCCGAATTCGGTGATCGGCGAGTACAAGATCGATTTCGATGCGCTCGACGGCAATCACGACGGCAACATCAGCCGTGCGGAGGCGCGCAGCAACGCAACCCTGACCGCGGAGTTCCGCGCGGTCGATGTCGACAATAACGGCCGCTTGAGCAAGAAGGAGCTGTCGGGCTGGATGCGTTGATCGCTGCTTGATTCCGCGGTTTTTTGCGCGAACGCCTCCGGAAACGGGGGCGTTCGTGTTTGGGCGGCACCAGTACCGCGGTTCTGCCCCTGTATCTGTCCCCGTAGGAGCGACGTCAGTCGCGACCAAGGGACGCGCAGAGACACCAGTGCCGACGTCGCCTATCGAAGGGGGCCTTAGGGTAGGAGCGGCGCCCTACTCGATTTCCTTCGGTCACAAGCCGCGACCGCGCCGCGACGGTCTCACGACGGCCGTGTCACTGCCGATGATCTGCCTAGCCTTTCCGCTTTTGCTCTTTCCGTGCGCCGTCTCACACTTGCGAAGGCAATAGAAGACCCGGAGGGCGGCGCGCAGGGATGCGCGCCGTTTTTCAT
>NZ_JMTZ01000118.1 GCF_000731095.1 Lysobacter antibioticus | reverse complement strand
ATGAAAAACGGCGCGCATCCCTGCGCGCCGCCCTCCGGGTCTTCTGTTGCCTTCGCTAGTGCGAGGCGACGCACAGCCACAACAACAGCAAAATCTTCAAGGCAACGGCAACGGCCCGCGTCGGCATTGCCGCGCGACTGAACGCGCTCCGCCGCCATTGACCCCTCGTGCACCGTTGCTGCGTTACAACGTCGCACCGGCCGCGATGGACCGGCCCCACGTTACCCAGGAGAACCCCATGCGCCCGATGCCTTTCGCTGCGATCCTGTCGATCGCTTTCGCCGCCGGTTGCGCGGCCCCCGAGCAGGCCAAGGACACGGTGAGCGCCGATGCGGCCGCGACGCCGGCGAGCGATCCGGGGCCGGCGGGCCGGCCGATGGGCAAGATCGGCGCCGATCAGGTCGGTAAGGTCAGTCCGGTGCCGGCGTTCAAGGGCTTCGGCGAGCATTGGGGCATCGAGATCCAGGCCACCGGCGAGAGGTCGCACCAGGTCGAGCTGACCTGGGGCAGCGGCAGCGAGAAGGCCAACGGCACGGTCGATTACAAGGGCCAGCCGGCCGACGCGCCGGGTTCCCTGATCGTGTTGAGCGGCGAACTGGCGACGAAGCAGGGCGCCAAGCCGATGGTGGTCGAGATCAGCCGCAAGGACTGCACCGACGACGGCGACGGCGGGCACCGGCACAGCGTCCAGGTCACCGTCGAGGGCCTGCCGCAGATGCGCGGTTGCGGCGACCTCGCGATGTACTGATCGCGCTACCGCGCCCCGCTAAAACCAACGGCCCGCTGCGAGCGGGCCGTTGGTTTCAGTGCGACCCACGCAGATCGTCAGGCCTGCGCTGCCGGATAACGCCTGCGGTGCAGCCACACCACCAGCAGCGAGGCCAGCACCGGCGCGGCGAACAGCAGCAGCAACACGATGACCAGCAGCTCGGCCAGGCCGAGCTTGTCGCCCAACAACAGCAGCGGCAGCGTCGACAGCACGATCAGCAGCGGCGTCAGCAGGGCCGAGATCAAGGCCGGCATCGCGCCGGCACCGCGGCGCGCCGGCAGCAGAGCCCAGCACAGGCCGTGCAGGAAGCCGATGCCGAGCGCGGCGAGGGTCATGCCGTGGCGTTGGGCGTTGTCGTCCAGAGCGGTGAAGCGGCTCAGGCTGTGCTGAAGCAGCAACAACACGCCGGCGCAGACGCCGAACGCGACGAGCGCGCCGATCAGGCGCCGCTGGCCACCGCTCCAGACCACCGGAGTCGGGCCGCGGCCGCCCACGACGAAGGCGATTGCCAGGCCGATCGAAGAAGTGACCACCACCTTGACGGCGTTGAGCGGCGGCACCCAGCGATACAGCGTCACTGTCGACACGCTGTCGCTCAGGGCCTGCATCGATTGCATGACCGCGATCGACCACAGATAGCCCAGGCCGAACACCAGCGCCACCGCGACCAACAGCGCGGCCCAGGCGCGTTGCGGCGGGCCGCGGCGCGCGATGATCGCGCTGGCCAGGACCAGGTTGACGCCGATCAGCAGGCCGATGCCGCACAGCCATTCGAGCCAGGCGTAGACCTGGCTGGCGGCGCCGTCGGCGCCCTCGGGCAGGGGATGCTCGATCTGCGCGACCAGGAAGAACGCTGCGGTCAGTACCAAGACGCAGGCGCCGAGCGCGAGCGGAAACCAGACGGGCGACCGCGATGCGGGGTGATCCATGAAGTCGATCCTTGCGGGGCAGGCGAGCAGCGGGGGAGGCGGTCGTCAGCGCCGTGCGAAAGGCGCGCGACGGGCGGCGAAGGCGGCCCAGTCTAGTGCCTGTCCCGTCGCCGTCCCAGGACGCTGTCCTCAAGCCGCGCCGTGCCGCGTTGATGGAGGCTGACGCCGCCTTTCCTGTTGCCGCGGCAGTCTTCCCCGCACCGTCGTTTCGTCTTCATCGCGGCCACGGGCCACCGCCCGGCGCGACGACGGCGCTTCACGGCGGCGGTGAAGCTGCGTTGGTAGCGGTATCGGCGGCACCACGTCGCCCCTACAGGAGTCTCTTATGCGCATCATGTTCGCCGCCGTCGCCGGATTGGGCCTGGCCGCCGCTCTCGCAGCCGCGTCCGCGTCCGCCCAGCAGATCACTTTCCCGGCGCCGGTCTTCCGCGGCGGCAATGGCGCCGACTGGATCGTGGCGATGACCACCCAGCCGGATTACTCGGTCGACTACGCCCTGACCGTGCCGGAGTCGCGGACGCCGCTGAGAGGCAAGCTGCAGCAGAAGGCGGCCTCGGGCATGGGCGATTACCTGTTGGTCGGCAAGCTAGGCGACGGCACCGCCGCGACGGGTCTGAGCACGAAGCTGGCGCCGGTGCCGCTCGGCAGACAATGCATCGACGCCAAGGGCAAGAGCACCGGAAGGTACGGTTCCTACACCTACACCGTCGTGCTTACGCCGGCCAAGCTCGGGCCGTGGAAGGTATGGAAGGGCTGCGGCAACTTCACCATGAAGTGAGTTCGCCGGCCCGAGGGCGTCAACCGGCGGCGAGTGCTTACGCCGCCGGCAGCCGGAAGAAGGCGGTGGCGGCCGCGCTGCTGTTGGCCGCGGTCGTCGCCACGTCTTCGCCGCGGTCGCGGGCGAGTTCCTCGACGATGTGCGCTAGGTACATCGGTTCGTTGCGCCGGTGCGACGGCGCCGGTTTGACCGTGCGCGGCAACAGATACGGCGCATCGGTTTCGATCATCAGCCGTGCCGCCGGGATGTGCTTGACCAGCTCGCGCAGGTGCAGGCCACGGCGTTCGTCGCAGAGCCAGCCGGTGATGCCGACGTACCAGTCCTGGTCGAGGTAATCGAACAGCTCTTCGCGCGTGCCGGTGAAGCAATGCACCACGGCCGGGCCGAGCTTGCCGTCGAAGTTGCGCATCATCGCCATGAAGTCGGCGTGCGCATCGCGCTGGTGCAGGAACAGCGGCTTGCCGGTGTCGACCGCGGTCTGCAGCTGCATCTCGAAAGCACGCCGCTGCGCCGGGCGCGGCGAGAAGTCGCGGAAATAGTCCAGCCCGCATTCGCCGACCGCCACCACCTCGTCGTGCGCCAGCAGCGCGCGCATCTCGGCGTCGCATTCGGCGGTGTACTCGCTCGCATGGTGCGGGTGCACGCCGGCGGTCGCGAACAGCTCGCCCGGGTGGCGGCGCGCCAGTTCCAGCGCCTGCGGCGAATGCTCGCGGCTGGCGCCGGTGATCACCATGCGCGCCACGCCGGCGTCGCGCGCGCGCTGCAGCACGGCGTCGCGGTCGTGGTCGAAGCTGTCGTGGGTGAGGTTGGCGCCGATGTCGATCAGTTGCATGAGTGGAGATGCTGCGGAAAACAGCGCGCAGTGTAGGCGCTGGGCCGGGCCAGCCCAAGTTTCGGCCGTCCACGGCCGCGCGGTGCCCGCATCGTGGTTCCGCCGTGCCGTCGCGGGCGGCGGATTCACGACCGTGGCGACGCGGCGTTATGCCCTTCGAAGGCGGCCGGGCGGTCGCCATGGGGAAATCGCAATGCGCATCATCTCGACGATCTTCGCGCTGGGGCTGGCGTCGCTGCTCGCCTGCCTGCCGGCGTCCGCACCTGCCGAATCCAAGCCCAAGTACGACTTTCCGAAAGCGACTTTCGACGGCGGCAACTACGGTCAGGCCGGCTGGAGCATCCAGCTCAAGCGCAGCGGCCCCGGCCAGGTCGTATTCGATCTAGCCCTTCCGCGCGGCGTCCGCGCCGCCCACGGCACCCTGACCTCGGTCAAGCCCGAGCCGGGTCCGCTGGAGCTGACCGCCCAGTACGCGCTGTCCGGCAAGCAGAGCATCGCCGGCGAGCAACAGGAGCTTCTGGTCATGCTCACCGCCAGCCCGAAGGACAAACCCTGCCAGGACACCAAGCGCAAGAAATACAGTCAGGCGATCCTGGTGTTCATCGGCGATATCGAGGACGGCGGCCGGCTGTTGTACGGCTGCGGCGAGTTCGCCAAGGACTGAGCCGTACCCAGGTTCGTCGTAACGCCGAGGAATACCGGCGCGGCCGCGGCGTCGTCGCGCGCGGGCGTGCTCGCGGGGCGGTTGCGTCGATCGCGCACGCATCGGCGCCGCGCACCGTATCCTTGCGCGCGTGAACGCCGCCGAATTCCCGATCGATTCCCTGCTGCCGTCGATCCGCGACAGCCTCGCCGCGCATCCGCGCCTGGTCCTGGAAGCGCCGCCCGGCGCGGGCAAGACCACCCAGGTGCCGCCGGCCCTGCTCGATGCGCCGTGGCTGCAGGGCCAACGCATCGTCATGCTGGAACCGCGCCGCGTCGCCGCGCGCGCCGCCGCGCAGTTCATGGCGCGGCAACGCGGCGAGGCCGCCGGCGAAACCGTCGGCTACCGGATCCGCTTCGAGAACAAAGTCTCCGCGCGCACCCGCATCGAAGTGGTCACCGAAGGCATCCTGACCCGGATGATCCAGGACGACCCCAGCCTCGAAGGCGTCGGCGCCCTGGTGTTCGACGAATTCCACGAGCGCCATCTCGCCGCCGACCTCGGCCTGGCGCTGGCGCTCGACGTGCAGGCCTCGCTGCGCGAGGACCTGCGCATCGTGGTGATGTCGGCGACGCTGGACGGCGAACGGCTGGCCCAGTTTCTGGATGCGCCGCGCCTGAGCAGCGCCGGGCGCAGCTATCCGGTGACGATTGGGCACTACCCGGCGCGGCGCGAGGAAAAACTCGAACACCAACTGCGGCGCGCGGTCGAGCACGCCCTGCAGCAGCATCCCGGCGACGTGCTGGTGTTCCTGCCCGGACAGCGCGAGATCGCGCGCGCCGATGCCGCCCTGGCCGGCAGCGAGGCGCTGCGCGGCATCGACGTGCTGAGCCTGCACGGCGAACTGCCGGTCGAGCAGCAAAGCCGGGTCCTGCAGCCCGATCCCGACGGCCGCCGCCGGGTCGTGCTGGCGACCAACGTCGCCGAGTCCAGCGTCACCCTGCCCGAGGTGCGCGTGGTGATCGACGCCGGCTTGGCCCGCGAGCCGCGCTACGACCCCAACAGCGGCTTCTCGCGCCTCGACGTGGTCGCCATCGCCCAGGCGTCCGCCGATCAGCGTGCCGGCCGTGCCGGCCGCGTCGCCGAAGGCTGGGCGTATCGCTTGTGGCCGGAATCGCAACGCCTGGAACCGCAGCGGCGCCCCGAGATCGCCCAGGTCGAACTGGCCGGGCTGGCGCTCGAACTCGCTGCCTGGGGCGATGCCGGCCTGCGTTTCGTCGATGCGCCGCCGGGCGGGGCGATGGGCGCGGCACGCGAACTGTTGCTGCGGCTCGGCGCGCTCGAAGCCGGCCGCGGCGATGCGGCGCCGACTATCACCGCGTTCGGCCGGCGCATGCTCACGCTCGGCACCCATCCGCGCCTGGCGGCGATGCTGCTGGCGCCCAGCGACGCGCGCGAACGCGCCCTGGCCGGCGATCTGGCCGCCTTGATCGAAGCGCGCGACCCGCTGCGCAGCGGTGGCGACGCGCTGGCCGCGCGCTGGCAGGCGCTGGCCGCGTTCCGCCAGGGCCGCGCACCGGCCGATGCTTCGCGTTCGGCCTTGGCCGCGCTCGACCAGGCCGCCAAGCAATGGCGCCGGCGCCTGCGCGTCGACGCGACACCGCCGACCCAGGTGCCCGCGCACGCGCTCGGCGACCTGCTGCTGCATGCCTTCCCCGACCGCATCGCCCGCCAGCACCCGAGCGACCCTTACCGCTATCAGCTCGCCAACGGCCGCAGCGCCAAGTTGTTCGACGACAGCGCGGTCTACGGCGAACCGTGGCTGGTGATCAGCGAGCTGCGCGACGACCCGCGCGATGCGCGCGTGCTGCGCGCATCGCCGCTCGACGAAGCGCGCCTGGAGCGCGAGTTCCCGCAGCGTTTCGTCAGCGAGGACCGGGTGGTCTGGGACGCCGCCGTGCGCGCGATCGCGGCGGTGCGCGAGCGCCGCTACGACCGCATCGTGCTCGACAGCCGTCCGCTCGCCAAACCCGATCCCTCGCGTTACGCCGATGCCCTGGTCGATGCGGTGCGCCAACTCGGTCTCGACGCGCTGCCGTGGACCGGCGGCCTGCGCCAGTGGCGTGCGCGTGTGCGCTGCCTGCGCGAGTGGATGCCCGAGCTGGCCCAGGGCGACAACGCGCTGCCGGACTTGTCCGACGAGGCCTTGATGGCCGGTATCGACGCCTGGCTGAAGCCGGCCTTGCGCGGCAAGACCCGCCTCGATGCGCTCGACGAGGGCGCGTTCGGCGAAGCCCTGCGTTCGCTGTCGGACTGGTCGTGGCGGCAACGGCTGGACGCACTCGCGCCGACCCGCATGGTGGTGCCGTCGGGGATGGAGCGCGCCATCGACTACGCCTACGACGAGCATGCCGCCGATGGACGTGGCGCCGCCGTACCACCGGTGCTGGCGGTGAAGCTGCAGGAACTGTTCGGCCTGGCCGATACGCCGCGCATCGCCGAAGGCCGCGTGCCGCTGACCTTGCACTTGCTGTCGCCGGCCGGGCGGCCGTTGCAGGTCACCCAGGACCTGCGCGGTTTCTGGGAGCGCACCTACCCCGAGGTCAAAAAGGAAATGAAGGGGCGCTATCCCAAGCACCCCTGGCCCGACGATCCGTGGACGGCGACCGCGACCCACCGGGCCAAGCCGCGCGGCACCTGAGCACAGCGGCGTCGCACGAGGCGCCGATGCGCCAACCGCGATGAGCGAGGTGTGTTGGTCATGGGTTGGCTGTGCAAGGGCTATGTATCGGCCGAAGTCGTCGATACCGCGCCGTATTCAGCCGGCAGCCGGTCCGACGCGACTGCGCTCACAGAATTTCAACGGTTCCGCGTCGACACTGGAGTCTGTTTCTCTCGTCACAGGATCGACACGATGAGCAAGTTCACTTCATTCCCGGAGCGCGCACTGGAGCTGGTGTCGTCGGTCGGCGATAACATCAAGCAGCATGTGCCCAAGGCCGGCCAGTGGTTGGAGACGGGCGTCAAGCTGGGCGCACTGAAGACCGGTGCGCGCACCGCCGGCGGTTTCATCCGCCGCAACCCGGTGATCGCGGTCGCCGCCGTGGCCGGCGCCGGCCTGCTCTGGTACGCCGCCGCGCGCCGCAAGGCGAAACAGCAGGCCGAAGGCGACCCGATCGAAGGCAGCGCCCGTCGCATCGATGCGCGCCGCGCCGATAGCAACGGCAGCGCCTCGCGCCGCAAGTCGGGCACGCGCAAGGCGGCGAGCGAAGAAAGCGCCAGCGAGTAAGTCGTCGGGCTGGTGGACTAGGCCGAGTGATAGGGCATCGGCGTGTGGTTGCGCCGTGGCCGGATTGCGAATGTAGTCGCTTGAAACCGTCATACCCCGAGGCCGGCGCGCTAGCGCCGGCTTCGTTCGTTTGGGGCATGCCGAAGGTGGTCGCGTGTTTTCGGTTTCGCCTAGCGGCTTCGGGAGCCTAAGGGGTAGGAACGGCGCGAGCCGCGACCGCGATGTGACGGTCTAGCGGCGCATCAATCGGATAAAGGCCGAAGCAAAATTTCCGTCCGCCGCTTTAGTGGCGAAAGCTTTAGGCGTTTGATCTTATTTCTTTAAGAAGCCAGCGCAAGAGCAGAGCTTCCGTCCGCTGACGCGGCCGGGTTACTTTCTTTTGCTAAGCC
>NZ_JMTZ01000117.1 GCF_000731095.1 Lysobacter antibioticus | reverse complement strand
AAGCAGATCAAAATCTCGGCAACGGCAACGGCAACGGCAACGGCAACGGCAACGGCCTCCTGTCGCGACTTGCGTTGCTCTTGCAAGTCCTCGCGGCCGCGCATAGGGCGACCGAGCCGTGCCCGCCCTTTGCGAGTTCGGAAACCAGCCTGAAACTCGGTCAGATGTTTCAGGTTTCGAGCCGTATTTCTACATCCGCGCCTAAGGCTTCAAGAATGTGGCGCAGGCTCTCGATTCGATCGGGGCGATGTTGTCGATGACGATCAATCCACGGTTCTTGATCTGCCTTTCGAGCGCGCGTCGCTCTGCTGGCGCCAGGCTGATGCAATTGCGCAGTCGCCGACGGAGTTCGACGCGCGTGTTCCGTCCAGCCGCTTCAGGTAATGCCGTCATCGCGCAAACCGGTTATCGCTATTGTTGCCACGCGCGATTGACTATCTCGTAGGGCGGCCTGCAGCTCGGGTATATGGTCCATCCGTGGCATGCTTGGCGGACGGTACTCCCTTGACCCCACATGGGCTTATGTCGGTGCGGCCCGGCCGGCAAGCCGACGTAAGCCTGTGTCCGCCGCAAGAGACTTACACCGGTGCCACTGGCGTGCCGGTGGATCTAATGCACGGCTCGGTCATCGTCCGGCCGCCGCCGAAACACACCGTCGCATGGTTTTCCAACGAACGTGAGTGAACGATGCTGAAGGAATACGACCTCGTCCGTCTGATTCTCCCCATACCTTCCGAGCGTTGGTCCGAAGGCAGCGAACATCAGCGTCCGCCGGCGGTTGGCGACATCGGGGCTATCGTACTGGTCCACGCGGTACAGCCGGGTCAGAGGCAAGCCTATGTAGTGGAATGCATCGCCGATGATGGCCGCAGCGGATGGCTGGCGGATGTATTGGAGTCGGAGTTGGCATTGCACGAGCCTTCGGGTAACGGCTGATTCTCCGTGCTCAGGGTAGGAGCGGCGCGAGCCGCGATCGCGCCGCTTCGGTCTTGCGCCGAATCCGGCTTTCCGTAGCGACCGCATCAATCGCGCCCGCTCCTATGCTTATATGGCGTGTCGACGACAGTGCACCCTGCAAGAGGACATTCCGATGACATCGTCGCAGTCCAACAACCGCCGTACCGTCGCCGCGTACGAAAAATGCGCGCGCGACTATGCGGCCTCGGTATCGCCGCAACCGTCGGTCGCCGGGGCCGAGGCGCTGCGGCGGCTCGCCGATGCGCTGCCGTCCGGCGATGGCGTGCTCGAGATCGGGTCGGGCCCCGGTTGGGATGCGGATTTCCTCGAGACCCTCGCCGTGCCGGTCCATCGCACCGACGTGACCCGGGCCTTCTGCGAATTACAGGCCCAACGCGGTCGGCGGGCGGCGGTGTTCGATCTGCTCGTCGACGAGATCGAAGGCCGCTATGCGGGCATCCTGATGTTGTGCGTGCTGCAGCATTTCGAACGTGGCGACGTGGACGGCGTGTTGCGCAAGCTGGCCCAGGCCCTGGCCCCGGAGGGAGTCTTGCTGCTGTCGTACCCGCTCGGCGAGGGCGAGTTCTGGGAGCACGGGGACTCGGGCGATTACCGAGTGGTGCTGTGGTCGGATGCGGGGCTGGACGAACGTCTGCGAGCTGCGGGTTTCGAGGTCGACTGGGCGTCGCGCTTCGACGGCAGGGAAGCCCCCTGGCGCAACGTGCTCGCCCGGAGGACGCGATGAACCGGCGCGCCTGGTGGCTGTTCCTCGCCTTGGGCGTGATCTGGGGCGTGCCCTATCTGCTGATCCGGGTCGCCGTCGCCGACATCTCGCCGGTGTCGGTCGCGTTCGGGCGCACGCTGATCGGCGCGATGCTGTTGCTGCCGATCGCGGCGGCACGTGGCGCGCTGCGGCCGCTGTTGTCTCACTGGCGGCCGTTGCTCGCATTCACCGTGGTCGAGATCAGCATCCCGTGGTGGTTGCTGGGCTATGCCGAGACCCGCATCAACAGTTCCACCGCTGGTTTGTTGATCGCTACGGTGCCGGTGATGACCGCCGGCCTGATGGCCCTGAGCGGACACGAGAAGCTGGACGGCCGCCGACTGTTGGGCCTTTGCGTCGGCTTGGCCGGCGTGGGTGCCTTGGTCGGCCTGGACATCGACGTGTCCAACGGTTGGGCGATGGCCGCCGCCTTGGCGACCGCGCTCGGTTATGCGCTCGGCCCGATCATCATCAGCCGCTACTTGTCCGATGTGCCGCCGTTAGGCGTCATCGCCGCTTCGCTGGCGCTGGCGGCGACGGCCTACGTGCCCTTCGTGCTCAGCGCATGGCCGTCGCAGATCACGGTGGAGGCGGCCGGGGCCGTGGCGATACTGGGCGTGGTCTGCACCGCGCTGGCGTTCCTGCTGTTCTTCGCACTGATCGCCGAAGCGGGGCCGGCGCGGGCCACCGTCATCACCTACGTCAATCCGCTGGTGGCCTTGCTGTTGGGCGTGACCTTGCTGCACGAGCCGCTCACTTACGGCATGTGCGCAGGCTTCGTGCTGGTGCTGCTGGGCTCGTTCCTGGCGACGACGCGCAGCCCGCTCGCCGAGCCATCGCGCGCCGATCCGATCGAGCAACGCGATTGAAGAGCGGCGTTGTCGAATGCATGGCCGACAGACCGCGGCGCTGCGGCCCGCGTTCGGTGCCAGCGACGCCGGCGCGCAGGGATTACGCCAACCCGCCGATCCAACTGCCCGTCACTCGCAAGCCGTCGTCCAACACGACCAAATCGGCGCGATATCCCGGGGCGATGCGTCCCAGCTCGTGGCCCAGGCCGAGGAATTCGGCAGGATAAGTCGAGGCCATGCGGCAGGCTTCGACGAGCGGCAGGCCCAGGCGCTGCACGGTGTTGCGCACCGCGCTGGCCATGTCCAGCGCCGAGCCGGCGAGGGTGCCGGCGGCGGTGGTGCACTTGCCGTCGCGGCAGGTCATGGTTTCGCCGTAGAGGACGAAATCTTCCTGCGCGCCGCCGACCGGCGGCATCGCGTCGGTCACCAGCATGATCTTGCCGCGCGGCTTGGCGGCGATGGCGATGCGCAGCGAGGCGTCGTGGACGTGTTCGCCGTCGACGATCACGCCGCACCAACTGTGCGGGTCTTCGATGCAGGCGCCGACGCCGCCGGGTTCGCGGCTGCCGAGCGGGGTCATCGCGTTGAACAGATGGGTCACGCCGCGCACGCCGTGGGCGAAAGCATCGCGCAGGCGTTCGTAGTCGGCGGCGGTGTGGCCGGCGCAGACCAGCACGCCGCGAGCGGCCAACGCCTGCAAGGTGGCGTTGGCGAAGCGCTCGGGCGCGAGCGTGAGCATGGTCTTGCCGACGCCGAGCGAGGCGATCCGGTCGAGTTCGGCCTCGTCCGGGGTGTGGAATTTGTCCGGGTTGTGCACGCCCTTGCGCGCCGCGGCGAGGTAGGGGCCTTCCAGATGGATGCCGAGGATGCCTGGCACGCCCTGCTGGATCGCCTCGCGCACGGCGTCGATCGCCGCGACCATCACCTCGACGTCGTCGCTGATCAGCGTCGGCAGCAGGCCGGTGGTGCCGTACTGGCGATGGGCCTCGGCGATGCGGCGGATGCCGTCGATCGTGGGCGTGTCGTTGAGCAGGACGTCGCCGCCGCCGTTGACTTGGGTGTCGATGAAGCCCGGCACCAGGTACTGGCCGTGCAGGTCCACCGTTTGCGCCCCGCTCGGCGCCGGGCCGGGCACCACCGCGACGATGTGGCCTTCCTCGACGATGACGCTGAGGTCGGACTCGAAACCGCGCTCGCTGAGCACGCGGCCGTTGACGAACGCGGTGGCGGACATGTTGGGCCTCAGACCGTTTCGGTGACTTTGTTGAGATGCGGCGGCAGGTCCGGGTTGTGCCCGCGCGCCACCGACAAGGCGTTGACCGCCTTGTAGAAGCTCGCCACGGTCAGCAACGGGGTCAGGGCCGGATGCACCGAGCGCGCGGTCGGCAGCACGTCGCCGCCGGGTACGCCCGGCGCGGCCAGCCACACCGGCGCGCCGCGCGAGCGGAACTCGCGGGCGACTGCAACGGTGCCGTCGCCGGTGCCGTCGTCCTGGGCGAAGGCGAGCACCGGGAAGCCGGGGCCGACGATCGCCATCGGGCCGTGCCGCACTTCCGCGCTGCTGAAGGCCTCGGCGTGCAGGCCGCAGGTTTCCTTGAACTTGAGCGCAGCTTCCTGGGCCGCGCCGAGGCCGAGGCCGCGGCCTACCACGAACAGGTTGTGCGCATCGACCAGGCCGTCGACCAGCGGCGACCAATCCTGGCGCCAGGCCTCGCCCAGCGCATCGGGCAGGGCGTGCACGGCGTTGAACAGGGCGGCGTCGTTGCTCCAGCGCGCGGTCAGCTGCAGCAGCGCGGCCAGCGAGCACAGATAACTCTTGGTCGCCGCGACGCTGGTTTCCGGGCCGGCGTGCAGGCCGAGCACGGTGTCGGCGATCTGCGCCAGCGGCGAGTCGGTAACGTTTACCAGGGCGACGACATGGGCGCCGGCGGCCTTGGCGATCTCGGCGTTGCGCACCAGGTCCGGGCTCTTGCCCGATTGCGACACGGTCACGAACAGGGCGCCGTCGAGCTTGGGTTGGATCGCATACACCGAACCGACCGAAGGCGAAGCCGAGGCGGTGACCAGGCCGAGTTGGGTCTCGAACAAGTACTTGCCGTAGGTGGCGGCGTGATCGGAGCTGCCGCGCGCGCAGGTGACGATGAAGCGCGGCGGGTGTTTGTGCAGGCGTTCGGCTAGGTCGTCGACGATGTCGGCGTTGGCGGCGAATTGGCGGGCGACGGCATCGCCGGCTTCCTGCGCCTCGGCGTACATGCGCGTACTGGTGGCGTCGAGCAGGGTGTCTGTGGTCACGGCGTGGGTTCGCTCTGCAGTTCGGCGACGAAGTCGTAAGCGTCGCCGCGATAGAAGGATCGGGTGAACTCGACGACGCGGCCGTCGTCGAGGAAGGTGCGGCGCTCGATGAACAATCCGGGGGCGCCTTCGGGCAGATTCATCAAGCGCGCCTGTTCGGCGTCGAAGGCGATCGCGCGCAGGCGCTGCAGGGCGCGGGCCGGTTGGATGCCGAGCTTGGCGAAGGCTTCGTAGAGCGAGTTCTCGACGAAATCGGGATGGGCGATCACCGAGGCCGGCACCACCGTGCGTTCGAGCGCAAGCGCCACGCCGTCGGCGGTGCGCAAACGGTAATAGCGGATCACCGCCGCACCGGGCGACAGGTTCAGCGCCATCGCCTCTTCCGGGGTGACCTCGCCGAGGCCGCGTTCGAGAAAGGTCGAGCGCGGGTCGAGCCCGCGCGCGCGCAGGTCGTCGGTGAAGCTGGTCAGGCGCGAGAACGATTTGACGATGCGCTCGGCGACGAAGGTGCCGGCACCCTGGCGCTGCACCAGCAGCCCATCGGCCACCAACCCGGCGATGGCCTTGCGCACGGTTACCCGCGACAGGTCGAGCAGCTTGCCGAGCTCGCGTTCGCCGGGCAGGGCCTGGCCGGCGGTCAGTTCGCCGTTCTCGATCGCGTGCTGCAAGGACCGGCGCAGGTGCTGATAAGCCGGCGCGCGTCGGGCGTCGCTCTGGCGGCGGAACTCGCTGACCAAGTAGGGCTGCATGGCAAAAAGATACCAGTCGCAGACCACTGGCGGCAACAAGTGTCTGATTCGCCTGCGTAAATGATTGAAAAATGGATAATTTGTCGAAGTGGTATCTTACTGGTATCTTTACTGGTATGGTTCCTAACGAGACCTGTCCGAGCCCGCCCATGAGTGTCTACTCCGTGCCGACCCCCTCCCACGCCCCGCATCTGGCGCCGCTGGCCCCGTTCGACCTGGTGATTTTCGGCGGCACCGGCGACCTGGCCCTGCGCAAGCTTCTGCCCGCCTTGTTCCACCGCTATGTCGACGGCCAGATCGTCGCCGGCACCCGCATCGTGGCGATCGCCCGCGATGAACGCAGCGACGAGGACTACCGCGGCAAGATCCGCGAGGCACTGCAGAATTTCGCCGGCGATCAGGCGCGCGACGGCGACGCCCTCAACGGCTTCCTGGCGCTGCTGTACTACCGTCGCCTCGACCTCAGCTCCGACGCCGCCTGGCCCGAGTTCGCCGCCGAGTTCCCCGACGAAGAACGCGTCCGCGTGTTCTACCTCGCGGTCGGCCCGGACCTGTTCGGCGTGGTCGGCGACCGGCTGCACTCGCACGGCCTGGTCGGGCCCAAGACCCGCGTCGTGGTCGAGAAGCCGCTCGGCAAGGACGGCGCCAGCGCCGACGCGATCAACGACGCACTCGGCCGCGTGTTCGCCGAAACCCAGATTTTCCGCATCGACCATTACCTCGGTAAGGAAACGGTGCAGAACCTGACCGCGTTGCGCTTCGGCAACGCCTTGTTCGAGCCGCTGTGGAAGGCCGAACACATCGACCACGTGCAGATCACCGTCGCCGAAACCGTCGGCGTGGAATCGCGCGCGCCGTACTACGACAAGTCCGGCGCGCTGCGCGACATGGTCCAGAACCATCTACTGCAGCTGCTGTGCCTGGTCGCGATGGAGCCGCCGTCGTCGCTGGCCGCCGACGCGATCCGCGACGAGAAACTGAAAGTGCTGCGCGCCTTGCGCCCGATCGAGAACGGCAACGCCGCGCAATCCACCGTGCGCGGCCAGTACAAGGCCGGCGCGGTCGACGGCCGCGCGGTGCCGGGCTATGCGCAGGAGCTCGGCGCGCAGTCGCTCACCGAAACCTTCGTCGCGATCAAGGCCGAAGTGAAGAACTGGCGCTGGGCTGGCGTGCCGTTCTACCTGCGCACCGGCAAGCGCCTGGCCGAGCGTTCGTCCGAGATCGTGGTGACCTTCCGCCAGGTGCCGCACTCGATCTTCGAAGACCTCACCGAACAAGACCCCTCCAGCCGGCTGGCGCCGAACAAGCTGGTGCTGCGCCTGCAGCCCGACGAAGGCGTGAAGCTGTGGCTGATGAACAAGGTGCCCGGCCCCGGCGGCCTGCGCCTGCGCCACGTGCCCCTGGACATGAGTTTCGCCGCGGCGTTCGGCGGGCGTCAGGCCGATGCCTACGAGCGTCTGCTGATGGACGTGGTGCGCGGCAATCCGATGCTGTTCATGCGTCGCGACGAAGTCGACGCGGCCTGGAAGTGGATCGACCCGATCCGCGCCGCCTGGGCCGCCAGCGCCGACGCGCCGCGCCCGTATACCGCCGGCAGCTGGGGCCCGAGCGCCGCAGTGGCCTTGATCGAACGCGATGGGAGGACCTGGCATGAAGATGCAGGCTGAGCGACTGAAAGTGATCGAACCCTTGCCCCTGCCGTTGCACGAGCGTCTGTTCGACGATGGCGAGCAGCTTGCACAAGCCTTGGCGAAACAGGTCGCGGCGGATCTGCGCGGCGCTCTCGCGCGCCACGGCGAAGCCTGCATCGCGTTGTCCGGCGGCAATACGCCGAAGCGCTTCTTCCAGGCCTTGTCGACCCAGACCCTGGACTGGGCGCGGGTGACCGTGCTGCCGATCGACGAGCGCTGGTTGCCGCCGGAGCATCCGCGTTCGAACGAGCGCCTGCTGCGCGAATTCCTGTTGCAGCACAACGCCGCCGTCGCGCGCCTGTTGCCGCTGTACCGGCCGACCGAAACCCCGGAAGCGGCGCTGATGCCGGTGCTGACCAAGATCGCCAACGAAGGTCTGCCGCTCGACGTCGCCGTGCTCGGCATGGGCGACGACGGCCACGTGGCCTCGTTGTTCCCCGACCTGGGTTACGACAATCCGGCCTTGCGCGAAATCGGCCTGCAGCCGCGCGGCCGCGCACCGGTGATGTCGATCCGCACCGCGGCGATGCCGGAACCGCGCATGACGTTGACTCTCAGCGCGATCTTCACCGCGCCGGCCCTGTACCTGCACATCGAAGGCGAGAAAAAACGCGCAGTGCTCGACGGCGCCCAGCGCGATCCGCGCAGCACGTTGCCGATTCGTTCGGTGCTCAGCGGCGCGCCGGTCGTGCCGACCTTGTACTGGAGCCCCTGATCCAGTTGCGCGCCGTTTGCTTCCGGCATTTGATTTCCCGATTCCCGATTCCCGATTCCCGATTCCCGATTCCCGATTCCCGATTCCCGATTTACGTCCCACGTTCCGTCTCTCTCGCTCCAAACTTGGAGTCCGCAGCACTCTTGGACTCCGCAGACAGCCAGGCCCAGGCTCCCTCCCCTCCCAAGCTCAGGCCTTTGCTGTCGCCCCCTTCTCGAAGGGGGCTGCGTCCCCTTGGCGGGCGCGGGGGGATTTGCTTTTGCCTCGGCTTCTCCGGAAGGTGTAGGTAGAGCCAATCCCCCTAACCCCCCTTTTTCGAAGGGGGGCACTGGCCGGCGCCATCGCAGGCGCCCCGAACGAATCGAGTACCCGTGAATACCCCAATGCATCCCGTTGTCGCGCAAGTCACGCACCGCATCCAGGAACGCAGCCGCGCGCGCCGCAATGCCTATCTCGCCCGCATCGATGCGGCCTTGAGCAGCGGCCCGCAACGCCGACGTCTGTCCTGCGGCAATCTCGCCCACGGTTTCGCCGCCTGCGCGCCCGGCGACAAGAGCGCGCTGCGCTCGGGCCATGCGCCCAACCTGGGCATCGTCACCTCGTTCAACGACATGCTGTCGGCCCATCAGCCGTTGGAGCGGTTTCCCGATCTGCTCAAGGCCGCTGCGCGCGAGGCCGGTGCGACCGCGCAGGTCGCCGGCGGCGTGCCGGCGATGTGCGACGGCGTCACCCAGGGCCGCGAAGGCATGGAGCTGTCGCTGTTCTCGCGCGACGTCATCGCCATGTCGACCGCGATCGCGCTCTCGCACGACATGTTCGACGCCGCCCTGTACCTGGGCGTGTGCGACAAGATCGTGCCCGGGCTGCTGATCGGCGCCTTGCACTTCGGTCACCTGCCGGGCATCTTCGTGCCGGCCGGGCCGATGACCTCGGGCCTGCCGAACGACGAAAAATCGCGAGTGCGCCAGCGTTACGCCACCGGCGACGCCTCGCGCGAGGAATTGCTCGAAGCCGAGGCGCGCAGCTACCACGGCCCGGGCACCTGCACCTTCTACGGCACCGCCAATTCCAACCAGATGCTGATGGAACTCATGGGCCTGCACCTGCCGGGTTCGAGCTTCGTCCATCCCAACACGCCGTTGCGCGATGCGCTGACCGCGCAGGCCGCGCAGCGCGCCGCGCAGATCACCGCGCTCGGCGACGACTACCGGCCGATCGGCCGCATCGTCGACGAACGCGCGATCGTCAACGGCGTGATCGGCCTGCACGCCACCGGCGGCTCGACCAATCATCTGCTGCACTTGATCGCGATGGCCGCGGCGGCCGGCATCGAACTGCGGCTGGAAGATTTCGACGCATTGTCTTCGGCGATCCCGCTGCTGGCGCGGGTCTATCCGAACGGCAGCGCCGACGTGAATCACTTCCACGCCGCTGGCGGCCTGGCCTATCTGATCGGCGAACTGCTCGACCACGGTCTGCTGCACGGCGACGTCGAAACCGTCGCCGGCCCGGGTCTGGCGCGTTACCGCATCGAGGCGCGCCTCGACGAGGCCGGCCACGTCATGCACGTGCCGTCGACGCCGACCAGCGCCGACACCGCGGTGTTGCGTCCCGTCAGCGAACCGTTCCGCGTCGACGGCGGCCTGCGCGTGCTCGACGGCAATCTCGGCACCGCCGCGATCAAGGTCTCGGCCGTGCCGGAAGACCGCTGGACCGTAGAAGCGCCGTGCCGCGTGTTCACCGAGCAGCATCAGGTCAAGCAGGCCTTCGAGCAGGGCGAACTCGACCGCGACGTGATCGTGGTCGTACGTTTCCAGGGCCCGCGCGCCAACGGCATGCCGGAATTGCACCAGCTCACCCCGACCCTGAGCGTGCTGCAAAAGCGCGGCCATCGTGTCGCCCTGGTCACCGACGGCCGCATGTCGGGCGCTTCCGGCCAAGTGCCTGCGGCGATCCACGTCACCCCCGAAGCCGCTTGCGGTGGCCCACTGGCGAAGCTGCGCGACGGCGACGTGCTGCGCGTCGACGCGGTCGCCGGCACCCTCAGCGTGCTGGCGCCGGCCGATTGGAGCCAGCGCGAGAACGCGGTCGTCGACCTGTCCTCGCACCACGTCGGCCTCGGCCGCGAGCTGTTCGCCGCCTTCCGCGACTACGCCGCACCGGCCGACCGGGGCGCCGGTGTGTTCGGCGCGCTGCCGCTGTGATCGTCCACCCGAATCCCTGATTCCCAACCTTCGGACCCTCATGCCCGCTCCCGCACGCACCACCTTCTTGTTCGATCTCGACGGCACCCTGGTCGACAGCGTTTATCAGCACGTCCTCGCCTGGAAGCAGGCGCTCGACGCCGACGGCATTCCGCTGTCGGTGTGGCGCATCCATCGCAAGATCGGCATGAGCGGTGGTTTGTTCACCAACATCCTGCTGCGCGAGACCGGCATCGACATCACCCCCGAACGCATCGAGCGTCTGCACCGTCTGCATGCCGAGGCCTATGGCCGGCAGGCGACCCAGATCCGTCCGCTGCCGGGTGCGGTCGAGTTGCTCGCCTATCTGACCGAGAACCGGATTCCCTGGGCGATCGCCACCAGCGGCCGCATGGAGACCGCGCGCCATAATCTGGTCGCACTCGGTGTCGATCCCGACATCACCCCGGTGATCACCCGCGACATGGTCAAGCACGCCAAGCCCGATCCCGATCTGTTCCTGGCCGCCGCCGACAAACTCGGCGCCGACATCGAACATTCGATCGTGGTCGGCGACAGCATCTGGGATCTGCTCGCCGCGCGTCGCGCGCGTTCGCTCGGCGTGGGCTTGCTCTCGGGCGGCTACGGCCAGGAAGAACTCGAGCGCGCCGGCGCCTTCCGTGTTTACGAAGACCCGGCCGACCTGCTCAGGCATATCGACGAAGTGGCTGCGCGCGCTTGAGCGCGACGCGCCGAACGACAGGAGTGAGGCAATGAGTTCGATGCAGGATCTGCAAGCGCGCGTCGCCGCCGTGTTGGCGCGTGCGCCGGTGGTGCCGGTGTTGGTGATCGACGACCTGAAGGACGCCGTGCCGTTGGCGCGCGCGCTGGTCGCCGGTGGTTTGCCGGCGATCGAAGTGACCCTGCGCACCGCGGTGGCGCTGGACGCGGTACGCGCGATCGCCGCCGAAGTCGAAGGCGCCGCGGTTGGTGTCGGCAGCGTGCGCAAGCCGTCCGACTTCAGCGATGCGCTCAAGGCCGGCGCGACCTTTGCGGTGTCGCCGGGCAGCGCTCCGGGCCTGATCGCCGCGGCGCGCGGCATCGACCTGCCGTGGCTGCCGGGCGTGGCGACCGCATCGGAAGCGATGGCCTTGTTCGAGCACGGCTACACCCAGCTCAAGTTCTTCCCGGCCGAATCGATCGGCGGCGCCACGGCGTTGAAAGCCATCGGCGGCCCGCTGCCGGAACTGCGGTTCTGCGCGACCGGCGGCATCGGCGTGCACAATGCGCACGAGTACCTGGCGTTGAAGAACGTGCCCTGTGTAGGCGGTTCGTGGGTGGCACCCGCGGCGGCGGTGAAGGCCGGCGATTGGGGCAAGGTGGAGGCGCTGGCGCGTGAGGCTGTGGCATTACGCGGCTGATCGCCCGGCGATAGTGTTTTGTTGCCGTTGCCGTTGCCGTTGCCGTTGCCGTTGCTACAGAGCTTGGCGTAGTGCCGAACTCGCGAGAACACCTGGAGACCCGGAGGGCGCCGCACAGGACGTGCGGCGTTTTCCGAT
>NZ_JMTZ01000116.1 GCF_000731095.1 Lysobacter antibioticus | reverse complement strand
TCGATGACGTTGTTGAGCAGTGCGCCGTCGTTGAGCGTGAGCGTGTCGTCGCCCGCGGCGAGGCCGATCGTGCCGCTGCCGGCGACAGTGCCGGACACGTTCATCGTGTCGGCGCCGGCCGAGCCGGTGTAACTGCCGTCGACGTTCAAGGTGGCGCCGCTGGCGACCGTGCTGGTGACTGCACCGTCGATGCTGCCGGCAGCGCCGATGTCGAGCGTGCCGCCGTCGACGTTGACGGTGGTGAAGGCCGATGCCGCCGGGCCGTCGATGTTCAAGGTGCCGGTGTTGGTCTTGGTCAGGGTCTCGAAGTTGATTGCGCCGCCCAGGGTCGCGCTGCCGGCGAGATCGGCGATGAAGGTGTCGGTGCCCGCGCCGCCATCGATCGCATTGGCCAGCCCGGACAGGTCGGCGCCATCCTGGATGGTGAAGCTGTCGTCGCCGTCGAGCAGATCGAGGGTACCGGCGCCGGCCACCGTACCGGCCACGGTGAAGCTGTCGTTACCGGTGGTGCCGGTATAGCTGCCGTCCATTTGCAAGGTGCTGCCGGCGGCGACCGTGGTGGTCTGCGCGGCCACGCTGCCGCCCGCGGTCACGTTCAAGGTGCCCGCCGCGACGTTGACGGTGGTGAAGTCCGAACTCGCCGGGCCGTTGATGTTGAGCGTGCCGACGCCGGTCTTGCTCAATGTCTCGAAGCCTTGCACTGCGCCGAGGTTGGCGATGGTCGCGATGTCGGTGTTGAAGGTGTCGTTGCCGACCCCGGCCGCGACCGTGCCGATGAGGTTGGTGCCGTCGTGGATGGTCAGGGTGTCGTCGCCGGCGCCCAGGTCGAAGACGCCACCCTGCGTGTCGAGAGTACCGCTCACATCCAGGATATCGCTGCCGTCGCCCAGATTGCCGGTGGCGAGCAGGCTCGCGCCGGCGGCCACGTTGACGGTGTTGGCGCCGGCGCTGCCGGTCAGGGCCGCCGTGGTGCCGCCAGCGGCCTGCAGGCTGCCGCCGACATTGAGCACGGTGCCATCGGCCAAGGCCACGGTCGGCGTTTCCAGGGCGCCGGCCACAGTCAGCGTGCCGCCGTTGAGGGTGGTACCGCCGCTGAAGCTCTGCGCCCCGGTCAGGGTCGCGGTGCCTGCGTTGTCCTTCTGCAGGAATTCGAAGTTGACCGTATTGCCGGCATCGAAGCTCAGCGCACCGGCGTTGTTGAGCAGCACCGTATCGCCGGTGCCGTGACCGCCGCCGTCGATTCGATGACGTTGTTGAGCAGTGCGCCGTCGTTGAGCGTGAGCGTGTCGTCGCCCGCCGCCAGGTCGATGGTGCCGCTGCCGGCGACGGTGCCGGATACGTTCATGGTGTCGGCGCCGGCCGAGCCGGTATAGGTGCCGTCGACGTTCAAGCTGGCGCCGCCGGCCACGGTGGTGGTCACTGCACCGTCGATGCTGCCGGCAGCGCCGATGTCGAGGTTGCCGCCGTTGACGTTGACGGTGGTGAAGGCCGATGCCGCCGGGCCGTCGACGTTCAAGGTGCCGGTGTTGGTCTTGGTCAGGGTCTCGAAGTTGATCGCACCGCCCAAGGTCGCGCTGCCGGCGAGATCGGCGATGAAGGTGTCGGTACCCGCGCCGCCGTCGACCGCGTTGGCCAATCCGGACAGGTCAGCGCCGTCCTGGATGGTGAAACTGTCGTCGCCGTCGAGCAGATCGAGGGTGCCGGCACCGGCCACCGTACCGGCCACGATGAAGCTGTCGCTGCCGGAGGTGCCGCTATAGCTGCCGTCCACTTGCAAGGTACTGCCGCTGGCGATCGTGGTGTTCTGCGCGACCACGGCGCCTGTCGCGGCGACGTTCAAGGTGCCGGCCAGCACGTCGACCGTGATGAAGTCCGAACTCGCCGGGCCGTTGATATTGAGCGTGCCGACACCGGTCTTGCTTAGGGTCTCGAAGCCCTGCACCGCTCCCAGATCGGCGCTCAGCGCGATGTTGGCGTTGACATTGTCGATCCCGACCCCGCCCGCGACCGTGCCGACGATATCGGTGCCGTCGTGGATGGTCAGGCTGTCGTCGCCGGCGCCCAGGTCGAGAATGCCCGCACCGGTGTCCAAGGTGCCGGAGATATCGAGCAGATCGCTGCCGTCGCCCAGATCGCCGCTGGCGAGCAGGCTCGCACCGGCGGCCACGTTGACGGTGTTGGCGCCGGCGCTGCCGGTCAGCGTCGCGGTGGTGCCGCCTGCCGCTTGCAGGCTGCCGCCGACATTGAGCACGGTGCCGTCGGCCAAGGCTACGGTCGGCGTTTCCAGGGCGCCGGCCACGCTCAGCGTACCGCCGTTAAGGGTGGTGCCACCGCTGAAGCTCTGCGCCCCGGTCAGGGTCGCCTCGCCGACATTGTCCTTGCGCAGGAATTCGAAGTTGACCGTATCGCCGCCATCGAAACTCAGCGCGGCGGCGTTGTTCAACACCACCGTATCGCCGGCCCCATGACCGCCGCCGTCGATGACGTTGTTCAACACCGCACCGTCGTTGAGCGTGAGCGTATCGTCGCCGCCCGCCAGGCCAATGGCGCCGCTGCCGCTTACCGTACCCGACACGGTGAAACTGTCGGCCAGTGCGCCGCCGCTGTAGCTGCCGTCCACGTTCAGCGTTGCGCCGCTGGCCACGGTGGTGGTCAAGGTGTTGCCCACTGCTGCGACGACGCTGCCGCCGGCGGTCACGTTCAAACTGCCGGCCACCACGTTGACGGTGGTGAAGTCCGAGCTCGCCGGGCCGTTGACGTTGAGCGTGCCCACACCGGTCTTGCTCAAGGTTTCGAAGCCCTGCACCGCGCCGAGGTTGGCACTGGTCGCGATATCGGTGTTGAAGGTGTCGTTGCCGGCCCCGGCTATGACCGTGCCGATGATGTTGGTGCCGTCGTGGATGGTCAGGGTGTCGTCGCCGGCGCCGAGATTGAAGCTGCCGAAGCCTGTGTCGAGGGTGCCGGCCACATCGAGCAGGTCGCTGCCGTCGCCCAGGTCGCCATTCGCCAGCAGGCTGCCGCCGGCGCTCACGGTCACTGCGTTGGCACCGGTGCTGCCGGTGATCGCCACCGCCGTGCCGACGCCTGCCTGCACGCTGCCGTCGACGTTGAGTGCGGTGCCGTCGGCCAGGCTCAAGGTCGGCGTTTCCAGGGCGCCGGCCACCCGAAGGGCGCCGCCATCGATGGTGGTGCCGCCGCTGAAGCTCTGGGTTCCGACCAGGGTCGCCTCGCCGACGTTGTTCTTTTGCAGCAACTCGAAGTTGGCCGTGTTGCCGGCGTCGAAGATCATCGCATTGAGGTTGTCGAGCACCACGCTGTCGCCGGTGCCGGTGCCGCCGCTGATCGCAGCGCTGAGCAGCGAGCCGTCTTTGAGGGTCAAAGTGTCGTCGCCGCCGCACAAGTCGATGGTGCCGCTGCCCGACACCGTGCCGGAAACCGTCATGCTGTCGTTGTCGGCGCCGCAACCGTAGCTGCCGTCGACGTTGAGCGTCGCGCCAGTGGCCACGGTCGTGGTCAGGGTATTGCCCGGCGCGGGGACCACGCTGCCGCTCGGCGTCACGTTCAAGGTGCCGGCCGCGACGTCGATGGTGGTGAAGTCCGAACTCGCCGGGCCGTTGATGTTGAGCGTGCCGACGCCGGTCTTGCTCAGAGTCTCGAAGCCCTGCACCGCGCCGAGATCGGCGCTGGTGGCGATGTCGGTATTGAAGGTGTCGTTGCCGATGCCGGCGGAGATCGTGCCGGTAATCGTAGTGCCGTCGTGGATGGTCAGAGTGTCGTCGCCGGCACCGAGCGCGAAGGTGCCGCCGCCGGTGTCCAGGGAGCCGGCCACGTCGACGACATCGGCGCCGTCGCCGAGATCTCCGTTCGCCAACAAGCTGCCGCCGGCACCCACGAACACAAAGTTGGTGCCGGCGCTGCCGGTGATCGTCGCCGCAGTGCCGACGCCCCCCTGCACGCTGCCATCGACGCTCAGCGCGGTGTCGTCGGCCAAGGCGATGGTCGGCGTGGTCAGGCTGCCGTCGACGTCGAGCACGCCGCCGGCGATGGTGGTGCCGGCGCTGAAGCTCTGAGTGCCGGTCATGCTGGCGATGCCGCTGTTCTGCTTGAGCAGGCTTTCGAAGCCGGCGGTGGTGCCGCCGTCGAAGCTCAGGGGCGAAGCATTGTCGAGCACCAATTGGTCGTTGGCGCCGCTGCCGCCGTCGACGCCGATGCCGCCGATCGTCGCGCCGTCGTTCAAGGTCAGCGTATCGCTGCCGGCGCCCAGGTTCAGCGCGGCAGCGCCGGTGTTCAAGGCGCCGGCCAAGGTCAGCGTGTCGCTACCGTCGCCGAGGTCGCCATTGGCGGCGAGGCTGGCGCCGGCATTGACCGCGATGGTGTTGATGCCGGCGCTGCCTGTGAGCGCGGTCGGCGCGGGGCCGGCGGCCTGCACGCTGCCGTCGATGTTCAGAATAGTTCCGTCGGCCATCGACACGGCGGAGGTGTCGACGGCGCCGTCCACGTCCAAGGTACCGCCGTCGATCGCGGTGCCGGCGCTGTAGCTTTGGCCTCCGGTAAGGGTCAGCACGCCGATATTCTGTTTGGTCAGGCGTTCGAAACCGGCGACGCCGGTGCCGCCGAAGGTCAGCGGCAAGGCATTGTTGACCACCAGGTTGTCGGCGCTGCCGGCACCGGCATCGACGCCCGCACCGACGATCGCCGCGCCATCGTTCAAGGTCAGGGTGTCGTCGCCGGCACCGAGGTTCAACACCGCAGCTCCGGTATCCAGGGTGCCGGTGAGGTTGACCGCATCACTGCCATCGCCGAGATCGCCGTTGGCTCGCAGGATTCCGCCGCTGTTGACGTTGATCGTGCTCGCACCGGCATCGCCGCTGAGCAGCGCCGGCGCGGCGCCGGCGGCCTGTACGGTGCCGTCCACGTTCAGGGTGGAGGTACCGCTCATCGCAACCGTGGCGGTGTTGAGGATGCCGTTGACGTCCAAGGTGCCGGCACTGACGGTGGTGGCGCCGATGCTGTTGTTCGCGGTCAGCGTGGTGGTGCCCGTGCCGACCTGGGCGAAGGTACCGGGGCCGCTCATGATGGCGTTGAAGACGACCGTGTCGCTGCGGTTCATCGACAGCGTGGACGTCGGCGAGTCGACGATCACGTTGCCGGTGCCCAGATTGCCCGACGTGCCGCCGTTACCGATCATCAGGTTGCCGTTGTTGACGACGGTGTTGCCGGTGTAGGTGTTGTTGCCGGTCAGCGCCCAGGTGCCGCTGTCGTTCTTGGCCAGCGTGGTGATGCCGGTACCGGCGTTGCCGATGATGCCGGCCAGGGTGTTGTTGCCGGTATTGGTGCCGCCCAGCGCGATGGTGCGCGCCACGTTCGGATTCGCCAACCCGATCGTGCCGGTGTTGGTGAAGTCGACCGCGCCCGTGCCCGACGACTCGATGAAGGTCACGCCCGACGCTAGGGTAAACAGGCGGTCGGTGCTGTCGCCCGCGCCGGTGTAGCGCAAGGTGGAGCCGTTGCCGATCACCAGGTTCGACGCCGCACTCGAGGACGCGCCGATACCGCTGGCCGCACCGCCATTGGCCAACTGACTGACGCCGAGCACGCCGCCGCTGATGGTGGTGATGCCGGTATAGCTGCTGTTGTTGTTGGTCAGGATCCAGGTGCCGATGCCGGTCTTGGTCAGCGAGGTGGCGCCGGTGCCGTTGTTGTCGAGCTGCGCCGAGAAGGTGTTGTCGGCGGTGTTGACGCCGGTGAGAGTGAACGTGCGCGCGGCATTGGTGCCCGCCAGCGCGATGACGCCGGTGTTGGTCATATTCAGCGCGCCGGTGCCCGATGCATCCAACGTACCGCCACCGACACCCAGCGTGAACAGACGGTCGCTGCTGGTGGCTGCGCCGGTGTAACCGAGAGTGGCGCCGCCGCCGATGACGAGATTAGCGGCAGCCGAACTGCTGGCGCCGATCGCGCTGTTGCTGCCGCCGTTGCTCAGACAGTCGACGCTCAAAGTGCCGGCATTGATTGTCGTTGAGCCGGTATAGCTACTATTGCAACCGGACAGGCGCTGGATCTGCGCGCCGTTCTTCACGAGATTGCCGCTGCCGCTGATCGCGCCGGCGTAGACGATGCCTGCGGCATTATTGCCGCTGCTCAGCGTCAGGGTCTGCGCGCCCAGGCTGATGTTGCCGCCTACAGCACCGCCGCCGTGCAGCCAGGCGAACGTGGTGTTGAAACCGTTGAGATCCAGCAGCGCGCCGGCGGTATTGAGCATGTCCAAATGACCGGTGCCGAAGGCCGTGGCCGACCCGGCGCGCAGGATGCCGCCGGTGACTTGGGTGCCGCCCGTATAGGTGTTGTTACCGGACAACAACAGGGTGCCGGGGCCATCCTTGCGCACGTAACCGCCGCCCACGACGGTGCCGCTGAATGCCAGAGTGGTGGCCGCATTGGCCACCTCGATCGCGGCCGGACCGCTTTGTGCAGTGAATCCGCGGTCGATGCTGATGTTGCCGCCGGTGTACTTGAGGATGGCGGTGTTGAACAGAAGATTGGACGAGACGTTGGAGGAAGCGCCGATACCGCTGGCGAGGCCGCCGTTGGCCAGGCAATCGGTGGTGATCTGGCCGCCGTTGATATTAGTGACACCGGTATAGGTGTTGTTGCAGCCGCTCATGATCTGTTGCGTCGCGCCGTACCCGCCGCCCCGTATGAAGCCGCCGGTGCCGCTGATGGTCCCGGTAAACGTGCCCGCGCTGCCGATGGAGGTCAGCGTGGCCGAGCCCAGGGTCACGTTGCCGCCGCCTCCGAGCGCCCCGATGGTGTTGTTGAAACCGGCGAGATCCGTCGTCGCTCCGGTCGCCACGACCAGGTTGTTGGTGGTGGCGCCGAAGGCCTGCGTGGAACCGGCCCGCAGCGTGCCTGCATTGACGGTGGTGCCGTTTCCGTAGGTATTGGTGCCGGACAACACCAGGGTGCCTGGACCTTCCTTGCGCAAACCGTCATCGCCCACCACCGTGCCGCTCACGGTCAGAGTGGTCGCTGCATTGCTGACGTCGACGCCGCCGCTGCCGCCGCCCGCGGCAAGGTTACCGACGGTGAAGCCGCGGTCGGTGCTGGTCGTCCCCCCCGTATACATCAGCGTGCCGTTGTTGAGGACGAGATTGCCCGAGGCATTGCTCGAAGCGCCGATGCTGCTGACCAGCCCGCCGTTGGCCAACGTGGTGACCGACAAGGTGCCGCCGTCGACGCGGGTAATTCCGGTGTAGTCATTGCCGGCGTTGCTGAGGGTCAAGGTGCCGGCGCCGGTCTTGGTGAAGTTGGCACCGTCGGTGCTGGTGACCAAGCCGCTGAAACCGAGGTTGGCTGCAGCGTTGGTGACTTCGATACCGCTGCCGAGGATCGCGCCGGACTTGGCGAGGGTGAAGCCGCGGTCGCTGCTGGTGGTGCCGCCGGTATAGCGCAGCGTGCTGCCTTCCAATACCAGGTTGGACGAGGCCGCGGACGAAGCGCCGATGCTGCTCGCCGCGCCGCCGTTGGCGATGCTGGCAACCGACAGGATGCCCTGCGATACGGTGGTGCCGCCGCTGTAGGTGTTGTTGATATTGCTCAGCGTGACCAGGCCGGTGCCGGCCTTGGTGAAGCCGATGCTGCCGCCGTTGTCTACGATCTGCGAGGCGATGGCGAAGTTGCCGGTGCCGTTCTGCTGGATGCCGAGCGCGCCGCCGCCGGCCATGCCGGTGAGCGAGCCGCCGGTGATCGTCTGGTTGTTGGCGCCGACCGACGGCGCGACGATGATGGTTCCATCGATGCCCAGCGTCTGGCCGGCGGCGACGGTGACGGTGGTGGTCGCGTCCGGGGTGGTGAACTGCAGGCCACCGAGTTGGACGCTGCTGCCGACCGTGCCGAAAAAACTGTCGGCATCGGCATCGCTGTCGGAAATGAATTCGCCGGTCAACCAGAGCGACGCGTCGTCCTTGTCGGTGTAGTCGGCGTCGGTAAAAGCGAGAATGTTGCCGCCGACCACCTTGGCGTAATCGGTGCCGTTGACCGTGGCCCAACCGCCCAGGAGGGTGTTGGTGGTGGTGATGTTGCCGCTGCCCGGCAGATTGAAGTTGATCAGTCCGCCGGTGCGGGTAATCGCGCCGAGGTTGACGGTCATGCTGCCGCCGGCACCGGAGGTCGCACCGATGGTGTTATTGCCGGCGACGACGTTCAAGCCGTTGAAGGTTTGGGTATTGGCCTCGCCGGCGGCGCCGACCGCATTGAGCGTGCCGCCGCCCATGGTCAGGGTCGAGGCGCTGGAGATGATGTTGCTGGCGGGCCCACCCGCCCCGGCGAAGTCCAGCCGCAGCGTGCCGCCGTTAATCGTAGTCGCACCGGTATAGGTGTTGGTTCCGGTTAGAGTCTGGGTGCTGGCGCCCTCCTTGGTGAGGCCGCCGCTGCCGGTGATGTTGCCGGCATAGCTGGTGTTGGTGGCCGCGGCCCCGTTGAGGGTCAGCGTGCCCGTACCGATGTCGACGCTGCCGCCTGTACCGGCCAGCGACGGCAGAGTGATGTTGAGATCGTTGAGGTCCAGCGTGCCGCCATTGATCACGGCGCCACTGCTGGCGCCGAACGCGCTCGTATTGCCTGCGCGCAGAGTGCCGCCGTTGACGGTGGTGCTGCCGGTATAGGTGTTGACGCCGTTGATCACCCAGGTGGACGCGCCGCTCTTGGCCAAGCCGCCGGCACCGGACATGACGCCGGTGAAGAAGTTGTCGGCTCCGACGAAGCTGCCGCCGAGGGTGCCGGTATTGGTGAGCCCCAGGGTCCCGCTGAGCGACAACGCACCGCTGCCATCGCTGTTGATCGTGCCGTTGTTGAGCCCCCAGGCGCGGTTACTGCTGGCGCCGGCACCGGTGTAGCTGAGCACGCCATTGGTGATGCCGATACCACCACTCGAGCCAAGCGAACTGGCGACGCCGGTATTGGCCAGCGTGCTCGCCGAAACCGTCACGTTGCCGATGCTGGTGGTGGTAGCAGTGTAAGTATTGGCCCCGCCCAGCGTGATCGTACGGTTCGTGCCGCCGCCAGTCAGAGTGAAAAGAGGTTGGCCGCCGCTGATGACGCCCGACAACACCAGGTCCGCGCTTTGCGCGCTGAAGAAAGTGCCGCGCGCAGCGAAGGCGCCGTTCTGGTACTGACCTAAGATGTTGCCGGTCAGCGTGAGGGTGCCCGTGCCCGAATTGGTGATTCCGCTATTGCCGAAAAAACGCGAGAACACTTGCCAATTACGGTCGGAGCTGGAGCCGCTGCCGGTATAGACCGCGTTAATGCCGCTGTCCGAAGGGTTCAGAACGATCGTGCCGTTGGCCACCGTCGTCGGCGCACCCAGTGCACTGGCCCCTCCGTTTACATTAGCGATGGAACTGAAGAAAACAGTAGCGTTGGTGCCGACCACCGTTTGCCCGGTGTAGTCATTGGCGTTGTTGGTCAGCGCGACGCCGTTCTGCAGGTTGAGGCCGCCGGCGCCGGTGTAGCGCGCGGCGCCGACGCTGCCGCCGATGACGACCGATCCACTGGTGAGGGTCACCACGCGGCTGGCATTCAGCGCGCCGGTACTGGACAGCCAGGTGCCATTAGCCATGATGATGCCGTTGCCGGCGACGCCCAGCGCAGCGTCGCCGTTGACGAAGAGACGCCCGGCGCCGACGTTGATGCCGCCACTGAAGGTGTTCGCACCATTGAGCGTCAAGTCGCCGGCGCCGGCCTTGGCCAGGCCGGCCGTGCCGGCGATGACGGAGTTGATCGTCGCGCCGACGCCCGCGTTAGTGGTGATGGTGGGCGCGACGCCCCCCAGGGTCAGGGTGCTACCGCTGAGCGTGTAACCGGTGGTCTCGAAGGTCAGGTTGTGCACGGTAATCGGTACGCCCAAGGTCACCGTGCCGGCGGTGCCACCAAAGAACGCGTCATCCAGTGCGGCGTTGTTCCAGGCGCTGTAAGGCCCGCTCACGCCATCGCCATTGGGACTCCAGAACGGACTGGTGGTGTTCCAGATACCGGTTCCGCCGCGCCCCACCGCGGTGCCGTTGACATCCCAGAACCGATTCGCCGCCTGTGCCGGCGCATACAACGACAGCAATACCGCGAACACGGCCAATTGCAACGGCCACGCGCGCTCAGGAGGCGAACCTTCGACCTGGTCGCGATCAAGCACCCGCTCGTGTACGCGGCCGCGCTTATCGACCCCTCCCCCGCTCTTGCCACGGCTGGTGGCGAGTTCCGAAACGACCACCCACGCGTTGAGCGCATGCGACCAGAGGATGCGGAAAATGCGGTTCATGTTGTTCTCCGTGTGACTCGCGAACGCGTGACGGACGAGGCGCCGTCGGCTACGTCAGTGACCGTCTTTCAGATACGAATAAATCGATGATTGGATGAAGCTGGCACGGTCGAGTGCAGGAAATCGGCGAAGTGCGGCCAAGTACGGCCAGATGTGGCGATGCGCTGGAGAAAGCCTTCGCGAAACGAACAAAGCAGCGGCGTGGAATCGGAACGGGCGGCGAGCAGCGGCACGATGCGAGGCACTGCGATGACGCCGACCACCCCTGTTCGGGCAAGCGCTATCGACTGATGTCGACGAGACTTCTACACCCGAAAATAGCGAAATCGCAAGCGGATTCGGGGCATCGAACCGCACTTAGCCAACAAGGATCGGAAAAGCGCCGCCGATCGTCACGCGCCTTGCACGCGAGGCCATCGTCGCAGTGAGAAAACGTTAGTTTCAGTGAACATCCGATAGTGAACCTGCCCACGCCGCAAGCTGATGGCGCAGAGAGTTCGATTCATGCCGCCCCCTTCATCGGTCTCCATACCCGCTGGAACCTCGATGTTGTTTCAGTGCTCGAAATCTTCGGTGTGGCTCAGCAGCGCGTCGATGCGGATGCGCTGCGACAGCTCGCTGACGGGCTGCCATCCGTTGGCCGCGGCGACGCCCTCCAACCGTTTCAGGTTCGCCGCGACCTCGCGATAGAACATGCACGCCGCCCGCCCGATTTTGTCGGGATAGTGCCCCGCCACTTCGGAGCGCTCGGACAGTTGCGCGGACATCCCCCGCCTCCGGCGCACTAGGATTTGTGCTGTGTATCGCATTTTAAGAGGGGGCCGGATGTTTCGAAATTGGGAAAAATCTTAGGGTCGATGCATCGGGGGTGCCTGTAGAAATTGGCCACGGTGCCATTGGGGAAAACCCGCCGTGGACAGCGCCGACTTCGGCACAACCTGGATTGCGTCGGGTTTCGCTGCTCGGCCGCTCGCTGGCGCAGTCGGCCAAGGTCTTATCACTGTCTGATCGTGCGGACGCTTGGCATCCTGTCGGTCCTAGGCATCGCCGATGGCGGTGCGGTCGGCAGCATCTCAGGCCTTGCCAGCGGGCGGCCGGACCGTCAGGTGCCGGCCGCCCTTCGTTTACCAACGAATTCTGATACCCAGGTTAGCCTGGCGCTGCTTGATGTCGCTGCCCTCCAGGCTTTCCCCGTAGGACAACACACCGAACAGGCTGACCGATTCGTTCAACTCGGCTTCCACGCCGACGTCGAGGGTCGCCATCAGGCCCAGTTCGTGGTTCGGGAACGACTGCGCCTGTCCGGCGGCACCGGGCGGCATGACGACCAGGGCGTTGTCTTTCTCGCCGAGGGTGTCCTGTACGCCGAGCGTCGCCCACGGCCGCACTCGCGCACCGCCCGCGGTCTCGAACAGCTTGTCGGCACGAACCGCCACTCGTGCGGTGCCCAGCAGGTCGTCGTCCATCACCAGTTGCTTGCCGCTGGCGTCGAGCTTGTCTTCCCACTGCATCGCGCTCGCGCTCAGGTTGACTTGCGGTTCGACGGTCCAGCCGTTGCTCAAGTGAAAGCGATGGCCGAGCTGCGCGCTTGCGGTCAGGCTGTTGCCGCCGATCTCTTCCTTGAAGCCATCGGCGACGGTGATGTCAGCTTCCGGCAATTGGCCGACCAGGGTCATGTCGAGGTAGGTGCCATTCTTCCAACTGACGCTGCCGTACATGCCGACCATCGGCGTATCGACGCGCACGTTGGCTTCGCCGATGCCTTGCAGGTCGGTCGAGTTGGTGCCGCTGGCCCAGTAGTTGCCGTGCTGGAACGCGACGAACAAGCCGCCGCGCAGGGTGCGGGTCTCGCGATCCTGTAACTGCGCATCGACGCCGACGTACAAGCCGAGTGTGTCGCCGCTGAAAGCGAAGCCAGGGTTGGCGCCCATCTCCAGTTCGCTGCCGGTGGCAGCCACCCAGAAACCGTGGCAGTCCCCTTCCAGCGACCAATAGGCGTGTTCCATTTCGTCTTCGTGCGAACCGCAGCGCGGGGTGTCGCCGCGCACGCCGGCCATGCGTTCGAACAGCAGGCGGTTATTCTCCTGGATCAGCGCGGCGCCGATGCTCGGCAGCACGGCGTAGCCGCCGATTTCCGGCAGGATGTCGCTGGCTTCGGTGTTGAGATACCAGCCATCGCCCTGGCGGTCGAAGGTCCATGGAAACACGCTGCCGTTCAAGCGCACCACGCCGTCGCTCGCGCCGGCGGAAATGAAGCTGCCTGCGGTCGCTGCGTTGTCGTTCGGCGCCGAAATCACCCGGATCGAGGCCGGCTGTTGCGGGGTCTCGCTGCCGTCGCCGAGGAAGGTCACCGCGGTGCTGCCGATGACGTCGCCGCCGATGTCCAAACCGCCCGAGCTCTGATTGCCCGGCGATACCGTCAGCGCCAGCGCGCCGCCACCGGTGTAGTTGCCGCTGATGCCGAAGCGGGCGCTGCCGACCCGGATGAAACCCGAGTTGGACAAATTGCCGGTGAGGCTGGCGCCGCTCATGCCGATCAGTTCCGAGGTGCCGTCGATCGACAGCAAGCCGCCGGCCAAGTTCAGCGGCGCGGTCAAGGTCAGGTGAGTGCCGGTGAGCAGGTCGACGCGCTCCCAGTTCACTAGCGGGCTCACATCGCTCTGGTCCAGGGTCATGCCGTGGAAGTTCACCCGATCCTCGCCGCCGGCGCC
>NZ_JMTZ01000115.1 GCF_000731095.1 Lysobacter antibioticus | reverse complement strand
TTGTCCTATCGAAAAACGGCGCACGTCCTGTGCGCCGCCCTCCGGGTCTACGGTTGACCGACAAAGCGGCAAAGCAGATCAAAATCTCGCAACGGCAACGGCAACGGCAACGGCAACGGCAACGGCTCGTCCGGTACCAGGGTAGGAGCGGCGCAAGCCGCGACCGCGGGGTTGCCAGCTCGCCACGCAAACGGCCGTCTGGCCCAACAGAACGTCGGCAACGACTCCGCGTCCCGCGCACGGATACGCACAACCGGGACTCGGCAACGTGGCTTGCCGCCACCGCCACCTACGACATCGACCCGCCTAGCGGGTCGTCGCCGCCATCTCCGCCTCGGCCTGCATCTCCAACTCGTCGAGACGGTCCAGCAGCCGGAACAGCGCCTCGCGCTCGGGCGCCTCGATGCCGTTCAACAGGCGCTGCTCGAAAGCCAGCGCCATCGGCGCGACTTCGTCGTAGATCTTGTAGCCGTCCAGCGACAGCTGCAGCACCGACCGACGGCGGTCGTCGTCGTGGGTGTCGCGCTCCAGGCGGCCGGCTTCGATCAAGCGGGCGACCGCGCGGCTGACCGCGACCTTGTCCATCGCGGTGCGCTGGGCGACCTCGTTGGCCGACAGGCCGGGGTAGCGGCCCAGGACCGCCATCACCCGCCACTCGGTCACGCTGAGGGCGAAGCGCTCGGAATAGACCCGGGCGATCGCGCTGCTGACCCGGTTGGACAGGACCGAGAGGCGGTAGGGCAGGAAGTGTTCCAGGTCCAGTTCGGCATGGCGCGCCCCGCCGGCCTTGCCGATTGGCGCGGTCTGGGGGCCGGACGGGACCGATTCGGGGACGGCATCGGGGTCGGATTGAGATCGATTCATGTTGCACTGTGCCTTGCTTATGGTTTCATGTGAAACTATAACGACCCTTTCGACAAGGCCGTCCGCAGCGGACCCGGCCGCCACCTGAGAACAATGCCATGAATGCGCAGCCCAACCTCGGCATGCAGGTCACCACGTTTGAGAATCCGCTCGGCATCGACGGGTTCGAGTTCGTCGAGTTCGCCGCCCCGAAGGGCCGCAGCGACCTGCTCCACGATTATTTCCGCAAGCTCGGCTTCAGCGCCGTGCTGCGCCACAAGACGCGTCCGATCACCGTCTACCGCCAGGGCGGGGTGAACTTCCTGGTCAACGAATCGCCCGACAGCTTCGCCGCGGCCTTCGCCGAGGCGCACGGCCCCTGTGCCGCGGGCTTCGCGATCCGCTTCAAGAAGCCGGCGAACGAGGTTTACCAGGCCGTGCTCGGCAACGGCGGCGAAGCGGTCAGCGAGCGCGCCGACACCCGCGCGATCGATGCGCCGGTGGTCAAGGGCATCGGCGACTGCATGCTGTATCTGGTCGACCGTTACGGCGACCAGGGCACGGCCTATGAAGACTACGAGCCGATCCCGGGCGCCGAGCAGAACCCGGCAGGGTTCGGCCTGACCTTCATCGACCACCTGACCCACAACCTGTACTTCGGCAACATGCAGAAGTGGTCGGACTATTACGAGCGTCTGTTCAACTTCCGCGAGATCCGCTATTTCGACATCAAGGGCGCCAAGACCGGCCTGGTGTCGAAGGCGATGACCGCGCCGGACGGCGTCGTGCGCATCCCGCTCAACGAGTCCAGCGACCCGAAGAGCCAGATCAACGAATACCTGGACGCCTACAAGGGCGAGGGCATCCAGCACATCGCCTGTTTCACCGACAACATCTACGAGACCGTCGAGGCGATGCGCGCGCAGGGCGTGGAGTTCCTCGACACCCCGGACACCTATTTCGATGTGATCGACCAGCGCGTGCCCAATCACGGCGAGGACGTCGCTCGCCTGGCCAAGAACAAGATCCTGATCGACGCCGACCGCGAGACCCACCAGCGCAAGCTGTTGCAGATCTTCACCCAGAACGCGATCGGGCCGATCTTCTTCGAGATCATCCAGCGCAAGGGCAACGAAGGTTTCGGCGAAGGCAACTTCCAGGCCCTGTTCGAGAGCATCGAGCGCGATCAGATGAAGCGCGGCGTACTATAACGGCCGACCAAAACCGCCGGCCAAGCCAGGGAATGCGCATGCTCAGGGAACTCGTCGATCTGTTGACCTGCCGGGAACTCGAGCCCGAGGAACTGCAATCGCTGGTGGCCGCGATCGACGGCGCGGCGGAGGATCCCGATCTGGACTGGATCGTGGATCCCTCGCCGGAAGAGCTGATGCAGAACGCGCTCGTGTTCAAGCTGATGGATCACATCGCCGTCGGCGACAAGATCGACGAGGTGCACGAGCAGATCAGCGATTTCTTCGCCGAGCCCCTGGCGGATTTCCCGCGTCATGCCGACGGGCGGTGGTTCCTGCCGGACGAGTATTTCGCCTGGCTGGACCCGCTGCTGGCCGAGCGCGGCGTCGACGGCGGCGGTTACGAGTTGATGCTGCTCGAAGACACTTTCAGCGAGAACCTGCACGCCCTGCTGGTCTGGCGCAAGGACAGCGCACGGGTGCTGGAGCTCGCCACCGAGCTGGCGCTGAGGATCGAACGCTCGACCCAGCGCTCGCTGGGGCTGCGCGCGATCATGTAACGCCGCGCCGCCCGCGCCGTACCGTTGCAGACACCGCTCCGCCGCCGCACCGATCCGATCCGCGCCCCGACCAATGGTGGCGCCCCACCGCATAGCGAGCCCGTATGAGCACCGCAGCCAACGACATCGACAACGTGATTCCGATGCCCAGCACCGACGCCCAACGCCAGCGTCCGCGCGGCTACATGAGCGGCTTCGGCAACGAATTCGCCAGCGAGGCCGTCGCCGGCGCCCTGCCGCAGGGGCAGAACTCGCCGCAGCGCGCGGCGTTCGGGCTGTATGCCGAGCAGCTCAGCGGTACTGCGTTCACCGCGCCGCGCAAGGAGAACCGGCGCAGCTGGCTGTACCGGATTCGTCCGGCGGCCATGCACGGCACCTTCGCGCCCTACGGCCAGCCGCGTTTCCATAACGACTTCGGCAACGGCCCGGTCTCGCCCGACCAACTGCGCTGGGACCCGTTGCCGCTGCCCGAAGCGGCGACCGATTTCGTCGACGGCCTGTACACCATGGCCGGCAACGGTTCGTCGGCCGGCCAGCACGGTTGCGGCATCCACTTGTATGCCGCCAACCGTTCGATGGAGGGACGCTACTTCTACAGCGCCGACGGCGAGTTGCTGATCGTGCCGCAGCAGGGCCGTTTGTTGGTCGCCACCGAGTTCGGCGCGCTCGAAGTCGAGCCGCTGGAAGTCGCGGTGATCCCGCGCGGCGTGCGCTTCCGTGTCGAACTGCTCGACGGCCCCTCGCGCGGTTATGTCTGCGAGAACTTCGGCGCCCTGCTGCGTTTGCCCGACCTCGGCCCGATCGGCGCCAACGGTCTGGCCAATCCGCGCGATTTCCTGACCCCGCACGCGTCCTACGAGGACCTCGAGGGCGAGTTCGAGCTGGTCGCCAAGTTCCAGGGCCATCTGTGGCGCGCCGACATCGGCCATTCGCCGCTCGACGTGGTCGCCTGGCACGGCAACTACGCGCCGTACAAATACGATCTGCGCCACTTCAACACCATCGGCTCGATCAGCTTCGACCATCCCGACCCGTCGATCTTCACCGTGCTGACCTCGCCGAGCGACACGCCCGGCACGGCCAACATCGATTTCGTGATCTTCCCGCCGCGTTGGCTGGTGGCCCAGCACACCTTCCGGCCGCCGTGGTTCCACCGCAACATCGCCAGCGAGTTCATGGGCCTGATCCACGGCGCCTACGACGCCAAGGCCGACGGCTTCGCGCCCGGCGGCTCGTCGCTGCACAACTGCATGACCGGCCACGGCCCGGATGCTCAGACCTTCGAAAAGGCCTCGGCTGCGGACCTCTCGCAGCCGCACGTGATCGTCGACACCATGGCCTTCATGTTCGAGACGCGCGCGGTGATCCGTCCGGCCGCGCAAGCCTTCGACGCCGCGCATCGCCAGCGCGACTACCAGGCCTGCTGGGCCGGCTTGCGCAAACACTTCGACCCGTCCAAGCGCGGCTGAGCGCGGGCTTCATCGCTGCATCCTCGCGCGGCTTTGGCCGCGCGAGTCGTTTGCACGGTCTTGCCGGCCGTGGCGTTTCGCGCCGCATTCACGCAAAACGGCTAGGCTGCAGCGGCCACCCGAACCGCGCCCCGCGCGCCGGAGTCCTGCCGATGAAGCGTTTGCCACTCCCCGTCGTGTTGCCCACCCTGTTGCTGGCGCTGGCCTTGAGCGCCTGCCAGCGCGAGGCCGCCGGCCCGAACGACACCGCGACGGCGCAGACCCCGCCGGCCAACGATCAACCCGCCGAAGACGTGCCGCCGGCGACCGCACCGGCGGTCACGCCGCCCGCGAGCGACACCCTGGCGCGCTTCGACGGCTACGGCGACCTGCGTTTCGGCATGAGCGCCGAGGACGCCAGGAAGGCCTGGGGCGGCGAGCTCAAGGGCGAGGCCGCGGCCGACGGCGGTTGCTACTACCTGAGGCCGATCTGGGCGCAGAACGCGGCCGAGTTCGGTTTCATGATCGAGAACGGCAAGTTCGCCCGCGTCGACGTCGGCAACGACAAGGAGACCGCGCCCGGCGGCGGCAAGCGCGGCATGAGCGCGGACGAGATCCGCAAGCTCTACGCCGGCCGGGTCGAGGAGCAGCCGCACAAGTACGTCGACGGCGGCAAGAATCTGCGCATCGGCGACGCCGGCGGCGGTGCCGGCGCCCTGGTGTTCGAGACCGATGCTGCCGGCAAGGTCACGGCCTGGCGCATCGGCGTGCCGCCGCAGGTCGACTATGTCGAAGGCTGCTCCTGAGGCCGGCAACGAACGAAGCGGCCGCCGCGAGGCGGCGAAAGCGCAACCTGGCCCGGCCTGAGCATAGAATCGGCCATTGACCGCAAGGGGATGATCGTCATGTTCGAAGCTGTCGGCTTATTCGTACTCGGCCTGGTACTGCTGGCCCTGGGCGGCGATTCGATCGTCAAGGGCGCCTCGGGCCTGGCCCAGCGCTTCGGCGCCTCGCCGTTCGCGGCCGGCCTGGTGTTGGTCGCGTTCGGCACCTCGCTGCCGGAACTCGCGGTCAACCTGCAGGCGGTGGTGCGCGGCCAGCAGGCGCTCGCGCTCGGCAATGCGGTCGGCAGCAACGTAGTCAATTTCGGCCTGACCCTCGGCCTGGCCGCGCTCGCCGCACCGCTGTTGGTGCGTTGGCGCGCCTTGGCGCCGCTGCTGCTGGTGCTGTTGCTCGGCACCCTGGCGGTGATCGGCCTGGGCCTGGACGGCGTGCTCAGCCGCGGCGAAGGCATCGTCATGCTGCTGGCGTTCGTCGCGGTGGTCGCCTATGCGATCGCGCGCACCCGTAGCGAGGCGCCGGAGCTGCAGGACGCCATCGCCGCTTTCGCCCAGACCCAGACCCACCTCGGCCTGAATCTGGTGCGGGTGTTGATCGCGTTGGTGCTGATGCACCTGGGCGCCTATCTGATCATCGGCGGCGACGGCCTGTGGAGCCTCGGCGCCTCGCCGGCGCTGGCGGCCGGTTTCGGTTCGCCGAATGCGGCCATCATCGGTGCCGCGATGGGTCTTTCGCCGCTGCTGACCGGTCTGCTGCCGGTGGCGATCGGCACCGCGCTGCCCGAGGCCATGGCCGCGGTCGCCGCGGCGCGGCGCGGGCAGGGCGACATCGTCGTCGGCCACGTGGTCGGCTCGAGTCTGTTCAATCTGCTGATCGTGATCGGCGGCATGGCGGCCTGGCACAGCGTGCCGCTGCCGGCCTCGTTCGTGCGTTTCGAGCTGCCCGCCGCGGCGGTGTTCGCGCTGATGCTGTACCCGATGCTGCGGGGCGACCTGCGCGTGAGCAAGCGCGAGGGCACGATCCTGCTCGTGGGGCTGTTGGGCTGGATCGGCTTCGAAGTGCTGATGCTGCTGCGCTGAGCGGCCATTGACGCGGGGCGGACCGTTGCCGTCGATATAATGGCCGGATGAGCGAACTCACCCCCACGCGCTTGCCGCGACGCGCGTTGCGCGCGCTGAGCGAATTCTTCCGTCTGGAAGCCGCCGGCGGCATCGTCCTCATCGTCGCCGCGGTGCTGGCCCTGATCGCCGCCAACTCGCCGCTGCAAACCGCGTACGAGGCCTTCCGCGAGATCCCGGTGCAGGTGCGCATCGGCGCGCTCGACATCGCCAAGCCCTTGTTGCTGTGGATCAACGACGGCCTGATGGCGGTCTTCTTCCTGGTCGTCGCCCTGGAGATCAAGCGCGAGGCCCTCAGCGGACAATTGGCCGAGCGCTCGCAACTGGTGCTGCCGATGGTCTGCGCCGCCGCCGGCGTGATCGTGCCAGCCTTGCTGTTCGTCGCGCTCAACCGCGGCGATGCCGCCGCGATGCGCGGCTGGGCGGTGCCGACCGCGACCGACATCGCCTTCGCCCTCGGCGTGCTGGCCTTGCTCGGTTCGCGCGTGCCGGTGGCGATGAAGCTGTTGCTGTCGACGATCGCGGTGGTCGACGACCTGATCGCGATCCTGATCATCGCCTTCTTCTATTCGCACGGCCTGTCGGTCACCGCGCTGATGTGGGCGGCGGTGGCGCTGGCCGGCATGTGGGTGCTCAATCGCCGCGGCGTGACCTCGCTGGGGCCGTATCTCGCGCTCGGCGTGGTGTTGTGGGTGTGCGTTCTGAAGTCCGGCGTGCATGCGACCCTGGCCGGCGTCGCCACCGGCCTGATGATCCCGCACGTCGACAAGCGCAATGCGATCGACGACGAGCACGAGCATTCGCCGCTGGAAACCCTGGAACACGCGCTGCACCCGTGGGTGGCCTACGCGATCCTGCCGTTGTTCGCCTTCGTCAACGCCGGCCTGTCGCTGAGCGGGGTCAAGCTCGAAGACGCGACCGCGGCGCTGCCGATGGGCATCGTGCTGGGCCTGGTGGTCGGCAAGCCGGTCGGCATCGTCGGTGCGGCGCTGCTGATGCGCGTGCTCGGCTGGGCCCGGTTCCCCGCCGGCATGGACCTGCGCGCGATGATCGGCCTGGGTTTGATGTGCGGCATCGGTTTTACGATGAGTTTGTTCATCGCTTCGTTGGCCTACCAAGACCCGTTGCGTTACGAAGAGGCCGTGCTCGGCATCCTCGGCGCGTCGCTGTTGTCGGCGGTGGTCGGTTATTTCTGGTTGCGCGCGGTGCTGCCGGCGCGGAGTGCGCAGGGCTGAACGCATGAAACACGCTTTGGTTTTGGGGGGCAGCGGCCAGATCGGCGTGCCCTTGCTGCAACGGCTGTATCACGCCGGATGGCGGGTCACCGGGATCTCGCGCCACGAGCAGCACGACCGCCCCGGCTTGCATTGGCTGCAGGGCGATCTGTCGTCGATGCCGGCGTTGCCGGCGCGCGTCGATGCGATCTTCAGCTGCGGTCCGCTGCTGAAGTTCGCCAAGTGGTACGAACAATCGGGCATCGAGGCCTCGCGCGTGGTCGCGTTCGGCTCGACCAGCGCCGAGACCAAGCGCGGTTCGGCCGATGCCGACGAGCGCCGGGTCGCCCAGGAACTGCGCGAGGGCGAGGCCGCCTTGTTCGCCGCGGCGGTGCCGCGCAACGATGCGGTGACCGTGTTGCGCCCGACCCTGATCTACGGTGCCGGCCGCGACGCCACCCTGACCCGGATCGCGCAACTGGCGCGCCGCCTGCGTTACTTCCCCTTGCCGCGCGGCGCCAATGGCCTGCGTCAGCCGGTGCACGTCGACGACCTCGCCGATGCCGCCTTCGCCGTGCTCGACGTGCCGGCGACCTTCGGCCAGGTCTATGCCGTGCCCGGCGGCGAAGTGCTGAGTTACCGCGACATGGTCGCGCGCACCCTGGCCTGTCTGCGCCCGCCGGTGCGCCTGATCGAGCTGCCGTCGCCGCTGTTCAACCTCGCGTTGCTTGCCGCGCAGGCCACCGGCCGCGCCTCGGGCCTCGGCGAAGCCGCGGTGCGGCGCATGCGCGGCGACATGACCTTCGACGCGGGTCCGGCGCAGCGCGATTTCGGCTATGCGCCGCGGGCGTTCCGGCCGAGCGCGGAGATGTTCGAGCCGCCGCGGGAGTAGTCGCGCGCGCCGCATCAATCTTGCGCCGATGCGGGCCGCAGCCCGTTAGGGTAGGAGCGGCGCAAGCCGCGACCGCGTCGTGGCGGTTGCAGCGTTTCTTGCCGCAGTGCAATGAAGCAACTGCAACTGCAACTGCAACTGCAATAGCAATAGCAATAGCAATAGCAATAGCAAAGCTTCCGCCCGCTAACGCGGCCGGGTTACTTTCTTTTGCTGGCCCAAAAGAAAGGTAACCAAAGAAAAGG
>NZ_JMTZ01000114.1 GCF_000731095.1 Lysobacter antibioticus | reverse complement strand
ATGAAAAACGGCCCGCATCCCTGCGGGCCGCCCTCCGGGTCTTCTATTGCCTTCGCAAGGCTTAGGCGGCGCAAAGCAACAACAACCGCAACAGCGACAGCGACAGCGACAGCGACAGCTCGCAGCTTTGATCAGTGACGACGGCACTGCGATACCTGCCCATCCCTTGGTCGCGGCTCGCGCCGCTCCTACCCTTGGCTGCGGCCATTAACGGCGCAGATGCGTCAGTGCGGCCTCAAACAGCGACAATGCCGATCAGGCGAATACACGAGCACCCCGATGACCAAACTCTCCCGCCTTGCCTCCACCCTGCTGGCCCTGTCTCTGGCGGCCACGACCGCCGTCGCCGCAGGCCAGGAACGCGCGCCTGCGGCGTCGGAGAAGACAACGACGGCAAACACGCCGGGCTTCGACGACGGCCCCTATCTGCGCTACGCAGCCGACCGCATCGAGGCGCGCTGGGTCTGCGACGGCAAGCCGGTCGAGCGCTCGTTCCCGGCCCCGCGTTGGCCGGTCGTGGTGCCGGCGCAATGCGGTCATGCCGAACCGGTCTCGGTACTCGCCCCGGCCGAAGCCGAGGCCGAGGCCTCGCCGCAGGGCGTCGAGCGCATAGCCGCGCTGTCGGACGTGCACGGCCAGTACGAGCTGATGGTCCAACTCTTGCAGAACAACGGCATCGTCGACCGCAAGCTGCGCTGGCGCTACGGTCGCGGCCATCTGGTCATCGCCGGCGACGTGTTCGACCGCGGCCCCAAGGTCAACCAGGCCCTGTGGCTGCTGTACGGCCTGGAACAGCAGGCGCGTGCGGCCGGCGGCGCGGTGCATCTGTTGCTCGGCAATCACGAGATCATGGTGCTGGCCAACGACCTGCGCTACGTCAACGAAGGTTACCAACGCAATGCCGGCCTGCTCGGCAATTCCTATGTCGAGCTGTACGGCCCCGACACGGTGCTCGGGCGTTGGCTGCGCAGCAAGTCGGTGATCGGCCAGGTCAACGACCTGTTGTTCGTGCACGGCGGCATCGCCGCGAGCTATTTCGAATCCGGCCTGAGCCGGGCGCAGATCAACCAGCGTTATCGCGCCACCCTCGGCACGCCCAAGACCATCTGGCAGCAGGACCCGTCGTTGATGCCGCTGTACAACGGCAAGACCAGCCCGATCTGGTACCGCGGCTACTTCATCGACCCGGCCCTGACCCAGGATCAGGTCGATGCGATCGCCGCGCGCCTCGGCGTCGGCCGCATCGTCGTCGGCCATACCTCGCACCAACGCATCGGCAGCTATTTCGACGGCCGCGTGATCGCGATCGACAGCAGCATCAAGAACGGCAAGTACGGCGAGCTGTTGCTGATCGAGCGCGGCAAGATCAGCCGCGGCACGCCCGACGGTAAGCGTTTTCCGCTGACCGCCGGCGAAGCCCTCTCCGACTGAACCAGCGCTGGCGACGCGAACGACGCTGTCGCCGCTCGCGGCATTCCCGGGCCTCGTTCAGCGCGCGATCTCGAGCAATTCCAGATCGAACACCAGGGTCGCGTTCGGTTCGATCTGGCCGGGCAATCCGGTCTCGCCGTAGGCGAGCTTGGCCGGCACCCAGAAACGGTGCTTCGCGCCCGGCGACATCAGCATCAGCCCTTCGCGCAGGCCCGGCATGATCTGGTTGAGCGGAAATTCGGCCGGGTGATCGGTGGCGTAGGTGCTCTCGAACTCGCTGCCGTCGAGCAGGCGGCCGACATAATTGACGCGCACCGTGCCGTCGGCCGCCGGCCTGGCGCCGCGGCCGGCGCGTTCGACCCGATACTGCAGGCCCGAGGCGGTCGTGACCACGCCCGCTTGTTTGCCGTTGTCGGCCAGGTAGCGGCTGCCTTCGCCTAGGTTCTTCTGCGCCAGTGCCTGTCGGCCGGCCTCGCGCTTGCGCTGCAGGTGTTCGACGAAGTCGCTGCGGACCTTGGCGACCTGCGCCTCGTCCAGACGCGGCGGTGCGCCGGCATGGGCTGCGCGCAGTGCGCTCACGACGGTGTCGATGTCGACCTCGTCCTTGATCGGCGCGAGCCGCTTGGCCATGTCGAGACCGACCATGTAGCTGACTTGCGCGCGCGAACCGTCCAGGGCGGTCGGCGCGGGGGCGGCTGTCGGCTTCGCGGCCGCGGCCTGTTCGGCGTCGGAACGACAGGCCGCGGGCAACAACACTAGGCACAGGACGATGGCAGGGGCGGAGCGGTTCATGGCGCGGCGTTCTCCTGGCGGTGAGCCGAGCGACGATCGGAAGGGCTGCATCAGTCGGTCACCGCGAAGGCGACCATCATGCCCATGTCCTCGTGCTCGAGGTTGTGGCAATGGATCATGTAGCGATGCGTGCCCGACAGTTCCTGGGCGAAGTCGATGGCGATGCGGACGATCTCGCCGGGCCAGATCACCACGGTGTCGTTCCAGCCGGTGTCCTGAGGATTGAGCCCCTTCGGAGCGACGGCGCGGCCGCGGATGTCGGGCGGGCTGATGCTGCGCGACACCACCCGGAAGCGGAAGCCGTGGACGTGGATGGGGTGCGGCATGCTGGTCATGTTGTTGCGTATCTCCCAGACCTCGCGGCTGCCGCGCTTGATCCGGAACATCGGCTCATGGCCGACGCTGTGCATGTTCCAGTCGTTGATAAACCAACTGCCCTCCTGATTCATGCTCAGGCGGATCGGACGCACCGACCAGCCCGTAGTATCCGGCGGCGGCGCCAGATCGCTCAGGCGCTCGGGCAACTTCGCCGGCGGACGTTTGGCCGGCTTCGGCGTGGTGTCGCTGCAACCGGCGATGCAAAACTGCATGAGGTCGAAGGCCTCGCCCATCGCCGCGGCGCCCGGGTGCTCGCCCATCGGGTCGGGCGCGAACGCACCGGACTCGTCTTCGTTCTCCATCGCCAGGTATTCCAGGCTGCGCAGCAACACGCGCTCGCCGGCGGCCACCGTGCTGAAATCGACCAGCACGTCGATGCGTTGCGCCGGCGCCAGGAACACGTCCTCGACCGTCCACGGCCGCGCCAACAATCCGCCGTCGCTGCCGATCAGATGAAACGGCAAGGACTGCCCGCGATGCTCGAAAGCGAGCCGCAGCATGCGCGCATTGGCGACATTGGCGATACGGAAACGATACAGCGCCTGCAGCACGTCGAGAAAGGGTTCAGGGGTCCAGTTGACCAGCAGCCGGTTGCCGATCCAGTCGTCGGCGCCCTGGCGATAGACGATGGCATTGTCGGCGTTCACCTGCTTGTCGGAAATCATCAGCGGCAGGTCGCGCACGCCCCAGGGCAGAGCGAGGCTAGCGGCGAGCGCACGCTCTTCGTCGTCGTCCACGCGCAGCAGGCCGGCCAGGCCGTGTTGCAACTGCGCGCCGGTGCGTCCGTGCGGATGCGCGTGGTACCAGTACAGACCGGCGCGATCGGCGACCCGGAAGCGATAACGCTTGCCGGCGCCGGGTGCGACCGGATGCAGGCCGCTGCCGTCGTTGGCTTCGTCGACGCTCAGGCCGTGCCAATGGATCGTGGTGTCTTCGCCGAGACGATTGTCCAGGCTGACGTCCAATTCTTTGCCGCGATCGATGCGCAGCAAGGGGTTGATGCCGAGGCCGGCGCTGGCGGCATGGGCGTAATGCCAGATCCGGGTCGGCGCGCCGTCGAAGATCGGAAACGCCGCTTCCGTCGCCGCCAACACCAGCGGCGCCGACAGATGGGTTTCGGCGAGCAGGCCGGCAGCGCCGGGAATGCGCAGCGGTTGCCGGAACGGTGCCGGCGCCGACGGCGGCGCCGCATCGGCGGGCGACGCATCGGCATCGGCATCGGCATGCGCTGCGTGCGACGAGCGGCGAGCGCGTTGCGACAGCGCATACGGCAGCGCGACCGCTGCGGCAGCGGCCGCCGACAGACCCAATACCCACTTGCGACGATTCGTGTTGACCATGGAACGGAACACCCTCGCTAGCGATGCTTCGACGAGTCGCGCTGCCGATGCATTCGTCGTTGCACGGACTCGCCCATTGCTGATCGATTACAGATGGAACCATCCACGCATCGCGCCGGACCGGCTCTGAGCCTCATCGGATCCAGCATGAATTACGGGCATCGATCACGATTTACGCGCCGTCGATGTACGCCGAAACCCCTTGATTCGCAGCGTTTGTTTCATTCTCGACGCGGCCGCGTCAAATAACCAAAGATCATGAGAAATCCGGCCATTCGCAACTGAGGTATCGGCGAGCCGCGCCGTCTGCATCTCAACAGGGGTGCACTTCAGTCATTCGATGCGAGGCAACCACCATGTCCATGAATGGCGGCGAGACCGCTCGTCCGCAATCAGGCACCGCAGTCGTCGTTGCCGGCGCCAGCAGCGCTTCGCCGACTCCGCCGATCCGGCAATGCTTCGCCCGACCCGCTGATGTCATCGATGTCCGACACGTTGTAGTGCGGCGTTCTTCTGTTCGACGCGCCTTCGTCCGGCACGCTTTCGACGGCCCCGGCCTTCTCTCGCCGATGCCGCCTGCGGCATCCGGTCAGCCCATCGCGCTTCGCGCGGGAACCAGCGCCCCACTGCGTCGGCCGAGTCGTCGGCCGACGCATTTCTCCGCAACAACCTACACCGGTCGCCGAAACGAGGCCTGACGACGACACAGGCCTGTGCGTGCGGATCGGGCGACGACTTCAGCGCCCAGCCACCGATGCGCCGGCGATTTCCTTTCAAACACGGAAGCTAAGAGGAGACTCTGATGGCCACCCCAGGTGCAAGCGGTTTTCGCCGGCGAATCACGCTCGGCGCGTTGTTGTTGTTCGGAAGCTTGATCGGATCCCAGTCCGCGTTCGCGGCGCAGCGGACTGTGCAACTCAGTGAAGACGACGTCGTCACCAAGCGCGTGCCGACCACGCGCTCGGCGCTGTTGGCTTCGCCCGGCAACCGGGTCTGCGAAGCCGGCGCGAAATGGGTCCGGGTCGGCTTCAAGGAACTGGTGCTGCAGGGCTACGACTCGCTCAAGATCACCAGTTCCGGCGGCGACCGCTACATCTTCCAGGGCGATCACTGGAACGACCGTGCCTTCCACTCTCGCGCCTTTCGCGGCGAGTGCGTGGTCATCGAGCCCTACTTCGGCCACCCCGACAGCCGTTACGCCGTCGACAGCTACGACTTCGGCACCAAGGACCTCAACCTGACCACGGTGACCGTGGCCGGCGCCGGCGACATCTGCGACAGCTCGCCGGCCGATTGCGGCAAGACCTCGGACCTGATCGTGGCGATCAACCCGACCGCCGTCTTCACCGCCGGCGACAACGCCTACGGCAGCGGTACCTTGTCGGAATACAACAACCTCTACCACTCGCGCTGGGGCCGATTCAAAGGCCTGACCCGGCCCACCCCCGGCAACCACGACTATCAGACCACCGGCGCAAAGGGCTATTTCGACTACTACAACGGCACGGACCAAGCGACCGGTCCGGCCGGCGATCGCAGCAAGGGCTATTACAGCTACGATGTCGGCGACTGGCATTTCATCGCCCTCAACACCATGTCCGGCGGCAGCGTCGCCTCGGCTCAGCTGACCTGGTTGAGCAACGACCTGGCCGCGAACACCAAGCCCTGCACCGCGGCGTATTTCCATCATCCGCTGATCAGCCGCGGCAATTACGACGGCTATAGCTCGGTCAAGCCGATCTACGACCGCCTGTATGCGGCCAAGGCCGACCTGGTGATGGTCGGCCACGACCACAACTACCAGCGCTACGGCAAGATGGACGGCAGCGGCACCGCCAAGACCGACGGCTTGCGCCAGATCCTGGTCGGCACCGGCGGACGCGATTTCTACTCGCTCAGCGGCAGCCATACGCTGTTGCAGGCCAGCCAGGCCCATACCTGGGGCGTGCTCAAGCTGACCCTGACCGCGACCGGCTATACCGGCGACTTCGTGCCGGTGGCCGGCAAGACCTGGACCGACAATTTCTCCGGCACCTGCAACAAGGCGCAGACCGGCAACCTGCCGCCGGTGGCGAACTTCAATTCGGCGACCAATGGCCTGACCGCCAACTTCACCGATGCCTCCAGCGACAGCGACGGCAGCATCGCCTCGCGCGCATGGACCTTCGGCGACGGCAGCAGCTCCACCGCGACCAATCCGAGCCATGCCTACGCCAGCGCCGGCACTTACTCGGTGTCGCTGACGGTCACCGACAACGGCGGCGCCACCCACAGCGTGACAAAGTCGGTCACGGTCGTGGCACCGGGCAACGCCAATCCGGTCGCGGCCTTCACCTTCACCACCTCCAACCTGACCGCGGTGTTCACCGACGCCTCGTCCGATTCGGACGGCAGCATCGCCGCACGCGAATGGAATTTCGGCGACGGCATCACCTCGACCACCACCAGTCCTTCGCATACCTATGCGGCCGCCGGCACCTACACCGTGTCGCTGAAGGTGACCGACGACGACGGCGCCACCCACACGGTGAGCAAGTCGGTGACGGTGAGCGCCGCGCCGACCGGCAACGTACTCAGCAACGGCGTGCCGGCGACCGGCGTCGCCGGCGCCAAGGACAGCGAGCAGTTCTGGACCCTGGACGTGCCGGCCGGTGCGACCGGCCTGAAGTTCGTCACCGCCGGCGGCAGCGGCGATGCCGACCTGTACGTGAAGTTCGGCGCGAAGCCGACCACCGCCAGCTACGACTGCAAGTCCGACGGCAGCAGCAACGCCGAAACCTGCTCGATCGCCACCGCCCAGGCCGGCACGTATCACGTAATGATCAAGGCCTACGCGGCGATTTCCGGGCTGTCGCTGACCGGCAGCTATGCCAGCGGCCCGTCCGGCGGCGTGGTCTGGAGCAACGGCGGCCTCAGCACCGGCGCCACCGCCAAGGACGGCACCGCCGCGCCCTCGGGCACGAGCTGGAGCGAGTTGCAGAACAACAACGGCAACACCGCCGAAAGCAACACCACCACCGGTTACGCCGTCAGCAACGCCACCTATCGCGTGGCCGACGATTTCGTCGTGCCGAGCGGGCAGAGCTGGACGCTGTCTTCGGTGGACGTCTACGCCTACAAGACCAGCTACAGCGGTTCCAGTTCGCCGTTCACCGCCGGCGTCCTGCAGGTCTGGCGCGGCCGGCCGGGCGATTCGGGCAGCACCTTGCTGTGCGGCAGCACCAGCAGCAACGTGCAGGCGTCCTCGACCGATGCGCGGATCTATCGCACCGGCAACAGCCTGTATCCGTCCCCGGGCAGCGCCACGGTCACCACGCGCAAGGTCTGGCGCAACCGCCTGAGCATGCCGGCGGCCTGCGCGGGCAGCGGCTTCTTCAGCGCAGGCAGTTATTGGCTGGTGTGGGGCAGCACCGACAGCAGCGCCGGCGCGCACTTCGCCCCGCCGATGACCGTCGTCGGCGCGCGCGGCCGCAGCGGCGCCAACGCCCGCCAGTACGATGTGTCGGCGGGCACCTGGAGTTCCCTGATCGATGTCGGCAACCCGTCCTCGGCACCGGACGTCGCCCAGGAGCTACCCTTCGACCTCATCGGCACGACGCAGTAAAGGGCAGGTCCGGGTCGTCGCCGTCGGCGATCCGGGCTGTCTCAAGCACGGCCATCTCGAACATGGCCACCTCAAGCATGGCTGCCCATGCATGGCCGACGCAGGCGGGGTTTCGACCTCGCCTGCGTCTTCGCGACAGAGAGACTCGAATGAAACACCGGACTTACCTCCTCACTGGCGCATCCCTCGTAGTCTTCGCCTGCTTGCTGGCCGCTTGCGAACGCCAGGGCGCGACGCCGCAGCGCGCGGCCGAAGCGCCCTCGCCGGCCGCCGTGCTGGGCAAGGACAATACGGTCATGGCGGTATCGACCTCGCCGGCGGTGTCGATCACCGGCGTCGAACTCGGCAGCGCAGCGATGCGGCCGCAGGACCTGCCCAAACGGCAGAAGAGCTTCACCACCGGCGACACCGTGGTGGTGACGATCAAGACCGCGACCCGCGACGCGCAGGCACGCGTGCCGGGCCGTTTGAAAGTGCGCTGGATCGACCCGGCCGGCAAGGTCTTCAACGAAGAAGCCAAGCCGGTGACCTTCAACGGCGCCGGCGTCGACGATTTCCGCGTCGCCGAGCCGATGGGATGGAAGTCCGGCAACTACCGCGTCGAGGTGTCGCTCGATGGCGGGCCGGTAGTGCAGGAGGGATTCTTCGTTCGTTAGGCTTGCCTCGCCAAATGAAGCCCCAAGCTTCAGGGTAGGAGCGGCGCGAGCCGCGACAACGTTGTGACGGTCTTGCGGCGCATCGTTGAAGCAAGATCAGGATCAGGATCAAACGCCAAAAGCTTCCGCCACTAAAGCGGCGGGTTACTTTCT
>NZ_JMTZ01000113.1 GCF_000731095.1 Lysobacter antibioticus | reverse complement strand
AAATCTCGGCAACGGCAACGGCAACGGCAACGGCAACGGCAACGGCAACGGCAACGCGGTCGCTCTTGGGTAGGAGCGGCGTCCTACTGGATTTCCTTCGGTCACAAGCCGCGACCGCGCCACTTCGATCTCGCCGTGCGGCCCAATCAGCACCGATCACAGGCCCGGCCGCCGCCCCCATACCAAACCGTCTCCACGCCAGTAAGCCCCGCCAATGCCTCCGTTCAGACACGAAGGTTTATTTCGGCCCCCCGCGCCGCGACAATAGCCACCCCGGCGGCGGCTCCCCGAACCAGCCGCGCCCCCAGTTCCACTCGTCCCCAGCCATTCCATCCCCCGCATCGCCTCAGGAGGCCCCGTGCCCATCGTTCGCATGACCGATCTCGATCTCGCCGGCAAGCGCGTGTTGATCCGTGAAGATCTCAACGTCCCCATCGACGATGGCCGCATCACCTCCGAACTGCGCATCCTCGCCGCGCTGCCGACGCTGAAGCTGGCGCTGGAGAAGGGTGCGGCGGTGATGGTCACCTCGCACCTCGGCCGCCCCAAGGAAGGCCAGTGGAGCCAGGCCGATTCGCTGGCGCCGGTGGCGCAGCGCCTGTCGGAACTGCTCGGCATCGAAGTGCCCTTGATCAAGGATTGGGTCGGCGGCGTCGAGGTACAGCCCGGTCAGCTGGTGTTGCTCGAGAACTGCCGCATGAACGTCGGCGAAGGCAAGGACGACGAGGCGCTGTCGAAGCAGTACGCCGCGCTGTGCGACGTGTTCGTCATGGACGCCTTCGGCACCGCGCACCGCGCCCAGGCCTCGACCCACGGCGCGATCCGTTTCGCCAAGGTCGCCGCGGGCGGCCCGCTGCTGATGGCCGAGCTCGACGCGCTGGCCAAGGCGCTCGAACACCCGGCGCGTCCGCTGCTGGCCATCGTCGCCGGCTCCAAGGTGTCGACCAAGCTCGAACTGTTGTCCTCGCTGGTGTCCAAGGTCGACCAGCTGATCGTCGGCGGCGGCATCGCCAACACCTTCATCGCCGCAATGGGCCACAGCGTCGGTAAGTCGCTGGTCGAGCCCGACCTGATCGACACCGCCAAGCAGATCATGGCCGACGCCAAGGCGCGCGGCGCCGACATTCCGGTGCCGACCGACGTCGTCGTGGCACCGGCGTTCGCAGCCGATGCACCGGCGACGGTCAAGGCCGTCGATGCGGTCGACGCCGGGGACATGATCCTCGACATCGGCCCCGACACCGCCGCGCGCTACGCCGAGCTGATCAAGAACGCCGGCACCGTGGTTTGGAACGGCCCGGTCGGCGTGTTCGAGTTCGACGCCTTCGGCCATGGCACGCAGACCTTGGCGCGCGCCATTGCCGCGTCGAAGGCGTTCTCGATCGCCGGCGGCGGCGACACCCTGGCGGCGGTCGACAAGTACGGCATCGCCGACGAGGTCAGCTATATCTCGACCGGCGGCGGCGCCTTCCTCGAGTTCCTCGAAGGCAAGGAATTGCCGGCGGTGACCGCGCTCAAGCAGCGCGCGGGCTGACCGTGGGCGCGCCGACCACCCTGTTCTTCGATCTCGACGGCACCCTGATCGATTCGGCCGAGGGCATCACCCGCAGCGTGTCGTACGCCTTCGAGCAGCTTGGGCATCCGGTGCCGTCGCAGGCGGAGTTGCGGGGCTGGATCGGTCCGGCCCTGCGCACCAGTTTCCTGCCCCTGCTCGGCGACGAGGCCCGCGTCGAGCAGGCCGTGGCCTTGTATCTGGAACGCTACAGCCGCGAAGGCTGGACCGAGCTTTCGGTCTACGACGGCGTCGCCGAGATGCTCGACGCGGTCCACGGCGCCGGCCACCGCCTGGCCGTCGTCACCGCCAAGAACGAAGACAACGCGCGCAAGATCCTCGCCGGCCTGCCGTTCGGCGACCGCTTCGACGACGTCATCGGCTCCAGCCGCGACGGCCGCCTGACCCACAAGGTCGACCTGATCGCCGAAGCCTTGCGTCGTTTCGAACTGTCGGCGGAGCAGTGCCTGATGATCGGCGACCGGCGCATGGACATCGAAGGCGCGCGCGAGCACGGCATGCGCAACATCGGCGTGTTGTGGGGCTTCGGCAGCGAAGACGAACTGCGTGAAGCCGGCGCCCAGCACCTGGCCGCCGCGCCGGCGCAGTTGCCGGCCTTGCTCGCGGCCTGATCGGCCGCGCTGGCATCCGACGCGCGGCGGCCTTGGGGTAGGAGCGGCGCGAGCCGCGACCGCGCCGCCGCCCGTCGCGGTGCAAACGTCGAATCTCAAGTGTTTCGACGTAAGTGATGGGCATGGTTGCGCCGAAGCGCTCACGCTTGCATCGCCATCGGATCGATGGCGGTCGCGGCTTGTGACCGAAGGAAATCCAGTAGGACGCCGCTCCTGCCCAGCAGCGGCGCCGCTGTTGTCCACGCATCACTCGTTCGCGCAACGCGTCGTGCGCTGCACCATCGTCGCGGCTGAATGCGCCCCGGCGACCTCGCAGATTCGCTCCGTCGCGTCGCCGGGATTGCGATTGCCGGTGCTTTACGCAGCGGCAAAACGGCCAATAGCGATAGCAATCACGATTTCGATAAGTGGATACAAGCTCGAACCTCCGATCGTGCCGCTGCGCTCGCGCGCTGGCATAAGGTGCCCGAGCGGCGAATCACGCCGCGCAATCGGGAGAGAAATCGCATGCGTCGTATCGGATTGTTCGCTGCCGTCATGGCGGTGGCGATGGTGGGTGGCGTGTCGTTCAATGCACTGGCCTACAACTGGCAGGGCACCTGGTACTACTACAACGCCGAAGGCGCGCAGGTCGGCAAGTGGACCGCCGGCTGCGGCGCCGCCGACGGCCGTTGGGGCCAGACCACCGAGAACAAGCGTTTCGTGCAGGGCTGCGCAGCCGAAAGCTGAGGCGTCGCGCATACGGTTCGCGGCGTTCGCGCCGCAGGAAAGCTCCGGTCTTCCGGGGCTTTCCTCTTTGCGCGAACGTCGCGGGGTTTCCAGCGCTCCGGCGAGGCATGGCCCGACGGAGTACGAATCAAGCAAGGGGAGAACGACGATGCGTCTTATCGCAACTGCAGTGGCGGCGGTGGTGCTGGGTGGATTGGTGCTGGCCGGCAGCGTAAAGGCCGCGCCTCCGTGGCAGGGTTATTCGATTCTGTATTTCAACGAAGCCGGCGAAGAAGTCGGCGGCGCCGTCGCCAGCTGCGGCGGCCAGTACAGCTCCTGGGGCGAGAGCACTGCGATCTTCCAGAAGCGGACCTGGTTCTGCGATTGATCGCAGGCCCGCAACGCAAGGGGGCGGCCGTCTTGGCCGCGCCCTTGCGCTGCACCGTCGTCGCACCGCCTGCACGATGACATGCGCTTCGGCCGCATGGGTTCGACGCAAGCGGCGATGACTTCGCCGAGCATCGCGTCAATCGTGCCGAGGGCACATGAACGCATGTGCCGCGGGCTGTACGCTCGGCATCCATGAGCCTGCGCCGCTTTCTGCAACTCGATGTCTTCGCCCACCGCATCGGAGCGGGCAATCCGCTCGCGGTGGTGTTCGATGCGCAAGGCCTCGACAGCGAGGCGATGCAGTCGTTCGCGGCCTGGACGCACCTGCCGGAAACGATCTTCCTGTTGCCGCCCGAGCCAGGCGCCGATTATCGGGTGCGCATCTTCACCCCGCGCCAGGAGCTGTCGTTCGCCGGTCATCCCAGCATCGGCGCGGCCTGGGCGGTGCTCGACGCCGGACGCGTGTCGCCGCGCAGCGAAGCCTTGGTGCAGCAGTGCGCGGCCGGACATTTGCCGGTGCGCATCGTCCACGACGCGAACGGTTTGCGGGTCAGCATCCGCACGCCGCGCGCGCAGCGTTGCGTCACCGCTCACGACAAGCAGGCCTTGCTCGACGCGGCGTTGGCCGGAGTGCCATGGGGGCCGCTGGTGCCGGCGCTGTGGGACAACGGACCGCGTTGGTGGGTGGCCGAACTCGCCGATGCCGCCGCGGTACGCGGCATGCGCCCCGACTTGGCGGCGATCCAGGCCCTGAGCGGCGAGGATGCGCTGGGGCTGGCAGTGTTCGCGCGAACCCAGGAGCCCGGATTCGCCTACGCGGTGCGGGCCTTCTGCCCGAGCGACGGCATCGCCGAAGATCCGGTGACCGGCAGCGCCAATGCGGCGATCGCGACCGCCTTGCTCGCCGCCGGCCGTATCGAGGTGGGCGATGCCTACCAGATCAGCCAGGGGCGCGAGGTCGGCCGCGATGGCTGCATCGAGATCCGCATCGACGACGAACGCGAAGTGTGGATCGGCGGGCGCGTGCAAGCGGTGGTTCGCGGCACGGTCGAGTGGTGAAACCCGTTCGTGCGTAGTTTTGCCTTACGCCGATAACGCTTACCGCGTAGTTGTCGGAAACAAGAAAAACGCGCGGCGGGCCTCGGTCGCGCTGCGTCGGCATGGTCGCGATGGCCTAAGGGCGGCGCCGCAGAAGACACGTTCGGGTTGTGTTTCTGGATTCGCGTTCAGAACGCTTAAGGGCATAACCGTACGGTTACGCAGGGTCTTGTCCGTTGTTGCGCCGGTCGCGCGTTTCCGCACTGATTGATGAACGAAAATCACCCTTTCTCACCCGTTTAACCGGCCATCGGAAATATGCGCACGTCGCTATATAAACGTGATGAACGTCACATTTTATAAACGATGAATCGGAGCAGCCTTGACCCACTACACACCAGAACGGCAACTGTAAGTGTGATAGGGGAGCTTGCCGGTATCGCGACCTAGCGAACGCAGGCGTAGCGACACATTCGCGCACGAGGCAGCTCAGGCTGCATTCGGAGGAACGCAATGGAATCTCAAAGCATTCGTAAAGCCCTTTCCTACAGCCTGCTTGCAGCCTGCATCCTGACGGTCACGGTATCGACCACGGGTTGCTCGGGCTCGGGCGGCGTCAAATCGAGTTTCAATCCTAATCCCGGGGGGGGCGGCGACGGGGGTGGCGGTTCGGGCGGCGGCGGCTCAGGAGGCGGCGGCACGGGTGGTGGAGGTTCCGGCGGCGGTGGCTCGGGCGGTGGCGGCTCTGGCGGTGGCGGTTCCGGCGGCGGTGGCCCGGGCACTCCCGGTGGCCCCGGCACGCCTGGCGGTCCCGGCAATCCTCCCGGCAGCACCACCACTCCGCCCGGCGGCGTAGTCGGCTCGGTCGTCACCACCGGTGGCGGACTGATCAGCGGCGTAGGCGGCGCGATCAGCGGACTGGGCGCGCAAATCCCGAATCAGGCTCTGCTCGGCGGCAGCACTCCGACCACGCGGGGGCTGGGCACTGTGGTCGACGATGTCGGCGACACGATCACCGCGCTCGGTCAAGCGACCAGCAGCGGTCTCGGCCAGATCGGCAACATCTCCAATCCGGTCGGCACAACTGCGGCCGGCGTCGACAACGTCGTGGTCAACGTCGGTACCACCGTCGACGACCTCGGCAAGACGGTCGCGACCGTGGGCGCCTTCCAGGGCTCGCCGATCCAGCCCCTGACCAGCACCGCCGGTGCCTTGGTCTCTGGCGTCGGCACGCAGGTCAAAGGCTTGGCGCCGAAGGTCGGCGGACTGATCGAAGGTCCGAGCGGGCAGGCGCTGACCGGCGCGCTCAGCAACGTGCTGACCCCGGTTGCCGGTATCGGCCAAGCCAACGGCGGCACCGCGGGCGGCAGCGGCGGCAGCAACCTTGTCGCGAATGTCTCGCGTAGCGTGGGCGGCACGACCAGCGGCGTGGCCGCTGCGGGCGGCACGGTCGGCGCGCAGCTCAGCGGTCTTCCGATTCCGGGCGGCGCAACCGGCGTGCTCGGTGGCGCGGTACAGGGCGTCAGCGGCAACCTCGGCACGGTCGGCGCGGGCATCACCGCAGGCATGGGCAATGCCGGCAGCATCGCCAATCCGGTCGGCGTGACCGCAGCTGGCGTGACCAGCGGCGTCGCCGGTCTTGGCGGCACGGTCGGCGGCGTGGGCTCGGCATTGGCCAGCACCGGCGCTACCACGCCGTTGGCGCCGGCCACCGGCCTGATCGCCGGCGCGGTGACGAGCGTCGGCGGTGGTGTGACCACAGTCGGCACGACGGCGACCGCGGCGGTCAATGGTCCTTTGCAGCCGGTTACCCAGGGGCTGAGCACGGTCGTCAACGGCGTGGCCGGGGCGACCGGGCTCAATGGCACCAGCACCGGCAGCGGCCTGCTCGGCGGCACCACCAACCAAGGTGGCCTGCTCGGTACCGGTCTGCTCAAGAAGAAGCCTTGAACGCAAGTTTGTGATGCAACGCGCGGGAACGGGCACAGGCCCGTTCCCGTCGCGCAACAACGGCGTATGGTGAACGCATGAGTCTTGGGGAGGCGCGTTCCGCCGCATGGCGGACGCGCCATTCCAATGCCGACCTTCCGCTGGATGGACCACGCTAAACGCAGGGGCGCGTGCATGCGAACAGGCCTTTCGGGAAAACGCTACCTACTCGCGCTGACGGTCACCGCGCTTTTGTATTCGACCTTGCCGGCGTATTCCCAGGATCGCCTGCCGACCGGCAACCCGCTGCAGACCCTGCCGCAGGCACCGTTGCCGAAGACCGACCCCAAGGTCAGCACCACGGTCGCACCGCAACAGAATCCCGAAATGGCCGCTTTGCTGGCGTTGCAACTCACGCCGAGCAAATTCGACGTGTCCGGCGTCAAGGCGATCCCGTTCGAGCAGGTCGCGGCGGTGTTCAGTCCGCTCGCCGGCAAGAGCATCACCGTCGCCGAATTGCTGCAGGCGGCCGAAGCCTGCAGCAAGCTGTATCGCGAACACGGCTACGCGCTGTCGTTCTGTTATGTGCCCACCCAGGATTTCGCCAATGGCGTGGTCCGCGTGATCGCGGTCGAAGGCTATGTCGCCGAGCTGCGCCTGAGCGGCAAGCCGGGCAAGCTCGAGCGCAAGATCCGCGCGATCGCCCAACACATCCTCGACGACCGGCCGTTGCGCCAGGCCACCTTCGAGCGCTACTCGCAGATCCTGGGCTTCCTGCCCGGCGCGAAGATGGCGATCAACGTGCCCGCGCCGACCACCACCGACGGCGCGACCGCGCTGGAGCTCAACGTCGGCGGCAAGCGCTACGACGCCACTTGGGCGCTGGAGTTCAACCATCCCGGCACCCAGGGGCTGATGAATCTGCAGCTCAATGCGCTGACGCCGCTGGCCGAACAGTGGACCTTGTCGACCCTGTATCCCGACGGTCGCGGCGACGAGCGTTTCTACGGCGCCGGCTATTCGCAGTTGTTCGGCAGCGACGGCTGGATCGGTCGTGTCGACGGCTCGCGTTATCGCGGCGAACCGGCCAGCCGTACGCCGCTGCCGGATTTCCTCGATCACCGCGTCGAACAGGACCGCCTCGCGTTCGCTGCGCGTTATCCATGGCTGCTGCGCAACGAGCGCTCGATCTTCATCGGCGCCGGCATCTACGGTGCCGATCAGGTCGATGCCTACCGCAACACTGCGACCGGTGCGATCCTGCAACAACGCTCCAAGACCCGCGTGTTGCAGGCGAGCTTGGATTACACCAAGGCCAAGAAGAACAGCGCTCGCCAAATCAGCCTGTCGATCGCGCGCGGCCTCGATGCCTGGGGCGCCTCGGCGAGCACGGTGACCAACGTCGCGGGCGTCGAATTCGCCTCGCCGAACGATGTTTCGTTTCGGCGCTACAACCTCGGTTACGCGCAGAGCCGAAGCTGGGCCGAACAGCGTTACCTCGCGATCCTGCGCGGCACCGCCCAGTACAGCCGCAACCGCTTGCCGTCGTCCGAGCAGATCAGCTTCGGCGCCTCGCGTTTCGCCTTGGCCTACGACCCGGGCGAAGTGTCGGCCGACAAGGGCTGGGGGTTGTCGCTGGAACTCAGCCGCAACTACCGCCCGCAGTCGCGCTGGTTGAAATCGGTGTCGCCTTACCTGGTGGTGCAACACGCGCAAGTCTCGATGACCGAAGGCCGCCCGCCGATCGACAAACTCGGCTCGGTCGGGCTCGGCATCCGTCTGTCCGACAACCGCCACTACAACGTCGATTTCGCTTACGCCCGACCGACCGCGGACCTGCCGCTGGAGGCCGACGACCGCAAGGCGCGCTGGAATCTGAGTTTCTCTTATCAGTTGCAGTAGCGGTGCGGGGCTGCGGTGTGAGTCGTCATCCTCTTGTAGGAGCGGCGTGAGCCGCGACCGCGGAGTCTCGACCTCGCGCCGATATCGGTCGTTGCCTTGGGGTAGGAGCGACGCGAGTCGCGACCGCGTTCTGACGGCGTCGCGGCGCCTCGACCAAGCAATATCTAGATCAAACGCTAAAAGCTTCCGCCACTAAAGCGGCGGGTTACTTTCTTTTG
>NZ_JMTZ01000112.1 GCF_000731095.1 Lysobacter antibioticus | reverse complement strand
ATGAAAAACGGCCCGCATCCATGCGGGCCGCCCTCCGGGTCTTCTATTGCCTTCGCTAGTGCGAATCGGCGCACAGCAACAACTAGAGCAAGGGCAACTGCAACTGCAACAACCGCGTCAACAACAACGGCCGTGGCCATCGCCCATCGCCTACAACCGTTGGCGATTGTCAGCCGACACCCGGTCGATCAACTTGTTGTAAGGATCGAACCCCACCTCATACGGCGCCTCGCCGACCACCACCTTGATCGTCGATTCCCCTTCGGTGATCCGGCGACGCTCCAGCAGCAGCGGTTTCTCGTCGGCTTCCTCGCCCGAGGGCCCGCGCGCGAATACGCCGATCTCGATCCAGTCGTCGAGCCGGGCCGGGCTTTCCTTGCCCTTGCCGTCGACATAGACCTTGCCGGCGTGCAATTGCATGGTCACTTCGTACTTGCCGTCGGCGCGCTTGTTCGTGCTCGCGCTCACCACGCGGTTGTCGTAGAAGGTGATCTTCTCGAACAGGTCGGTGATCAGCGCCTGCTGCTCGGGCTTGGCTTCGGCGCGCAGATAGTCCAGCAATTCCGCCGAAGTGGTGTACGGCGGTTGCTGGAAGCCCTTGTCCTGCAGGAAGCGCTTGAGCGCGCGATTGACCGCGGCCTCGCCCAGGTCTTCGCGCAGGCGGTAGAACACCAGCGAGCCCTTGCGGTAATGCACATAGGGCTGGTTCTCGACCCGGTACAAGGGCAGTTCCTCGACCCGCTCGGCGCTGCGCTCGGACAGGTAGTTGTCCAGTTCGTACTTGAGAAAGCGGCGCATCTTGGCGCGGCCATAGGCCTTCTCCATCACCATCAACGCCGAGTACTGCGACAGCGATTCCGACAGCATGGTCGAACCCTGCAGGTCGGCGCCGATCACCTGGTGCGCCCACCATTGGTGCGCGACTTCGTGCGCGGTCACGTAGAACACGTAGTCGATGGCGCTGGTGTCGCGCAGGTCGGCGATGAAGCCGATCGATTCGGAGAACGGAATCGTGTTGGCGAAGCTCTGGGCGAAACGGGCGTAGCCGGGGAACTCGATGATGCGCACCTGGCGATGCTGGTACGGGGTGAACTGGGCCTGGAAGTAGTCCAGCGATTGTTTGACGCCGTCGATCATGCGGTCGACGTTATAGGCGTGTTTCGGATCGTAATAGACCTCGACCGGGATACCGCCGTGTTCGGCGCGCTTGACCTGCCACTTCGCCGACAGATAAGCGTAGAACGGCAGCATCGGCTGGTCCATCGCATAGTCGAAGCAACGGCGCCCGTCGCGGCGGTATTCGCGTTTGAGATACCCCGGGGCCAGCGCGATCTGGTCGGGCGCAGTGCAGACCGTGGTCTTGAAGTCGATCCAGTCGGCATCGCCGCCGATGTAGTGGTTGCCGCGCGCCGCCTTATCTTCGAGCTTGGCCATGCGCTGCACCTCGGCGACGCCGCGCTTGCGGCGCTCGTTGCGGTCGGCGAGCTGGCGGTTCTCGTTGTAGCCGAAGTGCGGAAAGGCCGCGGAGTTGAAGAAGCTGCCGTTGGCGACGATGGCCTTGTTGTCCGGCTCGTTGCCGAAACCGCGCTGCGCATACGACTGGGCGAAACGCAGTTCGCGCTGTTCGCCTGGCTGCATCGGCCGGTCGAGCTGGTAGATGCGATAACCCAGGCGCTGGTCGTCGTGGCTCAGCTTGGCGCCGCCGAACTCCAGGGCGGTGATGCGCTGCTCGGGATCGACGGTGATGTGGAACTCGCCGATCGGCTGCGCATGCGGGTTGGCGATGCGGTAGCGGCCCTTGCTGGACACGCTCAAGGTTTCCGGATGCAGGTCGACGTCGACCTCGACGGCGAGGATGCGCGGCTGGGCCAGGCCCTTGTACTTGCGGTACTCCTTCTCGTAACGCACCTGCTCGTCCATCGCCACGTCCGAGGGCACGTAGCGGTTGAGCAGGTTAGTGTTCCAGAAGATATAGCTGCCGGCGCCGACCCAAGCCAGAGCGAACGCGGCCAGGACGATGCCGGGCGCGCCGCGCAGGCGGCTGCGCGCCAGGGCGAGGCGATCGCGCAGGCTCGGCGACACGCCGCGCACCCAGAACACCGCGGCGAGGGTCAGCAAGGCTGCGACGAACAAGCCCCAGTACGCCTGGAACCACAGGCGTGCGCCGAGGAACTGACCGTAACCGTTCATGTCCGAGTACGGCGCTTCGGAGGCGCGGCTGAAGTTGTACAGGTTGTGCTCGAAGTGCAGCAGGCCGAAGACGGACTGCAGCACCACCACCAGGATCAGCGCGCCGTAGCCGATGAACTTGTTGTTGGTCAGCACCTGCAGCACCAGGGCCAGGCCGCCCATCAGCACGAAGGGAACCGAATCGAGCAACAAGGCCTTGGCGTACAGCAGCGGTTCGAGCTGGCGATAGCCCTTGGCGAGCTGGTAGCCGATCGCGCCGAGGCTGCCGATGGCCTGGAAGATCAGCACCACCAACACCAGGGTCGCGGCCTTGCTCAACAGCGGCACCCAGTTCGGCACCGGCATGGCATCGGTGACCTCGGCCAGCTTCACCCCGCGTTCCTTGAACACCAGGTCGCCGGCGTAGAACATCACGATGAACACGACCATGAAGCCGAAGGTGTCCTGCAGCGCGCCGATCATCACCGAGGTGGTCGGATAGGTTTCGGTGCCGAACAGGCTGCGCATGGCGCCGGCGCTGCCGAGCAGGTTCGCGACCGCGAACGCCAGCATGATCAGGAACGGCACGCTCTTGAGCACGCCGACGGTGTCGAAGCGCAAAGCATGCAGGAACTGGGCGACGGCGCTGCCGGTACCGAAGGCGGGCTGCACCCGCGGCGCGACCACGGTCGACGGCGTCTTCGCCACCGGCGCGAAGCGCTTTTTGCGCCGGAACCAGCCCTTGCCGGTGGCGGTGCGCTGCGGTTTGAACAGGGCGAAGGCGGTCGCCGCCAGCGCCAGACCGATGCTGCTCCAGACCAGCCGATTGGCCAGCAGGAAACGGTCGAGGCTCGGGATCGCGGTATTGAGTTCAGCCGAAGACCAGTAACGCAGGGTACGGCGCAACGCGGTGATCCCGAACGGATCCATCATCACCGCCAGCCACTCGTTGTCGAGGTCGGTGGCCAGGCCTCGGCCGAGGCGGTACAAGATGAAGAACGCGATCACCCCGAGGTAGACCACCAGCAGGTTGCGCGCGGTCACCGCGAGCAAGGCCAGCAGCGCGCCGATGAACAACAGGTTCGGCAGTACCACCACGCACAGGCCCCACAGATACGGCATCAGCGAGAACGGCCCGAGCCGCTCCGGGTCTATCCATGGCATCAGCGGCGCGATCATCAGGCCGGCGACGACCATCGCGAACACCAACAGGCAGGCGACCAGGGCGGCGGAGAAACGGCCGATCAGGAAGTCGCGCTTGCGCATCGGGCTGGAGAAAAACAGGTCGGCGGTGCCGAGCTCGAAGTCGCGCAGCAGCGCGGCGGCGATGAAGCTGGCGATGGCGAACAGGCCGAGCAGGCTGAAATAGCTCAGCGCCATGATCACGGTGGACGGCGCATTGCGGTTGACGTTGCCGATGGCACCGCCGATCTGCACCGCGTCGGAACTGGTCATCGCGAAGGCGAGCAGCCCGAACAACAGGGAAATAAGCCACAACAGCGGCGCGCGCAGCTGTTGGCGCAACTCGAAACGGAAGAATTCGGCGATCATCATGGCGCCCCGCTCAAGCCGCGACGCGCGCGTGCTGGCGCAGGCGCTGGAAATACACGTCTTCCAGGTCCGGCGCCACCGGCTCGAAGCCCTCCTCCGGGCGGTCCTTGCTGAACACGTGGATCACCGGCTGGCCGGCGACCAGGCGCGTCGACAACACCGTGTAACGGGTTTCGTAGCTGGCCAAGGTGGCCTTGGTGACCTGCTTGCGCCACACCTGGTTGGCCACGGCGGCGATCGCCGCGTTCGGCTCGCCGGTCAGCAAGACCTTGCCCTTGTTGACGATGGCCATGGTCGGGCAGAGGTCGGTCACATCCTCGACGATGTGGGTGGACAGGATCACCGCGACGTTCTCGCCGATCTCGGCCAACAGATTAAGGAAACGATTGCGTTCCTCGGGGTCGAGGCCGGCGGTGGGTTCGTCGACGATGACCAGGCGCGGGTCGCCGAGCAGGGCCTGGGCGATGCCGAAGCGCTGGCGCATGCCGCCGGAAAAGGTGCCGAGCTTCTGCTTGCGCGCGTTCCACAGGTTGACCTGATGCAGCAGGCCGTCGACCACCTCGCGCCGTTGTTTGCGCTGGGTCAGGCCCTTGAGCACGGCGAAATGTTCGAGCAGGTCCTCGGCGCTGACCTTCGGATAGACGCCGAAGTCCTGCGGCAGGTAGCCCAATTGCCGCCGCACCGTGTCCTTGTCGCGCAATACGTCGATCGGGCGGCCGTCGGCGCCCTCGAGCGTGGCGCTGCCGGCGTCGGCCTCCTGCAGGGTCGCCAGGGTGCGCATCAGCGAGGACTTGCCGGCGCCGTTCGGGCCGAGCAGGCCGAACATGCCGCGCGGGATATCCAGCGAGATGCCGTCCAGCGCACGCACGCCGTTGGCATAGGTCTTGGTGAGGTCGCGAATGGTGAGCATCGATGGGTCCCGTGCGGAGGAAGGACGGCGCGGCGCGGATCGCCGGGCGTGTCCTGACAGGATCGATGCTAGCCGCCGCGGCGCTTACACCCATGGGCGTTTCGTCGTCATGACCGATGGCAGGGGCGGCGAACTGTGGCGCGGCCCGCGGGCGCGCCGGCCTAGCGGGACTGCAGGCGATAGTCGCGCGGCGCCAGGCCGTAGCGCTTCTTGAACGCCATCGACAGATGGCTGTGGCTGGCGAAACCGGTCTCCAACGCGATGGTGGCGATGTCCTCGTCGCTGTCGCGCAGGCGCAGGCAGACCCGGCGCAGGCGTTCGCCGAGCACGTACTGGATCGGGGTCGCGCCGAAGGCGGCGCGGAACGCGACCAGCAGCCGGTGCACGCTGAGTCCGGCGATCGCCGCGAGTGCGGACAGCCGGATCGGCTGGTCCAACTGCGCCTGAATGTAGTCCTCGATCCGCTGCCGTTGCGCCGGTTGCAGGCGCGGCGCGGTCGCGGCCACTACGGCGGGCCTGCGGCCGTACTCGCGCAACAAATGCAGGCCCAAGGCCTGGCCCAAGGCTTCGCGCAGCATCGCCGCCAGGTCGTCGCCCTGGTCGCAGAGTGCGGCCAGGCGCGCGGCCAGGCCGTGCACGAAGGGATCGCGCTGCTTCATGCGCGCGGCGAGGTCGGCGGCGCCATCGCGGCAGGGACCGAAGCGGGCCGGATCGATCGTGAGCTCGGCGTAGGCGATCTCGCCGCCTAGCGCCTCGCCCTGATAGCGGCGGCCGGCCGGGATCAGCCACAGATCGCCGGCCGCGGGCGGCAGGCGCAAACGCCCGACGCCTTCGATCCGCGTGTCCAGGCGCCGCATCGAACCGTCGAGATGGACGATCAGGGTATGGCGGTCGTGCTGCAGGCGCCATTGCGTCGGCTCGGCGATGCTCTCCGAGGCGAAGGCGAATTCCAGGCCCGGCGCCAGGGTCAGCTCGCGATTGAACGAGAGCCGGCGCACGCCGAGCCAGTCGCGCACCGCGGCCGCGCCCAGCGCGGACTCGCCGCGAGCGGAGGCATCGGCCGCCACGGTCGGCGGAGAAATTGAAAGCGGCTCGGACATCGTGGAAGCGCAACGGACGTGGGGCGAGCTAAACATGATTCCGATCACATTCGCGTCAACGTCCGCGGCGGCCCCCGCCCCGCTCCTTCAGCCCAACGGAGTCCCTCCCCATGCCCGATCGTTCCCTCCACGGCAAGGCCGTCGTCATCGGCGGCGGCGCCAAGAACCTCGGCGGCCTGATCTCGCGCGAGCTCGCCCTGGGCGGCGCCGCCGGCATCGCCGTCCACTACAACAGCGACGCCACCCGCACCGCCGCCGAGGACACCGTCGCCGCCTTGCGCAGCGCCGGCGCCGACGCCTTCGCCCACCAGGGCGACCTGACCCGGCCCGACGAGGTCGAAAAGCTGTTCGACGCGGCCAAGGCGCGCTTCGGCAAGATCGACATCGCCGTCAATACCACCGGCATGGTCATCAAGAAGCCGCTGGTCGAGGTGAGCGAGACCGAGTACGACCGCATGTTCGCGGTCAATTCCAAGGCCGCGTTCTTCTTCATCCAGCAGGCCGGCAAGCAGCTCGCCGACGACGGCAACGTCTGCACCATCGTCAGCTCGCTGCTGGCCGCATACACGCCGTTCTACGCGGTGTACCCGGGCAGCAAGGCGCCGATCGAGCACTTCACCCGCGCCGCCTCCAAGGAGTTCGGCGAACGCGGCATCTCGGTCAACGCGATCGGCCCGGGACCGATGGACACGCCGTTCTTCTACCCGGCCGAGTCCAAGGAATCGGCGGCCTACCACGCCACCGCGGCGGCGCTGAGCAGCCGCACCCAAAGCGGCCTGACCGAGATCCGCGATATCGCCCCGCTGGTGAAATTCCTGGTCACCGACGGCTGGTGGATCACCGGCCAAACCATCTTCGCCAATGGCGGCTACACCACCCGCTGAGCGATGCGGCGACCGCCTGCACGTCGCCTGCACGCGCCGCCGCCAACCATGGGCCGACCACGCCCTGCCACGCGCCTGCGCGGCGGCGGCGACAGGGGCGCGAACGGCGGCACTCACAAGGGAGACGCGATGCATACGGTGATGGTGATACTCGGCGGTCTGGTCCTGTTGGCGCTGTGCCTGCTGGCCGCGCGCTTGCTCGGCGGCCCGGGTCCCGGGCCGCTGCTGACCGCGTTGAAGCTGTTCCTGCCGCTGTGGTTCATCGGCGCGGCGATCAACCTGTGGATCGGCGTGGCGCGCGCGGGCTACAGCGTCGCCGAGGAACTGCCGATCTTCCTGGCGGTGTTCGGCGGGCCGGCCGCGGTCGCGCTGTTGCTATGGTGGAGGCTCTCGCGCGGCTAAGCTGCACGGCCGAATCGCAGATGCCGCCATGACTCCCGCCCGCACTACCCTGCTGCGCATCCGCGAAGGCCACGCCAAGGTCGGCTTCAGCGAACTGTTCTTCGACCTGGTGTTCGTGTTCGCGATCACCCAGTTGTCCCACACCCTGCTCGAAAACCTCACCGCGGTCGGCGCGCTGCGCACCGGCCTGCTGTTCCTGGGGGTGTGGTGGCTGTGGATCTTCACCTCCTGGGTCACCAACTGGCTCGCCCCGGACAAGGTGCCGGTGCGGCTGATGATCTTCGCCCTGATGTTCGGCGGCCTGCTGCTGTCGTCGTCGCTGCCGCAGGCCTTCGCCGAGCGCGGTCTCGCTTACGGCATCGTGTTCGCGGCGATGCAGGTCGGGCGCACCGCGTTCATGCTGTGGGCGCTGCGCGGCGGGCGCAGCCCGGGCAATTTCCGCAATTTCGTGCGTATTTTGATCTGGCTGTCGCTGTCGGCGGTGTTCTGGGTGCTCGGCGGCCTGGCCGAACCGGAGTCGCGGATCGCCTGGTGGCTGGTCGCGGTGGCGATCGAATACCTCGGCCCCCTCGCCTACTTCCGCGTGCCCGGCCTAGGCCGTTCCTCGCTGTCGGACTGGGACGTCGAAGGCGCGCATCTGTCCGAGCGCTGCGGCTTGTTCATCATCATCGCCCTGGGCGAATCCATCCTGATTACCGGCGCCACCTTCGCCAAACTCGAATGGAACCCGACCGCGGTGGCCGCGTTCTGCATCGCCTTCCTCGGCAGCGTGGCGATGTGGTGGATCTATTTCGACACCGGCGCCGAGCGCGCGACCCATCGCATGCTGCAGCAGACCGACCAGACCCGGCAGGCCCGCCAGGCGCGCAACGCCTACACCTACCTGCACCTGCTGATCGTCGGCGGGATCGTGGTGTGCGCGGTCGCCGACGAACTGGTGCTGGTCCATCCCGACCACGCCGACGGCGCCGGCATCGCCGCGATCATCGGCGGACCGGCGCTGTACCTGCTGGGTTGCGCCTTGTTCAAGTGGGTCACCAACACCCGTCGCTTCCCGCCGTTCTCGCATTGCGTCGGCCTGCTGATGCTGGCCGCCTTGGCCTTCGCGAGCGCGCCACTGCATCTGTCGCCGTTGACCCTGGGTGCGGCGACCAGCGCGGTGTTGATGATCGTCGCGGGCTGGGAAACCGTCGCCCTGCGGCGGGAGCCGCGGCCGGCGGCTCCGGCTATGCATTGATCAGGTGCGGCCTGTCGGCGCCTTGGTGCGCGTGATGGGCATGATGGCCGGGCGGAAGAATCCATCCCTTGTAGGAGCGGCGTGAGCCGCGACCACGGGACGCGCAGGACCAACAACGCCAAATGCCACACATCGAAGCGGCGTATTTTCGCGCGGGGTAGGAGCGGCGCGAGCCGCGACCACGTCGTTTCGGTCTCGCGGCGCCTCGCTCAAGCAAGATCAGGATCAGGATCAGGATCAGGATCAGGATCAAACGATAAAAGCTTCCGCCACTAAAGCGGCGGGTAACTTTCTTTT
>NZ_JMTZ01000111.1 GCF_000731095.1 Lysobacter antibioticus | reverse complement strand
AAAAGAAAGTTACCCGCCGCTTTAGTGGCGGAAGCTTTAGGCGTTTGATCCTGATCCTGCTTGAACGATGCACCGCGAGACCGAAACGGTGCGGTCGCGGCTCGCGCCGCTCCTACCCCCGCGACGGCACGCCGCTTTCGATGAACGACACCGGCGTTGATGTTTCTGCGCGTTCCTTGATCGCGGCTTGTGACCGAAGGAAATCCAGTAGGACGCCGCTCTTACCCCTGCGCAAGCGAGAGGCTTCGATAGGTGTCGAGGGGCGTTGTTGTTTCTGTGCGTCCCGTGGTCGCGGCTCACGCCGCTCCTACAGGGGCAGAAACCCCTGCCCCAAACGCCAAGCTCAGCGCGAAGCCAGCACCGCCACCACCGCGGCCGCGGCCAGCCAGGCCAGGTCGGTGCCGGTGTTGGCTAGCTGGATCAGGGTCCAGGCGAAATGCGGCCCCAGCTTGGTCGCCGCCTCGAGCGGGTCGAGCCCGAGCATGGCGCCGACCTGGGACGAAGCGATGCCCCAGTTGGCCACCGCGACGATCACGGCGGTCGCCGCCAGGCCCAGTGCCGCCCGGCGCGGGCCCGGGCGCCAGCCGCCCAGGCGCAGCATCCAGGCGATGTCGAGCGCCCCGAACACCGCCATCCAACTGAACTGATGGTCGTAGGCGACCGAAAACAACACCCAGAACGCCGCGAAACCGAAGGTGCCGAGCAACAGCAGCAGCCAGGAAAACGGGGTGATGCGGCGTTCGCGGCGATCGGCCGAGGCTGGGCTGCGCTGTTCGGTCGGGTGGGCGACGGTCATGGGCGGAACACTGTGGGCGGGGCAAGCCCTACAGCATAGCGGCCCCAGCCCGGTAGAATGGTGCGACTTGTGCTGCGGCACGGCATCCCCATCTTTCCGCCATGTATTCCCGCAGCAGCGAACCCGTCCGTTTCGAGCGCGATTGCGCCGTCGTCCTGGTGCCCCAGGGCGACCAGGTCACCTTGCCCGCGGGCAGCGTCGGCTATGTCACCCAGGCCCTCGGCGGCAGTTACACCGTTTTCGTCGAAGGCAACCTGTTCCGCATCGCCGGCCGCGACGCCGACGCGATCGGCAAGGAGCCGCCGGAACCGCTGGAATTGCCCGAAGGCGCCGACGACGAAGCCGTCGAGCAACTGGTGTGGCGGCAGCTGCGCACCTGTTTCGACCCGGAGATCCCGATCAACGTGGTCGAGCTGGGCCTGGTCTACGAGGCCACCGTCAAGCACCGCGACGACGGCCAGCGCACGGTCGAGGTCCGCATGACCCTGACCGCGCCGGCCTGCGGCATGGGCGACATCCTGGTCGACGACGTGCGCGCCAAGCTCGAGATGATCCCGACCGTGGCCGAGGCCGACGTCGAGCTGGTGTTCGACCCGCCGTGGAACCGCAACATGATGTCCGAGGCCGCCCGGCTCGAAACCGGCATGCTCTGAACGGAGCTGCGGCACCGCCGCTGCCGTTCGAACCGCGCGTCGCCGCCCTCCGCCGGCACGCCGCTTAGCGACCTGAACACGCTGAACCGACACGGCCGAGGGCTGTCGCCGGCATGCCTCGTCCTGTCTCTCGGCGAGGCCATTCATCGCGCCGCTGCGGCACCGGTGCGACGCGTTCATGTTTCCCACGGCGAAGCCGCATGCGCCCGCGCACTGTCGGAATGCGTGACAGAAGACACGTCCGGGGCCCTGTTAATTGGCCCGCGCCGGCTTGAAGGCACATTTGTCCAGCGCTTAGCGTGATAACGCGGACCGGGTCATAGCGAGTCCGTACACAAACAGCGCGGACGCTGTCGCGGACGACTCAACATCGGTTCGAGGCAGACCACCGCGCGTTGACGCCGTCATTCGGCACTTCGTTTTTGGGGGTTCCATCCATGTCCGATCGTTCCATGCGCGCGATGCGCAAGCACGCGCTCGCCGCCGCCACCGTGACCGCGCTGTCCTGCGTCGCGATGTCCGCCTTCGCCGCCGATCGCATCAACCTCGCCGCCCTGGCCAATGAAAGCCAGGACGAATTCATCGTCAAATACCGCGACGGCAGCGCCCAGCGCAGCAACGCCGCCACCCTCGAGCGTTCGCTGAGCAGCGCCGCGACCGGTTTCGCCGGCAAGGGCAAGGCGCTCGGCCTCAAGCACCTGCGCCGCACCGCGCTCGGTTCGGACGTGGTCCGCGCCGGCCGCAAGCTCGACCGCGTCGAAGCCGAATCGCTGATGCGCCAGATCGCCGCCGACCCGAACGTCGAATACGTCGAGCCGAACGCGCGCATGTATCCGACCGCCACCCCGAACGACACCCGCTTCGGCGAGCAGTGGGGCTATACCGATGCCGACGCCGGCATCAACGCCACCACCGCCTGGGACATCAGCACCGGCACCGGCGTGGTCGTGGCCGTGATCGACACCGGCATCGTCAGCCACACCGACCTCAACGCCAACATCCTGCCCGGCTACGATTTCGTCAGCGACGCCACCGCCGCGCGCGACGGCAACGGCCGCGATTCCGATCCGAGCGATCAGGGCGACTGGTTCGTCGCCGGCGAGTGCGGCCGCACCTACAACAGCAATTCGAGCTGGCACGGCACCCACGTCGCCGGCACCGTCGCGGCGGTGACCAACAACGCCAAGGGCGTGGCCGGCACCGCGTACAACGCCAAGGTCGTACCGGTGCGCGTGCTCGCCAAGTGCGGCGGCAGCCTGGCCGACATCGCCGACGCCATCACCTGGGCCTCGGGCGGCACCGTTTCCGGCGTGCCGGCCAACGCCAACCCGGCCGAAGTCATCAACATGAGCCTCGGCGGTTCCGGCGCCTGCGGTTCGACCTACCAGGCCGCGATCAACGGCGCTGTCTCGCGCGGCACCACCGTCGTCGTCGCCGCCGGCAACAACAACGGCAATGCCGCCGATGCGCGTCCGGCCAACTGCACCGGCGTGATCACGGTCGGCGCGGTCGACAGCGCCGGTGCGCGTTCGGTGTGGAGCAGCACGCAGAAGTCGAACTACGGCGCGGTGGTCGACATCGCCGCCCCGGGTTCGAACATCCTGTCGACGCTCAACGCCGGCACCACCACCCCGGGCGCTGAGAGCTATGCGTCCTACGGCGGCACCTCGATGGCGACGCCGCACGTCGCCGGCGTGGTCGCGCTGCTGCAGGCCAAGGCGACGACGCCGAAGACCCCGGCCGAAATCGAAACCCTGCTCAAGAACACCGCGCGCGCTTTCCCGCAGACGCCGGACCAGCCGATCGGCGTGGGCATCGTCAACGCCAAGGCGGCGCTGGATGCGCTCGGCGGCACCCCGAACCCGGGCACGCAGACCTACAGCAACGGCACCGACTACAACATTCCGGACAACAACACGACCGGCGTGTCGAGCAGCATCGCGGTGTCGGGCCGCACCGGCAACGCGCCGAGCAACGCTTCGGTGACGGTCAACATCATCCACCCGTACAAGGGCGACCTGAAGGTCGACCTGATCGCGCCGGACGGTTCGGTTTACAACATCCATAACCGCAGCGGCGGCAGCGCCGACAACGTCAGCGGCACGTTCACGGTGAACCTGTCCAGCGAAGCGCTCAACGGCACCTGGAAGCTGCGCGCGGTCGATGCCGCGGCGGTCGACGTCGGCCGCATCGACACCTGGAGCATCACGTTCTGATGGCGGGCCGACGGTCCGCATAGACCCAGGCGCAACACCGACCCCGGCTTCGGCCGGGGTCTTTTTTTGCCGCGCGGGGCAGGGCATCGGTTCGGACGAATACCCCGCGTACGCGCGATGCAGCGGCGCTCCGGGTGCGCTTCGACGTCCGGACGCGTGGTCGCTGAATGCGCAGTCGCTGAACGCGTGCCGGGTTGAAGCATGGCGGCTTGCAGCGGCGCAATGCGGGCTCGGCGTTGCGGATGGATCACCCGGGCATCGCGTCATCGCGGTGTCCAGGACGGCTCCCACGAAGATGTGTCCGGCGACACTTTTTCGCGCCTGAGGTAGGGGGTTTTTACGTTTTTACGTTGTGACGCTCGCCACACAAGTGCGTAACAAATGCGTGATTTGCTTCACTTTTACGCCACAAAACGGTGACGTCGATCTCTTGTCGTTGCGGCCGCGCAATCGTTAGCGTGGATCGACGGATCGCATCGGCTTTCGCCGGATGCGCTTCGCGAACAAGTCCGGGCATCGCGGCGTCCTCGTCGTTGCCGACGGTCCACCGGACGACTCCGCCGTACTGCGGCTACTTCAGTTTAGGGGTTCTCAACAGATGTCCGTTCGTTCGAATCGCGTACACGCCCTTGCCGCCGCCACCGCCCTGGTGCTGGCTTCGACCGTCGCCGGCTCGGCTTTCGCCGCCGAGCGCGTCAACCTCAGCGGCCTGCAGACCGCCGCCAAGTTCGACCGATTCATCGTCAAGTACCGCGACGGCAGCGTCGAGCGCAGCAGCGCCGCGAGCGTGCAGAGCGCGCTCAGCACCGCCGCGACCGCATCGGCCGGCAAGGTCAAGGGCAAGGCCGCGCTCGGCCTGAAGCACCTGCGCCGCACCGCCATCGGCGCCGATGTGGTGCGCGCGGACCGTGCGCTCGATCGCGCCGAGGCCGAATCGCTGATGCGCCAGATCGCCGCCGACCCGAACGTGGACTTCGTCGAAGTCGACGTGCGCCGCCATGCCCTGCTGACCCCGAACGACACTCACTACGGCGTGCAGTACGGCTTCAACGGCGCCAACGGCGGCATGCGCGTCGACCAGGCCTGGGACGTCTCCACCGGCAGCGGCGCGGTCGTTGCCGTGCTCGACACCGGCATCACCCCGCACAGCGACCTCAACGCCAACATCCTGCCGGGCTACGACTTCATTACCGACACCTTCGTCTCGCGCGACGGCGACGGCCGCGATTCGAACCCGAACGACGAAGGCGACTGGAACAACGCCACCGAGTGCGACCAGCCCGGCTACGACGTCGACGCCAGCGATTCGAGCTGGCACGGCACTCACGTCGCCGGTACCGTCGCCGCGGTGACCAACAACGCCAAGGGCGTCGCCGGCACCGCGTTCAACGCCAAGGTCGTGCCGGTGCGCGTGCTCGGCCGCTGCGGCGGTTACGACTCCGACATCTCCGACGCCATCGTCTGGGCTTCGGGCGGCAGCGTGTCGGGCATCCCGGCCAACGCCAATCCGGCCGAAGTGATCAACCTCAGCCTGGGCGGCGGCGGCGCCTGCCCGAGCAGCTACCAGACCGCGATCAACGGCGCGGTCGGCCGCGGCACCACCATCGTCGTGGCCGCCGGCAACGAAAGCGCGAACGTCTCGACCTCGACGCCGGCCAACTGCGCCAACGTCATCGCGGTCGCGGCCACCACCTCGGCCGGCGCCAAGGCGGGCTTCTCGAACTACGGCACCGGCATCGACGTGTCGGCGCCGGGCGACCAGATCGCCTCGACCCACAACGGCGGCACCACCACCCAGGGCGCCGAGCAGTATGTGTACATGAGCGGCACCTCGATGGCTTCGCCGCACGTCGCCGGTGTGGTCGCACTGCTGCAGTCGAAGGCGACCACGCCGAAGACCCCGGCCGAAATCGAGACCCTGCTCAAGAACACCGCGCGTGCGCTCCCGGGCGCCTGCTCGGGCGGTTGCGGCGCCGGCATCGTCAACGCCAAGGCCGCGCTCGACGCGCTCGGCGGCGGCACCCCGCCGACCGGTGTGCAGACCTACACCAACGGCACCGACGTCGCCATCCGCGACAACGCCACGGTCGAAAGCAGCATCGCCGTGTCGGGCCGCACCGGCAACGCGCCGAGCAATGCTTCGATCTCGGTCAACATCGTCCACACCTACAAGGGCGACCTGAAGGTCGACCTGGTCGCGCCGGACGGCACGCTCTACAACATCCACAACCGCACCGGCTCGGGCACCGACAACGTCGTCGGCACCTTCACCAAGAACCTGTCGAGCGAAACGCTCAACGGCACCTGGAAGCTGCGCGTCAACGACAACGCCTCGCAGGACACCGGTCGCATCGACACCTGGAGCATCACGTTCTAAACCCGCCGGCAGGCTGCCCGTGAGGCTTGCCGACGTTCAGAACCCCGGTTTCGACCGGGGTTCTTTTTTTTAGGCTCGCGCGCAGTCACCGAGGTGAACGCACGCCGACTTCCGGCTGTGCCAGATAGCGCGCTCACGTCCGCCAACGAACGCGGGGAGTAAGCTCTGAACGTCGCCGGCAGCGGGCCGCGACCGGTCGCGATGCCCGATCTTTTCATCGCAAGATGCAACCCCGAACCTCAGGTTCATGCGTTCCATCGATACCCGCTCACAGGAGAAGCCCGCATGCCGTTCCCGATCCGTACGTTGTGGCTGTCGTCCACGGCCTTGTTCCTCTCCATTGCGATGACCGCCTGCATGGCCTCCAGCACCACTCCCGACAACACTCCCGGCGCGAGATCCCAAGTGAATTCCGAAGTCAATCCGGAAGTGAATCCGAACCCGAAGCGGGCGCCGGCCCAGGTCGGCGAACCCGCCGGCGGCGGCCCGTTCGCGCAGTTCATCGTCAAGTACCGCGACGACAGCGCGCCGCTCAAGCAGCAAGGCACGGTGCAGACGCGCCTGAACCAGACCGCGCAACGCCTGCAAGGCGTGGCCGGCAAGGGGGGCGCCCCGACCCTGACCTGGAAGCACCGCATGGGCATCAACGCCGACGTGTTCAGCGTCAGCCCGGCGCTCGACCGCGCCGGCGCGCAGCGCCTGATGCAGGCCTTCGCCGCCGATCCGGACGTGCAGTTCATCGAGCCCGACAACCACATCGCGCTCGATCCGATCATCCGCGGGCCGGAGGTCATCGAGAAGTAATCGCCGGCGCGACGCGTCGCCGGAACCTCCAGCAAGACTGCAAGAAATTCATTGACGCAAGGCACGCAATCTTCGCTGCGAAGCACAAAAAAACCCCGGCAAAAGCCGGGGTTTTTTGTTGCGCGAAAGGCGCCGTCGCGCGGAGGTTTTATCGCTCCGCGAGCGGCGGATTTCGCCTGCGCGAAAGAGTTTTCCGATGCATGACCTGCATCACGAACGGTGCCGTCTAATCGCAGGCCAAACCGTTGCCGCGGCCTTGCGCGAAACGTTAGCGTCGAAGTGCGGAGGGACGACGACTCGATCCGCAATCACGAAACGCCAGATCGGGGCACGAGGGCGAACAGGTACTGGCGAACAGGCCGCCTGCCTTCGATGTTCCGGCGATCACCTTTCGGCCGCGTTTGCGGCTTTACTTCCTTCGGGGGTTCCACCAATGACCAGCAAGTCTCGCAACCGCGTCCGTGCGCGCGGCCTGAACACCGCTCGCGTCGCCGTACTCGCATCCGCGATCGCCGCACTGCCGGCCTTCGCCGCACAACCGCTGTTCGTCGGCGACGCCACGCCGCGCGCCGGTATCGCCGGCAGCCAGGGCTCGTCCGCCCTAGGCCGTGCGCAGAGCCTGGCCGCCGCGCCGGCCACCGCCTCGCTGCGGCTCAAGCGCGCCGATGCCGCCGTGGTCAGCGCGCAGACGCGCGAAATCGAACTGCAGCTCGGCGGCCACCTGGTCAACGCCGTGCTCGACAACGTCCGCGAAACCCGCGGCGGCAGCACGGTCTGGATGGGCCACCTGCGCGGTACCGGCAAGGCCGCCGCCCGCACTGCGCGCGAAGTGCGTCACGACGAACGCAACTCGGTCGCCCTGGTGCGCCGCGGCAACGGCGTCACCGGCAACGTCCGCGTCGACGGCCAGCTGTATCGCATCCGTCCGCTCGCCGACGGCAGCCATGCGGTGATCGAGGTCGACGAAACCCGCATGCCGCCCGATCATGCCGCCGACTACAACGAGGCGAGCCTGCCCCAGATCGACATGCGCGCGGCCGCCACGCAGGCCGCCCGCAGCGGCGGCCTGGTCGGCCCGGCCGCGACCGAGCCCGGAGCCACCGCCACTATCCGTGTGCAGGTGGTCGCGACCAACGACGCGGTCACGGCCTATGGCGGCGATATGGAGGCGCTGGTCGAACTGGCCGTCGCCGAAAGCAACCAGGGCTACGTCAATTCCAACGTCGGCATCAACATGGTGCTGGCCAACTACCGCACCGTCCAATACACCTCGGTCGGCGACGGCCACGCCACCGACGTGGACCGCTTCGAAGGTACCAACGACGGTTACATGGACGACATCCACGGTACCCGCGACGCCAATGCTGCCGACGTCAATGTCCTGGTCATCAACGACGACAGCAACTGCGGCCGCGCGGCCGCGATCGGTTCGAACGCCGCCACCGCGTTCGCGACCGTGCACTACGATTGCGCGACAGGCTACTACAGCTTCGCTCACGAGATCGGCCATCTGTTGTCGGCCCGTCACAACCAGCAAAACGATCCGAATACGCTGCCTTACGCTTACGGTCACGGTTACCAGTACATGCCCGCGCAGGGCGCTCGCTGGCGCACCATCATGGCCTACCAGTGCCCGGGCACGGCCTGCACCCGCCTGAACTACTGGTCCAACCCGGACGTCACCTATGGCGGCGTGGCGATGGGCACGGCCGATGTGAACCACAACCAGCGCGTGCTGGTGCAGACCAAGGCGGCGATGGCGGCATTCCGCGCCGACCCGGGCGCCAATGTCGCACCGGTGGCGAATTTCAGCTCCAGCGCCAGCGGCCTGACGGTGAACTTCACCGACAGCTCCACCGACAGCGACGGCAGCATCGCCTCGCGCAGCTGGAACT
>NZ_JMTZ01000110.1 GCF_000731095.1 Lysobacter antibioticus | reverse complement strand
CGTGCGACCACTGTCGTTGACTACTGTCTTTAGAAGAGTCAACGTCGCCCTTGGCGTGGCGTTGGTAATCGTACAAATGAGATCGTTACCTAAGTTCGGGGTTATCGTCCAATCGATATTGTTCCCGGCGTTCACTGGCCCTGTCAGTACAACGGGCTCATCGACATATATCAGGCCGTGCTAACGGGCGGTCTGGCCGTCAGGCGCCGGCCGCCCATCGCTTACCAACGAATTCTCACGCCCAAGTTGGCCTGGCGCTGCTTGACGTCGCTGCCGTCCAGACTCTCACCGTAGGACAACACGCCGAACAGGCTGACCTTTTCGTTCAACTCGGCTTCTACACCGACGTCGACGGTCGCCATCAGTCCCAGCTCGTGGTTCGGGAATACCTGCGTCTGTCCGGCAGCACCGGGCGGAATGACGACCAGGGCGTTGTCTTTCTCGCCCAGGGTGTCCTGCACACCGAGTGTCGCCCACGGCCGCACCCGCGCACCGCCAGCAGTCTCGAACGACTTGTCGGCGCGAACCGCCACTCGCGCAGTGCCCAGCAAGTCGTCGTCCATCACCAGTTGCTTGCCGCTGGCGTCGAGCTTGTCTTCCCACTGCATCGCCCTGGCGCTCAGATTGACTTGCGGTTCGACGGCCCAGCCGTTGCTCAAATGAAAGCGATGGCCGAGCTGAGCGCTCAGGGTCAGGCTGTTGCCGTCGATCTCTTCCTTGAACCCATCGGCGACGGCGATGGTGGCCTCGGGCAACTGGCCGACCAGAGTCATGTCGACATAGGTGCCGTTCTTCCAACTGACGCTGCCGTACATGCCGACCATTGGCGTATCCACTCGCACATTGGCTTCGCCGATGCCTTGCAGGTCGGTCGAGTTGACGCCGCTGGCCCAGTAGTTTCCGTGCTGGAACGCGACGAACAAGCCGCCGCGCAGCGTGCGCGTGTCGCGGTCCTGCAGCAACCGGTCGACGCCGACGTACAGGCCGAGAGTGTCGCCGCTGAAAGCGAAACCTGGGTTGGCGCCCATTTCCAACTCGCTGCCGGTAGCGGCCACCCAGAAGCCCTGACAATCGCCCTCCAACTGCCAGTAAGCGCGCTCGATCTCGTCTTCGTGCGAACCGCAGCGCGGGGTATCGCCACGGATGCCGGCCATGCGTTGGAACAGCAGACGGTTGCTTTCCTGAATCAAACCCGCGCCCATGGTCGGCAGGATGGCGTAGCCGCCGATTTCCGGCAGGATATCGTCGCCTTCACTGTTCAGATACCAGCCGTCGCTCTGGCGGTCGAAGGTCCAGGGGAACACGCTGCCGTTCAAGCGGACCACACCGCCCTGAGCATCGGCCGGAATAAAGTTGCCTACGGTGCCAGCGTTGTCGTTCGGCGCCGAGATCACCCGGATCGACGCCGGCTGAAGCGGCGTTTCGCTGCCGTCGCTGGAGAAGGTCACCGCGGTCGTGCCGACAACGTCGCCGCCGATGTCCAGGCCGCCCGAGTTCTGGCCGCCCGGCGACACGGTCAATGCCAGCCCGCCGCCGCCGGTGTAGTTGCCGCTGATAGCGAAGCGGGCATTGCCGACCGTGATCAGGCCCGAATTAGCCAAGTTGCCGGTCAAGCTGGCACCGCTCATGCCGACCAGTTCGGAGGTGCTATCGATCGACAACAGGCCGTTGCCCAGGTTCAGCGGTCCCGCCAGGGTCAGCTGCGTGCCGGTGAGCAGGTCCACCCGCTCCCAGTTGGACAGCGGGTTCACATCGGCCTGATCCAGCGTCATGCCGTGGAAGTTCGCCCGGTCTTCGCTACCGGCCCCACCGTCGAAGCGAGTCAGGCCGCTCAGGTCGCCGCCGCGGAAATCGGCGGTGTCGTTGCCGGCGCCGAATTCGAAGCGGCCGATCACCGTACCGGCCGAGTCGAAGCGGTCGTCTCCGTCGCCGAGCGCGAGCGTGCCGCTACCGGTGTCGAGCGTGCCGACGAGGTCGAACACGTCGTCGCCGGCGCCCAGGTCGCCGCTCGCCAGAAGGCTCGCTCCGGCGGCCACTTCCACCGTGTTGACCCCGGCACTGCCGGTCAGTTCGGTCGGGGCTGAGGCCAAGCCCTGTACGCTGCCGCCGATCGACAGAATGGTGTTGTCGGCCATCGCCACGGTCGGCGTCTGCAGTGTGCCGTCCACGCTCAGCTCGCCGGCGTTCAAGGTGATGCCACCGCTGAAGCTCTGCGTGCCGACCATGGTCGCGACGCCTGCGTTGTCCTTCTGCAGGTGCTCGAAGTTGATCGTGTTGGCGGCATCGAAAGTGAAGGCATTGGCGTTGTCGAGCACCACGGTGTCGCCGGTGCCGTGGCCGCCGCCGCTGACGACCGCATTGAGCATCGCGCCGTCGCTGAGGGTCAGTACGTCTTCGCCGCCGCATAGGTCGATGGTGCCGCTGCCCGACACGGTGCCGGCTACGTTCATGCTGTCGTTGTCGGCGCCGCAGCCGAAGCTGCCGTCGACGTTCAGGGTCGCACCGGCCGCGACCACCGTGTTCAGCGGGCTGCCCGCGATCGCGGTCACGCTGCCGGCCGGGCCGATGTTCAGGGTGCCGCCGAGCACACTGACTTCCTGCAGGTCGGTCGCCCCGGGGGCGTTGATATTGAGCACGCCGGTGCCGGTCTTGGTAACGCCTTCGAAGTTCATCAGCGAGCCCAGATCGGCGCTCAGGTTGATGTCGTAGACGCGCGTATCCAGGCCGGCGCCGCCGTCGACGGTACCCAGCACCGTGGTGCCGTCGTGGACCACGAAGCTGTCGTCGCCGTCGCCCAGGGCGAAGGTGCCGCCCTGCGTATCGAGGGTGCCGACCACGTCGAGCACGTCCAAACCCGCGCCGAGATCGCCGCTGGCCAGCGCGGTGCCGTTGACGGTCACGGTGTTGGCGCCGGCGCTGCCGGTGATCGCGGCGGCCGTGCCCGCCCCTGCGTCCAGGCTGCCGTCGACGGTTAGCGAAGTATCGTCGCCCATCGCCAGGGTCGGCGTGCTCAACGCGCCGGCGACTGCGAGCTCGCCGCCGTTGAGGGTGGTGCCGCCGCTGAAGCTCTGGTTGCCGGTCAAGGTCGCGGTGCCGGTGTTGTTCTTGCTCAGAAGCTCGAAATTAACGACGTTAGCGATGCTAACGTTCAGCGCTCCAGCGTTGTTCAGTACCACTGTGTCGCCGGCGCCATGACCAGCACCATCGATAACGTTACTCAATGCCGCACCATCATTGAGCGTGAGCGTATCGTCACCGCCCGCTAGATCGATCGTACCGCCCCCACTTACAGTGCCAGATACAGCCATGGTGTCGTTACCGGCCGAACCTGTGAAGCTACCGTCGACATTTAATATGGCGCCAACCCCTACTGTGGCAGTGGATACATTGCCTACACTGCCGGGCACATTGAGCACAGCACCGTCGGCTATAGCCACTGCAACCAAGTCCAAAGTTCCGACCACGGTCAATGTGCCATTGTTGACCGTGCCGCTGTCGAAGGCATTTTCGCCGATCACACTTGCCTCGCCGACACCGTCTTTCTGAAGGGTTTCAAAATCAAACAGCCGGTCAACATTGATTGTCAGAGCGCCGACATTGTTCAATATCGCGCTATCTACACCAATGTCGCCAAAGATGGATGCATTTAGCACTGATCCATCATTAAAGATGGCGCTGTCATCGCCATCGCCCATTTGGATGCCGGCAGTTCCCCTGATTGTTCCAGACAAGTTCAAGCTATCATCACCGGCACCGAGATCCAGGACTTGTGATCTTGCGTCCCAGGTGCCGGCGACATTAAGGACATCGTTTCCGGCGCCAAGGTTGCCGGCGGCAACTAAGGTGCCACCTGCATTAACATTAACCGTGCTCGATCCGGCATCTGAATTGATATCAACAACCGCATTCGAGCCAACGGGGTTCTGCACAGAACCGTCGACGTTGAGTGTGGAAGTGCCGCTCATCATGATCCTGAGTGTATTTAGAGAGCCATCGACGTCCAACGTGCCAGCACTGAGCGTGATGTTGTCGACCTGATTGCCCAAACCGGTGAGCGTCGTGGTGCCCATGCCGATCTGCGCAAGGGTGCCCGCACCGCTCAATGTTCGATCGAAAGTGAAGGTATCGCTACGATTGATCGATAAGGTCGAGGTCAAACCGACAGTTACATTACTAAAGCCAACATTGCCGGTGGTGCCACCATCACCGACCACCAAATTTCCATTGCTTATGACGGTATCGCCGCTGTAGGTGTTATTGCCTGTGAGCACCAGGGTACCGGTTCCGGTCTTGGTTAGGCCTGCAGAACCAAGAATGACCGAATTGATGGTTTGCGTCGCTGTGCCATTACCGGTGTTGATGGTGGGTGTAACGCCGCTCAGGGTGAGTGTGCTGCCAATGAGTGTGTAGCCAGTGCTCTCGAAAGTGAGATTATGAGCAGTGATCGGCTCATCCAGCGTCACGGTCCCGGAGGTGCCGCCAAAGAATGCGTCGTCCAGGGCAATGTTGTTCCATGCGCTGTAAGTACCGCTCACACCGTCGCCGTTGGTACTCCAGAACGGGTTGCTCAGGTTCCATGTACCTGTGCCGCCACGGTTGATGAGCGTGCCATTGACGTCCCAGAACCGATTCACGGCCTGTGCCGGTGTATATAGCGACAGCAATGCCGCGAGTGCGCCCAGCTGCAACAACCAATTATGGGGATGGGGCGAGCCTCCAACCTGATCCCTATCCGGCATCAACACATGCGCACGCCCGTGCTTGTCGACCCCGCCCCCGCTCTTGCCACGGGACGTGGCGAGCTCGGAGACGACCACCCATGTGTTCAGTGCGTGCGACCAGAGGATTCGGAAGATGCGGTTCATGTTGGTCTCCTTGCGGGTGGGTCGCGTGCGCGTAGCAGACGGGGTGCCATCGGCTATGTCAGTGACCATCTTTCGGATACGGATAAGTCGTTGACTGGATGGGGCAGGCACGATTGCGTGCATGAAGTCGGCGAAATACGACCAAGTACGGATAGAACGACTAAATACGGGCAGCAACGGGCTCATCGACATATATCAGGCCGTGCTAACGGCCGGTCGGGCGGTCGGGCCACCAGGCGCCGACCACCCATCGCTTACCAACGAATTCTCACGCCCAGGTTGGTCTGGCGCTGCTTGACGTCGCTGCCGTCCAGACTCTCGCCGTAGGACAACACGGAACCTGGCCAGGCCTCACCAAATCACTCGCACACCTACGTTCGCTTCGCGCTGTGTGAAACTGCTTCCGTTCAAACCCTCTGCGAAGGAAAGGCCTCCAAACACGCTGGCCTTGCCACTCAGCTCAGTTTCCATGCCCACATCGATCGTGGCTGCCAACCCCTGCTCGTGATTAGGGAAGGCCCTTCCTCCCGTACCGCTCGGTGAGGCCGCGACAAAAAGCGAATCGCGCTTCTCGCCGAGAGTGTCCTGAAGGCCGATCGTGGCCCACGGCCGAATCCGGCCACCCGACGCCGTCTGGAAAGCCTTCTGCACACGGGCGGCAACCCGAACCAGTCCCAACACGTCGTCTGTCAGAACCAAGGGCTTCCCGCTGGCATCGAGCTTGTCTTGCCAATGCATCGCGCTCGCGCTCAGTTGCAACTGCGGCTCTATCATCCAGTCGTTGGCAAGCTGGAAACGATGGCCGACCTGCGCGCTCAAAGTCACGCTGTTTCCGCGAATGTCCTCTCTGAAGCCATCGGCCACAACAACCGATGCGTCCGTCACTTGCCCCATCAGCGACATATCGACGTAGGTTCCGGTCTTCCAGCTCGATCCGCCGTAGAAGCCTAGGACTGGCGTATCCGTCCGCAGATGGGATTCGCCGATGCCCGGCAGGCCGCTTGAGTTCTCTCCCGTCGTCCAGTGGTTTCCGCGCTGAATCCCAAGCACCACGCCCCCTCGGAGGGTATGCGCTTCGTATTCTCGCAGCATCATGTCCGCGCCTATGTACAGCCCAGTCTCGTCGCCGCTGAAAGCAAAGCCCGGGTCGGCGCCCATCTCCAACTCGCTACCGGTGACTTTCAGCCAAACCGCATGGCACCGCCCATTCGGCGTCCCATCGCTGCGCTGCCTTTCCATTTCGCTATCGGCACAGTTCAAAGCGTCATCGCGCACGCCCGCCAAGCGGTCGAACAGCACTCGCTTGCTTCCCTGTATGCTGCTAAAGCTGATGCTCTGCACCGCGGCATACCCGGCAATTTCGGGCAAAATCTCGGCAGCCTTTGTGCTTAGGTACCAGTTGTTATCTCCCTGTTGCTCGAGTGCCCAAGGGAATGTACTGCCAGTCAAGCGGATGACCCCATCAACCACACCGACCGGGACGAAGTCGCCAACGGTCGCTCGGTTATCGTTCGGGCTGGAAATGACCAGAAGTTGAGCCGGTGTTTGTGGCACCTCTGAGCCATCGGTGTTGAAGGTCACCTGCGTACTTCCCGTCACATCGCCGCCGATGTCCAAGCCGCCGCCGGTCAGGCCGGACGGAGAAACGGTCAGCTGCAATCGCCCGCTGCTCGCGGAGTAAGCTCCACCGATCGCAAGACGGTTCTGCCCCGCATTGATCAAGCCTGCATTATCGAGCTGACCCGTGACTCTCGCGCCGGACCCGACCTCGAGTCTGGAGGTCGGGTCGATGCTCAATACGCCGCCGCTAACGTCGAGGGTACCGGCTAAATTCAGAGCGCTATTGTGCTCGAGCGCTACTTCCTCCCAACCGGCCAGGGCTAAGGGAGTCGCGCTCACAGTCAAGCCGCTGAAGCTCAGGCGATCGTCGCCACCGCTTCCACCATCCAGATTCGTCACCCCACTGGAGTCCCCTCCGATGAACTGAGCGCTATCGTTACCGTTGCCGAACGCCAACGCACCGATCACCTTGCCTCGGGATACGAAGCTGTCGTCGCCCGCACTGCCGGTGAAGCTCCCTTGCACATCAAGGGTCGCGCCGGCCTCGACTGTCGTGCTCTGACTCGCCAGAACGGCTCCGGACACCAGCGTAAGCGTACCTGCGGTTACCGAGGTGTTGATGAAAGCACTGCTGTCGGTTAGCGCCGCCACCCCGACACCTTGCTTCGTCAGCGACTCGAAGTTGATCATGTTGCCGCCATCGATCGTCAAAGCCATGGCATTATTGAACACCACGGCATCGCCGGCCCCATGCGCGCCGCCACTGATCGCAGCGCTCAGAACCGCACCATCGTTCAAGGTAAGCGTGTCGTCGCCAGCGCACAGATCGATCGTGCCCGCGCCCGACACCGTGCCGGCCACCGTCATGGTGTCGGCGCCCGTGCCGCAACCGTAACTGCCCTCGACATTGAGCACTGCGCCGCTTGCGACAGTGGTCGTGAAAGGTGAGCCGTCGACCGGTCCGCTGATTCCCGCTCCCGCAGCCACGCTCAAAGTGCCAACGTTGACGGCGACTCTGCCGACCGTATTGTTCGATGCGCTGATGGTGGTCGCGCCGACACCTGCCTGCGTCAAGCCACCAGCACCACTGATCGAATTGGCAACCGTCATCGCATCGCTGCGATTGAACACAAGCATCGCATCGGTGGCGATGGTTACCGCGCCAGTCCCCAGACTCCCGCTCGCACCTCCATTGCCGACCTGCAAGGTGCCCGCGCCCACCGTAGTCGTTCCCGTGTATGTATTCGTTCCAGTCAGAATCTGAGTGCCGGTGCCGATCTGAGTCACCCGACCGGCACCACCGATAGCGTTAGAAGCCGTGGCCACATCGCTGCGATTGAAAGCGAGCGTGGCTCCTGCCGCGAGTGTAACTACACCGGATCCCAAGCTACCGCTGGTGCCTCCATTGCCGATCTGCAGAGTACCCGCGTTAACAGTGGTTGTACCTGTATAGGAATTAGCTCCAGTAAATATCTGTGTACCGCTGCCGGTCTTGGTCAGACCACCCGCACCAGATATCGTTCCTGCCAGCGTGTCATTGGTATTGGTGGCGCCGATAGTAAGTGTATTTCCGCCTAAGGCCACGCTGCCCTCGCCGCGCAACTCGTTGGTCATAGTGAAGTTGGATGTAAGTGTCCAGGTAACCCCAGCCACCAGTTCATTGCGCTCGACTAAGCCATGCAGAATGTTGGTTACATCGATGTCATTCCACTGCCCGGGGCTTCCCTTGGGCCAGGCGTCAAAGGCCATACCCAAGGCATCCTGCCCGCCGCTAGGTGCAAAAGGAAAGTTGTCCGGCTCGCCGCCGAACAAGGTACCGAAATCGTTATAGAAGCCACCCGCGGCCGCCCCACCCGCCCAGAAGCTGTCGCTGTTGTTTTGCCACCGCCACGTGCCCTCTGTGGCAAGGTCATCGCCACCTAGCCATATGTAACGCGCTCCACCGCCATCACCTACGGTGTTCAGTGCCCCGAGATGATTAGCATTAACCCAACCGAAGACCGCTGCATCCTCACCTGCACTGTTTACCCGGGCCAAGTAGCCATTGCCATAGATACCTGCATAGGTCGCTGCATCGACCTGAGCTGCTGCGAAGGTAAGCGGATCGACCAAGTCGTATGTATGACCATCATAGGCATAAGTCCCGATGGAAAAAGCGCGAGCTGGGACGTACACGCCCATAAGTGCCACGAAGATGCTCGCACTCAGCAACGCCTCGGCTTTTGGAATCGGAATGCGTCGGATCTTACGATGCTTGAGCGCTCTCCCTATATCGATACGTTGATCGCTGCCGCCACCTCGACCACCTGTGGCGACGAGCTCGGAGACCACGACCCAGGTCTCCGAAACAGCAGACCAAACTATTCGGAATATGTGATTCATACAGCGCCTCACCTCGTTTAGTTTGCAGCTTGACCATCCGCGACCATGGATGACCTCCGCCCACGCCGGCGCTTGCGCTTTCGTTGCTCATCCCGATGCTTGACAAGAAGCAGGCCCAAAAGAGCACCTAGGTCACCTGGCCCAAGAGCGCCCTCGACTTTCGACCAGGTATCTGCCTCACACCAGCGCACGTAGCGGATATAGACCGATCGGCACGAACCGTACTCCGCCGGCAGTTCGCTCCAGAATGCCCGGTTAATCGCTACCCACAACACAGCTTCGACGAAGTTTCTGTAGTGGTGCCCATCGTGCTTCGCTCTGCTCGCTACATTCCCCGATAGGGCGGCGACGATGGAGTTCCACTGCGCGTCGCTTAAGCGCACCTTCGATTCAGCCAAGGCGGCCTCATACTTGAGCATAGAAACTGTGCCTCCTCAAAGAACGGAAATCATGGGCATCTTTGGCTCTCCATGAGTTTCTTAGCCCAGACTATCAACGATAGGATCTGGCAGAGCGCTTACGCCCATAGGCTTTATACGTTGTACTTCTACAAATCATTCCAATACTAACGGCCGGGGTCTTGCGCGGATTCACGAACTCCACTTGAACGGACCAGGCCGATCAATAGCTACCCATCAAGTTCAAGAACCACCCGCGATGCTTGTAATCGAAGTCGGTCATGTCATCGCTAAACTCGGTGAAGTTGTAGCCGACGCCGAGTCG
>NZ_JMTZ01000109.1 GCF_000731095.1 Lysobacter antibioticus | reverse complement strand
GATCGCGACATCCACCGGAACCTGCGACTCGGCGTCGGCTACAACTTCACCGAGTTCAGCGATGACATGACCGACTTCGACTACAAGCATCGCGGGTGGTTCTTGAACTTGATGGGCAGCTATTGATCGGCTTGGTCCGTTCAACTCCAGTTTGTGAGTTTCTACAAGACCCTGTCGATAGACATTGGATCTATTTGTGGAAAGGATGCGAGTAAAGCTTATGGCATGTGCGCTTAACCTGTCTCTATTGTTGATGATTCGAGCTAGAAAATTAGGTGTCAGAGGAGTCCATAGTTCCCGCTCTTTGGGGAGGTAATTCGCATGGCCAAGTACGAACTTGCCTCGGCCGAATCGAAGGCGTACTTAAGCGATGAGCAGTGGAGTTCCATAGTCGCATCCCTCTCGGGGAATATAGCGAGCAGAGCGAAGCACGATAGGAATCAATACAGGCGCTTCGTCGAAGCCGTGTTGTGGGTTGCGGTTAACCGGGCATTCTGGAGCGAACTGCCGGCGAGGTACGGTTCGCGCCGATTGGTCTATATCCGCTACGTGCGCTGGTGTGAAGCAGATACTTGGTCGAAAGTCGAAGGGGCTCTTGGGCCACGTGACCTAGGTGCTCTCTTGGGCCTGCTTCTTGTCAAGCAGCGGGATGAGCAACGAAAGCGGAAGCGCCGGCGTGAGCGGAGGTCATCCATGGTCGCGGATGATCAAGCTGCAAACCAAACGAGGTGAGGCGCAGTATGAATCACATATTCCGGATAGTTTGGTCTGCTGTTTCGGAGACCTGGGTCGTGGTCTTCGAGCTCCATGCCGGGTACCGGCGAATTCTTCGGTGATCGCGCCGCCCCCCGCTGCACCGTGGATGCCGAGCTCGATCGATGCCAGGCCCCTGGCGGCAGCTTCTTCGCCGAGCTGCTGGCATCCGGATCTCATCTTGTGCGCCAGCGAACCTAACGTGTTTCAGTCCTGGTCGGCATACGCCGCGTCGAGGCGCACAAGGTCCTGGCAGGTGGTCTCGGCGAATATGACCAGTACTTGGCGAGCCCGGCTCGCGTCGCCGCGGAACAGCCGATTGAGCGACACGAAGTCTGAGGTTCCCACCGAAGCTTCTCCTGTGCGTCGACGATTGACCGCATGCAAGCCGACTTCCCTCCCAATCGCTTCCGGTCTGCTAGCCCTTCAGGGCAACTCGCTACGAATGTTCATGAGGGAGTGGCCTCAGTGTCCAACTCACCCTGCCCGCTTGGATTGAGGACGTTGGTCGTCGACGACGACCCACTGATGCTGGCCATCATTTCGGCACTGCTCGAAGACGCCGGTTTCGAATCGCTCGAAACCGCGCACGACGGCTCGTCCGCTCTCGAACGCCTGGCTGAGCATCCTTTCGAGTTGATGATCTGCGACCTCAATATGCCGGGGATGGACGGCATCCGCCTGATAAGCCGGTTGGCCTCGCTCGCTGCGCTTCCGGCGGTGGTGTTGTTGAGCGGCGAGGATCCGCGCGTGCTGGATGTCAGCCGGCAGTTCGCCGAGGCCAAGGGACTGACCATCCTCGGCGTTCTGGCGAAACCAGTCGACCAAGACGCGCTGATGGCGGTGTTGCGGCGATATCGCCCGGCGGCGTCGCAGCCGGCGGCGAGCGCGGCTCCGACCATGCTCACCCGTGAAGGGATCCGCGCGGGCATTGCCGGCAGCGCCCTGCAATTGGCGTATCAACCCAAGGTGGATCTGGAGCTGGGCACGATCGTCGGCGCCGAGGCGCTGTTGCGCTGGCAAGATCCGGAACTGGGCCGGGTGCCCGCGCCCGAGGTGATACACGCGGCCGAGAACGCGGATCTCATCGACGCGCTGACCCTCGGCGTTCTACGGCGGGCGGTCGCCGATCGCGCCGGCCTGCTGCGGGCGGGCATCGACATCAATCTCGCGTTCAACGTCTCGATGCACAACCTGCATAACCTATCGATCATCGACCAGATGTCCGAAATCGTGGACGGCGCCGGCGATCGAGCGCAGAGCTACACGCTGGAAGTGACCGAAACGCATCTCATGGACAAGCCCGCGCACGTGCTGGAGGCGCGCTTCAAGGTCGCCATCGACGACTACGGCACCGGCGCGGCGACGATGCAGTTTCTGATGCAGCTGCCCAGCACGGAACTGAAGATCGACCGCAGTTTCGTCGGTGCGGCCCCGCTCGGCGAACATGGGCGGGTGCTGTTCCAGTCGGCGATCGGGCTGGGCAGGCGGCTCGGCCTGACGGTCACCGCCGAGGGCGTGGAAACCGAGACCGAGGCTCGCCTGGCGCTCGAACTCGGATGCCATCTCGGCCAGGGGTATTTCTACGGGCGCCCGATGGGCCTGGATCAGCTGGTCCGGTCGGCGTGCGCGACGAACTGACCCAAGGCCTCGACGAAGCGTCGCGTCTCCACCCGATCAGGACGACTCCAGCATGCACGCGATGATCGATTGGGCCAACGATATCTATGCCGCGTTCTCGCTGCTGTTCCTGGAGACCTGGGGGCGATTCGCCTACGTGCTCGGGCTGGTCTTGGTCTTCTGCGCCTACGGCGGATTCACTCTGCGCCTGAACGGGCGCTGGGGCCTGGGTATCGAGCGCATCGGTTGGGACACGAAGGCGCTGCTGAGCATCGCGCTGACCATCGTGCTGGTCATGGGGGCCGGATATCTGGGCTCGTCCATCGTGCTGGTCGAAGGCGCGCAGACGCTCGAATCGCTGAAAGACGCGATGGTCTTCGTCTGCATCGTGTTGTTCGGATATCCGGCGCTGATCGGAGCGGTGATCGCCTACATTCTCTCGGACATGATCGAAGGCGTATCGCCGGACGTCGTCTGGCGTTGGATCGAATGCTTTCCGATGACCGAGGCCTATTGCTGGATAGGCTACCAGTTCATCGGCAAGGCCCCGGATTTCCGCAAACTGCGCACCTGGGGCTGGTATGCGCTGTTCGTGACGATTTTCATGGCGTTCGTCCCGTCGCTGTGGGAGTACGCCTGCGGTCCGCTGTCGGGGGAGGGCTCGGCCCAGGATTCGTACTACAAGATCACCCCTGCCCTGTTCCTCACCCTGGTCTTCACATGGATCCTGGTGCCGCCGCTGATGCTGGGCGCGCTGCCGTTGACGCGCAAACTCGGGCTGTACTGGGCCGATATTCCGGGGCGGGTGCGCGAACGCCGGCTGGGCAGCAGGGAATGGGCGTGGGAGAGCGGCCAGGGGAGCTTGAGCCCGGGGACGCAGTACGCCCATCGAGGACTGCCGATCCGGATCCTGGTGGAGGTGCCGGTCATCGCCCTGATCTTGATGATGGTCGGCCTGGTGGCTTTCCTTTCGCTGCGCAGCGGCGCGATTTCGGCTACCCAACTCGCCGAACGCCTGCAGGCCGAGACCGCGAACAGCATGCGGATGCAGGTCGACGACGCGCTCGCGATTTCCGGGCCCGGAGCGAAGCCGGAACCAGCCTCGCTGGACGAATTGCTGCGCGGCACGGCCATCGCGAGATCCGGGCGCGCCTTCATCGTCGATCGCGAGGGGCGGCTCGTCGCATCGTCGGAGCGTCAGGCCTCGTCGGAGGCGAATGTCGGCCGCTCCGCGTCGATTGCGGCGACGGCAGTACGGACCCTGCTCGAGCAGCCCGGTGGCATCGCGGCCAGGCAGACGCCGGCCTCGTTCCGATTTGCGGTATCCGGAATGCAGCCCTTCGGCAGCGAAACCTGGCTCGGCCGGATTACTCCTTACCGCCGCCAGGCAGGCGATGCCCCAGCAGGCGAACCGGGTTGGTGGCTAGTCACCGCGCTGCCGGAATCGGATTTCCTCGGTATCATCCAGGAAGGTAACAGCCGCGCCGCCATGGTGTTCATGGTGGCGCTGATCGTGACCGTGCTGATGGCCGCGTTTCTCGCCAAGCTGGTGACCAAGCCCCTGCGAGACATCTCCAACTCCGCACGCGCCATGGCGCGCGGCGACCTGTCCCAACGTGTGCCTGACAGCCGTCTCGAAGAGCTCGAGACGCTTTCCGACAGCTTCAACCATATGGCGAAACGGCTGGAGGAGTCTTTCGCCGAGATCCGCTTGGCCGAAGAGCGGCTGCGAAGCCTGCTATCGATCGCGCCGCTGCCGATTTCCTGGGTCAACGATGAAGGCGTGATCGAATTCTGGAACCCGAAAGCATTGGAACTGTTCGGCTATGCGCCTGACGAAATCGCCACCGCGGAGCAATGGTTCGAACGTGCCTATCCGGACCCCGAATACCGCAGGAGCGTGATCGAGCGCTGGAACGCAGCCGGCGCCAACGGCCCCGACGGCGAGATTCATAGCGGCGAGTACGACATCACCTGCAAGGACGGGCGCGTCGTCACTGCCGAAATAGCGGGCGCACGCTACGGCAGCCTGTCCATCGCGATCTTCAACGACATCACCGAACGCAAACGCAGCGAGGCGGAACTGCGCAAGAGCCAAGCCCAGTTCAAGCTGTTTTCCGACGTGTCGCCGTTGGCTATCGCGGTGGTCGCCGGCCCGCAGGGGGTCGCGGAATACCTCAATCCCAAGTTCGTCGAGTTCTTCGGCTATACCCGCGACGACATTTCGGACATGGCCGGATGGAGTCTGCGTGCCTATCCGGATCCGGTCTATCGCCAGCAGGTCGAGGACAAATGGAGGGGCCAGGTCACCGCTCCGGAACCGTTCGAGACCCGCGTAACCTGCAAGGACGGTTCGGTCAAGAGCATGCTATGGAACTTCGTCGCGGTGGCCGGTAGAACCATCGTTTTCGGTCTGGACCTGACCCCGCGCAAGGAGGCCGAACGCGAGCTGCACCGGGTGTCCGAACGCTTGCAGGTGGCCACCCAGGCGGCCGGCATCGGCATCTGGGACTGGGACGTCGTACGCAACCGGATGGTCTATGACGAGGCGATGTACCAGCTTTACGGTGTCGATCGCACCGACTTCAAGGCGGGCTACGACGCCTGGCAGCAGATGCTGCACCCCGACGATGTACGCCGGATGGAGCGTGCCGTGAAAGCCGCCCTGCGCGGCGAAAGCGAATACAAGGAGGAATTCCGCATCGTGCGACCGGACGGTTCGCTGCGCTTCCTACAGGCTTACGGCCGCACCTCGCGGGACGCGGAGGGCAATCCGCTGCGCATGGTCGGCGTCAATTACGACATCACCGAGCGCAAGCTCGCCGAGCAAGAGCTGCGCCGCCATCGTGACCACCTGGAAGAGCTGGTCGCCGAACGCACCGCTGAACTCGCCATGGCGACCGAGCGCTTGCAGATCGCCACGCAGGCCGCGGACATCGGCATCTGGGACTGGAATCTCGTTGGGAACGAGCTGGCTTGGGACGACGCCATGTTCCGTCTTTACGGCCTTCGCCGCGAGGCCTTCGACGGCATCGAGTCTTGGCGCAACGCCTTGCATCCGGCCGATAGGGAACGGTTGGAGCGGGCGCTCGAGGCAGCATTTCGCGGTGATTGCGACTACAGTGAGGAGTTTCGGGTGATCTGGCCGGATGGCTCGGTGCACCATCTCTATGCGACCGGCAGGACAACGCGTGACGCTAATGGCGAACTGCTGCGCATGGTCGGCATTAACTACGACATCAGTGAACGCAAAATCTCCGAGCAGGCGCTACTGCTGACCGAAGCCCGCCTGGACCAGGCGCTGTCGCTCACCCGTGCCGGCCATTGGGTGGTTACCCTCGACGGTTCCGATTACTACACCAGCTCCGAACGTACCGCGGCGCTGTTCGGCGACGCACCGAACCCGCAATGGCGCTACAGCTTGAAGGCGTGGCGCGCCTGCATCGAAGCGGTGTCCCCGGAAATCGCGGCGGCCACTGCGGAAAAGTTCGCCCAGGCCTGCGCCGGAGAGATCCCGGTCTACGACGCCACCTATCCGTATCGACGCCCGTCCGATGGACGCATCGTCTGGCTGCACAGCCTGGGCGTGGTCGTTCGCGACAAGCTCGATCGTCCCCCCGAGTTGTACGGCGTCTGCCAGGACGTCACCGAAGTCGTCGAGGCGAAACGCGAGTTGGAACAAGCCAAGGCGCATGCCGAAGAAGCAAGTAAGGCCAAGTCCAAGTTCCTTGCGAACATGAGCCATGAGATCCGCACGCCGATGAACGCCATCCTCGGCATGTCGCATCTAGCGCTCAAGGGCAGCGCTGATCCGCAGCAACGCGACTACCTCGGCAAGATCCAGCGCGCCGGTGAGCACCTGCTCAGCGTCATCAACGACATTCTCGACATCTCCAAGGTCGAGGCCGGTCAGTTGACCATCGAGCACTCGCATTTCACCCTATCGCAACTGATGGACGACGTGGCCAACGTGATCGGGGAAAGGGCGGCCGCCAAGGGACTGTCGCTGGCCTTCGATATCGCCCCGCAGACGCCCGGCGAACTGGTCGGCGACAAACTGCGCCTCGGACAGGTGCTGATCAATTACGCGAGCAATGCGATCAAGTTCACCGAGCATGGCGAGGTTCGCGTATCGGTCCGGGTGGTCGAGCGGCGAGCCCGGCAACTGTTGCTCCGCTTTACGGTACACGACACCGGCATCGGGCTCAGCCCCGAGCAGATCGCGAGGGTCTTCGAAGCCTTCCAGCAAGGCGACAGCTCCACCACACGCCGTTATGGCGGAACGGGATTAGGGTTGGCCATCTGCAAGAACCTCGCGCAGATGATGGGCGGCGAAGTCGGCGTCGAGAGTGAGCCTGGCCGCGGCAGCAGCTTCTGGTTCACCGCCACGCTCGGAGTCGTCCCACTGCAGGCGAGTGCTGACCGCCTGAACCCAGATATCCGCGGAAGCCGTATCCTGGTCGTGGAGCCGCCCGACCGAAAATCGGACGGCCTATACGTCGCGCTCACCGGCCTGGGCTTCATCGTCGCTTCCGTCCAGGCCGGCGACGTCGTCGGCGCATGCTGGGAATCGGTCGAATCTGAGCGACCGTTCGATGCGGTCGTGCTCGACCTCGATACTCCCGGGCTCGACGCATTCGCCGTCGCGGATCGGATCGGCTCGCTGGTCGGGGTACGTGCACAACACGTGGCGCTCGCGATCTCCCGAGAGCGCAACGACTTGATCCAACGCGCGGTCGAACACGGGCTCTCCATCGTAACCAAGCCTCTCGCCCCTTCGGAATTGCTGGACGCCTTGGCGCGGATGATCGGCCCGGCTGGCGAGCCGACCTCGCCGCAGTCGGTGATCCCCGACACCACCGCGGGATCTTTCCAAGGCGCACGGGTGCTGGTGGCGGAGGACAACGAGTTCAACCAGGAAGTCGCACGCGGCCTGCTGAGCGAGGCCGGCCTGATCGTCGATGTGGCCGGCGACGGCGCGCAGGCCCTGAGGATGGCGCAGGCCTGCCGCTACGACCTGATCCTGATGGACATGCAGATGCCGGTCATGGACGGCATTGCCGCGACTCGCGAAATCCGGCGCCGGCTACCGCAGCCGGCGACGCCCATCGTGGCGATGACAGCTAGCGCCATGCAGGAAGACCGCGAGCGTTGCTTCGACGCCGGCATGAACGATTTCGTGACCAAGCCGATCGACCCCGATCGGCTGCTGGCGGTACTAGCCAGGTGGATACGGCGCCCTTGAATCGTCGCGGTTCGATGAACCGATGAACCGATGCGCTGATGCGCCGAGCCAGGAGGCGCTGGCGGAACACGAAGCGGATGCCGCTCGGCGACTTGTGCCGATAGTCCATCGTAGTAGCTAGTGCCATGCGCCTGCTCGTCCTCGAAGATCAAGCCGATTTGCATCGGGCTGCCGCCGGATGCCTGCGCTCAAGTGGGCATGCGGTCGACGGGGCGCCCGATCGCGATACGGCGGAATCGTTCGTGCGCTCTTGTGTCTACGACGTCTTCGTGCTCGACCGGCTGCTGCCCAATGGCGATGGCATGACGTTATTGCGGCAATGGCGCGAACGCTGCGTACTGACGCCGGCTTTATTTCTCACTGCCTGCGCCCGGGTCGAAGACCGTATCGTCGGTTCGCCAACGACGCTGGCGACTATCTGGTGAAACCCTATTTGATTGACGAGTTGATGGCTCGCCTCTCGGCAGTCGCCCGCGCCATCACCGGCACTCGCTGGTCCAGACCGGTGTTCTTCGGCCTGCGCGCCACTACTAAAAAGGAAAGGAAGTGAAGAACACCCCGACAACGCTGCGCCGCCTGCGCTGCGCCGTCTACACCCATAAGTCCACCGAGGAGGGACTGGAACGGGAGTACAACTCCATCGACGCCCAGAGCGACGCCGGCCAAGCCTTCATCGCCAGTCGGCGCGCCGAAGGCTGGATTGGCCTCGACGACGAAGACGGCATCGGGGCCGCACCGGGTCCGATCGTCTTACCATCATCGGGCGTTTACACCCAAGGTGGAGTGGTATGCGCCAACGACGGCAGGGCTGTTCGTGGCTTCATCGATTGGAATCGTGGTGGCGATTTCAACGATGCAAGCGAGGCTTCGGTGCCTGCGGTCTGCGCAGGCGGTGTTGTTGATGTGTCCTGGGCCGCGCCGGCGGCGACATTGGCGGGCCCGAGTTATATGAGCCTGCGCATTGCTACGACTGCAGTGGAAGTAGCTGTACCGGTCGGAGTCGCTCGCAGCGGCGAGGTAGAGGACTATGCGGTTAGTTTAGTTCCGTCACAGATCACGCTTGTAAAGCAGCTCAATGGGCGCATGACGATTGACGACTAGTTTACCGTCTCCGTTCAGAAAGCGACGCCGGTTGCGGTCACAACCACCGGCAGCGGCTTAGCCGGTAAGCACAGCTGCTACGCCGGTCGACTCCGGCGGCGCGCTGGTGCATCGTGATGCGCTAACGGCTGGCGCGGGCCCGACAAGTGCCTACATCAAGAGCGCAGAATGCGTTGCGAATGCGGGCAGCAGCGGTGCAGTGCCCGTACTGACAGGGCCAGTGAACGCCGGGAACAATATCGATTGGGTGATAGCCCCGAACTTAGGTAACGATCTCACTTGTACGATTACCAATCGCCGCGCCAAGGGCGACGTTGACTCTTCTAAAGACAGTAGTCAACGACAGTGGTCGCACG
>NZ_JMTZ01000108.1 GCF_000731095.1 Lysobacter antibioticus | reverse complement strand
CGTCCCCGCCAATCGATACATCCGGTCAGCGGGGCCGCGCATTATGCATACATGAATACGCATTGGGAAGAGGATCACGAAAAGAATTTCACGGCGCTCGCATTGACGCGCGCCGGCCGCTTCGATGATGTTCGAGGCATTCTCCAACCGCAGGGATGAGCGCTATGTCGACGCTACGTGCAGCGATCGTTTGCCTGGGCCTGCTCCTCTCAGGCTGCGCGTCCAATGACGGCGAATCCTGGGTCGAACTCGCTGGTCGCCGCTATACGGTGGAAGTCGCCGCCGACGATGCATCCAGGGCGCGCGGGCTGATGTTCCGCGACGAGATGGCCGCCGACCGGGGCATGGTGTTCGTCCACGACGGCGAACAGGCGCTGGCCTACTGGATGAAGAACACCCGGATCCCGCTCGACATCCTCTACTTCGATGCCCGCGGGCGGCTGGTGTCGCAACGCCGCGACGTGCCGCCGTGCTCGGCCGGCGATGCCTGCCCGCCGTATCCGAGCGATGCGCCGGCGAAGTATGTGCTCGAGCTCAATGCCGGCCAGGCGGCTCAATTGAACCTGCGCGACGGTGCCGCGCTGCAGTTCGGGCCGGGGATCCAATAAAGACGGGCGGTGGGATCACGCCGGCCTGGGCAGGCCCCGCGATGCGGGATACCTGTATCGGGCGCCTTCACGCAGGGAAAGACACCCAAGAAGCGAGCCAAACCGGCCGGAGCCGGCCATCCGCCGGGACGAAACGCCCGCGCAGCGGCGCTTCAGACTTCCATCATCTCGAAATCGTCCTTGGTCACCCCGCAATCCGGGCAGGTCCAGGTGTCCGGCACGTCCGCCCAGCGCGTTCCCGGGGCCAGGCCCTCTTCCGGCAGCCCCTGGGCTTCGTCGTAAATGAAGCCGCACACGACGCACATCCAGGTGCGGTAGGCGGTGGTCGCGGCGATCTCGGACATGGGCGGATAATGCGGGGATTGCGGGACGCGCATTGTCACACCCCGCCCTCCCCGACGGAAGCCGACGCATGAATTCTCCTTGGCCGCGCCGCGGCCTGTACGCGATCACGCCCGACGAAGCCGACACCGGTCGTTTGTCGGCCCGGGTCGACGCCGTGTTGGCCGCCGGGGCCCAGTGGCTGCAATACCGGAACAAGTCCGCCGACGACGCCCTGCGCCGGCAGCAGGCCTTGGCCCTGCTCACGATATGCCGGCGCCATCGCGTGCCGCTGATCGTCAACGACGACTGGCGTTTGGCCGCCGAAATCGGCGCCGACGGCGCGCACCTGGGCGAAGACGACGGCCAACTCAGCGCGGCCCGTGCTGCGCTCGGTCCCGATGCGATCCTCGGCGCCTCTTGTTACGACGATATCGAACTCGCCGGCAGCGCCGCCGCCCAGGGCGCCGGCTACGTCGCTTTCGGCGCCTTCTTCCCCTCGCCGACCAAACCGCATGCGCGGCGGGCCTCGCCTCAGTTGCTGGCGCAAGCGGCGGCGTTGAACCTGCCGCGGGTGGCCATCGGCGGCATCACCCCGGACAATGCGCGCTCGCTCGTCGATGCCGGCGCCGATTTGCTGGCGGTCATCAGCGGCGTGTTCGATGCGCCCGACCCGGCCGCTGCGGTGCGCGCCTACCTTTCCTGTTTCGAAGAAGCCCCCCAATGAATAACACCCGCTCCCACGAGCTGTTCACCCGCGCCTCCGAACTCCTGCCCGGCGGCGTCAATTCGCCGGTGCGGGCCTTCAAGTCGGTCGGCGGCGAGCCGTTCTTCGCCGAACGCGCCCAAGGCGCTCATCTGTACGACGTCGACGGCAACCGTTATATCGACTACGTCGGTTCCTGGGGCCCGATGATCGCCGGCCATGCGCATCCGCAGGTGTTGGCCGCGGTCGCCGAGACCATGCGCCATGGCCTCAGCTTCGGCGTGCCGAATGCGCTCGAGGTGACGATGGCCGAGGCGATCACCCGCATCGTGCCGAGCTGCGAGATGGTGCGCATGGTCAATTCGGGTACCGAAGCGACGCTGTCGGCAATCCGGGTGGCGCGCGGCGCGACCGGGCGCAGCCGCATCGTCAAGTTCGAGGGCTGCTATCACGGCCACGGCGACAGCTTCCTGGTCAAGGCCGGCAGCGGCGCGCTGACCCTGGGCCTGCCGAATTCGCCGGGCGTACCGTCGGCGCTGGCCGACCTGACCCTGACCCTGCCCTATAACGATTTCGACGCCGCGACGGCCTTGTTCGACGAGGTCGGCGGCGAGATCGCCGGCCTGATCATCGAGCCGATCGTCGGCAACGCCAACTGCATCCTGCCGCGCGAGGGCTACCTGCAGCATCTGCGCGAGCTGTGCACGAAACACGGCGCGCTGTTGATCTTCGACGAAGTCATGACCGGCTTCCGCGTCGCGCTCGGCGGCGCGCAGCAGCGTTACGGCATCGTTCCGGACCTGAGCACCTTCGGCAAGATCATCGGCGGCGGCATGCCGGTCGGCGCCTACGGCGGTCGCCGCGACCTGATGAGCCAAGTCGCGCCGAGCGGCCCGATCTATCAGGCCGGTACGCTCAGCGGCAATCCGGTCGCAATGGCTGCGGGCCTGGCGACCCTGGAGCTGATCCAGGCGCCGGGCTTCCACGATGCCCTGGAACGCAGCACCCATGCGCTCTGCGATGGCCTGGAAAACGCGGCGAAAGCCGCTGGAATCGCCTTCCACACCACCCGCGCGCCCGGCATGTTCGGCCTGTATTTCCGCGAAGGCCCGGTCGAAAGCTTCGCCGATGCCCTCGGCTCGGACACCCAGCGTTTCAACCGTTTCTTCCACGGCATGCTCGAACGCGGGGTGTATCTGGCACCATCGGCGTTCGAGGCCGGCTTCGTGTCGAGTGCGCACGGCGAGGCGGAAATCGCCGAGACGGTGGAAGCGGCGCGAGCGACGTTCGCTACGCTGTAAGGCGTCCACTCGCGGGCTGAGGCAAGAGCAAATCCCCCTGCCCTCCCTTTTTCAAAGGTGGGATCAGCACGGGATGTGGGCGAGTTGCGGTTAGTGCCGTTCGCCACCGCAAACGCGCAAACGAAAGGGCCGGCGATGCGCCGGCCCTTTGTTCTTCATGGCGATTAGAAGGTAAACGTAGCGCTCAGGCCGATGTTGCGCCGGGCGCCGAACCAGCAGTCGCCGCGGCCCATGCAGATGCTGAAATAGCGCTTGTCGGTCAGGTTGTTGACGTTAAGCGCCCAGCGCCATGCGCCGGTGTCGAACGACACCATCGCGTCGGCCAGCGTCACCGAAGGCGTGGTCGGCGCCGGCAAACTGTCGAACGCGCTCATGTAACGCAGGCCCAAACCGGCGGCGAAACCGTCGCGCCCCCCGATGCTGAAACGCTGCTTGCCCCACACCGCCGCCTGGTGGCGCGGCGTGGCTTCGAGCTGCTTGTCGTTGTCGAGATAGTTGTAGTGCGCGGTGATGTCGAAGCTGGAAGTCACCCTGCCGGTGAGTTCGAGCTCGAACCCGCTGACCTTGGTCTTGCCGGCCTGCACATTGGTGTTGTGGTTGGCCGGATCGGGCACCAAGCGGTTCTCTTCGCGCAATTCATAGGTTGCGGCGCTGAAACTCAGATCGCGGCCGGCCGGCTCGAACTTGAGGCCGGCTTCGATCTGCTCGCCCTTCTGCGGCTTGTAGCGCACGCCGGTGAGGGCATTGGTGCCGGCCACCGGGGTGAAGGACTCGCTGTAACTCACATACGGCGACCAGCCGGCCCAGTCGTGGAACATCACGCCCAGGCGCTTGCTAGTGGCATTGGAGGTCTCGTCGGCGGCGCCGACCAGCCCGCTCTTGGCGCGATCGTGGCGCAGGCCGGCGACGACGATCCAGTGATCGCCGATGCGCATCTGGTCCTGCAGATACGCGCCGACCTGGCGCTGGCTGCTCTTCACCGCCGGGCCGAACGGCGGCGGCGTGTACGGCGTGTAGACGGGGCGGTAGATGTCGATCGGCGGCACCGTGCCGCCGCGCGAGGGCGAGCCGTCGAACAGTTGCGCTTCCTCCTGCTTGAATCGCACTGCGTCCAGGCCGAGCAGCATCTGATGCTCGATCGCGCCGGTCTTGAAGCGGCCTTCGACGTGCTGATCGAGGTTCTGCATCCGCACCCGGTTGTGGGCGAACCAACCTTCGCGATTGATGACGCGTTGCTCGGCATCGATGAAGGGATTCAGCGGCGCGCTGAAGGGATCGCCGTAAAGGCTGGCGTAATCGACCTTGTTGCGCGCGGCGCGGAACGACTGGCGGACGCTCCAGTTGTCGTTGAAACGATGCTCGAACAGCCAGCCCGCACTGGTGCGATCGGTGTCGTAATGATCGCCGGGATTGCCGATGAAGCGGTTGGCCGGGACGCGCCCGTTCGGGTTCGGCGCCAACAGGCCGCTCCAGCCGAAGAACTGCGAAGTCGAACCGGTGCGGTCCTGCTGCCAGCGCAGTTGCAGCGTCAGCGAGGTGTCTTCGCTCGGCTTCCAGGTCAGCGAGGGGGCGATCAGGCGGCGGTCGTCGTCGACGTGGTCGACCTGGGTTTCGCTGTCGCGGTAGACGCCGACGATGCGATACAGCCAGGTGCCGTCGGCGGTCAGGGGCCCGGTAAAGTCGGCGTTGACCTGGCGGCGGTCGAAGCTGCCCAGTTGTACGCCGATTTCGCGCTGCGCCTGCGCCTGCGGACGCTTGCTGACCAAATTGATCACGCCGGCCGTGCTGCCCTGCCCGAACAGCATCGAGGACGGGCCGCGCAACACTTCGATGCGCTCGAGCATGTAGGGATCGGTGCGCGCGGAGCTGGTGTAGTAGTTGAAGTTGCTGCGCAGGCCGTCGAGATATTCTTGCGGCGAGCTGCCGCGGATCAAGGTCCAATCGCCGCGCGAGTCCAGGCCGTACGCGTCCGAGCGCACGCCGGCGGCGTAGTTCAATGCGTCCTGCACGTTCAAGGCGCCCTGGTCGGTCATGCGCTCGCGGGTAACCACGGTGATCGCTTGCGGGGTCTCCGAGATCGGCGTGTCGGTCTTGGTCGCGGTGCTGGCGCTGCCGGCCTTGTAGCCGATGGACGCGCCTTGGACGACGATGTGGTCGAGCGTCTTGGCTTGGTCGGCGGCGGCATCCGGGCCTTCGGCCAGGGCCGGAAAGCTCAGGCAAAAACCAATGGCCAGGGCGAGGGGCGCCGGGACGTGACGGCTGCAGGGCATGCGGGGACTCCGGGGTCTAAAGCAAACGAGAATTATTATCGTTTAGTGAAGAACCGTAAAGACCTGCCCCTACCGGAGCGCCTGCGAAGGCGATACCGGCGCGGTTTCCATGAGGTAAGCGCTAGAGATAGCGGGCGATGCGCTCGGCCAACCGGTCCAGCACGGCGCGATCGGCAGGTGCCGGCAAGCCGTCTCGGTACAGGCGCAAGATGCCGTCGTGCTCGCGGCGCGGCTGCACGTGCAGATGCACGTGCGGCACTTCCTGGCCGCCGGCCTCGCCGTTGGATTGCCACAGATTGAGCCCGGCCGGCCGGTCTTGCGCCGCCAGGGCCTTGGCGATGCGCACCGCGATCGCCATCAGATGGCCGGCGGTGGCTTCGTCGAGGGCGTAGATGTCCTCGATGTGCCGGCGCGGCACCACCAGGACATGGCCTTCGACCGCCTGGCGCAAGTCCATGAAGGCCACCGCGACCTCGTCCTCGTACACCCGGCTCGCCGGCGCGCGGCCGGCGAGGATGGCGCAGAAGATGCAATCGCTCATCGCGCCCAAAGTCAGCGCCCGGCTCAGCGCCCGAGGAACTGCAGCAGGGCCGCGCGCAGGCGCGCGAGCCCGTCGGCAACGTCTTCGTCGCCGATGTTCAGCGCGGGCACGAAACGCAGCACGTCCGGCCCGGCCTGCAACACCAGCAGGCCGTGCTCGATGCAGCGGTCGAGGATCTCGCCGGCCTTGCCGGCGTGTTCGGGACGCAACTGCGCGCCGATCATCAGGCCGCGTCCGCGCACTTCGGAGAACAAGCCGAGTTCGCTGTCGAGCGCGGCGAGGCCGGCACGGATCGCCTGCGCCTGGCGTTCGACGTTGGCCATCAGCTGCGGCGAGTTCAACTCGCGCAACGCAGCGCCCGCGACCGCCGCGGCCAACGGATTGCCGCCAAAGGTGGTGCCGTGGGCGCCGAACTGCATCGACTGCGCGGCCTTCGGCCCGACCAGCATGGCGCCGATCGGAAAACCGCTGCCGAGTGCCTTGGCCAGCGTCACCACGTCGGGCACGACCTCGTAGCCGTGGCAGGCGAACAGACGCCCGCTGCGGCCCATGCCGCACTGGATCTCGTCGAGGATCAACAGCGCTTCGTGGCGGTCGCACAGATCTCGCAGACCGCTCAGGAACTCCTGCGTGGCCGGCGTTACCCCGCCCTCGCCCTGGACCGGTTCGACCAGCACCGCGCAGACGTCGCCCGCGGCCATCGCCGCTTCGGCCGCGGCCAGATCGTTGAAATCGCTGTAGCGGAAGCCCGGCGGCAGCGGCTCGAAACCTTCGTGGTACTTCGGCTGCGCGGTCGCGGTGACCGCGGCCAGGGTGCGGCCGTGAAAGCTGCCGCGGAAACTCAGGATCACCCGGCGCTCGGGCTCGCGGCCCTGCGCGGTCGCCCACTTGCGCGCGAGCTTGATCGCCGCCTCGTTGGCTTCGGCGCCGGAGTTGCACAGAAACACGCGTTCGGCGAAACCGGCGGCGGACACGAGCTGCTCGGCCAGGCGCAGCGGCGGCTCGCTGATGAACACGTTGCTGGTATGCCACAGCTTGCCGGCCTGTTCGGTCAGCGCCTGGATCAGCGCCGGATGCGCATGGCCGAGCGCGTTGACCGCGATGCCGGCGCCGAAGTCGACGTACTCGCGGCCGTCCAGGTCCCACACGCGCGAGCCCTTGCCGTGATCGAGCACGATCCGGCGCGGGCGGTAGACGGGCAGGTAATAGCGCTCGGAGAGGGCGTAGAGCGAGGCGGTGTCCATGCGGGCGGCGGTCGCGATCGAGGAAGAAGAACCGACATTGTCGCGCATCGTGCCGGCGGCTGCAGCGGCGCGGGGGCAAGACCGCGCGGGCGTTCGGCGGCTGCGCGCCGGCCGGATCGAACCGCCGACGGACTGGCGCCGGCCGCGCCGGGCCATCTCCGTCGCGGTGCCGAAGGCGCCGATCGCGGCACCCCGACACGCTCGCGGCACTTCCCTCCCGCGCGGTTCGCGCCGACCCTGACCGACGCGTCGGCGCTGCGATGGCGCGTCGCCGGACATTCCATGTTCTTCTTCGATGAGGAAACGTCATGAGTTCACGCCGTAGCCGCACCGTTCGCCTGCTTCCCGCCGTGCTCGCCGTGGTCCTGGCCCAGGCCGGCGCCGCGCCGCCTAAGATCGCGATCACCGAAACCGCCGCCTTCGATGCCGCCTCGGTGCCCGCCTTCACCGGCGACTACGCCGATGTCTATGCGCACCTGGAAAAACAGCGTGCGGCCGACCTCGCCCAGTTGCAGCGCTGGGTCAGGCAGCCCTCGATCAGCGCCCAGAACAAGGGCATCGACGCCATGGCCGAACTGCTGCGCGGCGACCTGCAGGCGCTCGGCTTCCGCGATACCGCGCTGGTGCCGACCTCCGGCCACCCCGGTGTCTACGGCTATTACGACGCCGGCGCCGAACACACACTGGTGGTCTACATGATGTACGACGTGCAGCCGATCGAACCCACCGGCTGGAAGGTCGACGCCTTCGACGGCGCCCTCGTCGACGACCCCAAGCTCGGCAAGGTGCTGATGGCGCGCGGGGCGACCAACCAGAAGGGCCCGCAACGCGCCTTCCTCAATGCGCTCGACGCAGTGATCCAGGTGCGCGGAAAACCGCCGGTGAACCTGATCGTGCTGGCCGAAGGCGAGGAAGAACTGGGCTCGCCGCATTACCCCGAAGTCGTCGCCAAATACGAGGCGCAACTGCGCAAGGCCGACGGCGTGTTCTTCCCGATGAACACCCAGGACCGCGACGGCGAAGCCTCGATGTTCCTCGGCGTGAAAGGCATCCTGTACCTGGAGCTGGAAGCCAAAGGCAATGCCAAGACCGGCGGCCCGCAGAAAAGCGAGGTGCACGGCTCGCTCGCGGCCAAGCTCGACTCGCCGAGCTGGCGCCTGGTGCAGGCCCTGGCGACATTGACCACACCCGACGGCGAGATCGCTGTGCCCGGCTATCGCGATGCTATCCGCGCACCGAACGTCGAAGAACAGCGTTTGTTCAACGGCCTGGTAGCCAAGCGCGCCGGCGACACCCAGAAACAACTCGATGCTTTCGCCGCGGCGCGCTGGAAGAACGGCCGCAACGACCGCGACGCCAGCGCCGCGGAATTGTTCGACACCACCCTCAACATCGACGGCCTGGTCGCGGGCTACACCGGCGAAGGCGTCAAGACCATCCTGCCGCACCGCGCCGTGGCCAAGGTCGATTCGCGCCTGGTGCCCGACCAGACCCCCGACGAAGCCGTGGCACTGATCCGCAAACAACTCGACGCCAAGGGCTTCGACGACATCGAGATCCGCAAGCTGTCCGGCTACCCGCCGGCGCAGACCTCGGTCGAAGCCCCGTTGACGCGCGCCGCGATCGGCACCTACCGCAAGCACGGCTTCACCCCGCCGGTCGCCCCGCGCATCGGCGGCAGCGCCCCCTACTACGTCTTCACCCAGACCCTGGGCCTGCCGATGATCGCCGGCGGCCTGGGCCACGGCAGCGGCGCCCATGCGCCGAACGAATACATGGTGATCGAACCCCTGAAGGGCTCGAAGATCGCCGGCCTGGTGCAGGCCGAACAGTTCTATGTCGATCTGTTGTATTCGCTGGCTGATGCGTTGAAGCAACCGAAGTGAAGTAGTGAGTCGGGTGGCTTCGCACGGGAGCCCGAGGCAGCGATGGTCTGCCGTTGCCGTGAAGATGTCGCTGTCGCTGTTGCTGTTGCTGTTGCTGTTGCTGTTGCTGTTGCTGTGCGCAGCTTGGCACTAGCGAAGGCAATGGAAGACCCGAAGGGCGGCGCGCAAGGATGCGCGCCGTTTTTCATCGGGACAGGGATGTC
>NZ_JMTZ01000107.1 GCF_000731095.1 Lysobacter antibioticus | reverse complement strand
ATACGGGACATCCTTGTCCCGATGAAAAACGGCCCGCATCCATGCGGGCCGCCCTCTGGGTCTTCTTCTGCCTTCGCGAGTACGAGGCGACGCACAGCAACGGCAACAGCAAAATCTTTACGGCAACGGCAACGGCAAGGGCGAGAACTCCTGTAGGAGCGACGTGAGTCGCGACCGCGCGGCTTGGGTCTCCGGCCAGAACTTGGGAACCGATCAATTCTCCAGGCGACGACCGGCGCCGGCGCCCCCCTTCCCCAACAGGCCAAAGCGCCAGCCTCGCCGCAATCGGCAGCGCATGGCGATGACGATATCGCCGCCGAGGATCATGCGCCAGCGGCACAGCGGATGATCGCGACGCTCCCGCCCCTCGCCGACCCGGCTGCGGAACCGCCGCATCGGTCGCCTTTCGCGCATTCGCTACTGCGATCGCTCGCACATTTCGGCCGCGCACAGTCCACAAGCCAGTCAGCACGGCGTATTGGCCGCGCTCGGCGGCGACTTCACAATCGCCTGCCCATGTAAATGCAATGATCCCGCTCTTGAAGGCTGAAGTGCCTGGGATCTTGCATGCCCAATGTATGGCGAATATTCAGTCAGTGGTTGCGCTTGCGCCGACGGCTGTGGCGATGGGGACGTGCGGCGACGAGCAAGCCGTGGCAAGCGGAACAACCTTTGCGCTCGCAGTTGTTCAGCGCCGAGCAGATGGAACGGCACGGCAAATCCCTCGCGCATGCGCATCGGGTGCGGGCGCGCACGGGTTCGGACTTGTTGCTGGGCCGTCTGCGCGCGAACGAAGGCATCCTCGACGCCGCCAGCACCCTGCTCACCCAGATGGTCCAGGACGAGGTCCGCATCACTCCGGCGGGCGAATGGTTGCTCGACAACTATTACCTGATCGAAGAACAGATCCGCACCGCGCGCCGCCATCTGCCCAAGGGCTATAGCCGCGAGCTGCCGACCTTGAGCCTGGGCCCGTCGGCCGGCCTGCCGCGGGTCTACGACCTCGCGATGGAGGCCATCGCCCACGGCGACGGCCGCATCGACGCCGAAACCATGACCCGCTTCGTCGCCGCTTACCAGACGGTGACGCCGCTCAAGCTCGGCGAGCTGTGGGCGATTCCGATCATGCTGCGCCTGGCCTTGATCGAGAACCTGCGCCGCATGGCCGTGCGGGTGATGCGCGACGGCGCCGATCATCGCCGCGCCGCCGAATGGGCCGAACTGCTCAACGACACCGCCGACGCCAACCCGAAGAACGTGGTGCTGGTGGTGGCCGACATGGCGCGCTCGAATCCGCCGATGTCGGGCGCGTTCGTGGCCGAGCTGACCCGCGGCCTGCACGGCCGCAGCGCGGTCCTGGCCATGCCGATGAGCTGGATCGAGCAATGGCTGGCCGATAGCGCCCACGGCGTCGAAGAACTGGTGCGCGCCGAGAGCCAACAGCAGGCCGCCGACCAGGTATCGATCAGCAACAGCATCGGCAGCCTGCGCTTCCTGGCCAACATGGATTGGCGCGAGTTCGTCGAGACCATGAGCCTGGTCGACCGGACCCTGCGCGAGGATCCGATCGGCGTCTATGCGAAGATGGATTTCAACACCCGCGACATGTACCGGCACGTGGTCGAGAAGATCGCGCGCCAAAGCGGCGTCAGCGAGATCGACGTGGCGCGCCTGGCCCTGAGCCTGGCGCTCGAGTCCGGCGAGGTCGATGATGGCAAGGCCCACGTCGGCTATTACCTGATCGACGACGGCACCAACGAGATCAAGGCCGCGGTCGCCGCCTCGCCGGACGCGCGCAAGCCGGTCCGGTTGCGCTCGCGCAGGATGCCTCTGTCCGTGTATCTGCTGCCGATCGCCGCGATCGCCGCGCTGTTCGGCTACGGATTGTTGTCCGAGCTATACGCAGCGCCGCTTCCGGCGGTGGCCTTGTGCCTGTTCGCGGCGCTCAGCCTGCTGGCTTTCAGCGAACTGGGCATCACCCTGGTCAACTGGATCGCTACCGTGCTGGTCGCGCCGAAGCCGCTGCCGCGCCTGGATTTCTCCAAGGGCCTGCCGTCGAGCTCGCGCAGCCTGGTGGTGGTGCCGAGCATGATCGGCAGCGTCGATGCGATCGACGGCCTGGTCGAAGGGCTCGAAGTCAGGTTCCTGGCCAATCGCGACGCCTACCTGCATTTCGCCTTGCTGACCGATTTCCTCGACGCCGACCAACAGGACTTGCCCGGCGATGCGGCCCTGGTTGCGCATGCCTCGCGCCAGATCGAACAACTCAATGCGCGCTATGCCCCGGAAGGCGGCGACCTGTTCTTCCTGCTCCATCGTCCCCGCACGTGGAACCCGCTGGAAGGCAAATGGATGGGCTACGAGCGCAAGCGCGGCAAGCTCGCCGCGCTCAACCGCCTGTTGCGCGGCGGTGCGTGCGAAGCCTTCATGGCGGTGACCGGCAACACCGAGGTGCTCGCCAACGTTCGCTACGTGATCACCCTGGACACCGACACCCGCCTGCCCCGGGATGCGGCGCGCGAGTTCATCGGCACCCTCGCCCATCCGCTCAACCAGGCCCGCTTCGACGAACGCCGGCGGCGGGTGACGCGCGGCTACGGCATCCTGCAGCCCAGCGTGGGCACCGGCATGAGCGAACGCCGCGGCTCGCGTTATGCGCGCATGTACGGCAGCGAAGCCGGCATCGATCCGTATACGCGCACGGTCTCCGACGTTTACCAGGACCTGTTCGGCGAGGGCTCGTTCGTCGGCAAGGGCATCTACGACGTCGACGCGTTCGAGTACGCCCTGGAAGGCCGCTTCCCGGAAAACCGCGTGCTCAGCCACGATCTGCTCGAAGGCTGCTATGCGCGCGCCGGCCTGATCAGCGACGTGCGTCTGTTCGAGGACTATCCCTCGCGCTATGCCGCCGACGTGAAGCGCCGCTATCGCTGGATCCGCGGCGATTGGCAGTTGCTGCCCTGGCTGTTGCCCTGGGTGCCGCGGATGAAGGGCGGCTACGAAGCCAATCCGCTGTCGTGGCTGTCGCGCGGCAAATTGCTCGACAACCTGCGCCGCAGCCTGGTGCCGGCCGCCGCCACCGCGCTGCTGGTCGCCGGCTGGGCGATATTGCCGCAACCCTTGGCCTGGACCCTGTGGCTGCTCAGCCTGTGGCTGGTGCCCACCTTCGCCCTGGCGTGCTGGGACTTGGCCACTCGCCCGGTCGACATGGCGCTGGAAACCCATCTGATGCAGGTGGTCGGCTCGATCGCGCGACAGATGCAACGCGCCGCGGTCAATCTGGCTTGTCTGCCGTACGAAGCCTTCTTCAGTCTGGGTGCGATCGCCCGCAGCGTGTGGCGGATGGCGATCAGTCGCCGCCGCTTGCTGCAATGGAACCCGTCGAGCGAAGTCGAGCGCAGTCTCGGCAGCGGCGTCGGCGCGGAACTGCGCAGCATGTGGTTCGCGCCTGCGTTCGCCCTCGCCGTCGCGGCCGCGCTGTCGCGCATCAACCCGGCGTCGCTGTGGGTCGCCGCCCCGGTCCTGCTGCTGTGGCTGCTGTCGCCGCCGCTCATGGCCTGGCTGGGACGGCCGCCGAGGCAGCGTCGCGCGAGTCTGTCGCAGACCCAGCTGAAATTCCTCGGCCGACTGGCGCGCCGCACGTGGGCCTTCTTCGAGATCCACATCCGCGCCGAGGATCATTGGCTGCCGCCGGACAACATCCAGGAGCATCCGAGCCTGGTGGTGGCGCGGCGCACCTCCCCGACCAACATCGGCCTGTCGCTGCTCGCCAACCTCGGCGCTTACGACTTCGGCTATCTGCAGGCCGGCGGGCTGATCGAGCGCACCCGCCTGGCGCTGACCACGATGGAGACCCTGCCGCGCCATCGCGGCCACTTCTACAACTGGTACGACACCGAAACCCTGCTGCCGCTGCCGCCGCGCTATGTGTCCACGGTCGACAGCGGCAATCTTGCCGCGCACCTGCTGACCCTGCGCCAAGGCCTGCTGGCGTTGATCGACGAGCCGGTGTTGGCGCGGCATACCTTCGACGGCCTGGCCGATACCTTCGGCGTGCTCGAAGAAACCTTGCGCGCGGCCGGCCGTATCGACGCCCCACTCGAACAAGCCCTGAGCGCATTCCGCGAACGCATCGACGCCATCCGCGCGCAGCCGCCGGCGTCGCTGCCGGAAGCCGAACGCGTGCTGGCGGGGCTGTCGTCGCGGGCGCTCGGGATCGAATCGTCGTTGCCGCCGCCCACAGCCCCACCGGAAGACGCGTCGGCCCCGCATTGGCCGACGATGCTGTCGGCCGCCTGCCGCGCCGCACAGGACGAATTGCTGCACTTCGCGCCGGGGATCGGCACACCGGAGGAAGGACAGAGCCGGCTTTCCGAGGCCGACCTCATGGAACGCATGCCGACCCTGCGCACCCTGCAAATGGCATCGCAGGACGGACTTGCGCGCGACCGCGCCCGCAAACGCGTGCACGAGCTCGAACGCCTTGCGCATATCGCCGGGCAGTTGTCGCTGATGGAATACGAATTCCTCTACGACCGCGGCCGCCATCTGCTGTCGATCGGCTACAACGTCGAGGAACGGCGCCTGGATGCCGGCTATTACGACCTGCTCGCCTCCGAAGCGCGCCTGTGCAGCTTCGTCGCCATCGCCCAGGGCCAGTTGCCGCAGGAGACCTGGTTCGCCCTCGGCCGTCTGCTGACCGAGATCGACAGCGGCGCCACCCTGCTGTCGTGGAGCGGCTCGATGTTCGAGTACCTGATGCCGCAGTTGGTGATGCCGAGCTATCCCGACACCTTGCTCGACCAGACCGCGCAACATGCGGTACTCGCGCAGATCCGCTACGGCCGGCAGCGCGACGTGCCCTGGGGCATCTCCGAATCGGGCTACAACACCGTCGATACGCGGATGAACTATCAGTACCGCGCGTTCGGCGTGCCCGGCCTCGGGCTCAAGCGCGGCCTCGGCCAGGACTTGGTCATCGCCCCCTACGCCAGCGCCATGGCCTTGATGGTGCTGCCGGAAGCGGCTTGCCAGAACCTGCAACGCCTGACCGAACTGGGCTTCGCCGGCCATTACGGCCTGTACGAAGCGATCGACTACACCCCGACGCGGGTGCCGCGCGGGCAGGATCATGCGGTCGTCCGCTCGTTCATGGCCCACCACCAGGGTATGGCCTTCCTGTCGCTGGACTATCTGCTGCGCGACCAGCCGATGCAAAAACGCTTCGTCGCCGATGCCGAGTTCCAGGCGACGCTGTTGCTGCTGCAGGAACGCATTCCGCGCACCGGCGTGTTCCATCCGCACGAGGCCGAAGCCAGCGGCGCACGCGCCGCGCCCGCCGCCAGCGAGACCCAACTGCGGGTATTCGCCAACCCGAGCACCGGCCGGCCTGCGGTGCAGATGCTGTCCAACGGCCGCTATCACAGCCTGCTGACCAGCGCCGGCGGCGGCTACAACCGCCTCGGCGACATGGCGGTGACGCGTTGGCGCGAGGACGGCACGCGCGATCACTGGGGCTCGTTCTGTTATCTGCGCGACGTGGACAGCGGCCAATTCTGGTCGGCGACCTATCAGCCGACCTGCGTGCCGGTGGACCATTACGAGGCGATCTTCTCCGACGCCAAGGCCGAGTACCGCGGGCGCAAGCACCGCTACGAGACTCACCTGGAAATCGCCATCTCCGCCGAGGACGACATCGAGCTGCGCCGTCTGCGCATCGGCAACCGCTCGCGCCACACCCGCACCATCGAGATCACCACCTACGCCGAAGTCGTGCTGGCCTCGTCGCTGTCGGACGAGTTGCATCCGGCCTTCAGCAATCTGTTCGTGCAGACCGAGGTCGCCCGCGACAAGCAGGCCCTGCTGTGCACGCGGCGGCCGCGCTCGCACGACGAGGTACCGCCGTGGATGTTCCACCTGGTCGCGGTGCACGATGCCGACATCCAGACGATCTCCTACGAAACCGACCGCTCGCGCTTCCTCGGCCGCGGCAACACCCCGCGCACGCCGCAGGCCCTCACCGCGACCGAGGCGCTGTTGGATTCGGTCGGCTCGGTGCTCGACCCGATCGTCGCGATCCGCACCCGCATCGTGCTCGCGCCCGAGCAGAGCGTCATCGTCGACATGGTCTCGGGCGTGGGCGTCGACCGCGCGGCCTGCAGCCGGCTGATCGACAAATACCGCGACCGGCGCCTCGCCGACCGCGTGTTCGACCTGGCCTGGACCCACAGCCAGGTGGTGCGGCGCCAGATCAACGCCTCCCAGGCCGATGCCCAGTTGTACGAACGGCTGGCCGGGCTGATGGTGTATGCACATCCGTTCCTGCGCGCCGATAACGCGGTGCTGTTGCAGAACCGGCGCGGGCAATCGGGACTGTGGGGCCACTCGATCTCCGGCGACTTGCCGATCGTGCTGCTGCAGATCGCCGAGGCCGGCAACATCGAGCTGGTCCGGCAGATGGTGCAGGCGCATGCGTATTGGCGCCTGAAGGGGCTCAACGTCGACCTGGTGATCTGGAACGAAGAACAGGGCGGATATCGCCAGCAACTGCAGGAGCAGATCCTCGGCCTGGTCTCGGCCGGCCCCGAGGGCAACGTGCTCGACCGGCCTGGCGGCATCTTCGTGCGACCGAGCCAGCAGATGTCGCAGGAAGACCGCATCCTGCTGCAGGCGGTGTCGCGGGTGATCATCAGCGACAAACGCGGCACTCTCGCCGCGCAGGTCAGCCGCCACGTGCCGCCCGAGCGCGAGATCCCCTTGCTGCTGCCCGATGGCCCGCCCGACGAGCCCGAGCCGATGGACGAAGCCGCGGCGATGCATCCGGCGGCGTTGCCGGGCCTGCCGCCTCCGCGCGCCGACACCGACGAAGACCCGTGGCCGTTCGAAGCGGTGACCGAGGCCTTCGTGTTCGACAACGGAACCGGCGCGTTCGCCGCCGACAGTCGCGAATACGTCGTGGTGCTGCGCGAAGGCGCGCCGACCCCGGCGCCCTGGTCGAACGTGATGGCCAATGCGCAGCTCGGCACCGTGGTCAGCGAGAGCGCGCCCGGCTACACCTGGTTCGAGAACGCGCACGAGTTCCGCCTCACCCCCTGGCATAACGACCCGGTCGCCGACACCGGCGGCGAAGCCTTCTATCTGCGCGACGAGGACAGCGGCCGGATCTGGTCGCCGATGCCCTTGCCCTGTCGCGGCAGCGGCGCCTACCGCACCCGCCACGGCTTCGGCTACAGCGTCTACGAGCATATCGAGGACGGCATCGCTAGCGAGCTGTGGATCTACGTGGCGCTCGACGAGGCGATCAAGTACTCGGTGCTCAAGCTGCGCAACCTGTCCGGCCGCGCGCGGCGCCTGTCGGCCACCGGTTACGTCGAATGGGTGCTCGGCGATATCCGGGTCAAGTCGCAGATGCACGTGGTCAGCGAGCTCGACGGCGCCAGCGGCGTGCTGACCGCGCGCAATCCCTACAACACCGAGTTCGACGGCCGCGTCGCCTTCTTCGACGTGGACGGCGAGCAACCCGGCTTCACCGCCGACCGCACCGAATTCCTCGGCCGCAACGGCAACCTCGGGCAACCGGCGGCGCTGCTCAAGCAGCGCCTGTCGGGCAAACTCGGGGTCGGGCTGGACCCGTGCGCGGCGCTGCAGGTGCCTATCGCACTGGCCGCCGACGAGAGTTACGAAACGGTATTCCGCCTCGGCATCGGCGCCGACTATGCCGCCGCCGTGCAACTCGCCCAAGCCAGCAAGGGCAGCGGCGCCGCCCACGATGCGCTGGATGCGGTGCGCATCCATTGGATGCATACCCTCGGCGCGGTCCGGGTCGAGACCCCCGACCCGAGCGTGGACGCGCTCGCCAACGGCTGGCTGCCCTACCAGGCCTTGGCCTGTCGTTACGTCGCGCGCAGCGGCTACTACCAGTCCGGCGGTGCATTCGGCTTCCGCGACCAACTGCAGGACACGATGGCGACCGTGCACGCGATGCCGGCGCTGACCCGCGAACACCTGTTGTTGAGCGCGGCGCATCAGTTCCCGCAGGGCGACGTGCTGCATTGGTGGCACCCGCCGCTCGGCCGCGGCGTGCGCACGCGCTGCTCGGACGATTACCTGTGGCTGCCGCTGGCCGCCTGCCGCTATCTGCAGGTCACCGGCGATCGCAGCGTGCTCGACGAGCGCGTGCGTTTCGTCGAGGGCCGCCCGGTCAACGCCGACGAGGAGTCCTACTACGACCTGCCGTTGGTCTCGGCCCGCCAACAGCCGTTCTACGACCATTGCGTGCTGGCGCTCAAGCGCGGCACCGAACTGCTCGGTGAACGCGGCCTGCCGCTGATCGGCAGCGGCGACTGGAACGACGGCATGAACCGCGTCGGCGACGCCGGCAAGGGCGAAAGCGTGTGGCTGGGTTTCTTCCTGTTCGACACCTTGAACCGCTTCGAACCGGTCGCGCGCGGGCGCGGCGACGCCGCCTTCGCCGATTACTGCGTCGAACACGCGCAGCGCCTGCGCGGGAACCTGGAAACCCATGCCTGGGACGGCGATTGGTACCGGCGCGCCTGGTTCGACGACGGCACGCCGCTGGGCTCGGTGCACAGCGACGAATGCCGGATCGATTCGATCTCGCAGAGTTGGTCGGTGTTGTCGGGCGCAGCCGATCCCGAACGCGCGCGCCAGGCTATGGAGTCGCTGGACCAATACCTGGTGCGGCGCGATGCCGGCCTGATCCAGCTGCTGCAACCGCCGTTCGACAAAACCAGCAAGGACCCCGGCTACATCCGCGGCTACGTGCCCGGCGTGCGCGAAAACGGCGGCCAGTACACCCATGCCGCAGTGTGGGCGGCGATGGCCTTCGCCGAACTCGGCGACAGCGCGCGGGCCTGGGAACTGGCGCGCATGATCAATCCCATCCACCACGCCCGCGACGCCGAAGCCACCACTGTCTACAAGGTCGAGCCCTACGTCCTCGCCGCCGATGTCTACGGCGTCGATCCGCACACCGGCCGCGGCGGCTGGACCTGGTACACCGGCTCGGCCGGCTGGATGTACCGCTTGCTGACGGAATCACTGCTCGGCCTGCAGCGCCACGGCGACACGATGCGCCTGAAACCCTGCATTCCGGCCGATTGGCCTGAATACCGGATCCAGTACCGCCACGGCGACAGCCTGTACCGGATCCACGTGCGTCAGGTCGATGCCGATGGCGGCGCTGCGCAACTGCAACTGGATGGTGTCGTGCAGGAGGGCCTGCAGTTCTCGCTGCTCGGCGGGCGGACGATCCACCACGTCGAGGTGATCTGGCCGCGGCCGCAGCCATGAAGACCCGGGCGCAACTGGATGCCGGACTCGAGCGTCTGTCGCAGATGCTGCCGCCTTGGTTGGAATCGCTGCGTCACGAGGCGCAGTTCTGGCCGCAGTTCAGGGCACTGGTAGACGAGCTGATGGCGGACGCCGATCCGGTCGATCGCGCGCATGCGCAGCGGCGTATCGATGAGATGTTGGCGAGGCATGGGCTGCGCTGGCGCTGACGTTCCCGCCGTTGCCGTTGCCTTTGCCTTTGCCTTTGCCTTTGCCGAGATTTTGATCTGCTTTTCTGCTTTTCTGCTTTTCTGCTTTGCTGCTCCTGCTCTGCTGCTCTGCTGCTTTGCCGGTCAAGTGGAGACCCGGAGGGCGCCGCACAGGACGTGCGCCGTTTTTCGATAGGACAAGGATGTCCTATCGAAAAATTCCGGCGCTGGCATCGCACTCGTGGCCTGTGCCCTTGCAAGGAGAGCCCTTTTCTTT
>NZ_JMTZ01000106.1 GCF_000731095.1 Lysobacter antibioticus | reverse complement strand
GCGCAAGAGCCGTCGGACTCGCTCGCCAGGCCGTTATCGAGCAGCGAGCGATGGTGTGCGCCCGACAATGTCGCGTTGGCCAGGCCGCTCAAGCCCAACGTCAGGCGTTGGTTGGCTTCGATCAGGCTGCGCTGGTAGGCATCGATGTCCAGCAGAACTCCGCCGCCATGCGGCGTCACTCTGGCGATCCAAACCTGGCGTTGCGGGGTCACGCCGACAACCACCGATCCGTCGGCGTTGGTATCGGTCGGGCTGGACAGATAAGTCCCGGCAGGCAAACTCACACCGGAGGCTTTCAACCAATAGCTGACTGAGATCGTTCCCGTCTGCTCGGACCAACGGTAAGCCTCCTGAGATGCCCAGCCGGAATCGTAGGGCCCTGCGTTGTACGAATCGCCGTACACGACCAAGCCGTCGCGCGAAATCGTCAATGCATTACTGAAGCCGTAGCCCGCCAACGGCCGCAACAGCACGGTCCCGCCGGAGGCGCTCCACAGATAGCCGAACGTATCGCCGCCGTTACTGCCCGGGAAGACCGAAGTGCTGGTCAGACCTACCACGCGGTCCCCCCGGCCGGATACGTCGGTTGCAGAATTGAGATAATGCCCGGGCAGCAACGGCACCAATGCCATTCCCCCCGCCTGCGTCCAACGAAATGCACGATTCTTGTTGGCACGGAAGGCCATCTGATTGCCGACTACGGTTGCGCCGTCGTCCGACACCGCCTTGGCCAAGGTTTGCGATGGCTCCATGCCCGACAGGCGTTGAGCGCCGCCCTGCCTGGTCCAACGAAAAGCCTGAAACAAGCCGTCAGTCTCGACCAGATCGCCGATCACGACCTCGCCGTTGCCGGATAGCCCGCTGATTGCCACCCCATACGTGCCGGCGATCTTGAACTCCCTGGCGCCGCCCGCCCTCGTCCACAAATAACTTATCCCGGTCGCAGTCTCGCCATGCCCGAATGGACCGCGAACAGTCATTGCAACCATAGAACCATCGCTCGAGATTGCCGTGCGTTCGGCCAACCCCCAGGTGAAGCCGGGATAAGGAATCAGCGTCTCGATCATGCGCCCTTGGTTATCGCGCAGATCGACTCCCGATTGGTTCACCACCGCAACGACGCGGCCGTCCGCCGAAACCGCTGCAGTACCGCGATAAGGAAGAGAAGAGGGCGTACTCGGCGCCGGAGGCGCGATGAAGAAGTTGCCTTCGGCATAGGCAGGAATCGCCGCCAACAGGGAAATGACCAAGAGCGCGCGTCGCATCATGGAAGCCTCATGGAATTGTTCGAGTATTGGATGGCCGACTGAACGCTCTCTGGGCTATGCCGCGGCCGAGAAGTATCCGCAGCGACGCTGCAAAGAAGGCACGTTTACGGCCGATTTTCCGCCGTCCCCGACATTATCCCCGAGCAATACGCTCGCGACAAACAGCACACTATTCGCTGCTTCGACCGCCTGCACGAAATCCAGCGGTACGAATCAAAACCGGAAACGATTGCGTTGTCCTCCCAGGACCGCCACGGCTGAAGCAAATCGTGCGGATCGATTGACGGCGCATCTTCCGGTATCCGCACGCAGCGTCCGCTGCGCGAGATCAAGCCCGCAACACCAAAGGGTTCCGGTTGCGGCTTCCCACGATGATGATGCTGCCCGCCGATCGGCCGGAACGACAGCCGCCCGACTCGCCGGACGACTGCCGCCATCGCCCGTTCAGAACGACATTCGATACCCGAGCGATACGCCCCAATCCGCATCGCCGCCCGACGAGGCCGCGCGCGCGCCGACGCCGAGCACCGAACCATTGCCGAACCGGTGGTCGAAATCCACCAGCATCTGGCCCCAGTTACGGTCCAGTTCGCCGCCGGGCAGATCGAAACTGAACAAGTCGATGATCTCGCCGCGCGTGCCGCTGCTGATCTTGTCCATGCGACGCACCGCTTCCAGCGACACACTCAAATCGCTGCGCTCGCCGAAACTGCGTTCGAACGCCGCGCCGACGCGCAGGTCGCGCGTGCTCCAGTCGGTGCGGTCGAAGCGCGACGGGAAACCACCACCGCTCTCCGCGTAGCCGTCCAGTTTGGTCCGCGTCCAAGTGTAGGCCGCATACGGGGAAATGCCGACGCCACCGACCCGCGCCGCGTCCTTCCAGTCCAAACGCGCGCGCAGCGCCGCCACCTTCGCATCGGGACGCGCCGACGAGGTGTGCACCGCAGTGCCGTTGTAGTAACGACGCTGCGAATCGACATCGAACCGGCCCGAGTAGCCCAGCAGGCTGCCCTGCCACTGTTCGCCGAGCTTGAACGCGGCCTCGCCGAGCAGGTACTCGCCTTCGGACTTGCTCTGGCTGCCGAGGTCCCACTCCTGGCGCGCTTTGGCCTTGCCCAGGCCCAGGCCCAGGCGCGCCGGACCGAGGTCGGTGCAGACACCGGCCCAGGCGCGCCGGACCGAGGTCGGTGCAGACACCGACTTCCAACTGCTCGATGCGGGTCTTGGATGCATCGTAGTCGGCGACTTCGGCGTTGGCCCACGCACACGAGCCATCGGATTCGTCGACCAAGCCGTTGCTCAATAGCGAACGGTGATGCGCACCCGACAAGGTCGCATTGGCCAGTTCGCTGATGCCTTGGGTCAGTCGCTGATTGGCGTCGATCAAGCTGCGCTGGAAACCCGAAACATCCAGCAGCACCCCGCCACTCGGTCCCCTGACCCGTGCGATCCAGCCATGGCCGACGATGACCGATCCATCGAAATTGGTGCTCAACGCCTCGCCCAATTGCGTGTTCGCGGGCAAGGCGATGCCATATGCGGCAAGCCATTGCGCAACGGAAATCATTCCAGTCTGCGCCGACCAACGAAACGGCTGCTGAGGCGAAGCTCCAGCACCGCTCGACCTTCCAACCACGACCTGACCGTCGCCGGATATCGCATTCGGAGAGCTAGCGATCGCTCCCGGCAAGACGCCCAACAGTTTGGCGCCTTCGGCCTGGTCCCAAAGGAAAGCCTGGTACTGCGCACTTCCGTCGGCTTGCATAGCTTCGGCCAGACCGGTGACGCGACGGCCATCGTGGGAAATATCGATCCTACCGAACCAAGCCATCCCCGCAGGCCCCGCAACCACGAGTGGGTCGCGCCGTCCCTCGTTCCAGAACACCATCCGGGTGGGCGTGGATCTACCGGTCAGGTTGGAGATACCGGTCAGAACGCCGACCACGACTCGTCCATCACCAGAGATGGCCACATCGTCGACAGACCACAAATACTCACCGTCGTTCGCCACGGCCTGCAGGATTTGCAGCCCCTGATCCGCGCTCCATCGAAACGTCTGGGACTTCACCTCCGGAGCCGGTGACGCGCGGCGCCCTACGATCGTGCGTCCGTCGGCGGAAATGTCCTCCGCGATCGCATACACCCCGGGAACTTCGACGATCTGCACCCCGCGCTCCTTCGTCCACAGGGCCGGGATCCAGAACTGCTGCGGTCTTCCCGTCACCTCGTCCGGCAAATTCAACAACGCGACCGACCCATCGCCTGAGATCGCCGTCAACTCGAAACTGTTTGGGTAGAAGACCGGAGTCGGAAACGACTGGATCGAGGTCAGGGCCCCGCCCTGTGTCCAATGGAAGGCGGTTTCGCCCTGCATGCCGACCACGCTCTTGCCGTCCGCCGAAACCAGGGTATAGGTGATGGGGATTGATTGAAAATCCGCCGCCGCCTGGGCGGCTCCACAGAGGCACGAGGCCGCCAGCGCCAATAAGGTCAATCGCATCTCAAGTTCCTTCTCATGAGGACAAACATTCTTGCAGAAGCTACGCCTGACAACCCGCCGCTTTCAAAGCGACTCTTGCGGCTCCACCGCCGCGGCCTCGTCGCCCTGGCTCGGGCAGGCGGTCTTCGACACGCGCGCTTCCCATTGCCAGAACAACCAGGCGATCGCGGTCAGCGCCGAAGCGGCGACCGCCAGCGACACCGCGCTGGCGCTGATCAGCGGCGACAGCACGCCGGCCATGATCGCGTTGACCACCAGACCGGAGAACGCCTGCAGCGACGAAGCCGAGCCGCGCTGGCGCGGGTACATGTCGAGGATCGACAGGGTCACGATCGGGAATACCAGAGCGATGCCGAACGCCGACACGCACATCGGCAACACCGCCCACGGGATCTGCGGATCGTCGGTCCACAGGTTGTAGCCCAGGTTCATGGCCACGCCGAGGAAGGAAAACACGAAGCCCCAGCGCACCAGGCGGTCGCCGCTGATCTTGCCGGCCGAGCGCCCCGACACGAACGAACCGAGCACCATGCCGCCGATGGTCGGCACGAAGAACCAGCCGAACTGGCGTTCGTTGAGCTTGAGGATGTCGAGCACGAACGCCGGCGCCGAGGCGATGTACAAAAACAGCGCGGCGAAATTGAACGCGCCGGTCGCGGTCAGGCGCTGGAAGCGCGGGTTGAGGAAGATCGCGAAGTAATCGCGCAGCAGGCGCCTGGGCTTCAACGGCAGGCGCGCCTGCGGCGGATGCGTTTCCGGCAGCAGAAAGATGGTCGAGGCCAGCAACAGCAGCGAGAAGCCGACCAGGAACCAGAAGATCGCCGGCCAATGCGCCCAGCCGAGGATCCAGCCGCCGATGATCGGCGCGATCGCCGGCGCCACGCCGAAGATCATCGTCACCTGGCTCATCAGGCGCTGGGCATCGTCGCCGTGCAGCACGTCGCGGATCACCGCGCGGCCGACGATCAGTCCGACCCCCGCCGAAAGCCCCTGCACCGCGCGGAAGAACAGCAAGGTCGACAGGTCCGTCGACAGCGCGCAGCCCACCGACGCCAGCGTGAACACGCTGAGCCCGCCGATGATCACGCGGCGGCGCCCGATCGTGTCCGACAAGGGGCCGTGGACGATGCTCATGAGCGCATAGGCGATCAGGTAGACGCTGATGGTCTGCTGCATCGCCAGTTTGTCGGCGCCCAGCTCGGCGCCCATGACCGGGAACGCCGGGAAGATCGTATCGATCGAGAACGGCCCGAACATCGCCAGGCCGCCGAGCAGCAAGGCCAGCCGGCGGATCGACAAGGTCTTCGTGGCCGGAGCAGGATCGGGTGCGGAGGTATTAATCGGAGATCACCAATCGGAGAGCGTCGGCTCGGGGCCTCAGCTGGGAGCGTGGGCGGTGTGGGTGTCGATCGGCACCTCGTCGGGCGGGCCTTTGAGTTCGACCACATTGCCTTCGGGGTCGAACAGGTATTGCGACGGCCCCTCGCCCTCGGCGCCGTAGCGCGAGCCGAAGTCGCCGATGCGCACGCCGTGCGCCTGCAGGTGGGCGACGATCGCCTCGCGGTCGAAGGGCTCGGCGCGCAGGCACAGGTGATCCATGTTGCGGGCCTCGGCCCCGGCCGGCGCGCCGCCGAGGCGGCCGAGCTTGCCCTCGACGTCGACCAGGTCGATCAGGGACAGGCCGGCGCGCAACTGCACCAGGCCGATCGCGTCCTGGCGCCGTTCCAGCCGGCAACCCAGTACGTCGCAATAGAAAGCGATCATCGCCTCGGTGTCGCGCACGCGCAGCACCACGTGATCGAGTTGCAGCAGTTGGAACGGGGGACGGTCCATGCAGGAAGCTCCGGAAGGGACCGCGACCATGTTACGGCGAATCGGCCTTCCTGAACCGGGTCGCGGCGTCGAAACCCGGGATGAAGCCGGCTGCCGCCAGCCCCGGCAACGTCGCCCCGGGGCCGCCGCTGCGGCTATAATCGCGGCTTGAAACACCCGGTGGGAGAAGCGGCCCGGCCCCCCAGCCAGACCGCTGCCGAAGGCGCAACGCCCGTAATCGCTCAGGCCCCATACCGCCGCGTGTACAAAACTCTGGAGAGACCGCCTGCGTACGCTGAGACAGCGGGGCAGAACCGGCGCCGAAGGGGCACGAAGCGAGCGCGGACAGGAGCGGCCCCCGGGCCATCCCCTCCCCTAGCTGCCTGACCGCAGCACGCTTTTAAACTCTCAGGCAAAAGGACAGAGGGGCGCCTCGCGTGCGGCACCGCACGCTGCCTTCGGACGCCCCTGCCATGAGCCCAGCCGCCAACAGCGCAACTTCCTTGCGCGATCTCGAGCACCACGACGCCTTCATCGAGCGCCACATCGGCCCCAACGACGCCGAGATCGGCCACATGTTGGAGCAGGTCGGCTACGACTCGCTCGAAGCCCTGACCGACGCCATCGTCCCCGGCTCGATCAAGTCGACCCAGCCGCTGGCCCTGCCGGCCGCGATCAGCGAAGTCGAAGCGCTGGCCAAGATCCGTGCCATCGCCACCAAGAACCAGGTGTTCCGCAGCTTCATCGGCCGCGGCTACTACGGCACCCACACCCCGAACGTCATCCTGCGCAACATCCTCGAGAACCCGGCCTGGTACACGGCCTATACGCCCTATCAGGCGGAGATCTCGCAGGGCCGCATGGAGGCGCTGATCAACTTCCAGACCATGGTCGCCGACCTGACCGGAATGGAGATCGCCAACGCCTCGCTGCTCGACGAAGGCACCGCCGCCGCCGAGGCGATGACCCTGGCCAAGCGTTCGGCCAAGTCCAAGTCGGACACCTTCTTCGTCTCCAGGAACATCCACCCGCAGACCCTGGAAGTGCTGCGCACCCGCGCCGAACCGCTGGCGATCGAACTGCACATCGGCGACGACGCCGAAGCGGCGACGGTCGACGCCTTCGGCGCCCTGCTGCAGTACCCGGACACCTTCGGCGCGGTCAAGGATTACCAGAGCGTGGCCGATGCCGTGCACGCGCGCGGCGGCATCGTCGCCGTGGCCAGCGACCTGCTCGCGCTGACCCTGCTCAAGGCACCGGGCGAATGGGGCGCCGACATCGTCGTCGGCAACACCCAGCGCTTCGGCGTGCCGTTCGGTTTCGGCGGCCCGCACGCTGGCTTCATGGCCTGCCGCGACGCCTACAAGCGCTCGATGCCCGGCCGTCTGATCGGCGTCTCGGTCGACACCGACGGCAAGCCCGCCTACCGCCTGACCCTGCAGACCCGCGAGCAGCACATCCGCCGCGAGAAGGCGACCAGCAACATCTGTACCGCTCAGGTGCTGCTGGCGGTGATGGCGAGCATGTACGCCGTCTACCACGGCCCCGATGGCCTGACCCGCATCGCCCGCCGCGTCCACCGCCAGGCCACGATCCTCGCCGCCGCACTCGGCAAGGCCGGCATCGCCGTCGGCAGCGGCTTCTTCGACACCCTGCACGTCAGCGGCATCGACGCGAACGCGATCCACGCCAAGGCCCGCGCAGCCAACATCAACCTGCGCGAGATCGATGCCGGCAGCCTCAGCATCAGCCTCGACGAAACCGTGACCCGCGACGAACTCGTCGCCCTGGCCGGCGCGTTCGGCGTGCAGCTCGACATCGACGCGCTCGACCGCGAAGCCGTCGACGCGATCCCGGCCGCGCTGGTGCGTACTTCCTCGTTCCTGCAGCACCCGGTGTTCAACACCCACCACAGCGAACACGAACTGCTGCGCTACATGCGCTCGCTGGCCGACAAGGACCTGGCGATGGATCGCACGATGATCCCGCTGGGCTCGTGCACGATGAAGCTCAATGCCACTGCCGAGATGATCCCGGTGACCTGGCCCGAGTTCGGCAACATCCACCCGCTCGCCCCGGCCGACCAGACCACCGGCTACACCCAGCTGATCGACGAGCTCGAGGCGATGCTGGTCGAGTGCACCGGCTACGACGCGGTCAGCCTGCAGCCGAACTCCGGCGCCCAGGGCGAATACGCCGGTCTGCTGGCGATCCGCGCCTATCACCGCTCGCGCGGCGAAGGCCATCGCGACATCTGCCTGATCCCCGACTCCGCGCACGGCACCAACCCGGCCTCGGCGCAGATGTGCGGCATGACCGTGGTGGTGACCAAGACCGACAGCAACGGCAACGTCGACGTCGACGACATCCGCCGCGCCGCCGAGAAGTACAGCGACCGTCTCGCCGCGATCATGATGACCTACCCGTCCACGCACGGCGTGTTCGAGGAGGAAGTGGTCGAGATCTGCGAGATCATCCACAAGCACGGCGGCCAGGTGTACACCGACGGCGCCAACATGAACGCCCTGGTCGGCGTGGCCAAGCCCGGCAAGTGGGGCTCGGACGTCTCCCATCTCAACCTGCACAAGACCTTCTGCATCCCGCACGGCGGCGGCGGTCCCGGCGTCGGCCCCTGCGCGGTCAAGTCGCACCTGGCGCCGTTCCTGCCGAAGACCGTCGACGGCGAAGGCATCGTCGGCATGGTCAGCGCGGCGAGCTTCGGCTCGGCGAGCATCCTGCCGATCTCGTGGATGTACGTCACCCTGATGGGCACTGCCGGCCTGCGCAAGGCCACGCAAGTGGCGCTGCTCAACGCCAACTACATCGCCAAGCGCCTCGCCCCGCACTACGAAACGCTGTACACCGGCCGCAACGGCCTGGTCGCGCACGAGTGCATCCTCGACCTGCGCCCGATCAAGGACGCCACCGGCGTCAGCGCCGAGGACGTGGCCAAGCGCCTGATCGACTTCGGCTTCCACGCCCCGACCCTGAGCTTCCCGGTCGCCGGCACGCTGATGGTCGAGCCGACCGAGAGCGAGTCGCAGCACGAACTCGACCGCTTCATCGACGCGATGATCCAGATCCGCGACGAAATCCGCGCAGTCGAAGACGGCCGCCTGGACCGCGAGGACAACCCGCTCAAGCACGCCCCGCACACCGCCTCGCAGGTCACCGCGAGCGAGTGGACCCGCGCTTACCCGCGCGAGCTGGCCGCGTTCCCGTTGCCGACCCTGCGCCTGCAGAAGTACTGGCCGCCGGTGTCGCGCGTGGACAACGTCTACGGCGACAAGAACGTCATGTGCGCCTGCATCCCGATCGATGCTTACAAGGAAGAGGTCGAGGCCTGAGCCCCGGCTGGGTTGCACTGAAGCGATAAAACGAAAGGCCCCGCGAATGCGGGGCCTTTTTTTGAGCGGTTGCGACTACGGCGGCGCGATGCGTTCGCTGCGTCCTGCCCTTACTTGGCGAGCTTGAGCTTGCCGGCGATCTCGTCGAACTCCGCGACCGTCGACGGCGACAGGTTCGGACGCCCGGCCAGAATGCCGATCGTGATCGTGCCCTTCACGTAATAGGTTTCGCCGGCTTCGACTTCCATGTTGAGGATGTCCTTGGCTTCCGAATGCACGGTGTACTCGTGCGCGCCCGGCTCGACCGCGACAACGAAGTACTTGCCGCTGCGCAGCTTGCCCAGCTCGACCGCGCCTTCGCGCACCTTGTAGCCGACCGCGCCGCCGACGAACTTGGCCGGACGGAAGAACACGATCTGGCCCTTGCCTGCGGGCGGTGCGGCGATCAGACCACTGCTGGCCGCCGCCGGCTTGGCGCTGGCCGACGCCGACGCCGACGCCGACGCAGTCGCGGCCGCACTCGGCGCTGCCGCCGGTGCCACCGTCGCCGCCGCGCTGCCTTCGACCGCGGGTGCGGCGCCGGCTTCGCTCTTGGCTTCCGCCGAAGCGCTCGCTTCGGCATTCGGGAGCTGCTTGGCCGGATCGGAAGGCGCCTTGCCGTTCCAGGCCAGCGAACCGCCGGTGGCGAAGGCCGACACCGGCAACAACAGAGCAATCAACAGGACACGCGACGACATCGACTTCATTGGACAGCTTCCCCAGTTTGGGTGGTGACGGGTGGTTCGGTGGTGACGACAGGCGCAGGGGCCTGAGCGTGCTCGGGCGCCGCGGCAGCGGGCGTCAGATCGACGTCCTGTGCGATGCGCGCCTGGGCCTGGGTATACGAAGGGATCTGGATCTCGCCGCCGCGTATGAACATCGCGAACACGCCGACGGCGATGGCCAGGCCGATGACCTGGCCCGACTTGTCCACACCGGCCGAGCCGACGCGGAAGCTGCGCAGTGGGATCTGCCGGCCATCGGCTTCGAGATAGCGCGCGGCGAGCAACAACTCGCCCGGCTTGCCGCCGCTGCGCGAACGCTCGGCATGGATCACCTCGCCCACGCCGGTGGTACCGGCCGGCAGCACGAGCGTGCCGTCGACGCTCAGCGCTTGCGCCAGCCGCAGCCCGAACTTGTCGCCGCGCTTGAGCGTGGCCGAACTCAAAGGCTGCAGGGTTTCGAGCAGCACGTCGGTACCGGCGACGATACGCAGCGCACCGGCGCTGCCGGCGGCGGCCGACGGCGTTGTCGGCGCCGGAGCGGTTTCGGACATGGACGCTGGAGCAGGCTCGGATACCGGCACCGCCGCGGGTGCGGGCGCGGGTGCGGCGGGCAGCGCACTCGGCGCCTCGGCGGCGGCCGGCATCGGCTGCGGCGGAGTCATCGCCAAGGCGGCGATCAACACGGTAGACATCGAAAACATGAAGGCGGCCCCCAACCGTCCTTGGCGGTCGTCACGCTATCGGAACGCCGAGGCTTTGCCAAGCGGGTTTTTCGCCTGGATCGCCGAGTCATCGCAAGTCACATTGCGGGGCACCGGAAACACATTGCCGCTCGTTGATCGGCTACCGGGGACGAGACGGTCGCCGGCGAGCTGCCGCTGCCCCACTCATCGCCTTCACCCGCCTCCTCTCCGCTTAGCACTCGCTACGGTCGCTGCAAGCGGGAGAGAGCTGCGAACGAGTCGGCTCGCAGGCAACCCTTCTCCCGCTGACGGGAGAAGATGGCCGAAGGCCGGATGAGAGCACGACAGGCTATGCACCCCTCGCCTAGCGTCATCCATGTATTTCCTCGGACCTTCATGAGCGAGGGGTCGCCACAAACGAGAAAGGGGCGCATCGCCCCCTGGATCGCACGCAGCCCGCATTGGCCGAAGCGGCCAGCCAAGACGCGCAGGGCCAGCGCTTCGTTCCGTCCCGAACCGGTTTCGTCGCCCCCTCCCCCGGCTTCGTCGCGGCCCCACTTCCACCCGGCCGGCAGACGACTATGCTGCGTCGCAACCCAGGCCCCTTTCGGACCCGTCGTGATCAGGAGCTTCTTCTTCATCGTCCGCCTCGCCGCCGCATGGTTCGGCGTGTTCCTGCTGATGGCGCTGCTGTCCTCGGTCACGCCGGGGCTCGAGCACCAGGACGTGGCCCCGCTGTTCATCATCGCCGCGCTGGTCGTCGCCTACGTCGTCACCAACGCCTTCTCGCATCTGCGCCGGGTGCGCCTGATCGCCGGGCATATCGACCGCGACACCCTCGCCAACCGCCACCGCCGCCAGATCGAGGTGCCGTTCGAGGCCGGCGAGGTGTTCGACCTGCTCGATGCGGCGATCCGCGAACTGCCGCGCGTCGAGGAGATCGAAAGCGCCCGCGACAGCCTGCAGGTCAGCGCCAAGGTGCAGCGCCCCAACCTTTACGGACGCAGCCGCACCGATCGCCAGGGCGTGGTGCGCAATCACAGCCGCTGGACCCGCAACCAGATCCTGGCCACGGTCACGCCCGGCGAGGACAGCGGCAGCATCACCCTGATCTGCGAGCCCGAGACCGGGGCCTGGAGCGACTGGTTCCGCGTCGACGGCGGCACCAACCTGGAGAACGCCGAGGCGGTCGTGCGCGCCATCACCCGCCGCATCGCCGAGCGCCGCCGCACCGAGCGCGTCAGCACCACCCGCACGGTCACCGAGAAGGAACTCGCCGTGGCCAAGCTGAGCCTGCTGCACGCCCAGGTCGAACCGCATTTCCTCTACAACACCCTCGCCAGCGCCCAGTACCTGACCCGCAACGACCCGCCGCGCGCCGACATCATGCTCGGCCATCTGATCGACTTCCTGCGTCGTTCGCTGCCGCGCACCGAGGACGCGCAGTCAACGCTCGGCGACGAGCTCGACCGCTCCCGCGCTTATCTGGAAATTCTCAAGCTGCGCATGGGCGCACGGCTGGCACTGCAGATCGACGTGCCCGAGGAACTGCGCACGATTCCGCTGCCGCCGATGATGCTGCAGACTCTGGTCGAAAACGCCATCAAGCACGGCCTGGAACCCAAGCCCGGCGGCGGCACGGTGTGGATTCTCGCGCGCCGCAACGATCACCGCGTCGCCATTACCGTCGCCGACGACGGCGAAGGCTTCAACTCCACCAACGCCGGCACCGGCATCGGTCTGCGCAACGTGCGCGAGCGCCTGCAACTGGTGTACGGAGGCGACGCCCAACTCGCGGTCGTCGCCAATTTCCCCAACGGCGTCGCCGCGACGATCAGCGTGCCGCTGGCCGCGCGCGAGGAACCCATCTATGTCTAAGCCTGCCCCTTCCACCGCCCTGGTCGCCGAAGACGAGTCCCTGCTGCGCCTGGCGCTGATCGATTCCCTGCGCGGCGCCTGGCCGCAGTTGCAGATCGTCGCCGAATGCGAAGACGGCGCCGAAGCGCTGGAAGCCCTGGCAGAGCATCGGCCCGACATCGCCTTCCTCGACATCCGCATGCCCGGCCTGACCGGCATCGATGTCGCCACCGCCGCAGCCGAGGTCAGCCCGCAGACCCAGATCGTGTTCGTCACCGCCTACGACCAGTACGCCATCGACGCGTTCGAGCAGGGCGCGATCGACTACCTGCTCAAGCCGGTCACGCCCGAACGCCTAGCCGTCACCGTGCAGCGCCTGCAGCAACGCAGCGCCGCCAATCAGACCGATGCCGATGCGCTGTCCGAGCTCGCCCAGCAACTCGCCAACCGCGAGCCCAAGCGCAACACGCCGCCGCTGACCTGGATCACCGCGAGCACCGGCCGCGAGACGCGCCTGATCCTGGTCGACGACATCGCCTACTTTCGCGCCGACAACAAATACACCACGGTGGTGACCGCCGAGGGCGAAGCCCTGCTGCGCAAGCCGATCCGCGAACTGCTCGACGTGCTCGACGCGACCATGTTCAAGCAGATCCATCGCTCGACCATCGTCAACCTCAAGGCGATCGCTTCCATCGTCCGCGACGACAGCGGCAAGGGCAGCGTGCGCCTGCGCAACCGCCCGGAAACCCTGACCGTCAGCCAGCCCTTCATGACCCTGTTCCGCACGATGTAACGCGGCAACCCACGATCCAGGTGACCTATGCGCAACTTCACGGCTTTGCTGTACTACCTGTTCGCCTTGCTCGGTTGCGATATCGGTGCGACCACCATCGTCCACCGCGCCAGCGCCGACGGCATCGACATCATCGACAGCGAGGTGCGCGTCACCGACCGCATCGCCAAGTTCGAATGCTTGGCCAGCCGGAGCGGGCAATGCCACTACACCCTGTTCCATGAGGAGTGCGCCACCGCAGCCGCCACAGGCGCCGCCAGGCAGCCGGCCGGCGAAACCCGGTGCGCCAGCCAACCCTTCGAACGCTTCGCCATGGCCGCCGGCTCCGACAAGGAAGTGATCGGCCTGGAGCCGGGATTCAAGCTCTGCGTCAGCGCCGAGGACCTGGCGATGAACGCCGACTGCAAGAGCGCGGCCCGCCAGTAAGCGCGGTCACGCGCAGCCCGAAACCCGACCGCGAATCCAAGCGCGAACCCGGGCGCGGGCTCAATCGCCGCCTTCGACGAAGACGACCTCGGCGATCCAGTTGCGCTGGCGCCGGGCCAGGCGCACCGCTTCGGTTTCGCCGTCGAGCGTCGACGGCGAGCGTCGCAGCAGCGCCTCATCGACGCCCTCGAAGGTGTTGACGTTGACCACCGCATGCAGGGTCCCGTCGATGCGGCTGGTGACGACCGGCACCACCCCGCAGCGCGTACAGACATGGAAATCGGCAGTCTGCGTGCCGAAGTCGTACCGCGACACCCGCGCCGGTTCCTTGACCCGCACCCGCAGCGCCCCGCCCGGACACGACGTCCACACCCCGCCGTGCTTCGTGCAGAACGTACACGTACAGGCCCGCGCCGGAATCTCGAGCGGCTCCGGCCGCCAGTCCAGATCGAAAGCGATATTGCCGCAGTGACAAGCTCCGTGAATCAACATGGCGGTCTCGATGAGGGGTCGAAGACGGAATGATGCCGCACCGGCTTTCGCTGTTGCACCGGCTTTGCTGTTACACCGGCTTTGCTGTTGCATTGGCAGTTGCTGTGCGTCGTCGAGCACTCGCGAAGGCAATGGAAGACCCGGAGGGCGGCCTGCATGGATGCAGGCCGTTTTTCAT
>NZ_JMTZ01000105.1 GCF_000731095.1 Lysobacter antibioticus | reverse complement strand
TTCTTTTGGGCTTAGCAAAAGAAAGTAACCCGGCCGCGTCAGCGGACGGAAGCTCTAGATGTTGCTTCAACGCTTTGCGGTAAGAAATACAGCACCGGCCAGTTTCGCGGTCGCGACTTGCGTCGCTCCTACCCCTTGCGGCTCCGAGAGCGACGAGGCGGGATCGAGGCAATGCGGTCGCGGCTTGTGACCGAAGGAAATCCAGTAGGACGCCGCTCCTCCCCTGGAGCGATGGAAAGCGACGACGAGAACTCAAGCAACGCGATCGGCGGCGACCGGTTCCATGCGCACGCTACTTGCCGATACAAAAACTCGAGAAGATATGCCCCAGCAGATCATCGGCGCGCACCCGCCCGGTGATTTCGCCGAGCGCCTCGTGCGCCTGCCGCAAGGCCTCCGCGGCCAGGTCGAGTATCTCGTGATCGAGCTGCACGCGCGCATCGTCGAGCTCTTCGCGTGCGCGAAGCAAGGCGTCGACATGACGCGCGCGCGCGGTGAAGGCGCCTTCGGAGGATTCGGCGGCGTCGCCCTGCGCCATGGCGCGCAGGCGCGCATGCAGGCCGTCGAGCCCGGCGCCGCTGCGGGCGGAGACGAATACACGGTCTTCGCCGCCGATATCGACCGGCGTCGGCGAGCCGTAGTCGGATTCGATCAGGTCGATCTTGTTGTAGACGTACAATCGCGCCGGCACTTCGGCGATCGCCTCGGCGACCGCCTGCAGGCCGGTTTCGGGATCGCTGGCGTCGAGCACCACGATGGCCAAGTCGGCGCGACCGAGTTCGCCGCGCGCGCGGCGCATGCCTTCGCGCTCGATCGCATCGCCGCCGTCGCGCAGGCCGGCGGTGTCGACCAGGGTCAGTTCGACGCCGTCGAGCTTGACCGTCTCGTGCAGCAGGTCGCGGGTGGTGCCGGCGATGTCGGTGACGATGGCGCGGTCGCTGCCGGCCAGCGCGTTCAATAAGGAGCTCTTGCCGGCGTTCGGCGGGCCGACGATCACCGCATGCAGGCCATCGCGCAGACGGCGGCCGCGTTCGGCGGCGGCGAGCAGGTCGTCGAGTTTCGCTGAGGCGGCAGCGAAGCGCGCGAGCAGCGCCGAGCCGCCCAGGGTGTCGAGCGGTTCGTCGGCGAAGTCGATCGCGGCTTCGACGTGGACGCGGATGGCGAGCAGATCGCCGGCCAAGGCCTCGACCCGGCGCGAGAACTCGCCGTCGAGGGCGCGCCGTGCGGCACGCGCGGCGCGGCCATCGGCCGCGGCGATCAGGTCGGCCACCGCTTCGGCCTGGGCGAGGTCGAGGCGGCCTTCGAGAAACGCGCGTTCGCTGAATTCGCCGGGGCGCGCGCGCCGCGCGCCGAGGGCGCAGGTGCGTGCGAGCAGGGTTTCGAGCAAGGCCGGGCCGCCGTGCGCCTGCAGTTCGACCACGTCTTCGCCGGTGTAGCTGGCCGGCGCGGCGAAGTACAGGGCGATGCCGTCGTCGATGGTCTCGTCGCGCTCGTCGCGGAAGCGTACGTAATGCGCATGGCGCGGCCGCAGCGCGCGCGCCGCGACGGTCTCGGCGATCGCCAGCGAACGCGGACCGGACAGGCGGACGATGCCGACCCCGCCGGCGCCGGGCGCGGTCGCGATGGCGGCGATGGTGTCGCGGGCGGGGGCGTCGGTCATGGGCGACATGATAGTGGTCCCTCCGTCGTCGTCGCGAAAGTAACGCGGTCCGGCTTGTAGGAGCGGCGTCCTACTGGGATACGCCTGTCGCTGCGATGAGCTTGCGCCGGCCTTTGCGGGGCCGCACCCGCGGCTTGTGACCGAAGGAAATCCAGTAGGACGCGGTTGCTCCCCGGCACACCCCACAAACACGAAGCCCGCCTCGCGGCGGGCTTCGTCGATCGGTTCAGGACGCGAACCGGATCGTCATTCCTTGCCGGTCGCCGGCGTCGCTTCGGCGTAGCGCTTGGTGGTCAGGTACTGCTGCAGCAGGCCGAGGCCGCCGTTGGCCACTTGGTACAGCACCAGGCCGGCCGGCAGGAAGGCCAGGATCACGCCGAAGATCAGCGGCATGAACTGCATCATCTTCGCCTGAGCCGGGTCCATGCCGGTCATCGGCGTGAGCTTCTGGGTCGCCCACATGATCGCGATGTTGATCAGCGGCAGCACGAAGAAGGGATCGCGCGCGGTCAGATCCTGGACCCAGCCGAACCACGGCGCATGACGCAGCTCGACCGACTCGGCGAGCATCCAGTACAAGGTCATGAAGATGATCATCTGCGGCAGCAGCGGCAGGCAGCCGCCGACCGGATTGATCTTCTCCTTCTTGTACAGCTCCATCAGCGCCATCTGAAACTTCTGCTTGTCGTCGCCGTAACGCTCCTTGAGCTGGGCGACGCGCGGCTGGAACTTGCGCATCTTCGCCGCCGACTTGTACTGCGCCGCCGACAGCGGGTACAGGGCGAGCTTGAGCAGCACCACCAGGCCGACGATGGCCCAGCCCCAGTTGCCGAACAGGTTGTGCATTTTCTCCAACAGCCAGAACAGGCCGTTGGCGAGGGTCGCGAAGATGCTGTAGCTGCTGAAGTCGACGGCGCGGTCGAGGCCGGCGACGTCCTGGGCTTCGATCGCCTTGACCAGCTTCGGGCCGACCCACAGACGCGCTTCCGTCACGGCCTTGGCGCCCGGGGCGACGTTGACGCCGGGGCCCATGTCGCGGATCAGGTACTGCGGCGCGGCGCCGGCGCTGAGTTCTTCGAGCGAGAACTGGCCCGCGTCCTTCGCGCCCGGGATCCAGGCGGCGAAGAAGTGGTGCTGCAGCATCGCGATCCAGCCGCCGTTGACCTGCTTGTCGAGCTTGCCGTCGTCGCTGAAGTCCTCGAACTTGCGCTTCTCGTACTTGTCGGTCGGGCTGTACCACGCCGCGCCCTGGAAGCTGTACTGCTCGGGGCTGAAGGGCCCCTTGTGGGCGAGCTCGCGCGGCACCCGGCTGAGCTGGCGGTAGACGTAGCCCTGCCACGGCGAGGTGCTGGCGTTGACGACTTCGTCGCGCACGCGCACGGCGTAGTCGCCGCGGCGGAAGGTGTAAGTGCGCTGGATGCTGACGCCGTTCGGGCCGGTCCAGCTGAACGGCACGGCGAGCTCGTTGACGCCCGCGGCCAGGACCAGGTTGCGCTGGTCGCCGGCGTAGCGGAAACCCGACTCGTGGGTCGGCGCGGCGTTGCCCTGGCTGACCCAACCGCTCTGGGCGACGAAGTACAGGGTCGAGTCGCTCGCCAGCAAACGCATCGGCGGGCTGTTCGGCTCGGAGGTCATCGGGTACTTGAGCAGGTCGGCTTCGCTGAGCTCGCCCCCGCGCAGGTTGACCTTGAGCACGTCGGTGGTCACCACGACCAGGGCCTCGCCGGCGGTGGCGCCGGCGGTGGTCACCGTCGAGGCGGGGGCCGGGGTGTTCGGCACCGCGGCGGTGTTCGGAGCGCCCGGCACGCCGGCGGCAACCGCGGGCGCCGCCGTGGGCACGCTGCTGGCCGGTGCGACGGCGGCCGCAATCGGAGCCGGCGGCGCCGACTTCTCCTTGCCCCACTCCATCCACAACAAAGTCGCCACCATCAGCCAGGCGAGGATCAGAAAAGCACGGGTCTGGTTCATGGGCAGCAGGCAGGCTCAGCCGGGACCGGGGTCCGGCAGGGGGTCGGAGAGGGAAGCGGCCGGCATTGTGCCGGGCGCAGGAGTCAGGGGCAATGCAGGCGCAGGCCGGGTACCGGCGCGCTTGAGCAGACTGTGGAAAGCGGTGCGGAGTTCCTCGCCGCTGCAGCGCGAGGCCCCAGGGCGGGCGACGATCACATAGTCACCCGGCGCCAGTTCGTCCCGGGCATGGCGGAAGGCGTCGCGCAACACGCGCTTGATGCGGTTGCGGCCGACCGCATGCGGATCGACCTTGCGCGACACGGCCAGACCCAGTCGCGGGGCGACGGCCTGATCGGCTTGGAAATGCAAAGCAAGCACGGGCAGCGCCACGCGCCGACCATGCTTGAAAATTCGATCGAAGTCGGAGCGCGCGCGTACCCGCGCGGTGCGCGGGAAGCGGGTCGAATTCATCGTATGCGTACGGCCGCGCGACGCTGGGTCAGCGCAGGCGGCCGAATCGACGCTTAGGCGCAGAGACGCTTGCGGCCCTTGGCGCGACGACGGGCGAGAATCTTGCGGCCGTCGGCGGTCGCCATGCGGGCACGGAAACCGTGGTCGCGCTTGCGCTTGAGGTTGCTGGGCTGGTAGGTGCGCTTGGTGGCCATGATCCGGCTCGATGTAACGACGTAATAGGACCGCCGATTCTAGAGGTCGCCCAGAGTCCGGGTCAAGCCCTTGTTTACTTTGACGTTTGGACCGGCCCATCGACGGCGCCGTCGTGCGCGTTGGCGCGACGCGCGCAGCCTGTGCATGAACCTGTGGATTAGTCCTGTTCCGGACTGGGTCCCGATGGTAGTCTGACCGACCCCCGGCCCTGTCCGCCACGATGTTCGCATCGTGCGCTCGGCCGCTTTCGTCCGCTGCGCCGCCAGGCCTGCCGACCGAGTCAGTTACGCATAAGAAGACGCATTACAGATGGAAGCCTGGCCCCGCTGCCTCGAACGCCTCGAAGCCGAATTTCCGGTCGAGGATGTACATACCTGGTTGAAACCGCTGCAGGCGACGCGACGCGACGACGTCACCGTGCTGTATGCGCCGAACGCGTTCGTGGTCGAACACGTGCGCGAACGTTACCTGGGCCGTATTCGCGAGTTGCTGTCGTATTTCGCCGGCAGCGGCGAGGTCAGCCTCGAGATCGGTTCGCTGCCGCGGGCGGTGCCGGCAGTGGCGCGCGAATCGGAGATCGCGGTCAGCGCGCCGCGTCCGGTCGCGCCGCCCGAGCCGTTCCAGGGCAACCTCGACAATCACTACACCTTCGACAACTTCGTCGAAGGCCGCAGCAACCAGCTCGGCCGCGCCGCGGCCTGGCAGGCGGCGCAGAAACCCGGCGAACGCGCCCACAACCCGTTGCTGCTGTACGGCGGCACCGGCCTGGGCAAGACCCATCTGATGTTCGCCGCCGGCAACGCCATGCGCGACGCCAATCCCGCGATGCGGGTGATGTACCTGCGTTCGGAGCAGTTTTTCAGCGCGATGATGAAGGCGCTGCAGGACAAGACCATGGATGCGTTCAAGCGTCAGTTCCAGCGCGTCGACGCGCTGCTGATCGACGACATCCAGTTCTTCGCCGGCAAGGACCGTACCCAGGAAGAGTTCTTCCACACCTTCAATGCGCTGTTCGACGGCAAGCAGCAGATCATCCTGACCTGCGATCGCTATCCGCGCGAAGTCGAAGGCCTGGAGCCGCGGCTGAAGTCGCGCCTGGCCTGGGGCTTGTCGGTCGCGATCGAGCCGCCGGACTTCGAGACCCGCGCCCAGATCGTGATCTCCAAGGCCAAGGAACGCGGCGCCGCGGTGCCCGAGGAAGTCGCCTTCCTGCTGGCCAAGAAGATGCGCTCGAACGTGCGCGACCTGGAAGGCGCGCTCAACACGCTGACCGCCCGCGCCAACTTCACCGGCCGCGCGATCACCACCGAGTTCGCCCAGGAAACCCTGCGCGATCTGCTGCGTGCGCAGCAGCAGGCGATCGGCATCCCCAACATCCAGAAGACCGTGGCAGACTACTACGGCCTTCAGATCAAGGACTTGTTGTCGAAACGGCGTACGCGCTCGCTCGCTCGTCCACGTCAGGTCGCCATGGCGCTGACCAAGGAACTGACCGAGCACTCGTTGCCGGAGATCGGCGATGCCTTCGCCGGTCGCGACCACACGACCGTGTTGCATGCCTGCCGGCAGATCCGCACCTTGATGGAAACCGACGGCAAGCTGCGTGAGGATTGGGACAAGTTGATTCGCAAGCTCAGTGAGTGAGGCCGCCCGGACCGCATCCGCGGTCCGCGCTCACCCGATGGGAACGCAACACCGCTCGATGGCGTCGTCGTAAACCGCGAGAGTTCGGTGCCGACGTTCGTGGTCCGGATGCCCGTCATCCGCCTCGTTCGCCGAAACCGGAACCCTGCCAGGCGGATGCCTGCCTGGAACGCTTGAGTTGTCGCCGCCGCCACCGCTTGCAAGACGGTCCGCGCTGCGACGAGACACAAGGTAATCGGTAAGTGTTTGTTGCGAAAGGCATAACTCGGGGGATGAAAGTCGTACAAACTGTGGACAAGTCAGTGGCCGCCAATCGGCGCCCTTTTTATCCACAGGATGTACCGTATGCCCAGGGCCAGTTCTACCCGCTTTTGAAGTACCGAAAACCGATTGTAAATCAATTGCTTAAATGACTTCTCCAGCGTTTTTCGCTACACCATCACCACCAAGCTTTTGATTTATACATCTCTTTAGTAATGGGCTTAGGCCCACCGACGGGCAAGGGGTCCGCATGCGTTTCAGCCTGCAACGCGAAGTCTTTCTCAAGCCGTTGGCCCAAGTGGTCAACGTCGTCGAACGCCGGCAGACCTTGCCGGTCCTGGCCAACCTGCTCGTGCAGGTCAAGGACGGGCAGCTCTCGCTGACCGGTACCGATCTCGAAGTCGAAATGATTTCGCGGGTCGCGGTCGACGATGCGAAGGACGGCGAAACCACGATTCCGGCACGCAAGCTGTTCGAGATCATTCGAGCGCTTCCGGACGGCAGCAAGGTCACCGTTTCGCAGACGGCGGAGAAGGTCACGGTCCAGGCAGGACGGTCGCGCTTTACGCTCGCCAGCCTGCCGGCCAACGACTTCCCGTCGATCGACGAAGTCGAAGCCACCGAACGAGTTCGGGTACCGGAAGCCGCCCTCAAGGAGCTGATCGAACGCACCGCGTTCGCGATGGCCCAGCAGGACGTGCGCTATTACCTCAACGGCCTGTTGTTCGACCTGCGCGAGAACAGCCTGCGTTGCGTCGCCACCGACGGACACCGCCTCGCCCTGTGCGAAGCGCCGTACGAAGGCAATGCGCAGACCAAGCGCCAGATCATCGTGCCGCGCAAGGGCGTGCAGGAATTGCAGCGTCTGCTCGAAGGCGGCGATCGCGAAGTCGAGCTCGAGATGGGCCGCGGCCACATCCGGGTGAAGCGCGACGATGTCACCTTCACCAGCAAGCTCATCGACGGCCGTTTCCCGGATTACGAAGCGGTGATCCCGATCGGCGCTGATCGCGAGGTCAAGATCGAGCGCGAAATCCTGCGTGCGTCCCTGCAGCGTGCGGCGATTCTGTCGAACGAGAAGTACCGCGGCGTGCGCATCGAGGTCTCGCCGGGCCAGCTCAAGATCAGCGCGCATAACCCGGAACAGGAAGAAGCGCAGGAAGAAGTCGAAGCCGACACCAAGGTCGATGACCTGGCGGTGGGCTTCAACGTCAACTATCTGCTCGATGCCCTGACCGCATTGCGCGACGAGCACGTGATCCTGGCGCTGCGCGACGCGAACTCCTCGGCCCTGGTGCGCGAGGCTTCGAACGAACGTTGCCGCCATGTCGTGATGCCGCTGCGCCTGTAACGGCAAGCGCAGCGAAACCGGGCCAACCGCCCGGTTCCACGTGGAACATCACACGCCCGGCCAGTCCGGGCGTGTCCGTTTGTGGCTTTCGGATCGCCTGCCCGACTGCCGGCCCTCCCCTTCTGCGATCATCTGCCGATGCATGTCACCCGTCTGGAAGCCCGTGGATTCAGGCGTTTCGCCGAAGTCAGCCTGCTGCCGGCTCCCGGAATCAACCTGATTACCGGCGAGAACGGTGCGGGCAAGACCAGCCTGCTCGAAGCCCTGCACCTGATGGCTTACGGCCGCAGTTTCCGGGGCCGCGTGCGCGATGGCCTGATCCGGGCCGGCGACCCCGCGCTCGAGGTCTTCGTCGAATGGCAGGAGGCGCGGCGCGAGCAGCGCCGCAAGGCCGGACTGCGCCACAGCGGCCAGGAATGGGTCGGCCGCCTCGATGGCGCCTCGGTGTCCCAGCTCGGGGAACTGTGCGCGGCCTTGGCCGTGGTCAGTTTCGAGCCCGGCAGCCATTCCCTGATCACCGGAGCCGGCGAGATCCGCCGCCGCTACCTCGATTGGGGGTTGTTCCACGTGGAACCTGACTTCACTCCGCTATGGCGGCGCTATACCCGGGCATTGAAGCAGCGCAACGCCCTGCTCAAGGCGCGGGCCCGCGACGGCCAGCTCGATGCCTGGGACCACGAGCTTGCCGAGGCCGGCGAGCCCCTGACCCGGCGCCGCCACCAGTACCTCGACGAACTGCAGCCGAAGTTTTCGGCCCTGGCCGCCGAACTGGCGCCGGGGCTCGGCGCGGTGCGCCTGGATTACCTGCCGGGCTGGCGCCGCGACGAGTTTCCGCTCGCCGATGCCCTGCTGCTGGCCCGCGAACGCGACCAACTGGCCGGCTACACCTCGGTCGGGCCGCACCGGGCCGACTGGCGTATCGCCTTCGGCGGCCTACCCGGCCGCGAGGCTTTGTCGCGGGGCCAAGCCAAGCTCACCGCCTTGTGCGCCCTGCTCGCCCAGGCCGAGCACCATGCCGCGATCCGCGGCGAATGGCCGGTGGTGGCCCTGGACGACCTTGCCTCCGAGCTGGACCGGAATCATCAGCAACGGGTGCTGGAACGCCTGCTGGCGTCGAAGGCCCAGGTTTTCATCACCGGCACCGATCCGCCGCCGGCCCTGGCCTCGATGCAGGTCGAACTGACCAGGTTCCACGTGGAACATGGATTGCTCGGCGAGCTGCCGCAGTCGGGCTGAGCCACGGCGCTCGAAACGCCCCGAGAATCCCTATCAGGAGTCGGCGGATCGAGGCCTTCGACACAGAGGGCTCGTGGTTTCGGGCGACCGGGGCTTCGACCGCGCTGGCCCGGAAGTCCGGTGATTGAGGTGCGGCCTTGCTCGCGGCTGCCCGGAGCCGGTCGTGCAACCATCGGCCGCTTCGCGTGGCCCCAGCCGAGAATGCTGCCACTTGCGGGGGAGCGGGCCTCCTGTTCCCGACGGCCGCCCTCGCCCAACAAGGTCCGCCGAGCTAATACCGTGGCAGCGAAGCCGCTAACGACAAGCCTTGAGCGGCGCCAAAGCCGGTCCAGGACCCAAAACCTTCGTTTCAACCCATGTTCCACGTGAAACATGGGCCTCATCTCCCGCGCCGGCTTTAAAAACCCCGGCTTCGCCACCATCTCAGAGGCCTGGACGGCGCTGTAAGCGCCTCGGAGCCCGTTCCAGGGACGAGCGCCACCCACCCGGCGCTCCGGCGCCGCGTCCGTCGTAGCGCGGGGCCGTACGCCCCGCCTGCTATACTTCGATCACTTCTTTACTGTGTCTCGACGCGTCCGGCGCCCTCGCCGGCAGCGCGTCGTCGGAGCCTGTTGACGCAATGACCAACACCGAGCACGACCCCTCGCAAGATCCGACCTCCGCCCCGGCCCCGCAATCGCAGACCTACGACTCCAGCAAGATCACCGTCTTGCGCGGTCTCGAGGCCGTGCGCAAGCGCCCGGGCATGTACATCGGCGACGTCCATGACGGCACCGGCCTGCACCACATGGTCTTCGAGGTTGTCGACAACGCCATCGACGAAGCGCTGGCGGGTCATGCCGACGATGTGATCGTCACCTTGCACGAAGACGGTTCGGTTTCCTGCTACGACAACGGTCGCGGCATTCCGGTCGACATCCACAAGGAAGAAGGCGTGTCCGCGGCCGAGGTGATCCTCACCGTGCTGCATGCCGGCGGCAAGTTCGACGACAACAGCTACAAGGTGTCCGGCGGTCTGCACGGCGTCGGCGTGTCGGTGGTCAACGCCCTGTCCGAGCACCTGTGGCTGAACATCTGGCGCGACGGTCACCAGTACCAGCAGGAATACGCCCTCGGCGAGCCGATCTACCCGCTCAAGCAGCTCGAGGCCTCGAGCAAGCGCGGCACCCTGCTGCGCTTCAAGCCGGCCGTGGAGATCTTCACCGACGTCGAATTCCACTACGACATCCTTGCCAAGCGCCTGCGCGAGCTGTCGTTCCTGAATTCCGGGGTCAAGATCACCCTGGTCGACGAGCGCGGCGAAGGCCGCCGCGACCTGTTCCAGTACGAGGGCGGCATCCGTTCCTTCGTCGAGCATCTGGCCCAACTCAAGACGCCGCTGCACCCGAACGTGATCTCGGTGTCGGGCGAACAGAACGGAATCACCGTCGACGTGGCGCTGCAGTGGACCGACTCCTACCAGGAGACGATGTTCTGCTTCACCAACAATATTCCGCAGAAGGACGGCGGCACCCACCTGATCGGGTTCCGCGCCGCCCTTACCCGCACCCTGACCAACTACATCGAACAGAGCGGCCTGGCCAAGCAGGCCAAGATCGCCCTGTCGGGCGACGACATGCGCGAAGGCATGATCGCGGTGCTGTCGGTCAAGGTGCCGGACCCGAGCTTTTCCTCGCAGACCAAGGAAAAACTGGTCAGTTCCGAGGTCCGCCCGGTCGTTGAGAGCACGTTCGGTGCACGTTTGGAGGAGTTCCTGCAGGAACACCCCAACGAGGCCCGTGCCATCACCGGCAAGATCATCGACGCCGCCCGCGCCCGCGAAGCCGCGCGCAAGGCGCGCGACCTGACCCGCCGCAAGGGCGCGCTCGACATCGCCGGCCTGCCCGGCAAGCTCGCCGACTGCCAGGAGAAGGACCCGGCGCTCAGCGAACTGTTCATCGTCGAGGGCGACTCCGCAGGCGGCTCGGCCAAGCAGGGCCGCAACCGCAAGACCCAGGCGATCCTCCCGCTCAAGGGCAAGATCCTCAACGTCGAGCGCGCGCGTTTCGACCGCATGCTCGGCAGCGCCGAAGTCGGCACCCTGATCACCGCGCTCGGCACCGGCATCGGCAAGGACGAGTACAACCCGGACAAGCTGCGCTATCACCGCATCATCCTGATGACCGACGCCGACGTCGACGGCTCGCACATCCGCACCTTGCTGCTGACGTTCTTCTATCGGCAGATGCCCGAGCTGATCGAGCGCGGCCACATCTACATCGGCCTGCCGCCGCTGTACAAGATCAAGCAGGGCAAGAACGAGCTCTACCTCAAGGACGATGCCGCGCTCGACGCTTACCTCGCCGGCAACGCGGTCGAAGGCGCCGGGCTGATTCCGGCCGCCGGCGAACCGCCGATCGAAGGCGCGGCGCTGGAGAAGTTGCTGCTGGCTTACGCCAGTGCGCGCGAAACCATCGCCCGCAACGCGCATCGCTACGATCCGAACGTGCTGCAGGCGCTGATCGATTTCACCCCGCTCGACACCGCGCATCTGCTGGCCAATGTCGACGAGCGCCACGAACTCGACCTGCTCGAAAAGCGTCTCAACCAGACCGGCCTGGGCAAGCCGCGTTACGCGCTGGAACTGCATCCGGCCAACGAAACCCGCCAGGCCGCATTGCTGGTCACGCGCAATCACATGGGCCAGCAGCTGATCCAGGTGTTGCCGTTGTCGGCGTTCGAAGGCGGCGAGTTGCGTTCGCTGCGCGAAGCGGCGTCGATGCTGCACGGCCTGGTGCGCGAAGGCGCGCAGATCGTGCGCGGCAACCGCGCGCAGGCGGTCACCAGCTTCGCCCAGGCCCAGGCCTGGTTGCTCGAAGAAGCCAAAAAAGGCCGCGCTATCCAGCGATTCAAGGGTCTGGGCGAAATGAACCCCGAGCAGCTGTGGGACACCACGGTCAATCCGGAAACGCGTCGCCTGCTGCAGGTGCGCATCGAAGACGCCGTCGCCGCCGATCAGATCTTCAGCACCTTGATGGGCGATGTGGTCGAACCGCGCCGCGAGTTCATCGAAGACAATGCGCTGAAGGTGGCCAATCTCGACGTCTGATCCGGCGGCGTCTGATCCGGTTGCGGATCCGATCCCCGCGTCGTCGCCCTCGCCGGCGACGACGCGCCGCGGCCGGTTGCGGATCCGATCCCCGCGTCGTCGCCCTCGCCGGCGACGACGCGCCGCGGATGGTTGGGCAGCGTCGCCGGATTCGCGATCGACTTGCTGCTGTCGGTGGTGTTGCTCGCCGCGTTCGTCATGATCGGCGGTGTGCTGTGGGGACTGTTGCAAGGCTTGCGCGGCGTCCCGGTCGAAATGGACGCCGGCTCCGATGCGATGATCGCGATCACCCTGGTCGGCACCGGCCTGGGCGCATTGACGGTTTATCTTTTGCGTCGCCGGGCGACGCGCGAGGAATACGCCGCCTCGTGGCGCGCCCTGTGGCGAAAATCGACCTGGCTCGCGATCCTGGTGGCCCTGCTCGCGACCACCGGTTTCAGCATGCTGGTCGGCCTGCTCGCGCAGCAGCTGCAGGTCGAGATGACGCCCAGCAACCTGGTGCTCAGCGAAGCGGTCGCCAAACATCCGTTTCTGTTGCTGATCTTCGCCGTGCTGATCGCGCCGGCCTACGAAGAATTGCTGTTCCGGCGGGTGCTGTTCGGCCGACTGTGGGCCGCGGGGCGGCCCGGGCTCGGCCTGGCGCTGAGCTCGATCGCCTTCGCACTGGTCCATGAGCCGCCCGGGCTCGGCGCCAGCCAGGGCTGGAACATGCTGATGCTGTGGGCGGTGTACGCCTTCATGGGCGCGGTCTTCGCCGCCACCTACCGGCGCACCGGTACCCTGTGGGCGGCCTTTGCGGTGCATGCGCTCAACAACCTGGTGGCAGGTACGGCGCTTTTTGCAAGCCTTTGAGGCACCCTCGTTGACGAAGTATTAATCCAGGCGGCGCTACAAAGTTAGTTCGTTCTGGGGAATCGTCATGAAACGCATCCTGTTTGCGCTTTCGGTCGCCGCCGTGGTGACCGCCTGCGCCACCACGACTTCGCCGACCGGGCGTACCCAGCACATCGGTGCGGTGTCGCAGGAGCAGCTCAACCTGATGGGCGCCAAGGCCTTCGAGGAGGCCAAGAGCAAGCAGCGCCTGAGCACCGACCCGCGCCAGAATGCCTACGTGCGCTGCGTGGTCAACTCGATTACCCAGCAACTGCCGCAAGGCTGGCAGGCGAACTGGGATGTGGCCCTGTTCGCCGACAATTCGCCGAATGCCTTCGCCCTTCCGGGCGGCAAGGTCGGCGTCAACACCGGCATTTTCACGGTCGCCAAGAACCAGGACCAGCTCGCGGCGGTGATCGCCCACGAGATCGGCCACGTGGTCTCGCGCCATCACGACGAACGCATCACCCGGCAAATGAGCGCCCAGGTCGGCCTGGGCATCCTCGGCAGCCTGGTCGGCTCGCGCTACGGCGAGGGGGCGGTCAACGCCACCAACCAGCTCGGCGGCGCGGCCCTGCAGACGGCGTTCTTGCTGCCGGGCTCGCGCACCCAGGAAAGCGAGGCCGACGTGGTCGGCCAACGGCTGATGGCGCAGGCCGGCTACGACCCGCGCCAGGCCGTGAACCTGTGGCAGAACATGATCGCCGCGAGCGCTTCGCGGCCCCCGCAATGGCTCTCTACCCACCCCGACCCGCAATCGCGCATCCAGGAGCTGAACGCTCGCGCCGGGGCCTTGATTCCCACCTTCGAGCAGGCCCGCGCCTCCGGCCGTACGCCGAAGTGTGGATGAAATCCAGGTGAAAATGGCTGTGTTAACCCGTATCGCGCGGCCCCAAGTTTCTGTTAGCGTGACGGCCCCTTGGCCTTGCGCCGTTCCGCCACAAGGCCACCCGCCTGCGGCCGCTGAGTCTCTCTGAGGTGAGTACATGAACAAGCAACCCACCCGCCGTAGCACCCTGCTGGCCGCCGCGATGGGCGTGACGCTGGTCTTCGGCGCAGTCTCCCAGGTCAACGCGCAGAGCATGGCCGAGCGCAATGCGCAGCGCCGCGCCAACAAGGAAAGCAGCAAGGGCAGCACCACCAAGGCCGAAAACCAGTTCCCGAACGCGACGCGCACCGCGCCCGACGCGAAGGCTTCGTCGAAGGGCGGCGCCAAGCTGCAGAAGATGATGGAGTTCTACGACAAGGAAAAGGCTGCCGAAGCCCGCGCCGTCGCCGACGAAATCATCGCCAACACCGCCTTCAACGCTTACGAGCGTTCGTTCGCCGCGCAGATCGGCGCCCAGCTCGCCTACGACGGCGACGACAGCAAGGCCGCGATCGCCTATCTCAAGCAAGCGCTGGAATTCAACGGCCTCGACAACAACGGCCATTTCGGCGCGATGTTCATGATGGCCCAGCTGCAGCTGCAGGAAGACCAGTACGCCGATTCGCTGGCGACGGCCGATCGCTTCCTGGCGGAAACCAAGAGCACCAAGCCCGAGCACCTGATCGTGCGCGGCAACGCCTTGTACCGTCTGGAGCGTTATCCGGACGCCGCCAAGGCGATCAAGCAAGCCATCGACGCCTCGCCCGAGCCGAAGGTCGAATGGCAGCAATTGCTGATGGCCAGCTACATTGAGAACAATCAGGGTGCCGACGCGGCCAAGATCGCCGAGGCGATCGCCGCCAAGACCCCGAACGACAAGCGCGCCCAGATGAATGTCGCCGCGGTGTACTCGCAGGCCGACATGCTCGACAAGGCCGCCGTCGTGCTGGAAAAGGTCCGCGCCGCCGGTCAGTTCACCGAAGACAAGGACTACCGCCAGCTCTACGCCACCTATCTGAATCTGGATGGCAAAGAGAAGGAAGCGGCCGGCGTGATCACCGAGGGCCTCGAGAAGGGCGTCCTCAAGCCGGACTACCAGGCCTACGTGGCGCTGGCCCAGTCCTATTACTTCTCCGATCAGACTGCGAAGTCGATCGACGCGTACAAGAAAGCGGCTCCTCTCGCACCGGATGGTGAGACGTACCTGAATCTCGCCCGTGTTCTGTGGCAAGAGGATCGCATTCCCGAGGCAAAGGAAGCCGCCAAGCAGGCGATAGCGAAGGGCGTTAAAAAGCCCGACGACGCCAACAAGATTCTCGCGCTGAAAGGCAAGTAATTCAGCAAAGAGATGCCCAACCGCGCTTGGAACCTGTGACGCGGTTTGGTATATGCTAGGAGGTTCCCGCGACTGGAAACGGTTGCAGGAACCGAACGATGGCCCGAGGCGCCCTGGCGTCCGGAAACACCTCCCGAGCTGACGGCATGACGCAAGACCTCGAACTCCAAGTTAGGAAAGATGACAACGACCGCGAAGGGTTGAACTGGGCACGTATTGCCGGTATCACCTGCGCGATCGCTGTGCATGCCGCGGCGCTCCTGTTGTTGCTGGCCCCAATGACGCCACCTGCCCAGCAGCAGGACGAAGAGCAGGTGACGATGGTCAACATCATCAAGCCTCCGCCGCCGCCCCCGCCGCCGCCGCCGCCGCCGCCGGAACCGCCCAAGGAGCTCAAGCAGCCTCCGAAGGAATTGTCCCCGCCGCGACCGACCCCGACTCCCCCGCCGCCGGACCAGCCGCCGGTCGAGAATCTGGACCCCAGTCCGATCGACCCGCCTGCGCCGCCGCCGGCTCCGCCTGCGCCGCCGACGGCCGCCAGCGACATCGGCTCCAGCGTCGATCCGTCCTCGCGTCGCCTGAATCCGCCGAAGTACCCGCCGACCGAAGCCCGTCAGGGCGTAGGCGGTACCGTAGTCCTGGTCATCAGCATCGACGCCCAGGGCAACGTCATGGACGTGCAGGTCGAAAAATCCAGCCGTAACCGCAATCTGGATCGCGCGGCCATGGACGCTGCCCGCAAGTGGCGCTTCAACCCTGAAGTGCGCAACGGTCAACCGGTCGCCAGCCGCGTCCGCGTTCCCGTCGATTTCGTCCCGCCGACCTGATCGGGGTCGGCGCGACTGTTGTCCCGCCTGATGAACACCGCTACTTCGTAATACCTTCTTTCCTTTCCACGACATTCAAAGGTAAGCGTCATGCTGCAGCAAACCACCACCGCCGCCGCCGGAGGCTCCAACGCTGAAGCGCTTCAGCAGATGAGCTTTTCGCATCTGTTGCAGAACTTCGACCTCGTCGGCTGGATCGTGTTCATCACGCTCACGCTGATGTCGGTTCTGTCGGTCTACTGGATCGTCATCAATTTCGTTAAGAATCTGCGCCTGCGCGGCTCTTCCGACCGCGTCGTCAGCACGTTCTGGGAAACCCCGAACGCCCAGGACGCGATCCGCTACATGGAAGAACAGTCGCGCAGCGAACCGTTCTCCAAGATCGCCCTCGACGCCGCCCAGGCCGCCGCTCACCACCAGCGCCACGAAGGTTCGCGTCTGGTCGAGTCGCTGAACCGCTCGGAGTTCGTCGATCGCGCCCTGCGTCAGGCCGTGACCCGCGAGAGCTCGCGTCTGGAAGCCGGTCTGACCGTGCTCGCCACCGTCGGCTCGACCGCTCCGTTCGTCGGTCTGCTCGGTACGGTCTGGGGCATCTACCACGCCCTGCTCCGCCTCGGCGCCAGCGGCGAGTCCTCGATCCAGGCCGTTGCCGGCCCGGTGGGCGAAGCGCTGATCATGACCGCGATCGGTCTGTTCGTCGCGATCCCGGCCGTGCTCGCCTACAACTTCTTCGTGCGTCTGAACCGTGTCACGAACAACAAGTTCGACACCTTCGCCCACGACCTGCACGACTTCTTCGCCACCGGCTCGCGCGTCGGCGAACTGTCGAACAAGCGCTAATCAACACTGACGCCTCTCATTTAGCGTAGTTGGAGTTCGGACATGGCCTTCAGTACAGGCAACGACAACGGCCCGATGGCCACCATCAACGTCACGCCCCTCGTGGACGTGATGCTGGTGCTGCTGATCATCTTCATGATCACCGCGCCGCTGATGACCCATAAGGTCGAAATCAAGCTGCCCGAAGCCACTCTCACCAAGACGGAGGAGCCGCCCAAGACTCCGCCGATCACCTTGGCGATCCAGGAGAGCGGCTCGCTGTATTGGAACGACGAGCCGATCACCCGCGACCAGCTGGAGAGCCGTCTTTCGGTTGAAGCGCAGAAGACCCCGCAGCCGCAGATCAACGTCCGCGGCGACCGCACCACGAAGTACCGCGTGGTCAATGAAGTGGTGACCATTGCGCAGAGGCAGGGCATGCGCAAGGTCGGCTTCATCGCGATCAAAGAACGTTAATCGGAGACCGAGCACATGGCTTTCAGCAACAACTCCGATAGCGGCGCGATCTCCGACATCAACGTGACCCCGCTGGTCGACGTGCTGTTGGTGCTGCTGATCATCTTCATGGTCACGGCGCCCACGGTGTCTTACCCGATCGACGTCAACCTGCCGCAACCGACGTTGAACCCGCCGCCCCAGACGCAGGAGCCGCCGCCGCCGATCGCGCTGCGGATCGATTCGACTGGCCAGGTGTTCTGGAACGACAACCCGACGCCGCTGCAGGCGATCCCGGGGATGATGAAGGAAACGGTTCAACGCGATCCCACCAATCAACCTCTGCTAGAAATCGACACCAACGAAGACGCCGAATACGGCATCCTCGCCAAGGTGCTGGCTTACGCCAAAAACGCAGACATGAAAAAGATCGGTTTCGTCCAGAAGTAATTCTTGCGAAACCGACGCTTACCGTCGTGAGAACGCCGCCCACCGGGCGGCGTTTTTTTATGCGCGATCGCCGCCTCTTGCGCGACGAACTGTGACGGGCTTAACGTGAAGCCGGGCGTCCCGCCCCAGGATGGAGGTGCTTATGGCCGGCTCCGCTTACTCCGTTTCCGCGTACCGCAACGACGAGGTCGTCGCTGAAATCAACGTCACGCCCCTGGTCGATGTGCTGTTGGTGTTGTTGATCATCTTCATGGTCACCGCGCCGGTCCTGACCGGGCAATTGAACCTGAGCCTGCCCGTTTCCCGCGACAAGCCGGTGCCGGTGGCGCCCAAGGCGATGCTGATCGTCGAGCAGGACGGAAGCTTCGAGCTCGACGGCCGCAGTCTGTCCGCAACCGAGTTGCCGGCCGCATTGAAGGCGCTGGCGGTGGCCTCGCCCGACACCGTGCTCGAGGTTGGTGCGAACGCCGATGCCGATTACCAGGGATTCACCCACGCGATTTCGGCCGCGCGCGACAGCGGTTTGAGCAATATCTCGACGCGTTGAGGAAGGTCCGCCTGCGTTGAGCGTTCGTATCGACCACGATGGGACGGCCGCCTGCGAGGGCGGCCGTTTTCGTTGGCGTCGCGTCGTGACTGCGTTATTTCGGTCCTGCGCCTGCAACGGCGCTAACCTTCTGCAGGAGTGGCGTGAGCCGCGGCCAAGGGATTCGCAGAGGTGACAATGCCGTTGTCGCTCGTCGAAACGGCGTACTTTCGCAGGGTAGGAGCGGCGTCCTACTGGATTTCCTTCGGTCACAAGCCGCGACCGCGATGTGATGGTCTTGTGGCGCGTCTATCAAAAGCAAAGCTTCCGTCCGCTAACGCGGCCGGGTTACTTTCTTTTGCTAAGCCCAAAA
>NZ_JMTZ01000104.1 GCF_000731095.1 Lysobacter antibioticus | reverse complement strand
AGAAAGTAACCCGCCGCTTTAGTGGCGGAAGCTCTTGGCGTTTGATCTTGATCTTGATCCTGATCCTGATCTTGCTTGAGCGATACGCCGCGAGACTGTTACAGCGCGGTCGCGGCTCGCGCCGCTCCTACCCCGCGAAAGTACGCCGCTTCGACAAGCGACGTCGGCGTTGTCGCCTCTGCGCGCCGATGCGACTGCGACACGACGATCACACCCCGATCACCGCCCCAATACCCCGAACACCACCACCGCCGCGATCAACGCCGCCATCACCGCGAAGAAAATCTTGACCCAGCTGTAGGGACGCTCGCCGGCGAGTTGCCCGGTGTAGCCGTTGGCCAACACCTGGAAGCTGCGCGAACCGTAGGTGTAGCTGACCAGCCAGACCGGGACCAGGATGTGTTTGAAGGTGCGGCCGCGATACGTGGCGTCGACCTGCAGGTTGCGTTGGGTGTCGCCGGGGACTTCGGCCGAGCACAGGCTGCGGGTCTGTTCCTGCATCGAGCTTTCGCTGAGCACCGAGGCGGCGCGCAGGTCGACCTGGTAGCGCTCGACGATCCAGCCGCGCACGAACTCGGGCGAATACGGCTTGAGGTCGCTGGTGGTCGGGAACTGGCCGATCTGTTCGAGCAGGTTCGCGTGCACGCCGACCGTACCGGGCACCAGGTCGTCGTCGAAGAAGTGCTGCAACGAGCCGGCCGCCGGTTCCCAGCGGGTGTGGCGCACCTGGCGGGTCTTGTGCTGGCCGTTTTCGGTGTAGCTCTCGGTCTCGTAGTAGTAATGACCGGCCTCGGCGGTCCAGTCCGCCGAGACGTGGGCGTCGAAGGTCCAGTACGGCAGGTATACGCCCTTGAGGGTGTCGGTAAGGGCGGCGTGCTTGAGCCGGTTCGGCGCGAACCAGCGCGTGCCGTACCACTTGCGGATGATGTCGCGGACCTGGCCGTCGCTGATCTTGAACGGCAGCAGGCTCTGCGGGGTGATCGCATCGCCGAGCGATTCGTGGTCGATCACCGCCGGCGAGCCGCAGAATTCGCAGCGCTGCGCGACCTTGCCGTCGACGAACACCGAGATCGCCTTGCAGCTTTGGCATTGCACTTCGCGGCGTTCGCCGCCGCCGCCGTAGCCGCGCTGGTCGCTGGGGTGCTGGGCGAGCGCGCTGACCAGATCCAGTTCCACGACCTGCTCGCCCAGCGCTTCTTGCGCAGGCGACCACGGCACGATCGTGCCGCAGTAGGGGCAGGCCAGGGACTGCTTGGCCGCATTCCATTGCAGATCCCCGCCGCACTCCGGGCAGGGATGCTTGCCGACGGTGGCGTTGTCCATCAGCCGCGCAGGAATTCTTCGAGTGCGGCCTTGGCGATGCGGGTGGCGCTGCCGATCTTGCGGGCCTTGAGCTCGCCTGCGGCGATCGCGGCCATGACGTCCTCGACCGAGACGCCGAGCGCGGCGGCGGCCTGCTCGGGCGTCAGCACCTCAAGCGCGTTGGCCGCCCCCGGCACCGGCGGCGGAGTCGCGCCGGCGGGGGCCTGCGCCTGCCCGCTCTGCATGCTGCGCATCATTTCCTGGGCGATGCCGAAGCCGACCGCCATCTGCGCCGGCACCGCGGCGGCCGCGCCGGCTTCGCCGCCCTGGCCCATGGCGTGGCCCATCTGGAACTTCACGTAGTCGTTGAGGTTGCCGACCACGCCCATGCTCGAGCGCGCGTCGATGGCCTTCTCGACTTCCGGCGGCACGGACACGTTCTCGAGCACGAAGGCGGTGATCTCGATGCCGTACTTGCCGGTCATGGCCGGGTTGATGATCGGCAGCAGCGCGTCGCCGAGTTCGCCGTAGCGCGAGGCCACGTCGAGCGCCGGCACGTTGGCGGTCGCCAGGGCCTCGGTGAACACGCTGACGATGCGCGAACGCATGGTGTCGGCGAATTCGTCGAGGCGGAAATTCTGGTCGGTGCCGGCCACTTCCCTGAGGAACTTGGGTGCGTCGACGATGCGGAAATCGTAGGTGCCGAAGGCGCGCAGGCGGACCACGCCGAAGTCGGCGTCGCGCATCATCACCGGGTTGGAGGTGCCCCACTTGTTGCCGGTGAACAGGCGGGTGTTGAGGAAGTAGACGTCGCACTTGAACGGCGAGTTGAAGCCGTACTTCCAGCCCAGGATGGTCGACAGGACCGGGATGTTCTCGGTCTTGAGGGTGTGCTTGCCGGGTCCGAACAGGTCGGCGTACTGGCCGGCGGCGACGAACTGCACCTGCTGCGACTCGCGCACGATCAGCTGGGCGCCGTTCTTGATCTCCTTGTCGTCGTCCGGGTAGCGGAACGACAGGGTGTCGCGCGAATCATCGGTCCACTCGATGATCTCCAGCAGCTCGCCCTTGATGAAACCCAGAATGCTCATGTCCCGCTCCCTGCCTGTGGTGCGGCGATTCTAGAACACGCTGGTTTAGAGCAGGCCGCTTTAGAGCAGACCGATCCAGGGCAAGCCGATCCGGAGCAGGCCGATCCGGAGCAGACCGATGTGAGGTCAGCGACGGTCGGCGGGCCCGGCCGGTGGGTCGGGTTCGGACCGTACCGGGGCCGCATGGGGTGGAGGGCAGCGTGGACGCGATGCGACCGCCTGCCCGATGTCCCGGCCGGGCCCGCGCAACCCCGCGCCGCGCACGATGTTGCATCGCCGCGACGTCGCCTCGGCCGGGGCAACGCCGGGTGACGAAATTTGTGCAATTCGTCGCGCCAGGGGCGCGAACCGACACACCCGGTATCGGTCCGGGCCGCGATGGGTGGCACACTCCATGTCTGACGCCTATCCCGGGGCCCCCAGCCAACCTGAACGCTTGACAAACGCGGCTCCGTAGCGCGTCCTATCGGGCGTGCGCCCGGCCCCGTATCGGACGGGTCTCGCGTACTTCAGGGGAGTTTTTGCCAATGATCGTCGCTAACAATGACCGGCGTAACAGCCGGCTGTCCGCTGTAATGCAGGTCTCCGCCGTGATCGCGCTGGGATGCGCGCTGGCGGCCTGCGGAAAGAAGGAAGACGCCGCGCCCGCCACGGACGCGGCGCCCGCGACCGCGGCCACCGCTCCCGCGGTGACGGCGCAGACCGCCGTATCGGCCAAGGTCTCGGCCTTGTCGGTCGAGCAGCTGCGCGAGGCCGCCCGCAAGGCCTATGTGGAGAACCGCCTGTACGCGCCGGCCGAGGACAACGCCGTCGAGTACTACCTCGCCCTGCGCGAGAAAGCCCCGGCCGACGCCGTGGCCTCGAGCGCGCTGACCGACCTGCTGCCGATGACGGTCATCGCGACCGAACAGAGCGTGGGCCGCGAGGACTTCGCCGAAGCCCAGCGCCTGGCCGCGCTGATCGAACGCGCCGATCCGCAGCATCCGGCGGTCGCCCGCCTGAAGGCCAGCATCGGCACTTCGCAGGAGGCCCTGGCCAAGCGCGCCGAGCAGGAAAAGCTGACCGCCGAAGAGCAGCTCAAGAAGCAGGCCGAGGTGGAGAAGCAGCGCCAGACTCAACAGCAGCAGCAACAGCAGCAGGCCGCCCAGCAACTGGCGACCCAGCAGGCCGCCGAACGCCAGGCGGCGACGCAGCGCGAAGCCGAGCAACGTGCGGCCGACCAACGCGCCGCCGAGCAGCGCGCCAGCGAACAGCGCAGCGCCGAGCGCCCGGCCGCGACCGAGCGTGCGGCGACGGCGTCGACCGCAACCCCGGCCAGCGAACTGCGCGCCGTGTCGACCCCGGCGCCGCGTTATCCGCCGGAAGCCCTGCGCGCCGGCCAGTCGGGCGAGGTCCAGGTCGAGTTCACCGTCGGCACCGACGGTTCGGTCACCGCCGCGCGCGTGGTCCGCTCCAACCCGGCCCGCGTGTTCGATCGCGAAGCCGTCAACGCGGTGCGCAAGTGGCGTTTCCAGCCGGTCCCGAGCCAGGTCACCACCCGGCGCACGATCGGCTTCAACCCGGGCGGTTGATCCGCGCGGCGTTCGCCGTCATCGCAGAACGAAAAAGCCCGGCGCGAGCCGGGCTTTTTCTTGGGTGTTGCCGGGTGTCGCAGCGATAGGGTTCGATCCAGGGCCTCGCTGCCGCCGGCCCGGCCAGTCGACGCTGGCCGGCTCGACCAAGCCCGGCTCAGCCCAAGGCCGCTGGAGGCGGCCGAATCAGCCTGAAATCGCCAGCGTCTCGTTGTGATAACGGCGCACCGCCGCGAACCACAGCAGCGCCGCCAGGGCGAAGGCCGTGGCCAGGTACACCGCCCAGATCTGGCCCGAGATCGCCTCGCCGCGGATCACCTTGAGCAGCAGCTGGTTCTGCGCCAGGAACGGCACCGCGAACTGCCACAGCTGGGTCTTGAGCGGGTTGACCATCAACACGAAGGTCGGCAGCAGCGGCATCAGCATCAGCCAGGTGATGTGGCTCTGCGCTTCCTTCAGGCTCTTGGCCGCGGCCGAGAGATAGGTCAGCAGCGCGGTGCCGATGAACGACATCGGCATCAGGATCAGCAGCATCTGGCCGATCGCCGGCAGGCTGACGTCGAGCATCTGGCCGATGCCGCTGCTCATCTGCGAACTGAGCTTGAAGGCGAACAGGGTCAGCAACAGCGACAGCAGGCCGAGGATGCAGGCCGCGGCGATCTTGCCGCTGACGATCGAGCCGCGCGAAGCCGGAGTGGCCAGCAAGGGCTCCAGCGACTGGCGTTCGCGTTCGCCGGCGGTGGCGTCGATGATCAGGTAAGCGCCGCCGATGAAGGACGTCATGATCAGCAGGTAGGGCAGCAGCGCCGACAGCACCAGGCCGCGCTTGGCCTCGGGCGTGGCGACGTCGCGGTCGCCGACGTTGACCGGCTGGGCGACCGTGGCGGCGATGCCGCGCGCGAGCAGGCGCAGCACGCCCACCTGGCGGCTATAGCCCTCCAGCGCGGCGCGCACGCGCCGGCTCGGGATCTCGGCGTCGCGGCGGGTGCTGTCCTGGACGATCTCGACCAGGGCCGGCTCGCCCTGCTTCCAGTTCTCGGCGTAGTCCTTGGCGACGATCAGGGCGACGTCGTGGTCCTGGTTCTGGATCGCCGCATCCAGGTCGGCCGGCGCCGGGATCGCGACGATGTTCTGAGTGGCGAGGAACTTGATCAGGTTCGGCGCGTGCTCGGCGCCGCGCACCGGCACCCGCAGCTCGGTGTCGAGCTGGGTGCGCGCGCGGTTCTCGGCCAGCGCGCCCATGCCGAGCATCAGCAGCGGATACAGCAGCGGGCCGAGCAACAAGGCGATGGCGAGGGTGCGGCGGTCGCGCGAGATGTCGAGCAGTTCCTTGCGGATCACCGCCCACATGGCGGAAAAGGCGGCGGTGTTCATGCGTGCAGGCCCTCGTCGCTGCCGATCGCCTGGACGAAGGCGTCTTCGAGATTGTCCTGGCCGGTCTGCGCGCGCAGCTCGTCGGCGGTGCCGGCGGCCACGACCTGGCCTTTGGCGATGATGACGATGCGGTCGCACAGCGCCGCCACCTCTTGCATGATGTGGCTGGAGAAGATCACGCAGCGCCCCTCCTCGCGCAGGCCGCGCAGGAAGCCGCGCATCGCCCGCGTGGTCATCACGTCCAGGCCGTTGGTGGGCTCGTCCAGGATCACGTTGCGCGGGTCGTGGACCAGGGCGCGGGCGATCGCGGTCTTGGTGCGCTGGCCTTGCGAGAAGCCTTCGGTCTGGCGGTCGAGGATGTCGCCCATGTCCAGCGCCTGCGACAGCGCGCGGGTGCGCTCGTCGATCAGGCCGCGCGACAGGCCGTGCAGTTCGCCGAAGTAGGCGATGTTCTCGCGCGCGGTCAGGCGCTTGTAGACGCCGCGCGCGTCCGGCAGCACGCCGAGCGCGCGCCGCACCGCGGCCGGGTCGCGGCCGGCGTCCAGGCCGTCCACGCGCACTTCGCCGCGGTCGGGCCGCATCAGGGTGTAGAGCATGCGCAGGGTGGTGGTCTTGCCGGCGCCGTTGGGGCCGAGCAGGCCGGTGATCTGGCCGTCGCGGGCCTCGAAGTCGACGCCTTGCACGGCGTGGACGGTACCGGTCTTGGTCTTGAAGCTTTTATGCAGATCGTGAGCTGAAATCATGGCTTCCACGCGATTCGGTTATGAGGACGGGGAGTCGGAACGGCGAAGGTGGTCGGCACGGGGCGGTTTCATCGGACCGTCTCATCGAGCGGTTTCGTCGATTCCCGATTCCCATGGCCGATTCCCGGTTCTTACGGCTCCCAGCCGTTGAAAGAGACGAACGGCGGCACGTAGCCGAGCGCATCGAGGCAACGCGCATCGAGCTGCTTGGCGTCGGCGGTTTCGACGAACTGGCCGAGCAGCTTCGGGGTGCAGCCGATGCGCAGCGCGCCGTGGCCCTGGCCGCGCAGGATCAGATGACGGCCGTTCGCCAGGTGCTTGACCACCTGGTCGCCGTAGCGTGGCGGCGTGACCGGATCGAGTTCGCCCGACAGCAGCAGGGTCGGCAGGCTCGACTTGAACGGCGCGTGGAAATCCTTCGGGCGCTGCCCGGTCGGCCAGGCCTTGCACTGCGCGATCAGGGTCTTGCTCATGGCGTCGCCGATCACCGTGTCGGCATCGCTCGGATCGGGCTGGAGCAGGTCGACGTCCTCGGCGCAGATCACCGACAACTGCATGCCGTAGTTGAGCTCGTCGTTGAGCTGGCTCTCGATCATCTTCGACAGCGCCATCAGCGGCGCGTAGCGGCCCTGGTCGGCTTCGTTCAAGACCAGCGGCAACAGCGAAGCGGCTTCCGGCGCGTACGAGAACATCCGGGTCAGCATGCCGACCTGGACCGCGCTGATCGGCGCGCGCTTCTGCTCGCCGGTGTGCGGGTCGCGGTAATCGACCTCGACCGGCGTCTGCAGGCGCGCCATCAGCTGGCGCAGCTGTTCGCGCGGTTCGCCGCCGAAGCGTGCGCGGCAGGCCGGGATCTGCTGGCACAGCTTGAACTGCAGGGCGAGGGCGTTGTCGAGATTGCGCGCGTGCTCGCTGCCGAGCACGAGTTCGTTCGGCACCACGCCGTCGAGCACCACGCTGCGGGTGTGCTGCGGGTAGCGCGTGGCGTACTGCTGGGCGACGCGGGTGCCGTAGGACACCCCGACCAGGTCGATCTTGGCTGCGCCGATGGCCGCGCGCACGGCGTCGAGGTCGGCGATCGCGTCGCTGGTGGTGAAGCGGCTGGCGTCGACCTTGAGTTGCTTGGCGCAGAGCTCGACCGCCTGCACCGCGGCGTCGAACTGGGCGGCCTCGTCGCGGTGGGGCTGGTTATCGCCGCTGGCGTCGCGGCAGGCCAGAGGCGAGGACTTGCCGGTGCCGCGCTGGTCGATCAGGACGATATGGCGGTGTTTGCGCACCTCGCGGAAGGCGGCATCGACGCTCGGCCAGGATTCGGTCGCCGCCTGGCCGGGGCCGCCGGCGAGGAAGAACACCGGGTCCTCGGCGACGCCGGCCTCGTCGGTGGCCGGCAACCAGGCCAGGTTGAGCTTGAGCTTGCGGCCCTTGGGCTCGGCGGCGTTCTCCGGCACCTCGAATTGCGTGCACTGCGCCGCGATCGTGCCGCTGGCGTAGGGCGTGGACAGGGTGCAGGGATCGAACACGATCCGGCCGTAGTGGCGCTTGATCGCGTTGCCGTCGTGGCGTTTGGCGCTGTTGTCGGCGGAGCCGGCCTGGCCGCAGCCGCTCAGCGCGGCCGCCGCGAGCATCGCGGCGAGTCCGACGACCGCGAGGCTGCGCGGTCGGTATCCGTATCGAAATGGGTGCATGTCCGTTTCTCGTTCCCAGGCGGTGCGCCTTCAAGAATGACAGACGGGCGCGATGGGAAAAATGTGACCGGACCGAAGCGACGGATTTCGACGCGGGGCTGCGCGCTCGCGACCGAGGCGGCGATGGAGCCGTTGCGGTGCCTCCAGGCAGGCGCCGCCGGGCCCGGCTCCGCGCTGCGGCGCCGGGTCGCGCGCTGGGCGCTTATTTCGAGGAGACGTACTTCTCGCGGCGGATCTGCGGCACCGGCAGGCCGTAGCCCTTGAGCGCCTCGAAGCAGGTGTCGACCATGTTCGGGTTGCCGCACAGGTAGGCGATGTCGCCGTCGGCGCTCGGCGCGAACTCTTCCAGGAACTGCTGGACGTAGCCGTGGCGCACGTCCGCGTGCGGCTGCTCGGGCAGCTCGCGCGAGAAGCAGGGCACGAAGCGGAAGTTCGGGTGACGGTCGGCGAAGGCGCGGAAGTCGTCGCCGTACAGCAGTTCGACCGGCGAGCGTGCGCCGTACAGCAGCACGACCTCGATGCCGCGGTCGCGGATCAGCGCTTCCAACTGCGGCAGCATCGCCCGGTACGGGGTCACGCCGGTGCCGGTGGCGATCAGCAGGTAGCGGCGATTGGTGTCGGCCGGGTTGAGGCAGAAGCGGCCGAACGGCCCGCTGGCCTGGACCAGATCGCCGTCGCCCATGCCCTCGAACAGCGCCGTCGCAGCGCCGCCGGCGACGTAGCTGACCGCGATCTCGACCGTCTCGCCCGCGCCCAGGGCATGGTCGTGGATGTTCGCCAGCGAGTAGCTGCGCTTGGTCGCGGTGCCGTCGGCGTACTGGAAGTGAACCTGGATGAACTGGCCGGGGATGTAGTCCAGCGGCTCGCCGTCGTCGCGCAGGAAGACGTAGTGGCCGACGGTCGGGGCCAACATCCGGCGCGAAACGAGTTTGAGCGGAAACTGCTTCATGGAGATCGTGCTTCTGGATCGTGCCGTCTAAGGCGCGTGGGCGTTCGGACGCGTAGGGCGACCCGGGCGATGGTCGGTGCGGCCGTCTGGTGCAAAGTCTGGGGACTGTGCGGGGCTGCGCAACGCGGGAATTCGCAACAGTCTGTGACCGGAGCGCCACCGCGGGGCCGCCTATACTAAGGCATTCGCCGCGGGGCCCGCGGCCAGGCTTCCCGAGAACACTCCGAATGACCCAGTCCCAGGCCGCCTCCCCAGCGGCATCGGCCGAGCCGGTGCCGGCCCTGTGCGTGCGCGCATTGCGCAAGACCTACGACAACCGCGTCCAGGCCCTGAAGGGCGTGTCCCTGAACGTGGCCCCGGGCGACTTCTTCGCCCTGCTGGGCCCCAACGGCGCCGGCAAGTCGACTCTGATCGGCATCGTCAGCTCGCTGGTCAACCTCAGCGAAGGCTCGGTGTCGATCTTCGGCACCGACCTTGCGACCCAGCGCGAGGCGGCGATGCGCCTGATCGGGCTGGTGCCGCAGGAGCTGAACTTCAACATGTTCGAGAAGCCCATCGACATCCTCGTCAATTACGCCGGCTTCTACGGCGTGCCGAGGGCGGTGGCGCTGCAGCGCGCCGAGGAAGAGCTCAAGCGCGCCCAGCTGTGGGAAAAGGCCAACATGATGAGCCGCACCCTGTCGGGCGGCATGAAGCGGCGGTTGATGATCGCCCGTGCCATGATGACCCGGCCGCGCCTGTTGATCCTCGACGAGCCCACCGCCGGCGTCGACATCGAGATCCGCCGCGGCATGTGGAAGACCCTGCGCGAGATCAACGCCGCCGGCACCACCATCATCCTGACCACCCATTACCTGGAAGAGGCCGAAAGCCTGTGCCGCAACCTGGCGATCATCGACCAGGGCCGGATCGTCCAGCAGGGGCCGATGAAGACCCTGCTGGCGATGCTCGACGTCGAGGGCTTTTTGTTCGACATCGACGGCGTGCTGCCGGCGGCGTTGCCGCAGATCGAGGGCACCACCGTGGTCGCCACCGACGACCACACCCTCGACCTGGAAATGCCGCGCGCGATGGACCTCAACCGGGTCTTCGCCGCGCTCGGCGAGGCCGGCATCCGGGTGCGCTCGATGCGCACCAAGTCCAACCGCCTGGAAGAACTGTTCGTGCGCATGATCAACCAGCCCGAAGCCGCGCAGACGGAGACCGCCGCATGAGCCAGACCCTGCCCGCGGCCGTCGCCGAACCCACCCCGATGCGCCGCAACCTGGTCGCGCTGGGCACCATCGTCCGTCGCGAAGTGATGCGGATCCTGCGCATCTGGGGCCAGACCCTGGTGCCGCCGGCGATCACCATGACCCTGTACTTCCTGATCTTCGGCGGCCTGATCGGCTCGCGCATCGGCGAGATGGGCGGCTACAGCTACATGGAGTTCATCGTCCCCGGCCTGGTGATGATGAGCGTGATCCAGAACAGCTACGGCAACATCTCCTCGAGCTTCTTCGGCGCCAAGTTCGGCCGCCACGTCGAGGAGCTGTTGGTCAGCCCGATGCCGAACTGGGTGATCCTGTGGGGCTACGTCGCCGGCGCGGTGCTGCGCGGGTTGATGGTCGGCGTGATCGTGCTGCTGATCGCCATGTGCTTCACCTCGGTGCGCGTGCCGCATCCGCTGGTGACCCTGACCACGGTGTTGCTCGGCGCGACGATCTTCTCGCTGGCCGGCTTCGTCAATGCGGTGTACGCGAAGAAGTTCGACGACGTCGCGATCGTGCCGACCTTCATCCTGACCCCGCTGACCTACCTCGGCGGCGTGTTCTATTCGGTCAAGCTGCTGCCGGCCTGGGCCGAGGCGGCGACCCACGCCAACCCGATCTTCTACATGGTCAACGCCTTCCGCTACGGCCTGCTCGGCAGCAGCGACGTGCCGTTGTGGGTGGCGTATGCGTTGATGATCGGTTTCGTGGTGGCGCTGTCGTCGTTGGCGTTGTGGTTGCTCAAGCGGGGCGTGGGGTTGCGCAGCTGAGGCTGCGCCTGCTGGAGGGTTTCGCAGCGCGGCATTCCGCCTTTGTAGGAGCGACGTGAGTCGCGACCGCGGGATGCGTAGAGGCGACGGCGCCGATGTTGCTCATCGAAGCGGTGTGCTTTCGCGAAGGGTAGGAGCGGCGCAA
>NZ_JMTZ01000103.1 GCF_000731095.1 Lysobacter antibioticus | reverse complement strand
AAAACGGCCTGCATCCATGCAGGCCGCCCTTCGGGTCTTCGATTGCCTTCGCTAGTGCGAAGCGGCGCACAGCAACAGCAACAGCCACGGCCACGACCACGACCACGACCACGACCACGGCAACGGCAACGGCAACGGCAACGGCAACGGCGAGCTTGGCGCAGTTCCGAACTCGGGATGCAACTTTAGCCCCGCAGGGCGACCCACAAGAGGCGAGTCTCAACCGCCCCGCTCGTCCACCTCCACCTCCAACACCGCCGACGGATGACGCCGCCGCCACTCCGCCAGCGTCTGCGCGCAATGCGCCGGGATCAACCAGGCCCCCGGATGGGTATCGCGGAAGCGCGTCAGCCGCCGCAAGGTGTCGCGGTAGGCGCTCGCATCGTCCATCGCCAGCAGCCGCGTCAGCCACGGCAAGTCCCGACCAAGATCGAGTTGCTCACGGCGCCAGAACGCATCGGCAGCGAGGATCGCCCGCTCGCCGTCATGGGTACGCAGCGCCAAGCCGATCTGGCCGCGCGCATGCCCCGGCAAGGGCAACGCGAACAGGCTGCCGTCGCCGAACAGATCCCAGCCTTCTCCGCCGAGCGTCGCCAAGTCGCCGTCGAGCCCGCGCCGGCCGCGTTCGTCGAGCAACTGCAGGCGGGCGACGAAATCCGCCGGCAGCAGTTCCTTCCAGATCTGCGCATGCAGCAGGCCGAACCAGCCCGAGTCCTCGACTTGCCGCCAGGCATCGGCATGAGCGACGAAACGCGCCTGCGGGAACTGGCCGAGCCCGCCGATGTGATCGGGATGGAAATGACTCAGCACGACCATGCGCACTTCATCGCGAGCCAGCCCACGCCGCTGCAGCAAGGCCGCCGCGTCGGTATGCGGCGCCGAGCAGGCGTGAATGACGCGGCGATAAAGCCAACGCAGGCCGCGCCGCATCGCCAGGCGCGCCTGCGGGCCGTAGCCGCAGTCGAACAGGATCGTGCCCTGCAGCGGGTGCTCGATCAAGGCCCAGCCGGCCGGGAAGCTCATCGCCGCACCGGCGTCGAAACCGAGATGACGCGGGTCGGCGCAGCTGTGCCCGGACACGCCGAGCGTCAGCGTGACCTCGCCGCTCACCGTCGCACCTGCGCTCGCGCGAGTTCGCCGAGGGTTTTCGCCAGCGCGTCTTCCATCCTCACGCGCGGCCGATAGCCCAGCTCGCTGCGGGCGCGGCCGATGTCGAGGGTCATGTCGACACTGAGCAATTCGATGCCGTAACGCAGCAGCGGCGGCTCGCGATCGGGACTGAAGCGGCGATACCAGGCTTCCACGCCGCTTGCCACGGCAAGCGCCAACGACTTGGACATGCGCCGTCTGGGCCGCGGCAACGACAAAGCGTCGGCGAGCCGGTCGATGACGCCCCAGATCGCGACCGGTTCGCCGTTGCTGATGTTGTAGACGCGGCCGTTCAATCGCCAGGAGGCATCGATCGCCGACACGATCGCGTCGACGACGTTGTCGATGTACGTCAGATCCACCCGGCAGTCCTCATGGCCGATCCGGCGCAGTCGGCCGCTGCGCAGCGCCTGCGCCAAGCGCGGCAGGATCGCAGTGTCGCCAGGGCCGAAAATCGCCCGCGGCCGCAAGGCCAGCGCGGACACGCCGCCGGCCGCGCAGCGCTCGAACACCCGCCGCTCGGCGATCAGCTTGGTCGCGACGTAGTCGTTGACCGCCTGCGCCGGCAAGGGATGGTCTTCGCGGATGTCCAGATGCGGGCGGCCATCGTGATAGATGCCGGGCGTGGAGATATGCACGAGCCGCCGCACCTGGCGCGCGATGCAGGCGGCGACGACGTGATCGGTGGCGTCGATGTTGGCGGCGACGAAATCGGCGCGCCGTCCCCACGGGCTCGACAAGGCCGCCGAGTGCACGACGATGTCGGCGCCGCGCAAGGCGCGATGCACCGCGGCCTCGTCGGTCAGGTCGATGGCGACGAACTCGATGCCCTGCGCCTGCAGCGCGCGGCCGCGCGCGGGGTCGCGACCGAGGCCGACGACCTGGGTCCAGGGGCGCGTCGCGACCAGATGGCGGGCGAGCGCGCCGCCGACGAAACCGGTCGCGCCAGTGACCACGATGCGTTGCGTCGTCATGCGTCCCTGCCCATGCGAACTGTCCACGAGCGCTGCGATCGGGCTGCGCCGAGCTTCGTCGTCATAGCGTCGTCGTCATGGCATTCGGTCGTATCGTGGCTACGAATCCACCTCAGTATGGCCCCTGGGCCCGGTTCTCCGATAGAACCGACCGGCCCTGCCGAGCCGGCGACACCTGCGACGACACGGCCCTAGCCTAGCTACTGGCCATCCAGGCCCGGTATCGACGATCCTGCACACCGCAGCCACATGGACGGATCTCCGCCCATGCCCATCCGCCGCGAGCGCAACGATGACTTCAGCGCGAGCCTCCACACCGATGACCCCGTCCGCATGACTGCCGCCTCCATCGACACGACCGCCGCGACCTCGACCGAGGTGCCCTTGCCGCGACGCATCGCCATGGTCCTGGCGACCATGACCATCGCCACCGTGTTCTACCTCGCCATCAACACCTATCCGCTGCGCGAGCCGCGGCTGTTGCCGCTGACCTTCATCGACGAGTGGATCGGCTGGCAGGCCTGGACGATCTGGCCGTACTGGCTGCTGCTGTTCACCGGCCCGGCGCTGTTGCTGTCGATCCGCGAGCGCAGCCTGCTGCTCGCTACCCTGCGCGCGTACGCCATCGCGATGTCGCTCAACGCCGCGATCTGGCTGGCCTGGCCGACGCGGATGCTGCGCTCGGGCCTGCCCGAAGAGATGGACCCGTTCACCGCATTCGCCTGGCACTGCCTGTATGCGCTCGACGACGTCAACAACTGCTTCCCGTCCGGGCACATCACCATCCCGGCCGTGGTCGCGGTCGGCGCGGGCCTGCAATACCCGCGGGCACGACCGTGGATCTGGCTGACGCTGATCGCGCTCGCACCGAGCGTGATCAGCACCGGCCAGCATTACGCCTGGGACATCGCCGGCGGCCTCGTCACCGCGACCATCGGTCTCTTGCTGGCCGGCGTACCCTTGTGGCGTCCTGGCGCGGCCCCGCTGTTGCAGCCGCAGTAAACCTGCGGCCGCTGCATCTTTTCGCATTCACGAGGACACGACATGCCCGACCCCCAACCCAAGCCCAGCTTGATCTCGCGCGGCGCGGTCGGCTTCTGGTTCCTCGGCCTCGGAGTGCTCGGCCTGGTGCGCTCGCTGATGCGCGCTTACCGCAGCGGCGTGTTCGACGCCGACGCGATCACCCTGCTGTGGTTGATCGGCTCGATCCTGCTGACCCTGATGGGCGCGCTGCGCGTATGGCGGGCCTGGCGCGAAGGCAGCCTGCCGCGTGACTGAACCGGACCGGCTGATCCGGGCCGGCTGATTCGGCACGGCCGAGCGAGCATCGCTGCGCCCGCACGCCGAGCCCACAGCAACGCCCCCAAGCGAGGCTGCCGCCCATGAATCTCGCCACTCGCACTGCCGGCCACGCAAGGCCGGTGCAGCAGCGGCGGCGTTCATCCGGGCCGCCCTCGAGCCACCCCGCGGCTTTGCGAAAACGTTCCGACAGGCGCAAGCTGTAAGGCCTCGACGCGTCATCATCACGCGAACTTCTTACGCTTCCTCTATGTCCGCACGCACCGTTTCCGAATTCACCCTCGACCCCGTCGACAGCGAACGCCTGGCGAATCTGAGCGGGCCTTTCAACGGCCATCTGCGCATGATCGAACTGCGCCTGGGCGTCGAGATCGCCAACCGCGGCAACGTGTTCCGCATCGACGGCCCGGCCGCGGCGGTCGGCCAGACCGAACGCTTGTTGCGCAATCTGTGGAAGGACTCCGCCGCGGAAACCCTCGACGAAGCCGCAATTCACCTGGCCCTGACCGAAACCGGCGCCGACCAGGTCGTGGCCGACGACATCGAACCGCAGGAAGTCGCGATCCGGGTCAAGCGCGGCACCATCCGCGGCCGCGGCGCCAACCAGGCCAAATACCTGCACGCGATCGCCACTCACGACATCAACTTCGGCATCGGCCCGGCCGGCACCGGCAAGACCTTCCTCGCCGTCGCCAGCGCGGTCGAAGCGCTCAACGAGACGCGCGTGCAGCGTCTGATCCTGGTGCGGCCGGCGGTCGAGGCCGGCGAGAAGCTCGGCTTCCTGCCCGGCGATCTCACCCAGAAGGTCGACCCCTATCTGCGCCCGCTGTACGACGCGCTGTACGAAATGCTCGGCGTGGAGAAAGTGGTCAAGCTGCTCGAACGCAACGTGATCGAGATCGCGCCCTTGGCGTATATGCGTGGCCGCACGCTCAACGATGCCTATGTGATCCTCGACGAAGCCCAGAACACCACCATCGAACAGATGAAGATGTTCCTGACCCGCATCGGCTACGGCAGCACCGCGGTGGTCACCGGCGACCTGACCCAGATCGATCTGCCCAAGCACCAGAAGTCGGGCCTGCGCGACGCGCTCGACGTGTTGCGCAACGTCAACGGCATCAGCTTCACCTTCTTCGAGGCCAAGGACGTGGTCCGTCACCCGCTCGTCGCGCGCATCGTCAGCGCCTACGACGCGCGCGACGCCAAGGACGTGGAGACCGGGCCGGGCGTTTGACCCGGCGCGGCCCCGGCCGCGCCCACGCGATCGGAGGATCGCGCTATCGCAGGACCGCGCTTCGGCCTGCGCTATCGACCAGCCACCGCGAAGCGCAGGCTGCAAACCACGAACCGCCGAACAGTGAACCGCCGCAATGACCAAAGGTCCGATCCGTCTCGATGTCTCGATCAACTACGGCGTGCCGCGCAAGGGCCTGCCGGCGGCGAACAGCTTCCGTAAATGGGTCGCCGCGGCGCTGGAAGGCCGCATCCGCGAGGCCGACCTGGCGATCCGGGTGGTCGACAACAAGGAAGGCCGCTCGCTCAACCGCCATTACCGCGGCCGCGACTACGCCACCAACGTGCTGAGTTTCCCGGCCGACATGCCCGAGGGCCTGCCCGAAGGCGTGCGCCTGCCGCTGCTCGGCGACCTGGTGATCTGCGCGCCGGTCGTCGCACGCGAGGCCCGCGAACAGAAGAAAGCGCTCAACGATCACTACGCCCACTTGACCGTGCACGGCACCTTGCACCTGCTGGGTTGGGACCACGAGGACGAACGCGAAGCCGAGTGCATGGAACAACTCGAACGCGAGATCCTCGCCAGCCTCGGCATCGCCGACCCGTACATCGAAGACTGACGCTGCGAACTGCACGGCGCGGACGCGACGGTGCGAGTTCGGACTGAGGTTCCGCCAGTGTCGGCATAATCCCCAGGGCGCTGTCGGCCGATTCCGACACCGTGCCGGCGGCACTGCATCGCTGCAGGCAAACGCCGGGAAGCCCGTTCGGTATCGACTGATTCGCCCTGATGCGGGCCTGCCGGGCCCGATGGCGTCCTAGCTTCCTCACCGACGAATCCCCACTCCGGCGCGGGCGCATTTCCTATGCACCGTCCTCGCGCCTCGGCCCAGACTGCCCACATCGCAGGAAGGAGCCTGGTATGCGTCGGATGAAAGGAATCTCGTTGCTGGAAGTGGTGGCCGCCTTGGCCATCGTGTTCTTGTTGATCGGCGTGGCGATGCCGGCCTTGCTCAACGCGGTCGCGCGAGTGCGCATCGGCCACACCCGCATGGCCCTGGTCGACAGTTTCCTGGTCGCCAATCGCCTCGCGGTGGCGGCCGGCAGCGCGACCGTGATGTGCCCCGCACCGGCCCAGGGCGGTTGCAGCGGGCGCCCGGATTGGAGCCGCGGCTGGCTGGTGTTCGCCGATGTCGACGGCGACCGCAAATTCACCGCCCGCGACACCTTGATCCAACGCCGGCCGGCGCTCGGCGGCGACCTCCGCCTGCACAGCACCTTGGGCCGCACGCGCATCGTGTTCCAACCCGACGGCGACATCGCCGGCACCAACCTGACCTTCACCCTGTGCTCGGCGCAGGCCGATCCGGCCGGAACGGTCGTGCTGTCCAATGCCGGCCGCTTCCACCTGGGGCAGGCGTCCACCGCCCAGGTACGCAGTTGCCGGGATGGCTGAGCGGCCACGCCGGAGCCCGCGCAAAGCCCGCTTCGGCGCCGAACGGCGGCCATCTCGCGCGCATTCGCGGCGGTCGCCGCCCCTGTTGCAGGATTGCTACAAAGCGCGACCGGCAGCCCGCTACCAGGGGCCGAACGGCGCCTTGACCGCCCCATGCCGACCTTCCGGGTTAGACTTGCGGCACAGCCCTCCCCCCGAGGGCCACAGTTCAAGAGTCGAATGTCCGAGGACGACAGTAGTAGCACCCACGCGCCGGAAATCCCCGAGAAACGGCGTTCCTGGCTCGACCGCATCAGTTCCGCGCTGTCGGGCGAACCCAGCTCCCGCGAAGATCTGGTCGAGTTGCTGCGCGATGCGCAATCCGACGGTCTGATCGCCGCCGACACCCTGCACATGATGGAAGGCGCCATCGCGGTCTCCGACCTCACCGTCGGCGACGTGATGATCCCGCGCTCGCAGATGATCGCGCTGCCGGCCGAGGCGAAATTCCTCGACCTGATGAAGATGGTGGTCGAGTCCGGCCACTCGCGCTTTCCCGTGCACGGCGAAGACAAAGACGAGATCCTCGGCATCCTGCTGGCGAAAGACCTGTTGCGCGGCGTGGTCGCCGACAACGGCCCCGGCACGATCCACGAGTTGCTGCGTCCGGCGGTGTTGATTCCCGAATCCAAACGCCTGGACGTGCTGTTGCGCGAGTTCCGCCAATCGCGCAACCACATGGCCATCGTGATCGACGAACACGGCGGCGTCGCCGGCCTGTTGACCATCGAGGACGTGCTGGAGCAGATCGTCGGCGAGATCGACGACGAGCACGACGATGCCGAAGACCCGAACGCGCTGATCGCGGCCCAGGCCGACGGCCAGTACGTGGTCGACGCGCTGACCCCGATCGACGATTTCAACGAACGCTTCGGCGCCGATTTCGACGACGACGAGTACGACACCATCGGCGGCCTGGTCACCGCGGCGATCGGGCACCTGCCCGAGGCCGGCGAAGAACTCACCCTCGACCGTTTCGTGTTCCGCGTGGCCAGCGCCGATGCGCGGCGCGTGCATGCCTTCCACGTCGGCGTGCTCGGCAGCCTGTGACCGCCTGGGCGGCGCACGGCAAGCTCGTGCGCCCCGAAACGTGGCCCGCGAAGAGGCGGCCTGTCCGGGCCGCCATGGCCCCTTGAGCCACTACGTCCCCCGCACCACACCAGGCGGAATGGCCGGCCGGGGGCGTTGCAGCCATGCGGAGCCTGGCACCGATCCGCAGCCGCCGACCTGACTGCGGAGCGGCTCATCGGTTAGAGCTCCGGGCGAACCCTGTCGCCGTGGCTGTTTACAATGGCCGCTATTCGCCTCGCCGGACCCTGTCGCCTGTGACCTCCACTTTCCGATTCGTCCGGTCGTTCGCCCTCGCCAGCCTGCTCCTGCTCCACAGCATCGCCTTCGCCGCACCGACCGGCACGCTGGCGGCCGCGCCGCAGCCCGCCGACACCACCGCAACGACCACCGCCACGCCGCGTGTCGGCATGGTCACGATGCAGCCCGGCGAAGAGTTCTGGTCGCGTTTCGGCCATGACGCGTTGGTCGTCCTCGACCCCGCCAGCGGCCGGGCGATCTCGTACAACTTCGGCTACTTCGATCCGACCGAATCGGACTTCGTCCCACGCTTCATCCGCAACGACATGCGCTATCGCCTGTTGGCCCTGCCGTTCGACGACGACATGGCGCAGTACGCACAGGAAGGCCGCGGCGTGTCGGTGCAGTGGCTGAACCTCACCCCGAAGCAGGCGCGCGAGCTGGCCGAGGCGCTGCGCGTCAACGCCTTGCCCGAGAACGCCTACTACCGTTATCAGTACTTCGACGACAACTGCGCCACGCGCGTGCGCGACGCCATCGACAAAGTGCTCGGCGGCGAACTGCGCCGCCAGACCGAAGGCCGCTCGCACGGCAGCAGCTTCCGCAGCGAAGCGCTGCGCTTGTCGGCGCCGGAACCGTGGATGTGGCTGGTGCTCGACGTGATGATGGGCCCGGAAACCGACAAACCGGTGCCGGTGTGGGCCGAGTCGTACGTTCCGAGCCGGCTCGCGGCTGCGCTGCGCGAGGTCAAGAACCTGCAAGGCCAGCCCCTGGTCCAGGAAGAACGGCCGCTGCTGCCGCACAAAATCTCGCCCGAGCCCAAGGACCAGCCGCTGCCGTGGTGGCCCTGGGCCCTGGCCGGCCTGGCGATCGCCGCGGCGCTGGCCTGGATCGGCGAGCGCAGCCCGCGCGTACTCGCGGTCGCGGCGTTGCCGCTGTGGGCGGTGCTCGGCCTGGTCGGCGCGGTCCTGCTGTACGCCTGGGTCGACACCGGCCACAACTACATCTGGGCCAACCGCAACCTGTTGCTGTTCAACCCGCTCTGCCTGCTGCTGTGGTTCGGCGGCTGGCGCGCGCTGCGCGGCCGCGAGACCGGCCCGGTGTTCGTCTGGCTGACCGGCCTGGTCGCGTTGTGCGCGCTGGCGGCCTTGTTCCTGTACTGGCTGCCGGTGTATCCGCAACGCAACGCCCACTGGATCGCGCTGTGGCTGCCGATCCAGGTCGGGCTGTGGGCCGGGTTCCGTAAAGCCGCCCGATTGCGCCTGGCATGACGGCTTGCCGCAGCCGTCTTGCGCGGGCAGGATTCGGGCCATGAGCGATCCCACCCTGCCCCAATGCGTCATCAACTGCGCGACCTACAGCCGCGACGGCACCCGCCGCGACATCGGCCTGGACGCCATCAGCGACGTGCTGGCCGTCGACGACGGCAGCTTCGTCTGGGTCGGCCTGTACGAGCCCGACGAAGGCATCCTCGACAAACTGCAGGAAGAGTTCTGCCTGCACGACCTCGCCGTCGAGGACGCGCACAACGCCCATCAGCGGCCGAAGATCGAGTCCTACGGCAACTCGCTGTTCATCGCCATTCACACCGCGCAGAAGATCGACAACCGCATCCGCTTCGGCGAGACGCACATGTTCGTCGGCCCGCGTTATCTGGTGACCGTGCGCCACGGCGCTTCGATCAGCTATAAGAGCGCGCGCGCCCGCATCGAACGCGAGCCCGACTTGCTGGAACACGGCCCCGGTGCGGCGCTGTACGCGGTGTTCGACAGCGTCGTCGACAACTTCATGCCGATCGTCGAAGGCTTCACCCAGGAGCTCAACGAGCTCGAGAAGGACATCTTCGCCGAGGATTTCCGCAAGGAAACCGTGCAGGAGCTGTACGACCTCAAGCGCGAACTGACCCGCCTGCGCATGGCAGTGTCGCCCTTGCAGGACATCCTCGGCCAGCTCGCGCGTTCGCGCGGCGGCCTGGTCGACGAAGAGATCCAGTTGTACTTCCGCGACGTGCTCGACCACGCCGTGCGCATCAACGAAACCACCGACACCTTGCGCGAAATGCTGACCGCCGCGGTCAGCGTCAACCTGTCGCTGGTGACCGTGCGCCAGGGCGAAGTGGTCAAGCGCCTCGGCGCCTGGGCCGCCCTGCTCGCCGCCCCGACCCTGATCGCGAGCTGGTACGGCATGAACTTCGTGCACATGCCCGAGCTGCCGGGGCAATGGAGCTACGCGGTATTGATCGGCTCGGTGATCGCGATCTGCCTGGTGCTGTATATCGGCTTCAAACGCGCGAAGTGGTTGTAGGGGCGTCAAGAGCAAATCCCCCCTGCCCCCCTTTCCAAAGGGGGGAACAGCAAAGGCGGCAGCAGCATCGACTAAGCAGCGACAATGGCGCCGACACCGACACCGACAAAGTCGATGCTGCCTTGACCAGATCACCGCGTCGGCCATCGACAACTCGCCCCCTTTGACAAAGGGGGCCGGCGCCTGCGGCGCTCGGAGGTCCGACCGGACCGGCGGCGCCGGGGGATTTGCTCTACCGCACCACCACCGCACCGAGATCACTCGCCGCGCAGCCACTTCCCCAAGCGCCAGAATCCGCATTCCCAGTCGCCCGAACCGCGGCCCTAAGACCAAAGTATCAGCCGCTATTGCGGCACTGCGCATTGACCCGCGCCGACCCAGGGGCGACGCTGCCTGAGTTCAATCTGGGAGGGTCGTCATGAAAGGTGGTCTCGGCAAACTGGGCTGGGCGGCCCTCGCAGTCCTCGGGGCGTTCTGCCTCGGCACCATCGCGCTGCGGCGCGGCGAACACATCAATGCGTTGTGGATCGTGGTCGCGGCGGTATCGATCTATCTGGTCGCCTACCGCTACTACTCCCTGTTCATCGCCGAGAAGGTGATGCGGCTCGACCCGACCCGGGCCACGCCCGCGATCATCAACAACGACGGCCTCGACTACGTCCCGACCAACAAGCACGTGTTGTTCGGCCACCATTTCGCCGCCATCGCCGGCGCCGGTCCGCTGGTCGGCCCGGTACTCGCCGCGCAGATGGGCTACCTGCCCGGATTGCTGTGGCTGATCGTCGGCGTCGTGCTGGCCGGCGCGGTGCAGGACTTCATGGTCCTGTTCGTGTCCAGCCGCCGCAACGGCCGCTCGCTCGGCGACCTGGTGCGCGAGGAGATGGGCCGCATCCCCGGCACCATCGCCCTGTTCGGCGCCTTCCTGATCATGATCATCATCCTCGCGGTGCTGGCGATGATCGTGGTCAAGGCGCTCGCGGAAAGCCCCTGGGGCATGTTCACGGTCATGGCGACCCTGCCCATCGCGGTGATGATGGGCGTGTACATGCGCTACATCCGTCCGGGCAAGATCGGCGAAATCTCGGTGGTCGGCCTGATCCTGCTGCTCGCGGCGATCTGGTACGGCGGCAAGGTCGCCGCCGATCCGGTGTGGGGCCCGGCCTTCACCTTCACCGGCACCCAGATCACCTGGATGCTGATCGGCTACGGCTTCGTTGCTGCGGTGCTGCCGGTGTGGCTGGTGCTGGCGCCGCGCGACTACCTGTCCACCTTCCTCAAGATCGGCACCATCATCGCGCTGGCGATCGGCATCGTCATCGTGATGCCCGACCTGCGCATGCCGGCGCTGACCCAGTTCACCGACGGCACCGGCCCGGTCTGGAAAGGCGGCCTGTTCCCGTTCCTGTTCATCACCATCGCCTGCGGCGCGGTATCGGGCTTCCATGCGCTGATCTCCTCGGGCACCACGCCCAAGCTGCTCGCCAATGAATCGCATATGCGCTACATCGGCTACGGCGGCATGCTGATGGAATCCTTCGTCGCGATCATGGCCCTGGTCGCGGCTTCGGTGATCGAACCGGGCGTGTACTTCGCCATGAACAGCCCCGCGGCCCTGGTCGGCAGCGACGTGCACGCGGTGTCGGCGACGATCTCGAGCTGGGGTTTCTCGGTCACCCCGGAGATGTTGCAGACCACGGCCAAGGACATCGGCGAAAACACCATCCTCGCCCGTGCCGGCGGCGCGCCGACGCTCGCGGTAGGCATCGCCCAGATCCTCCACAACGTGTTGCCGGGCGAGAACACGATGGCGTTCTGGTATCACTTCGCGATCCTGTTCGAGGCCTTGTTCATCCTTACCGCGGTCGATGCCGGCACCCGTGCCGGACGGTTCATGCTGCAGGACCTGCTCGGCAGCTTCGTGCCGGCGCTGCGCCGCACCGAGGCCTGGGGCCCGAACCTGCTCGCCACCGGCGGCTGCGTCGCCTTGTGGGGCTACTTCCTCTACCAAGGCGTGGTCGATCCGCTCGGCGGCATCAACACCTTGTGGCCGCTGTTCGGCATCGCCAACCAGATGCTCGCCGGCATCGCGCTGATGCTGTGCACGGTGGCCTTGTTCAAGATGAAGCGCGACCGCTATGCCTGGGTGACCATCGTGCCGACGATCTGGCTGCTGATCTGCACCAGTGCGGCCGGCCTGATCAAGATCTTCGACGACAACCCCGCGGTCGGTTTCCTCGCCCAGGCGCACAAATACCAGGCCGCGATCGCCAAGGGCGAAGTGGTCGCCCCGGCGAAGAGCATCGAGCAGATGCAGCAGATCATGCTCAACAGCTACGTCAACACGGTGTTGACCGGCTTGTTCCTGTTCGTGGTGTTCAGCGTGCTGGTGTACTCGCTGCGCGCGATCGCCAAGGCGCGCGCGAACCCAGAGCGCAGCGACCGCGAATCCCCGTACGTGGCCTTGAAGCCGCACGAAATGGCGAACGTGTGATGGGCACCGCGCTCGTTCCCGCCAGCCAGTACCAGCTCTACAAGCGCACCTGGCATCGCTTGGTGCAGACCGCGCGGCTGTGCTGCGGGGTGCCTGACTACGACAATTACGTCCGTCACCTGATGGAGAAGCATCCCGAGCGGCCGATCCCGGACTACGCGACCTTCTTCCGCGAGCGCCAGCAGGCGCGTTACGGGGGCGGTCGCTTCGGTTGTTGTTGATCGGGTTCCGCGAGAACGAGAGGCCGCCTTCGGGCGGTCTATTCTTTGGGGTATTCCGGCCTCGGCGTCTTCCACTCGGTGCGGGCCCTTCCCCTGCAGGAGCGACGTCCTACTGGATTTCCTTCGGTCATCAGTCGTGACCACGGGACGCGCAAAGGCGACAACGCCGACACCGCTCAGCGAAGCGGCACACTTTCGCGGGGGTAGGAGCGGCGCAAGCCGCGACAACGCCCCTGCGGTCTTGCGGCGCATCGCTCAAGCAAGATCCAGATCAAGATCAAACGCCAAAAGCTTCCGCCACTAAAGCGGCGGGTTACTTTCTTTTTTTCATACGGGACGTCCCTGTCCCGATGAAAAACGGCGCGCATCCCTGCGCGCCGCCCTCCGGGTCTTCTATTGCCTTCGCTAGTGCGCGGCGACGCACAGCCACAGCCACAGCCACAGCAAAATCTTCACGACAACGACAACGACAACGGTGGCGGTTGCCGGCGTTGCGGCTGGCCCTCGCCTCAAGCCGGCGCCGCACCCGCCAGCGAACGCAGGGTGATGCCGACGATATAGGCCAGGCCGGTGCCGGTCGCGTAGCCCAAGGTGCCCAACAGAGCGCCCACCGGTGCCAGCGAGGGATGGAAGGCCGAGGCGACGACCGGTGCCGAGGCCGGGCCGCCGATGTTGCTTTGCGAGCCGATCGCGAAATAGAAGAACGGCACGCGCAACAGGCGCCCAACCGTCCACAGCAGCACGATGTGGATCGAGATCCAGATCAGGCCCAGCGCGAACAACCAGGGCCGGTCGAGCAGCGCCAGAATGTCCATCTGCAGGCCGATGCAGGCGATCAGGAAATACAGCAGCAGGCTGCCGATCTTCGAGGCGCCCGCGCCTTCCAGCGTGCGCGCGCGGGTGAAACTCAGCGCCAGGCCGGCGAAGGTGGAAATCGCCACGACCCAGAAGAAGGGCTCGTGCAGGCTGACCGTCTTGGCCCAGGACACGTTGGCCGCGAACCAGCCCGACAGCGGCGTCGCGATGGCGTGCGCGAGCCCGACCACGCCGAAGGCGATGCCGATGATCATCGCCAGGTCGCTGAGGCTGGCGACGCGTTGGTGCTGGGCCTGGAACTGTTCGATGCGCTGCTTGAGCTCCTCGATGCCGCGGGTGTCGGCGCCGCTGCGCGCATCGATGGCCTGGGCGCGGCTGGCCAGGAAGATCAGCACCGCCATCCAGACATAGCCGACGCCGACGTCGACCACCGCGAACTGGCCGAAGGTGGTCGCGTCGACCTGGAAGATCTCCTTCATCGCCAGCATGTTGGCGCCGCCGCCGATCCAACTGCCGGCCAGCGCGGCCATGCCGCCCCAGGTATCGCCGGCCACGGTTTCCGGATGCACCGCGCGCATCAGCAGGAAAGCCGCGATCGCGCCGATCATCACGCTGAGCGACGAGACTGCGTACATCACCAACAACTTCGGCCCGAGCTTCAACACGCCCTTGAGGTCGATGGTCAAGGTCAGCAGCACCAACGCCGCCGGCAGCAGCACGCGGCTGGCGACCGGGTTGTAGAGCTTGGTATTCGCGCCGTCGACCAGGCCGATGGTGTTGTAGATCCCGGGAATGAAGTAACACAGCAGCAGGGCCGGCACGTAGGTGTAGAACTTCTTCCACAGCCCGGTCTCGCGCGAGGACGTCCAGAACACCAGCCCGAGCGTCGCCGCAATCAGGCCGAGGACGACGATGTCGTTGCTGATGAGCGCCGTGCGGGCGGTTTCTGGCATGCCGGTGTTCCCCAGGGATGAGCGAGCGGTAAAGCGTCCTCGCTTTTACTTCGGATGCGGGGTTGGAGCAAGGGCCGTCGGTGCCGAATGGCAGCGGGCTTGCTCGTAGAGAGGGAGCGCGGTCGTCACCTCCCATCTGGAAGAACCGCCATTCAGGAGAACGACGCAGCGCTGCGATAAAGAAGCCCGGGCGGCGAATCGGCGGGGCGGGATTCGCCTTGGGTGTCGGAACGGCAAATCCCCCCTGCCTCCCCTTTTTCAAAGGGGGGAACAGCTAAGGCAAAGTTGCTGTTGCTGCTGGGCTGCTGTTGCTGTTGCTGTTGCTGTTGCGGTTGCCGTTGTCGGGGCTGCGACCACTGCCATTGCTACGACCGCGACCACATCATCGCCAAGCCCCGAGTTGCAGGCGACGATAACGTCGCCCCCTTTGACAAAGGGGGCTGCGCGTTACGTTGTTCGATGTCGATTCGGCAATCGGCGCGCGGGGGATTTGCTTCGCTCTGAGAGCGAGGAGCAAATCCCCCCGCCCCTTTTTCCCAAAGGGGCACTGATGCCTAGACATTCGGAGCGGCGTTTACTCGCCGATGTGCTGCTTCAGCCAGCCGTTGACGGTGTCGTGCCACTGCACGCTGTTCTGCGGCTTGAGCACCCAGTGGTTTTCGTTCGGGAAGTACAGGAACTTCGACTCGATGCCCTGGCGCTGCAGCGCGGTGAACACACCGATGCCCTGCTCGACCGGGATGCGGTAGTCGAGCTGGCCGTGGATCACCAGCATCGGCACCTTCCAGTCCTTGACGTGGTTGACCGGGTTGAACTTCTCGTAGTTCTTCGGTACGTCGTACGGCGTGCCGCCCTGCTCCCACTCGGTGAACCACAGCTCTTCGGTCGCGTAACCCATCATGCGCTGGTCGAACACGCCGTCGTGGCTGACCAGGCACTTCCACGGCTGCTGCCAGTTGCCGGCGATCCAGTTGACCATGAAGCCGCCGTACGAGGCGCCGAGCGCGCAAGCCTTGTCGCCGTTGAGGAAGCCGTATTTCTTTTGCGCCGCCGCCCAACCCTTCTGCAGGTCTTCGAGCGGGCGGTCGCCCCAATGCTCGCTGATCGCATCGGTGAAGGCCTGGCCGTAACCGGTGGAACCATGGAAATCGATCATCACCACCGCATAGCCCTGGCCTGCATAGGTCTGCGGGTTCCAGCGATAGCTCCAACCGTCGCCGAAGCTGCCCTGCGGGCCGCCGTGGATCAGGAACGCGACCGGATACTTCTGGCCCTCCTGGTAGTTCCACGGCTTGACTACATAGCCGTGCACGGTGTCGCCGTTCCAGCCCTTGAAGTCGAACTGCTCGTACTCGCCGAAACGCACGCCCGGCAGGCGTTGGCTGGCGCTTGGGGTGATCGCGCGCTCGGGTGCGCCGTCGAGACCGCCGACGAAGATCTGGTCACCGCTCTTGAGGCTGTTGCGGGTGAAGGCGAAGGTCTTGCCGGCCAGCTGCGGCGAGCCGAGGCTGCCGTCGCCGATCAAACGGGTCGGCTTGCCGCTGGCGATGTCGACGCCGAACAGGGGCAACTGGCCGACGTCCTGGGCCAGGGTATAGATCGTCTTGCCGTCGGCCGACAGCACGATGTTCTCGGCCGAACGGTCCCAGTCCGGCGCGATCTCGCGCGCCTTGCCGCTGGCCAGGTCGAGCGCGAACAGGCCGAAGCGGTCGGCCTCGAAACCCGGGCGCTTCATCGCACGGTAATAGAGCGTCTTGCCGTCGGCGGCGAACACCGCGCCCGTGTCCCAGGCGGGGTTGGACGCGGTCAGGTTCTTGGCCGCGCCGCTGCCGTCGGCGGCGACGAGGTAAAGATCGAAATTGGTCGACCACGGTTCCTTGGCGTCGGCCTTGCGCGCGCTGAACACCAGCGACCGACCGTCGGGCGACCAGGTGTATTCGCTGCTGTCGCCGAACGGACGCGAGGGCACGTCGCCGATCACGTCGGCGCCGACCAGCTTGGCGGTGGCGACGGTCTTGCCGGCGGCCGGCAGCTCGGTCACGAACAGACGGTTGAGGCGGCCATCGTTCCAGGCGTCCCAGTGGCGGATGAACATGCGGTCGAAGACCATGCCGCTGGCCTTGTTCTTCTCGGCCGCGTCGAGCTTCTTCTTGGTGCAGGCCAGGTCGGCCGCGCACTCGGCATAGGTTTCGGCGTTGAACGCCACGCGCTTGCCGTCGGGCGAGATCTGGTAACCGCCGACGTCGCCGTCGAACGCGGTCAGCTGCTTGGGCGCGCCCCGGCCGGCCCAGTCGATCGAATACAGCTGGTTGCTGCCGCTCTTGGCGCTGAGGAAATACACCAGCTTGCCGTCCGGCGAAAACGACGGCGAGTTGACGTTCCAGCCTTCCGGGGTCAGCCGCTTCGGCGGCGCCGCATCGCGCGCGAACAGGTCTTCGATCCACAACGAGGTCGAGGACTTGTTGGCGGCGAAGTCGACGCTGCGCTGGGCGAACACCAACAGACGGCCGTCGGCCGACAAGGTCGGCGAGGACACGCGGTCCATCGTCGCCAGATCGCGGACTTCCAGGCCGCGCGGCAGCGGCGGCGTGAGCGAGAAAGCCGGCGCGGATGCGCAGGCCAGCAGCAGGGCCATCGGCAGGAGTGCGTGGCGTGGCGTCATGGCGAAACCTCTTGCGTTATCGGATCGGCCGATCGAGCGGATGCGCAGCGATCGGCGAGGGATTGAAGACGAACGGCCCGGCTGAGCGCCGGGCCGTCGAATCGGATCAAGCTTGCGGCACCGGCGCGTTGCGGCTGCTGCGGTAGAACAGCCACACCACCACCGCCAGCACCAGCAGGCCGATGCCGGCGCCGAAGTGGAAGCGTTCCGGCAGGGCCAGCACGTCGGCGCGCTTGCTGATCACGATCGGGAACGCGATGGCGATGCCCATCAGCGCTTCGCCGGTGATCAGGCCGGCGGCGAACAAGGTGCCGGGACGGTGCACGCGGTCGACCTCGGCTTCGTCGCTGTTCGCGGTCAGGCCGCGGCGACGGCCGACGATGTGCGAGAGCAGGCCGCCGAGGAAGATCGGCACCATCAGTTCCAGCGGCAGGTAGATGCCGATCGCCGCGGCCAACACCGGCACGCGGAACTTCGCCTTGCGCGACTTCAGCCATTCGTCGAAGGCGATGATGAGCGCGCCGATGGCGGCACCGATGCCGATCATCGTCCACGGCAGTTCGCCGCCGAACATGCCCTTGGCGACCGAAGCCATCAAGGTCGCCTGCGGCGCGGCGAGCGAGTTGGGATGCTCCGCGGTCGGCGCGCCGATACCGTAGGCGGCGGCGAGCAGGTTCAGCACCGGCGCCATGATCAGCGCGCACGAGAACGTGCCGATGCCGAGCATCAACTGCTGTTTCCACGGAGTCGCGCCGACGATGTAGCCGGCCTTGAGGTCCTGCAGGTTGTCGCCGCCGACCGCCGCGGCGCAGCACACCACCGCGCCGATCATGATCGCGGCGACGGCGCCGATCGGCGAGTCGCGGCCGAGCATCAGCACCAGCACCGCCGAAGCGAACAGGATGGTCGAGATGGTGATGCCCGACACCGGGTTGTTGGACGAGCCGATCAGGCCGGCCAGGTAGGCCGATACCGATACGAACAAAAAGCCGGCGACGATCATGATGATGGTCATCGGCACGCTGACGAACCAGTTGCCGACGATGGCCTGGTACAACAGCAACAGCGGCATCACGAACGCGACCAGGGCGATCAGCATCCACTTCATCGGCAGGTCGCGATCGGTCTCGGCGACCACGCCGCCGCTGCCCTTGCGCGCCGCGGCCAGGCCGCTCTTGACGCCCGACATCAGCGACTTGCGCAGCGAGAACAAAGTCCAGACGCCGCCGATCAGCATGGTGCCGACGCCGAGGTAACGCACCTTGGCCGACCAGATGGCGCGGCCGATCTGCTCGGCGCTGCCGTCGGCGATGCGCGCGGCCAGTTCCGGGTCGGAGCCGAGGAAGAACATGTGGTAGATCGGAATCGCGAACTGCCACGACAGGATGCTGCCGGACACCACCACGATGCCGACGTTGAGGCCGACGATGTAGCCCACGCCGAGCAGCGCCGGCGACAGGTTGGTGCCCATGAAGCCCAGGTACTTGCCCATCCAGCCGGAGACGATGGCGTTGTCCGGGATCAGGCGCATGCCGCTCTCGGCGGCGACCTTGACCAGCGCGCCGATGCCGCCGGCCAGGGCGAGAATCTTCAGGCCCGGGCCCGGGTTCTCGCCGGCCTTGAGCACTTCGGCCGCGGCCTTGCCTTCCGGGAACGGCAGCGGGTCTTCGACGATCATCGAGCGGCGCAGCGGCACCGAGAACAGCACGCCGAGCAGGCCGCCGAGGCCGGCGATCGCCAGCACCCAGGAATAACGGAAGTCCTGCCAGTAACCCAGGATCACCAGCGCCGGGATCGTGAAGATCACGCCGGCGGCGATCGAGGAACCGGCCGAGGCGCCGGTCTGGACGATGTTGTTCTCCAGGATCGTGCCGCCGCCGAGCAGGCGCAGCACGCCCATCGAGATGACGGCGGCCGGGATCGCGGTGGCGATGGTCAGGCCGGCGAACAGGCCCAGGTAGGCATTGGCTGCTGCCAGGATCACCGCCAGGAAGACGGATAGCAGGACGGCTCGGAAGGTTAATTGGGGCGTAGCGGACGAGGCCATCGGCGTCTCCATCGCGGGTGATCGTTCAAGTGCGGCAGCGTATGTGCGGAGCCGGCCGGCAAGGACCGGGCGCCACGCAATCCGCCGATGATCGCATCCGCCGCCGGCCCCTGTAAAAGTGCAGTGCGGCAAAAAGCGGGATTGGGCAAAAAGCCGCGACCGAGGGCGGCGAGGGCGGAATTCCCCGGGTTTCTGCGGGAAAGGGGTTGGATGGTCGGGACAAGGACTCGCTGGTGGCCGCGAACAGGAGCGAGCGGCCCTCACCCCAGCCCTCTCAGCCTTGCACTGCCTGCGGTCGCCGCAAGCGGGAGAGGGAGCGCAAGCAGGAGCGTGAGAGCAACCGTTACGTGGGCGAGTGCAGGGACTCGAAACAGACCGCATCGAAGGCTGTCCCTTCTCCCGTTCACGGGAGAAGGTGACCCGCAGGGCTGGATGAGGGCAGCGGCCCCATCGAATCTCTTTCCCGCGCCGCCTCCCCTTCACGCCCCGCCCTGGGGCCTCGACCGCCTGCCCCGCCCTATACTCCCGCCTCCCGGCCCGCTCCTGGTCCGAAGGGAATCCGCTCGTGCCCGCAAGCAGTATTTCGAACCCGGCGCCGGTCGCACCGCGCAACGACGACTTCCTCGGCCATCCCAAGGGCCTGTACGTCTGCTTTTTCACCGAAATGTGGGAGCGCTTCTCGTTTTACGGAATGAAGGCGCTGCTGTTGCTGTATCTGCTGAAGTACCACCTGTTCGGCGACGACGCCGGCTACGACCTGATCGGCGCCTACGGCGGGCTGGTGTACGCGGTGCCGGTGATCGGCGGCCTGCTCGCCGACCGCTACCTCGGCATGCGCAAGGCGGTCGTGCTCGGCGGCGTGTTGCTGGTGCTCGGCCACCTGGGCATGGCCTACGAGGGCCACGCCGCCAAGATGGTGAACGGCGTGGCGGTGCGCGACGAGACCGCGTTGCAGGTGTTCTATTTGTCGCTCGCGCTGATCATCAGCGGCGTCGGCTTTCTCAAACCGAACATCTCGACCATCGTCGGCAAACTCTACGAGCAGAACGACCCGCGCCGAGACTCCGGCTTTACCCTGTTCTATGCCGGCATCAACGTCGGCGCGCTGTTCTCGGCCCTGATCTGCGCCTTCCTCGGCGAGACCTATGGCTGGAAGTACGGCTTCGGCGCCGCCGGCGTCGGCATGGTCGCCGGGCTGTTGATGTTCCTGTGGGGCCAGCGCTATCTGCGCGGTCATGCCGAACCCGGCGACCCGTCGCGCCTGCGCGAGCGCGTCGGCCCGTTCTCGCGCGAAGTGTGGATCTATCTCGGCACCGCCCTGGGCGTGCTGGTGATGTGGGGCACGATCCAGGTCGCCTCGAAGATCACCCTGAGCCTCGGCAGCCTCAGCTTCACCGCGGCGCTGGCGATCATGCTGGCGACCCTGCTGGTGTTCCTGGTCTGGTTCTTCGGCTTCATCGCGCGCCAGTGCAGCGCGGTCGAGCGCCAACAGATGCTGGCCCTGGTGGTGCTGATCTTCGCGGTGCTGATCTTCTTCACCCTGTACGAGCAGACCTACGGCTCCTGGGTGACCTTCAACGACCGCCTGATGACCAAGGACATGTTCGGCCTCGCCGTCGGCGGGTACGCACCGACCCTGCCCTGGTCGGCGTTCTCGATGGCGCTCAGCCCGCCGCTGATGGTCGCGGCGCTGATGGCCAGCGACCGTGGCCGCGACGGACTGGCCAAGCTCCTGGTCGGCCTGCTCGCGCTCGGCCTGGCGCTGGCGACCGCACACGACGTGGTGCTGGTGCCGCAGACCGCCGGCTCGCTGACCTATCTCGGCGCCTTCTTCATCGTGGTGCTGGCGCCGCTGTTCTCGTGGCTGTGGCCGTGGCTGGCGCGGCGCGGGCGCAACCCCAGCAAGCCGGTGACGATGTCGCTCGGTCTGATCTTCGCCGGCCTGTCATTCCTACCGTTGATGGCCGCGGCGAAAGTGTCGGGCAGCGGCGAGATGGCCAGCGTGTGGTATCTGGTCGCCGCGTATTTCATCCTCGAAGTCGGCGAGATGTGCCTGTCGCCGATCGGCCTGTCGGCAGTGACCCAGCTCTCGGTGGCGCGCGTGGTCGGGCTGATGATGGGCGCGTTCTGGTTGGCCACCGCGTTCTCGGAAGTGCTGGCCGCGCAGTTCGCCAAGATCGCCTCGGTCGAGATCCCGGAAGGCGGCGCGATCGACATGGCCTCGGCTTCGGCCAACTACGCCGAACTGTTCTCGATGCTGATGTGGCTCGGCATCGGCTCGGGCGTGCTGTTCCTGCTGCTGTCGCCGCTGTTGCGGCGCTGGATGCACGGGGTGAAGTGAGGCGGGCAGGAGCTGGGTAACGAGGAGTGAGGTTTTAGGAGTGAGGTTTTAGGAGTGAGAAGGGAGGAGTGAGAAGCGAGTTGCAACGCTTACTCGTTACTACCTGCTGGTGACTGGCGCGAAAAGCGAGCAGGACAGCGGCGACGGCCCTTGCTCACTCCTCACTT
>NZ_JMTZ01000102.1 GCF_000731095.1 Lysobacter antibioticus | reverse complement strand
CATCCTTGTCCTATCGAAAAACGGCGCACGTCCTGTGCGCCGCCCTCCGGGTCTCCGGGTGTTCTCGCGAGTTTGGTACTGCGCCAAGCTCATCGGGCAACGGCAACGGCAACGGCAACGGCAACGGCAACGGCAGGGGCAAGGGGCAAGGGGCAAGGGGCAAGGAGCGAATCCCCGTCACTTTCCGACCACCCACAAAAAAAGGCGGGCCGAAGCCCGCCTCAATTCGACTCGGATGATGCTTTTTATTAGAAGCGCATCGTCAGGCCCAGGGTGTAGTAGCGACCCAGGGTGTCGTAGTACTGCGGGAACGTGTTGCCGCTGTTGAAGCCGGTGCTGCCGATGTTGCTGCCCACGACCGGCGGCTTCTTGTCGGCGACGTTGTTCACGGTGAAGTTGATGCGAGCGTTCCACGGCAGTTCATAGGCCATGGTCAGGTCGAAGTAGTCGTACGAATCGATCGAGGTGTAGTCCGGGAACCACTCGATCGGACCCGGTTCGACGTCGACCGAGCTCAGGTGACGCCAGTTGAAGCCGAGCTCGAAGTCCTTGATCGACCACACCGCGCGGAAGTTCGACTTGTAGTCGTACACGATGCCGGCGATGACGTTGCACGAGACGCCGTAGACGCCGACGCAGTCGTGCTTGCCGACCTGCGGGTCGCCCTGGTAGTCGTAGGTGTCGGTCTTGGTCAGATCGAGCGCGAAGTCCAGGCGGCCCCAATTGTTGCTCAGCGGGATGCCGTAGCGAACGCCCAGGTCCCAACCGTCGGTGGTGATGCGGCCCTTGTTCGAGCGGTTGAGGAACGGACCGCGCGCACCGTCGCCGTTGAGCGAACCATCGAGCGGCTCGCGCGCGCCGATCATCAGCTGGCACATCGGGTGGGTGATGCTGAGGGTCGGGTTGAACTGGCGGTCGTAGCAACCGAACAGCGCATCGCCGAGCACCGGACGGGTGATCGCGTCCTTGATGTCGATCTTCCAGTAATCCAGGGTGATCGAGAGGTCTTCCATCGGCTGCCAGACCAGACCCAGGGTCTGGGTGTCGGCCTTTTCCGGGCCCAGGATCGGGTTGCCGCCGACGAAGGCGTTGGCCTGACCGGCGCTCGGGCCGTCTACGCCGGCCGCGCTGTTGAGCACCGCAGCCGGGACGCCGGTCGCGATGCACAGGGCGCCCACCGCGCTGCTCGGGCCGCCGACCTTAGCCAACTCGGAAGCCTGGCAGGGATCGACCGCCGAGTTGTCCAGGCCGGTGGTGATCGGCTGGAACAGTTCGTTGACGTTCGGGGCGCGGGTGGCGCGCTGGAACATGCCGCGGAAACGCAGGGTTTCGATCGGCGCCCATTCCAGGCCGTACTTGTAGCTGCCGTAGTCGACATCGGTCCGGCCGGACTTGAACTGGGTGTGGCGGTAGCCGCCTTCGAAGTTCAAGGCATAGGCGCCGGTCTTGCCGCTGATCAACGGCACGATCGTTTCGACGTAGGCTTCGCGCAGGGTCAGGTCGCCGGTGACGTCGGGATTGGCGCCGCCGGAGCCCTGGACTTCGACCGGATCGCGGGAAGCCGCGTCGGCCTTGTTCATCGCCTCGACCTTGCGGCCTTCCAGACCGAAGGCCAGGCCGATCGGGTAATCGGCCCACGGGCTCTTGAAGTTGTCGCCCAGGTCGCCGTTGACCGAACCCGACCAGACTTCCTGTTCGACGCGCTGAGTGGCGAAGGTCAGCACTTCCAGGAACTTCTTCGCGTCCTTGCTGATCGAGCCTTCCAGACCCCACAGGTTCAGCGGTACGCAGCCGTTGCTCGGGTCGATGCAGTTGATGCCATCGGTCGACAGCAGCGCCTGCTGAGTGCGGGCCTTGGACAGGAAGCCGGCAGACACGGTCAGCTGATCGGCTTCGCCGTGCGACCAGTAGGCGTCATAGCGCCAACGATCGTTGATCGCGCCGCGCACGCCCAGCGTGGCCTGGAAGACCTTGTTCTGGAAGTCGGTCGAACGCGTGCCCAGTTCGGTGGTGCGGCGGTTCAGCGTGGTGCTGACGACGCCGGCGCTGCCCACCGAACAAGGTCCGCCGGTCACGCCGAACTGAGTGCACAGCTGCTGGCGGGCCGGTTCGGGGATCAGCGGGTTGCCGATGCCGACGTTGAAGCGACCGCCGAACAGGCCGCCCGGGGCGATCTGCGAGAACACGTTCGAGCGCGTGTACAGCAGCTGGGTGTAGGCCTCGGCGTGCTCGTTGATCTCGTAGCGGCCCAGTGCGGTGGCCTGCCAACGGTCCAGAGCGGTCTGGTTGAAGTTATAGGGGTTGTAGTTGAACGGCACGGTGCTGCCGGTAAAGCGGCCGGTACCCGGGTCGATCTGGCCGAGCACGCCGGCACGGGTCGGAATGCCGGTGCCGGAGCCGCCCTGGCTGCCGTCGGTGGAGTCGAGGTTGAACTCGGAGAAATCACGCGCGCCCTGCAGCAACGGTTCGTTGTCGGTCTTGCCGAGGCTGACCACCACGTTGCCGCGGCCGTCGTCCAGGTTTACGCCCAGGGTGACGGTGGTGTTGCGGCGGTCGCCGTCCTGCTTGCTCGACTGGCCGTAGCTGGTGTTGACCTCGACGCCTTCGAAGTTGCGCTTGAGGACGAAGTTGACCACGCCCGAGACGGCGTCGGCGCCGTACACGGCCGATGCGCCGCCGGTGACCAGGTCGACGCTCTCGATCAGTGCGACCGGGATGACGTTGGTGTCGACCACGCCGAACAGGTTGAACGGAACGACGCGGCGGCCGTCCATCAGCACCAGGGTGCGGTTGTCGCCGAGGCCGCGCAGGTTGATCGTGGCGCCGCCGTTGGCGCCGTTGTTGGTGCCGGGGCCGATGGCCGGCACAGCGCCGGGCAGGACCTTGAGGAAGTCTTCGGCGGTGACCGGCTGGTTGCGGTCGATCTCTTCGCGATCGACGGTCATGACCGGGCTGTTGGTGGTCAGGCCGGGAATGGAAATGCGGCTACCGGTGACCTGGATGCGATCCAGGGTGGTGGCGTCTTCAGCGGGCGCTGCGGCGGGTGCCGCGGCGTCCTGGGCGGAGGCAAGGCCGGTGCCGGCCAGGCTGGTCGCGCCCACGCACAACGCGAATACGATCGCGTCGCGCAGTTTGGTGGTCTTCAGGGTCATCTCTCTCTCCAAGTCTGTCCTGAACGAACGGGTCCCAAGCAAAGGGGCTAGCCAAACGGCGCATACGTAAAGGCCTAAATTGGCAAAGCCGGCCCGATAGTAGACGCCTTGGCCGAGTAATTAAAGTGTTGTTAAGTGCTTTTTTGTCGCAAAAGCCCCTGCGACCCGGTTTTCGGGGGCGCAAAAGAAAACGGCCTCCCGAAGGAGGCCGTTCTCGTGTTGCGGCAACGCGTGGTGCTTAGAAGCGCTGCTGGTACTTCATGTACACGAAGCGACCGATGTCGAACTGGCCCTGGTAGGACACGTTCGCGCTCGGCTGGCTGTACACGGTCGGGCCGACGTGATCGAACACGTTGTTGGCGCCGAGCGCGACAGTCGCATTCCACGGGGTCGCGAAGCGGACTTCGAGGTCGTGGAAGGTGTTGGAACCGAGCTTGTTGGTCGGACGGGTCTGAGCCGGATTGGCGGCGCGGAAGGTCGGGTTGTCGCACTCGCTCGGGAAGAGCGTGGCCGACAAGCAGGTTTCCTTCATCGACGAGTAGTAACGCGCACCCCAGGTCGCGCTGACCGGGCCCTTCTCCCAGCTCAGGCTGGCGTTGGAGCGGACACGGAACGTGCCGACGAAGCCCGGCGACGTTGCGTAGCCGACCAGCTGCTGCGGCAGGGTCGTCGGGTTGGTGTCGGTCTTGATCTCGTCCTGAGTGGTGTAGGTCGTCTGCCAGTTCAGGTTGAAGTTGCCGTACTGCGTGGGCAGGCGGTAGTTCAACTCGAAGTCGTAGCCTTCGGTCTCGCGATAGCCGGCATTGATGCTGGTGAAGTTCAGGCTGTTGACATAGCCCAGGACCGGATCGCGGGTGAAGCCGGCGCAACGCGAGGCGTCGCCCTGCAGGTAGCAGTCGTTGAGCATCTGCGTCGGCGTGTCGGCGACGATGGTGTCTTCGATCTTGATCGTCCACCAGTCGAGGCTGACGTTCAGGCCTTCGACGAAGCCCGGGCTCCAGACCAGACCCAGCGTCTTCGATTCCGAGGTTTCCGGAATCAGGTTCGGGTTCGCACCGGAGAAGAACGCCACCGGCGTCTGCGCGTTGGTGCCGGTCGCCGGGACGAAGCCCTGCTGCAGCTGACGGAAGGTCGCTGCGTTGACGATATCGGCCGAGCAACGTGCGTTGCCGCGAGCGGCGCCGAAGGTCGTGTCGCAGGGATCGGTGAAGAACGAGAAGGTCTGCGAACCGCCACCGTACAGATCGTTGATGGTCGGAGCGCGGAAGCCTTCAGCCCAGGTGCCGCGGACCAGCAACGAGTCGATCGGCTTCCACTTGAAACCGAACTTGTTGTTGACCGTGTCGCCGAAGGTGTCGTAGTCCGAATAACGGCTGGCGACGCTGAAGCTCAGCTCCTTGGCGCCCGGCAGATCGGCGAGCAGCGGGATGGCGAGTTCGACGAAGAACTCATCGACCTTGTACGAACCTTGGGTCGGACCGCCGGCGAGGGTGGTCGAGTTGCCGGTCACGGCCTGCGCGTCGGGGATGAAGCGACCCTGTTCCTTGCGGTGTTCATAGCCGACCGCGAAGCCCAGGTCGCCGCCCGGCAGGGCGAACAACGAGCCGGCGAGGTTGGCGCTGTACACGCTGGTTTCGGTCTCGCCGCTCGAGTTCAAGCGCTGGAACAGGAAGTCCTGCAGTGCCTGGTTGCCGGTGAGGCCGCCGTCGCCGGTACGGCCGAACGGGATGAACGGATTCCACGGTACGCACTGGGTCAGCGGGATCGGGCTGGCGGCCGAGCCGCACTGGACGACGCCGTTGGCATTGAGGAACGACGGGCCCACCGCTTGCTTGGTGCGCTCGATGTTCAGGTTACCGTAGTTTTCCTGGGTGACCTTGTTGTTGTTGTACAGGTAGCCCACGTCCCAATCGAAGGTGCGCTCGCCGATATCGAAGTTGCCTTCGAGGCCGGCGGCGAAGCGCCAGGTGGTCGAGGTGGGCTTGTCGGTACGCGGGATTTCCCAGGTACGGCGCCAGAAGTTGACGTCCTGCGGAGTGGCGAAGCCGTGCTTGGTGCCGACCGGGTTGTAGTAGCTGTCGCGCGACATGCGGAAGCCGCCCGGGATCGGACCGGCCGAAGCGCTCTGGAACGGATAGCCGGCGACCTGACGCTCTGCATCGCGCGACGAGTACAGGATGTCGCTGCGGAAGCGCAGCTTGTCGTTGATGTCGAACACGCCGTTGACGAACAGCGAGCGGCTTTCCAACGGCGTACGCAGGTGCGTCTGCAGGTTGGTGTTGCTCTTGTCGATCGGCGAACCGTTCGGATCGGCAGCGGTGCCGCCGGTGTTCGAGTTCTGGGCGTGGTAGTTGGCGATGTTGCGGTAATCGGCGCCGGCGTTCAGCACGCGGTTGCCGCCGAGCGCGGTCGGCAGGTTGATCACGCCCCACTGGCTGACCGTGGTCCAGCCACGGGTCGGGTGCATGCCGCCCTGCGGATAAGCCGAGAATTCGCGGTCGCCCGAGAACACGGCTTCTTCCTTGCGGTATTCGACGGCGGCGGTCAGCGAACCGCGGTCACCGGTGAAACCGAGGACGAAATCGGCGCGCGTGGTTGCGCCGTCGCCCTGGCTGTACTGGCCGTAGTAGGCGTTGGCGGTGGCGCCTTCGAAGTTGGTGCGGGTGATGATGTTGACCACGCCGGCGATGGCGTCGGAGCCGTAGATCGACGAGGCGCCGTCCTTCAGCACTTCGATACGTTCGACCGCGGCGGTCGGGATCAGCGAGACGTCCTGGAGACCGCTGGTGCTGATGCCCAGGCGCTTGCCGTTGACGAGGATCAGGGTGCGGGTGGCACCGAGGTTACGCATGCTGATGAACTGGCCGCCGACGTTTTCGCCGGCCGACAGCGGCATAGCGCGGCTGATCGCCGGTGCGCCGACTGCAGAGATGTTCTGCAGGATTTCGGCGACCGACTGGAAGCCTTGCTTTTCGATATCCGCGCGGGTGATCGACAGAACCGGCTGTGCGGTTTCGAGATCGACCTGACGGATGCGCGAACCGGTGACCTCGATGCGGTCGAGGGTGGTCGCTTCCTTCTGGGCGGGGGCGCTCGCTTCCTGCGCGCCGGCGGCACCTGCGAGGGCCGTCGAACCCACTGCGAGCGCGAAGGTAATCGCGTCGCGGAGCTTGGTGGTTTTAAAAGTCATTCTCTCTCTCCGAATCGGTCTGGTGTACCCGTGTATCCCGCCGGAGGAGTCAAATCAGACGCCAAGGCCGGCAAGGTTCGCCGATCCTAACCGCGCCTTCGGAAAAATTAAAGTGTCGTTAAGCGTCTATTTGTGACGTATGCGGCGTGGGGGCTGTGAGCCAGTCTCCACCGTACTTTCGCGTACATTTTCTGGGAGCGACCATCACGTTCGGCTAATGTGCCTATTCAGCTAGCTGACGGGGTCGAGTGAAGCGGGCATGGCTAGGCGGCAGGCGCGAGGAGATATCCGCTGCGCCGTGGGTGGAGCGAAGTACGCTCGTCGTCGAAAACTCGTCCCTGGACGATCACTTCGCCGCCGCGAGCAGGCAGAACGGCTGGCGACGCCAGGCCGATGCGCATTTCTTCGCCGCTGCGGCCGTCATGGCCGAGGTCGCTCAGGAGATGTTTTGAAGGAGGCGTGCCGCCTCGGATCGACAGAACCGGTCGGGTCGGGACCCGATCAGAGATCCTGCTCGTAGCGGACGTAGGGCACGGTGCCTTCGTCCTTCTCGCCGTTGCCCGGGGCGAACGGGTTCTTGCCGCGCGTGACGACGTTTTCAGCGCCGACGGTGAGCTGGCCGCTCCACGGGGTGCGCCAGGTCAGGCCGACGCCGAGACCTTCCCACTGGCCGGGGCCGGGGGTGTCGACGACGCGGCCGATGATATTGGCGCCGAAATTGCCGATGCCGGCACCGAGGGTGAGGCTCTTGCTGCTCCAGCGATCGGCCAGGCCGGGCATCTCGCCGGCCGGGATCAGGCGCGCACGCGCCCAGGTGCCGCCGATCGAGACCAGGGCGTCGCCGCTACCGACGTTCTTCTGGCCGTAGACGGTGAGGGTGTTCTGGTCGACGCGGCTCGTGCGGCTGTTCGGGCTCAACCAGGCCGGCATGGTGTCGCGGCCGGTACCGACGGCGACGCCGACGCGGCCGCCGGGGCGGCTGATGCTGGCGCCGGCGGAGACCTGACGGCTGTCGTTGCGAGCGTCGTCCTCGTCGAGGGAGGCGAGCAGGCAGTGATTGGCGAGGTTGCCGACCACGCCGGCCAGGCCGGCCTTGCGATCGCAGACCAGGCCGAGGCCGTCGCCGCCATCGAGGCCGAGCGCCGCATCGAAGGTGTTGTTGCCGGATTTCCAGCGTATGCCGGCCGCCTGGTTGCTGGCGGGCTCCAACTGCAACAGGTATTCGAGCTTGCCGTTGTTCTGGTTCCAGACCGGCAGATAGGTGGTGTCCGCACGCTTGCCCGGCAGTGCCTGCGCATGCGCGCCCGCAGCCACGCCGAAGGCGAGCGACAGGACAAGCGGCAATTGGCGCAGGTGCTTGAGCATGGATTCTTTAGGAGTGCGGACCGTCGTTATGACCGGGTGAAGCCGGCCAAGTTCCCCATTTCTTGCCGGCCGACTATAGCCGGTTTATGTTTATTTAACAATCGGGACGATGTCTCAAATCCGACCGATTCGCCCTCACTGTAGCCGGTCCGGAGCCTCTATTTCATGGGCTGCGGCGGCAAACAGGCCGGCAATTTGGTTGCGGTCGAAACCATAGCGCTGGCCGCAGAACTCGCAGCGGATCTCGGCCTCGCCGTCGGCTGCTGCGGCCTCGGCTTCCTCCTGGCCGAGCGAGACCAGCATGGCCTCGACCCGCTCGCGCGAGCACGAGCAGGCGAAGCCCAGCGGCTTGCCGCCGAGCAACTGGATGCCGTCCTCGTGGAACAGCCGGGTCAGCAGGGTGTCGGTCGGCAGCTCGAGCAATTCCCCGGCGCTCAGGGTGTCGAACAGGGCGCCGACCCGGACCCAGCCGTCGTCGTCGCCCTCGTCGCCGGGCAGCTTCTGCAGCATCAGGCCGGCGGCCTGCCGTTCGTCGGCGGCCAGCAGCAAACGGGTCGGCAACTGCTCGGACTGGCGGAAATAGCCCTCGAAAGCGCCGGCGAGCGAGTCGGATTCGAGCCCGACCAGGCCTTGGTAACGGACCGGTTCGCGGCCGTGCAGGCCCGGGTTCTCGATGGTGATGGCGAGCATCGCGTCCGGCCCCATGCCGCGCAGGTCGCGCGATACCGCGCCGGCGTCCTCGTCGAGCTGGGCGATGCCGCGCAGGGTGCCTGCGGCCGTGCATTCGGCGAACAGGGTGCGCAGCGCGCCGTTGCCGCGCAACTGCACCGAAAGCCGGCCGTCGACCTTGGCATGGCCGGTGAACAATGCCGCCGCTGCGGCCGCCTCGCCGAGCAACTCGGCCGCGGCGGCCGGGTAATCCGAGCGTTCGCGGATCTGCTGCCAGGTATCGTGCAGGTGGACGCGCACGCCGCGGACGCCGGCGCCTTCGATCAGAAAGCGGGTCAGGCGGTCGCGGTCGTCGGTGTGGGCGGCGGGGCGGGCTTCGGTCATCGTCGTACTCTCGGTCGCGCGGATCGTGCGGTTATGCGAATGCGGGACGCGGCATCGCGGATAATGCGCGGGTTCCTGTGAAGGGGGGTGGTAAAGCATGCCGATGCGTTCGGAGCGAATTTCAGCCGTGCTGGCATATGGGCGCTCGCGCGGCCACCGGGCAAGAGTGGGGACGGAGGCGATGCGGTGCAAGGCTTGACCGAGCGTATGTCCGCACCTCCCGGAGGCGAGCCGGCCGTGTCGGCGCCGCGCCCGCGGCGTCTGCAGCGTTGGCTGCGCTGGCTGGTCGCGTTGCCGTTCCTGTTCGTGCTGGCCTCGGTGCTGCAGGTCGCGACCCTGCGCTTCGTCGATCCGCCGTTCTCGGCCTTCATGATGATCCGCCAGCTCGAAGCCTGGGGCTCGGGCGATTTCGGGTTTCGTCTCGCCCACGATTGGCGCGACCTCGAGGAGATGTCCTCGAACGTGCCGGTCGCGCTGGTGGCGTCGGAAGACCAGAATTTCGCCGAGCATTTCGGCTTCGACCTCAAGGCGATCGAAAAGGCGCGCAAGAACAACGCGCGCGGCCGCAAGGTCCGCGGCGGCAGCACTATCAGCCAGCAGACCGCGAAGAACCTGTTCCTGTGGAGCGGCCGCAGCTGGATCCGCAAGGGCGTGGAGGCCTGGTACACCTTGCTGATCGAGTCGATGTGGTCCAAGCACCGGATCATCGAGATGTACGCCAACTTCGCCGAGTTCGGCGACGGCGTATACGGCGCCCAGGCGGCGGCGCGCACCTATTACCGCAAGGACGCGCGCCAGCTCGGCGCGGCCGAAGCCGCGCGCATGGCCGCGGTGCTGCCGAACCCGAAGCGCTACAGCATTTCCCGGCCCGGCCCCTACGTGCAGCGCCGCGCCGGCGCGATCCAGCGGCAGATGCGTTCGATCGGCGGCAACGGCTATCTGAAGCAAATCGAGTGAGTCCGGATCGAATGCGTGCGGATTGAATGAGCAGGGTCGAGCCGGCCGCCGCCCGGCGGATCGGCCCGAGGTCGCGGCGTCTGCGCCGCCGCCGATCGGCGATCACATCGGCGCGGCCGGCGTCGCCGCTACTATGTCGGGCATGAATCGCGATCTAGTCACCGTCGTCCTGGCCGCCTTCGACGAGGCGCCCAGCCTGCCGTTGCTGCAGCCGCGCATCGCCGCGGCCCTGGATGCGCTGGCCGCGCAGGGCGTCGACGGGCGGGTGCTGTATATCGACGACGGCAGCCGCGACCGCACCTGGGAGATCCTGCAGGGCATCGCCGCGGCCGATCCGCGGGTCGCGCTGCTGCGGTTGTCGCGCAATTTCGGCAAGGAAGCGGCCTTGACCGCGGGCCTGGACCGGGTCGAGCAGGGCGCCGCCCTGATCCTCGATGCCGACGGCCAGGACCCGCCGGAACTGATCCCGCAGTTCGTCGCCAAGTGGCGCGAAGGCTACGACGACGTCTACGGCACGCGCCTGGAGCGCGAGGGCGAGGGTTGGTTCAAGCGCGCCACCGCGCATGCCTTCTATCGCGTGATCGGGCGGCTCTCGCGCACGCCGATCCCCGCCGACACCGGCGACTTCCGCCTGCTGTCGCCGCGCGCGCTCGACGCGCTGCGGCAACTGCGCGAGCGCCACCGCTTCATGAAGGGCCTGTTCGGCTGGGTCGGCTACAACCGCATCGCCTTGCCGTATCACCGCGAAGCGCGCGTGGCCGGGGCCAGCAAGTTCAACCTGTGGCGGCTATGGAACCTGGCGCTGGAAGGCATCACCAGTTTCTCGACCGCGCCGCTGCGCCTGGCGACCTACCTGGGCCTGGCGACCGCGTTGGTGGCCTTCGCGTTCGGCGCCAAGGTGGTGTTGAAGGCGCTGCTGTTCGGCGACCAGGTCCAGGGCTGGCCGACGATGATGGCGGTGATCCTGTTCCTGGGCGGCGTGCAGCTGATCGCGCTGGGCCTGATCGGCGAATACCTGGGCCGGCTGTACGAAGAATCGAAACAGCGGCCGCTTTACCTCATCGACACCTGGCAGCCCGCGCCAGGAGTATCCTCGGACCAGACACGGTTTCCCCAGTTCGCGGAAGGAGACAGTCATGCGCACCGTAAGACAGTTGTTGGAGGCGAAAGCGCCTGAGATCCATGCGATCGGCCCCGACGCGCCGGTCATCGACGCGATCCGGCTGATGGCCGAAAAACGCATCGGCGCGGTGCTGGTGATGGACGGCGCGCGATTGGCCGGGATCCTGTCCGAGCGCGACTACGCCCGCAAGATCGTATTGCAGGGCCGGTCCTCGGCCGATACGCCGGTGCGCGCGATCATGACCGCCGAGGTCGTGGTGGTCGGGCTGGGCGACAGCGCCGACCATTGCATGCAACTGGTGACCGACCAGCGCATCCGCCACCTGCCGGTGGTCGACGGCGGCCGCGTCGTCGGCGTGGTATCGATCGGCGACCTGGTCAAGGCGGTGATCGAGGACCAGCAGGTCGAGCTGGATCAGCTGCAGCGTTACATCGCGAGTTAAGAACCGCGCCAGTCAAGAGCGGCGCCAGCTGAGGGGGCGGCAGGCGATGCCGCCGCGCCGCGATTCGCTGTCGGCGCCCGGCGGTGCACGCACGGCCGCGGCGGCGACGACCCATTCGCAGGAAACCTGCGCGCGATGGGATGATGTCCGTCCCGCGTCATTCCTGTGAAGGATCACCATGAGTCGATACCGTTTCGCCGCCTTGCGCCTGCCCGTCGCCGGTCTTTTTGTCGCGGCCCTGGTCGCCGCCGCGGAGGCAGGATGCGCGGCGTCGTCCGACGCGCCTGTCGAGGCGACCAAGACACCGGGCAAGACACCGGACAAAACCGGCGCGGCGAAGCCGCCGGGCCCGCCGCAGCGCCCGGCGCAGGCGACCGTCGCCGACGGCGGCAAGCGCATCGACGTGGCGACGGCGGTGCTCGATTTCCCGATCGATTTGAAGTCGGTGTTCGACGAACGCGCAGTGCGCATCGACCGCGTCGCGATCCTCGGGCAGGAAGATCGCGGCGAGCGGTTCGACCTGTTGTTGCGCATCGAAGGGCCGAGCGATCCGAAGGCCGAGGGTGGGCGTTGCCGCGACGGGCGCGAGATCGTACTGCGGGAGATCTCCTTCGACGGTAACGACAACATGATCACCGGCTCGCAGGACTACCAGTCCTGCCTGAAGCGGATCCGCCCGGTCGCCGAACGCCGCTTTCCCGACGGGCGCGTCGAATACGACCTCAAGCATACCTATCCCGCCGGCGATACCTGGGACGTGTACCTGAAGTACGACCTCGCCCATCCGGGCGCCGGCGTGACGATGTAGGCGCCCAGCGAGATTCATCCCGATGTTGCGGATCCGTCCTGTGTAGGAGCGACGTGAGTCGCGACCACCTGACGCGCAGAAACAACAAGGCCGATACCGCTCATCGAAGCGGCATGCCGTCGCGAGGGTAGGAGCGGCGCGAGCCGCGACCGCGGGGCTCCGAATCGCCGTGGTCCTTTCGATGCTGTCGCTGTCGTGTCGCCGTTGCCTTGGCCTTGGCTGTTGCTGTGCGCCGTTTCGCACTAGCGAAGGCAATGGAAGACCCGGAGGGCGGCCCGCATGGACGCGGGCCGTTTTTCATCGGGACATGGATGTCCCGTATGAAAAATCCCTGCGTCAGCATCGATCGTGCGGGCCTGTGATTCAAAGCAAAAGCATTTTTCTTTGGTTACCTTTCTTTTGTTGCTTATGACAAAAGAAAGTAAC
>NZ_JMTZ01000101.1 GCF_000731095.1 Lysobacter antibioticus | reverse complement strand
CTTTTGTTGCTTTAGACAAAAGAAAGTAACCCGCCGCTTTAGTGGCGGAAGCTCTTGGCGTTTGATCTTGGTATTGCTTGATGGATGCGCCGCAAGACCGAAACACTGCGGTCGCGGCTCGCGCCGCTCCTACCCCTGCGAAAGCTTGTCGCTTCGATGGGCGTCATCGGCATTGCGCTCTCTGCGCGTCCCGCGGTCGCGACTCACGTCGCTCCTACAGAGGTCTCGGACGGTACCGACACAGATCCGCGACGACGTCTTCGCGGCTTGTGACCGCAGGAGATCCCTGTCAGGTGCCGCTCCTACCCGTGCAAGCGGCACGCTACGACGCCCCTCACCCCACCAGCCGCAACACATCGTCCAACAAGCCGGCGGCGGTGACTTCCGCACCCGCACCCGGGCCCTGGATCACCAGCGGCTGGACTTTGTAGCGATCCGACCAGATGGCGACCTTGTTGTCGGTGCCCGCACCACCGGCCAGCGGATGGTCGCCCGGCAAAGATTCCAAGCCGACCCTCGCCGAAACGCGGCCATCCTCGCCGCGTTCGAGGCGGGCGATGAAGCGCAGCTTCTCGCCGTTCTTGTAGGCCTCGGCATAGCGCTCGCGCAAGGGCGCATCGAGCGCCGGCAGCGCCGCGTCGATGCCGTCGCGCGACAGAATCGCCAGCTCGGGCGGCACCAGCGAGGACACTTCGACGTCGCCGGCGTCCAACACCACGCCGGCGGCGCGGGCGAGAATCAGCAGCTTGCGCCGCACGTCTTCGCCGGACAGGTCGTCGCGCGGGTCGGGCTCGGTGTAGCCGGCATCGCGCGCCTGGCGCACCAGCGCCGAGAACGGGCGCATGCCGTCGTAATGATTGAACAGCCAGGCCAGCGAGCCCGACAGTACGCCGGCGATGGCATGGATGCGGTCGCCGCCAGCCTGCAACTCGCGCAGGCTGCGCAGCAGCGGCAACCCGGCGCCGACGGTGGCGCTGTCGCCGTAGCCGCTGCCGCCCTGCGCACAGGCTTCGCGGATCGCGCGCCAACGCGTCAAGGACGTGCCCTGGCCGATCTTGCAAGCGGTGACCACATGGATGCCTTGCGCCAGCCACTGCGCATGCTGCTCGGCGACGGCCTCGCTGGCGGTCGCATCGATCACCACCCGCGCGCCCTCGCCTTCGAGCGCCAAGGCGATATCGCTCAGCGAACTGGCCTGCGCCGAATCGGCCAGGGCGGCGACCGCCCGCTCGGGCGCGATGCCGTCGAGGCCGACCGCGGCGCGGCGCGAGTTGGCGACATGCACCAGCGACAGGCGCTCGCCGAGCGCAGTGCCGCGCCACGAGGCCAGCCGCGCGATCACCGCGCCGCCGACCGTGCCGGTGCCGAGCAAGGCGACCCGCGCCGGCGCGGCGTGGGCCGCGGCGGCAGTCGAGCGCGGCCGCGCCTGCGAAACCTGCCCGTGCAGGGCGCTGGCCGCGACGCTCATCGTTTGACGCGCGCCGCCGTGGCCACCGCAGCGGCGGCACGTTCGAGCGCGGCTTCGAGATCGGCGACCAGGTCGTCGACGTGCTCGATGCCGATCGACAGCCGCAGCAGGCCGTCGCTGATGCCGGCGGCGGTGCGCGCTTCCAGCGACATCGCGGCATGGGTCATGGTCGCCGGATGCGCGATCAGGCTTTCGACGCCGCCCAGCGATTCGGCCAGAGTGAAACAGGTCAGCCCTTCGACGAAAGCCCGCACTGCATCTTCGCCGCCTTCGATCTCGACGCTGAGCATCGCGCCGAAGCCCTTCTGCTGGCGCGCGGCGAGCGCATGCCCCGGATGCGATTCCAGGCCTGGGTAATGCACCACGCGCACGGCCGGATGGTTGTCGAGCAGGGTCGCGATGGCCAGGGTGTTTTCCTGGTGCACGCGCAGGCGCGCATCGAGGGTGCGCAGGCCGCGCAGGGTCAGGAAGGCGTCGAACGGCGAGCCGGTCAGGCCGAGTGCATTGGCCCACCAGGTCAGCTGCTGGTGGTGCTCGGCGCTCTTGGCGACCACGGCGCCGCCGACGACGTCGCTGTGGCCGTTGATGTACTTGGTGGTCGAATGCACGACCAGGTCGGCGCCGAACGCGATCGGGCGCTGCAGCGCCGGCGACAGGAAGGTGTTGTCGACCACGGTCAGCGCGCCCTGGGCGTGCGCGGCCTCGATCACGAAGCGCAGGTCGGTGATGCGCAGCAGCGGGTTCGACGGGGTTTCGATCCAGACCACGGCCGGCTTGGTCGCCAGCGCTTCGGTCAGCGAACGCGGGTCGGTCAGGTCGGCGGTGATCAGCTCGAACGCGCCCTTCGCCGCCAGCGCATTGAACAGGCGCCAGCTGCCGCCGTAGCCGTCGTGCGGCACCACGATGCGGTCGCCGGGCTTGAGGAAGGCGTGCAGCACCAGGGTGATCGCGGACATGCCGGTCGAGGTGATGACGCCGCCGGCGCCGCCTTCCAGTTCGGCCAGCGCTTCGCCGAGCAGGTCGCGGGTGGGGTTGCCGCTACGGGTGTAGTCGTATTGGCGCTTGTCGTTGAAGCCGGCGAAGCTGAAGTTCGACGACAGCACGATCGGCGGCGTCACCGCACCGTAGGCGGTGTCGCGGTCGATGCCGGCGCGCACGGCGGCGGTGCAGGTGCTGCGGGTGGGGGTCGTGCTGGGGGTCGTGGTCACTGGTGCCGCTCCGTTGTTCTGAATGCTCATGCGGCCACCTGCGTACAGTCGGCCAGCGCTTCGCGCAGGATGGTGTTGATGTCGGATTCTTCTTTCAGGCACGCGTCGTGCCCGTAGATGGAACGCAGCACGCGCAGGCGGGTTTCGCCGCGCAGACGTTCGATCAGGTCGTAGGACTCGCTGAGCGGGATCAAACGATCCTCGCTGACCGCGACCACGGTGACCGGCACCTGGATCGTCGAGGGATCGATCTGCTGCAGGTCGATCGATTCGGACAGACGCAGGAAGGCGGTGGTCGGAGTGCGCGCGACGTACTTGTTGCCGCAATGGTCGAGGTAGTCCTCGGCGGCGACGCGGACGCGGCCGTCGCGGACTTCGGCATTGCCGAAACGCTCGGCGAATTCTTCCGGGGTGCGATAGCTCAGCACCGCCAGTTCGCGCGCCAGCGCCAGGCCCTGGCTTTCGTCGCACTGCAGCGCGCCCAGCGCGACCGCACGGCGTTGCAGCGCACGCCAGGCGGCGGCATAGGGATGGGCGCGGTGAGTGCCGCTGATCGAGACCAGTTCGCCCAGGCGCGAAGCATGCCGCGAGGCGAACTGCAGGCCGACCATGGCGCCGTAGGAATAACCGATGAAAGCCTGCAGGCGCTCGATGCGCAGCGCGTCGAGCAACGCGGCGATGGCGTCGGCCTGGTCGGCCGGATCCAGCGCCACGTCGAGGGTGCCGTCGGCGCCGATCCAGTCGAACGAGACCAAGTAATGCTGGGACGGGTCCAGCGAACGGCCATGGCCGACCTGGCTCTGCCACCAGCCCTGCTCGCCGAACTCGCGGCTCGGCGCGAGGTGGCGATGGGCGGAAATGCCGCCGGCGACGAACAAGGCCGGCAGGCTGCGGTCGCCCTGGGTTTCGTAGCGCAAGGTCAGGCTGCGGCGGCCGGAATGGCGCAGATCCAGTTCGACGGCGATCTCGCCTCGGGTGGCGGCGGCACGGCCGGTGCGCTCGAACACGTCGGGGGAAACGATTGCGGGCGACGCATAGGAAACGAAGCTGTCGCTGCGTTCGAACGTGGCGGCGGGGCTGTTGGCGAAGCTCATGGCGGTCATCCGAAGTGAACGGGCCCACCGAGCTTGCAAGTCGCAAGTGCGCCGGAAGCGCACTTCGCAACCATCTTCCGACCAACGCCATGAGGCGGGCCGCAGGAATTGGCACCTTCACGCAGCTTGCGCTGCGTTGGGTTGCCCCGGCTTCTAAGGGCCTGTCCCTCAGCCGGTCTCGATGGATGGCCTCAGTCTGCCGACCGGCGGAAGGCGTGTCAATCGCTTCATCCGCATATAGCGATTTATCATGTAGCCTCACTCGACCTTCACGGTCGCCGCCCCGTTGCCACCGCCCGCGCATACACTTGGAATGATGAATAGCCGCCTCGTTGCCGCCGTCCTGACCACCGTCCTGCTGTCGGCCTGCGCCACCCGCCCCGTCCTGGAATCGGAAACCCGCACCACCAGCGCCGGCCCGGCCGGGGTGCGGATCGTCCCCGAACGCTTCGTTTCGGCCGAAAGCCCGGAGGACGAACTCGATTCGCTGGCGACCTGGCCGACCGAGAACGGCGCCACCTGGCTGATCGCCAGCGCCAAGTCGACTCACCGCCTGGCGGTCTACGACGCCGACAGCGGCCAACGCCTGCGCACAGTCGGCGCGAAGGGCCAGGCGCTCGGCCAGTTCAAGCGCCCGAACGGGCTGACCGTGTTCGGCGATCACCTGTTCGTGGTCGAGCGCGACAACCACCGCGTGCAGGTGTTGCGCCTGCCCGACTTCGCCCCGCTCGGCAGCTTCGGCGACGCCGAGTTGCGCAGCCCCTACGGCGTGTGGCTCAACGAGATCGCCCCGGGCGAGCTCGAGGCCTACATCACCGACAGCTTCATGTACGGCGACAAGTTCGACCGGGTGCCGGCCTTGACCGAGCTCGATCAGCGCGTGCGCCGCTACAAGATCCACTTCGACGATGGCGATGCGATGCGCAGCGAGTACGTCGGTTCCTTCGGCGACACCACCGAGGACGCCGCCCTGCGCGTGGTCGAATCGATCGCCGGCGACCCGGCCAACGACCGCCTGCTGATCGCCGACGAAGACGACCGCCATCTCTCGACCCTGCGCGAATACACCCTGGCCGGCCGTTACACGGGCCGTCGCCTGCCCGACCGCAGCTTCGACGCCCAGGCCGAAGGCGTGGCCTTGTGGAGCTGCCCGAACGGCGCCGGATACTGGATCGCCGTGGACCAGCTGATGCCGCGTACGATCTTCCATGTGTTCGACCGCGTCACCCTGGTGCCGCAAGGCAGCTTCAGCGGCGAGGTCACCGCCCACACCGACGGCATCGCCCTGCACGCCGCCGGCACGACCGCGTTCCCGACCGGGGCCTTGTATGCGGTGCACGACGACCGCTCGGTGACCGCGTTCGACCTCGGCGACGTCGCCCGCTCTCTGCAACTGCAGTCCGGCTGCCTGAACTGACACTCTAGCTACCTATTCCACGCCGCACCGACGCCGTCCTTCGAACCCGACCATGCCGCGCCTTTCCGCCCTGCTCGCCACCTGCCTTTGCGCCAGCCTGCTCGCCGTACCGGCGGTGCAGGCGGTGCAGGCGGCCAAGCTTTACCGCTGGACCGACCGCAGCGGCGTCAGCCATTACGGCGATCGTCCGCCGGGGGCGGCGCCGCCGTCGGAAGTCCAGGTGATCCCGTTCCGCGCCGAACCCGGCGCGATCGCGCGCCTGCGCGTGCAGCAGGACGGCGACCGCTACCTGGCCTGGGCCGACAACAGCCTGTCCGGGCCGATCGAAGTCCGCCTCGACTTCACCCACAGCAATAACATCGCCGGCTCGCCCTCGTTACCCGCCTACGCAACCGTGGCCGCGCGCGGCAGCGCCGTGGTGGCGGTGCTCAGCGCCCAGGACCCGACCCGCGGCGGCGACTTCGAATTGAGCCTGCGCAGCACGCCGGGCGACCCGGCAGCGCGCGCGCAGAACGTCGATTACCTGCTGCCGTTGCAACAGCAGCAATTCCGCATCGACCAGGGCTATGGCGGCCATTTCAGCCACACCGAACCCGAACACCGCTACGCCGTCGATTTCGCCGCCGACATCGGCACCCCGGTGCTGGCCGCGCGCGACGGCTCGGTGATGCAGGTCGAGTCCGATTTCGACAAGGCCGGGCTCAATCTGGAAAAGTTCAGCGACCGCGCCAACTTCGTCCGCATTCTCCACGACGACGGCAGCATGGCCCTGTACGCCCACCTCAAGGCCGACGGTGGCGTGCTGGTCCGCACCGGCCAGCGCGTGCGCGCCGGCCAGCAGATCGGCCTGTCCGGCAACACCGGCTTCAGCACCGGCCCGCACCTGCATTTCGCCGTACAGATCAATCGCGGCATGAAGCTCGAATCGATCCCCTTCCGCATGAGCGGCCCGCAAGGCCCGCTGCGCCTGAGCGGCGGCACGCGCTGAGGCTGTCCGCCCGCGAGGGCCGATGTAGGAGCGGCGTAAGCCGCGACCGCGTCCCCCCCTCGCCGCGACGCAACTCTCCGCAGCCCTGCTCTTACCCTCGGCACCTGCTCGGTTGCCTCCCGTAGCAACGGCGGCGAGCCGCGATCCAGGCCCGCCGCCACGCAAACCGTAGTAGCCCCGCGGTCGCGGCTCGCGCCGCTCCTACCCCGAGAAGAGCCCCACCCTCGGCGATCCGGCCATCGTCGACGCCCTGCCCGGCCCCGGCGCGCCGCCCGGGTATACTTCCGCCCTTCCTCTTGCCTCCCGACGCGCCCCGGGCGCGCCGTTCCCATGTCCGAAGTCTCCCAAGAAGCCCTCCGCCGCCGCACGTTCGCGATCATTTCGCACCCCGACGCCGGCAAGACCACGTTGACCGAAAAGCTGTTGCTGTTCGGCGGCGCCATCCAGATGGCCGGCTCGGTCAAGGGCCGCAAGGCCGCGCGCCATGCCACCTCGGACTGGATGGCCCTGGAAAAGGAACGCGGCATCTCGGTCACCTCCTCGGTGATGCAGTTCCCCTACGAGGGCCGCATCGTCAACCTGCTCGACACCCCCGGCCACGCCGACTTCGGCGAGGACACCTACCGCGTGCTGACCGCGGTCGACTCGGCGCTGATGGTCATCGACGTCGCCAAGGGCGTCGAGGAACGCACGATCAAGCTCATGGAAGTCTGCCGCCTGCGCGACACGCCGATCATGAGCTTCATCAACAAGCTCGACCGCGAAGGCAAGAACCCCATCGATCTGCTCGACGAGGTCGAATCGGTGCTCGGCATCCAGTGCGCGCCGATCACCTGGCCGATCGGCATGGGCCAGCGCCTCAAGGGCGTGGTCCACCTGATCAGCGGCGAAGTGCATCTGTACGAGCAGGGCCGCAACTTCACCCGCCAGGACTCGACCATCTACGCCTCCATCGATGATCCGGCGTTCGAAGCGCGCATCGGCGCGGCGATGCTGGCCGAGCTGCGCGAGGAACTGGAACTGGTCGAAGGCGCCTCGCATCCGTTCGACAAGGCCAAGTACCTGGCCGGCGAACAGACCCCGGTGTTCTTCGGCTCGGCGGTCAACAACTTCGGCGTGCAGCTGCTGCTGGATTTCTTCATCGAGCACGCCCCGTCGCCGAAGCCGCGCGAGACCACCACCCGCGAAGTGCAGCCCGCCGAAAACAAGCTCAGCGGCTTCGTGTTCAAGATCCAGGCCAACATGGACCCGCAGCACCGCGACCGCGTCGCTTTCATGCGCATCTGCTCGGGCAAGTTCAGCGCCGGCATGAAGGCCTTCCATGCCCGTACCGGCAAGGAAGTGAAGCTCGCCAACGCCCTGACCTTCATGGCCAGCGACCGCGAGATCGCCGAAAGCGCGTTCCCGGGCGACGTCATCGGCATCCACAACCACGGCACCATCTCGATCGGCGACAGCTTCAGCGAAGGCGAGGCGCTCGCCTTCACCGGCATCCCGAACTTCGCCCCGGAACTGTTCCGCCGCGCGCGCCTGCGCGACCCGCTCAAGCTCAAGCAGTTGCAGAAGGGCCTGGCGCAGTTGTCGGAAGAAGGCGCGACCCAGTTCTTCCGGCCGCTGATGAGCAACGACCTGATCCTCGGCGCGGTCGGCGTGCTGCAGTTCGACGTCGTCGCCTACCGCCTCAAGGACGAGTACGGCGTGGATGCGAGCTTCGAGCAGGTCGGCGTGGCGACCGCGCGCTGGATCCGCTGCAACGACGCCAAGAAGCTCGAGGAATTCCGCGACAAGAACGCGCTCAACCTGTCGCTCGACGCGGCCGGGCAACTGGTCTATCTGGCGCCGACCCGGGTCAACCTGCAGCTGGCCCAGGAGCGCGCACCGGGCGTGGAATTCCTCGCTACGCGCGAACACGCGCACGCGGTGGCGCTGGACTGATGTCGGCGCTGCGGCGATGGTGGCTGTACTTGTTGGGCAAGCGCAGCGAAGTCGCCGCGCTCGACTATAAAGACGCCTACATGGCCAAGGTGGTGATGGACATCCACCGCTTGCGCAGCGGCAAGGCCCAGGCGATGGTGCCGTTGCGCGCCCTGCAGCCGATCCACCGCATCGACCGCGAATCGGCGCTGCAAGCCACCCATGCGCGGGCGCAGGCTTTGCGAGCGCGGCGCGAGGAACTGCTTGCACGCGGGCAGCTCGACCTGGCGACCTTGAACGAAATCATCCCTTCGGTCTCGCAGATCAAGGTCGTGCGCGACGGCGAGCGCTGGCTCGCCTTCGAAGGCAACGGCCGCCTCTATGCGATGCGCGAGGCGCTCGGCGAAGACGGCGGGCTGACGGTCGAAGTCGAGGAATACCGCTTCGACCGGCCGCACAAGATTCTGCGACGACTGCGCCGGGTCCGCCGTTTGAACACGCTCGATTGATCGAACCCGAACGCTCCGTCGCCACGGCCCGACGGTCCCGACGCTCCAGTCCGCGCGCCATGGCACTGCGAAAGCGGCCGTCGCTCGGGCGCTGCGACCTTCCCGGGCGCTCCCTGCGCACTCGAAATTCGCTAGCATGGCCGCGCCGGCAGGACGCCGGTCACAAGGAGAGTTCGACATGATGTTGGCGCTTCTGATTCTCAGCCTGGCCCTGCTCGCGATCGGCGGTCTATGGCTGTTGGTGTTGGCCTTCCAGGAAAACATCTGGTGGGGACTGGGTTCGTTGTTGGTTTCGCCCGTCCTGCTCGTCTTCGGCATCCTCCATTGGCATAAGAGCAAGACCCCGCTGCTGCTGTACGCCGCCGGATCCGTCCTTTTCGCGATCAACATCGCGCAGATGTACTTGTCCGACAACGTGGTCTACGCCCCCTGATCCAGCCTGTCGCCGCCTCGCCCTGCGGTCCGGCTTCCCACGCGCATTTGCGGCGCGGCACCGCGTTTCGCCGATGCTGCGCGGCAGCATCGACTAGCATCGGCCCGTCGGGCAGTCGAGCCGACATCCAACCTGGAGGGGGACGTATGTATTACTTGGGTATCGTGTTGTGCCTGATCGGCGGTCTGTGGATCATCGTCAACGCGTTTCGCAAGAACATCTGGTGGGGACTGGGTTCGCTGCTGATTCCGTTCGTGGCCGTGGTATTCGCGATCATGAACTTCGCCCAGAACAAGATTCCGCTGATCCTCTACATCGTCGGCATCGTCCTGTTGATCGTCGGCATGCCGTCGATGAGCCACATGGCCGCGGTCCCGGCCGCCTGACCTGCGTCTCCGGTCCGATCCGGCCCGGGGCTCGCCGCTCCGGGCCGGATCGACCCGCCATGTCCTCTGCGCGAGGGCCGTGCTTCCGGCAGGTCAGACGCTCTGGCCTGCCTGCGCCCGTGATCCGGGTCGCGAAACCGGACCGCGGGCACCTTACCGTCCCTGTCCTTTCATCCTGACTGCGAGCATTGGCCCCAGACCGCGCTAGGATGCTGGGACCATGCCTATCGCCCATGCCCCCGCTCACGGCGACCACTCGATCCGCGAAGAGATCGCCAACGCACTGACCCACGGTCTCGGCGCCACCGCCGCATTGGCCGGCGGCGCGGTCATGATCACCCTGACCGCGATCTACGGCGACGCCTGGCAACTCGGCAGCGCGATCGTGTTCGGGATCAGCCTGCTGCTGCTGTATCTGGCCTCGACCCTGTACCACGCGATCCAGCATCCCGTGCTCAAGGGGCGGCTCAAGGTCTTCGACCATTGCGCGATCTATCTGCTGATCGCCGGCACCTACACGCCGTTCACCCTGATCGGCCTGCGCGGCCCCTGGGGCTGGGGCCTGTTCGCGGCGATCTGGGGCCTGGCCTTCGCCGGCATCGTGTTCAAGCTGTTCTATACCGGCCGCTTCAAGCTGCTGTCGACGATGATCTACATCGCGATGGGCTGGCTGGTGCTGGTCGCGATCAAGCCCCTGCTCAACGCGCTCGACGTCTGGACCCTGAGCTGGCTGCTGGCCGGCGGCCTTTGCTACACGCTCGGCACGGTGTTCTATCACCGTCCCTCGCTGCGCTATTCACATGCGATCTGGCATTTGTTCGTGGTCGCCGGCAGCGTCTGCCATTACATCTCGGTGTTCGCCCAGGTCGTCCCCTCGCCGGCCTGAACACCGCACGTCGCGTCCACGGCGTATTCACCTTCGCTTTACCGCCCTGCCGCAATGGTGAGGCCATCGTAGCGACCAGGTCCCGCCGCGCGGGCCGATGGCGTAGGTATCGCCGGCACGATCGGCCCAAGCGCTTCATGCCATGAGCGACTCTCCGCCTCCCCCGTCTGCGCCCGCGCCTGCCGAGCAGTCGTGGCAGACCCGTCTGCGCCGCCATCCCTGGCGCGCGCTGCTCGGCGTGCTCGCGCTCGCCATCGTCGTGCTGCTCCTGCTGTGGGACTGGAACTGGTTCAAGGGCACGATCGAACGCCAGGTCGAAGTGCGCACCGGCCGACGTTTCGAGATCGCCGGCAATCTCGATGTCGATCTAGGACGCGTGCCGGTCATCCGCGCCGACGGCCTGAGCTTCGCCAATGCCGAGTGGGCCAAGCAGCCGCTGATGGCTTCGGCGCAGCGTCTGGAAATCGCGGTGGAATTCTGGCCCTTGCTCAAGGGCGACGTCCGCATCCCCGACATCCGCCTGATCCGGCCGCGAGTGAATCTGCAGAGCGACCCGAAGCACGGCGGCAACTGGGTGTTCGATCGCGCCGGCACCGGCGAATTGCCGGTGTTCCGACGCGTCTGGATCGACGACGGGCGTCTGCAATTCCTCGACGCCGCCGGCAAGACCGACATCGACCTGGCCGTCGCCAGCCGTGCGGCGCAGCGCGAGGACGCCGCGCCGCCGGTCGAGATCGAAGGCGGCGGACGCTGGAAGAACAACCGCTTCACCCTCGAAGGCCGCGCCGAATCGCCGCTGGCGCTGCGCGATGCGCAGCGCCCGTATCGACTGAACCTGCGCGCCGCCGCCGGCGCCACCCGTGCGCATGCGCGCGGCGAACTGGTCGACCCCTTCCATCTGCGCGACTTCGATCTGCAACTCGCTCTTGCCGGCAAGAACCTCGCCGATCTGTATCCGCTGATCGGCATCGCGATCCCGCCGACCCCGCCTTATGCGCTCGACGGCCGCCTGAGCCGCGATGGCGTGCGCTGGAATTACGACCGCTTCACCGGCAAGGTCGGCGACAGCGATCTGGCCGGCAGCGCCAGCGTCGATACCGGCGGCCCGCGTCCCTATCTGCGCGCCGACCTGGTGTCCAAGCGGTTGGATCTCGACGACCTCGCCGGCTTCGTCGGAGCGCCTCCGCAGACCGGGCGCGGCGAAAGCACCAACCCCGAACTCGCCGCCGAACATGCGCGCCTGGACGCGAGCCCAAAGCTGTTGCCCGCCACGCCGTATCGGCTCGACAAGTTGCGGGCGATGGATGCGGACGTAAGGCTCAAGGCCGCACGCATCGAGGCGCCGGGTTGGCCGCTCGACGACATGCAGGCGCATCTGCTGCTCGAGAACGGCCTGCTCAAACTCGACCCGCTGAACTTCGGCGTCGCCGACGGCGACATCCGCTCGATCGTCACGATGGACGCGCGCCGCACCCCGATCCGCACCCGCGCCGACATCACCGCGCGCAAGCTGACCCTTGCCAAGCTGCTGCCCAAGGTCAAACTCGCCGAAGACGCCGTCGGCAAGGTCGGCGGGCGCATCGCCCTGGCCGGCAACGGCAATTCGATCGCGACGATGCTCGCCAGCAGCGACGGCAACGTCGCCGTCGGCATGGGCCAAGGCCAGATCAGCAATCTGCTGATGGAATTCGCCGGGCTCGACCTGGCCGAGATCCTCAAGTTCAAGCTGACCCAGGACCGCAAGATCCCGATCCGCTGCGCCTTCGGCGATTTCACCGTCGCCGACGGCGTCATGACCGCGCGCGCGCTGGCCTTCGACACCAGCGACACCATCCTGGTCGGCAGCGGCACGATCGACCTGGGCGAGGAAAAACTCGACCTGCTGATCCGTCCGCGCCCGAAAGACCGCAGCCTGTTCGCATTGCGCACGCCGCTGACCGTCACCGGCAGCTTCAAGCACCCCAACGCCCGTCCGGATTTCAAACGCCTTGGGCTGCGCGGCGCGGTCGCAGTGGCGCTGGGCAGCATCGCGCCGCCGGCGGCATTGCTGGCCACGATCGAACTCGGCCCGGGCAAGGATGCGGGCTGTGCGGGGCATGTGGTGAATTGAGCGGTCGGCGTTTGATGTTTGAACCCTGACCTGAACATCCGGCACCGCTGTGGCTGTGGCTGTGGCCGTTGCCGTTGCCGTTGCCGTTGCCGTTGCCGTTGCCGTTGCCGTTGCCGTTGC
>NZ_JMTZ01000100.1 GCF_000731095.1 Lysobacter antibioticus | reverse complement strand
CAAAAGAAAGTAACCCGCCGCTTTAGTGGCGGAAGCTTTTGGCGTTTGATCTGGATCTTGATCTTGCGGCAACGAGACGCCGCGAGACCGTTACAGCGCGGTCGCGGCTTGCGCCGCTCCTACCCTGGCGAAAGTGCGCCGCTTCGAGGGGTGACATCTGCCTTGTTGGCTTTGCGCGTCCCGTGGTCGCGACTCACGTCGCTCCTACAGGAAACTCGAGCTGACGCAGCGAGACCGACACGACGCGGTCGCGGCTTGTGACCGCAGGAAATCCCTGTGGGACGCCGCGCCTATCCTTTGAGTTTCGTGCCATGCGGCACGTCCCGGCTACCCGCTCACACGTCGCCGTCGACCAGCCAACCCTCGCCGGTGCCGCGCTGGAAGACGGTGTCGGTGGCGAGCACGTCGCCGGCCGGGATCGAGTCCTGGGCGGCGAGGCGGTCGTAGATCGGGGTGAAGTCCGGTTCGGTCGCCCGCATCAACTGCTCGAAGCTGTCGATGACGAAGTAGGTCTTCTGGTAGGTGTCGATGCGGTAACGCGTGCGCATGATCCGCTCCAGATCGAAGCCGATCCGGTTGGGCGCGGGAGACTCCAGGCAATGGATCGATTCGCTCTTCGACGAGACGATGCCGCTGCCGTAGATGCGCAGGCCGTCGGCCTGCTTGATCAGGCCGAATTCCACCGTGTACCAGTACAGCCGGGTCAGATGGACCAGCGCCTCGGGGTTGATGCCGTGCGCTTTGACGCCGCCGCGGCCATAGGCCTCCATGTAGTCGGCGAACACCGGGTTCATCAGCAGCGGCACATGGCCGAACAGGTCGTGAAACAGGTCTGGCTCGGCCAGGTAATCGATCTGCTCGGGCTTGCGGATCCACCAGGTCACCGGGAAACGGCGGTTGGCGAGGTGGTCGAAGAAGGTCAGTTCCGGCAACAGGCCCTCGACGCCGATCAGCTCCCAGCCGGTGTGCGCACGCAGCACGCGGTTGAGGTCCTCGAACTTCGGGATCTGGTGCGGGCTCATGTGCATGGCCCGCTGCGCGGTCAGGAACTCGTCGCTGGCCCGGCCGACCAGTACCTGCTGCTGGCGCTCGAACAACTGCGCCCATACCGCATGGTCCTGGCTCGAATACGACGCCCACGGCTGCTCGATCACGGCGGTCGTATAGACCGGCACGTAGCCCTTGTCGGTGAGCTGGTGTTCGACGCGCTGCGGGGTGGCGGGGGTCATGGCCGTGGGGCTCCTGGAACGTCCCGGACAGTCGGGGACCAGATGACTTTAACCGCGCTGCGGCGCAATAAGCTTGCGTTGTTGCGCGCAAAAGCCTGATTGGCGCAAGATTGTTGCGTAATTGCCGAAGAGGGCGCTGAATGTGGCCACTGTAGAACTCGACCGTACCGACATTGTCCTGCTCGCCGAACTGCAGCGCGACGGCCGCCTCACCAACGCCGAGCTGGCCGAGCGCGTACACCTGTCGGCTTCGGCCTGCCTGCGCCGGGTCCAGCGCCTGGAACGCGAAGGGGTGATCTCCGGCTACCGCGCCGAGGTCGATCCCGAGCGCCTCGGCCTGGGCCTGCAGGCCTTCGTGCGGGTGCGCCTGGGCCGCCACGACAGCGAAGCGGTCGCGGCCTTCGCCGAGTTCGTCGAAACCTGGGACGAGGTCGTGGCCTGTTACGCGCTGACCGGCGACATGGACTATCTGCTGCAGATCGTCGTGCGCGACCTCGAGCATCTGTCGCGCTTCCTGCTCGATCGTCTGCTCAACCAGGCCGGCGGCGCCGACATCAACTCCAGCCTGGTGCTGCGTACGGTCAAATCCTTCCGTGGCCTGCCGTTGCCGTCGCGCTGACCAGGTCGCCGTTATCGGCGGGCGCGGCCTCTGGGTCGGCGTCGGGATCGTCCTGGAGTTCCGCATCGGGTTGAGCGGCCGGCGGCGCGGGCTCGGCGGGCGCGCCTTCGTCTTTCAACAGATCGATGCGCTGCCCGCTGCCCTCGATCGCCACTTCCAGCAGCGAATAGGTCCAGCGATCGGCCTCGCGTTCGCCCTTGATGTAGAGCCGGGCCTCGCCCTTGGGGCCGGTCAGCGGCACCGACAGGTCGGCATGGCCGCTCGCGTTCTCGGTGCTCAGCGTGCCCTGGATCATGCTGCCGGTGCGCAGCGGCGTGCCGAGCGCGGCCACGACCTCGGCATTGCCTTCGGCCAACGCGATGGCGTGCCGGTACGGTTCGCTGGCTTTCATCACCCCCGACAAGCCCTTGATGCCCAGGCCGATGACGCCGACCAGCAACAGGCCGGCGAGCAGGATCAGGGTCAGGCAACCGCTCGGCACCGCCCACTTCCAATTGCGGCCCCACCAGCCGGGGTTGGGACGATCGTCGTTCATGGCGTGCTCCGCGGAGTCGGTCGGCGGTCAGTGTCGCCGCGAATGGTATTGCTGGCCAGCGGAGCCGCCGGACGAGCGCCGCGTCGTTGCTTCAAGCGCCTTCGATCGCCGCCAGTGCCGCCGCACGCGCGTGCAGGGCGGTGGTGTCGAACAAGGGGATCTCGACATCGCCGGCGCCGATCAGCAGGCCGATCTCGGTGCAGCCGAGGATCACACCCTGCGCGCCGCGCGCGACCAGGCCGGCGATGACCTCGCGATAGGCTTGGCGCGACTCGTCGCGGATACGTCCCAGGCACAGCTCCTCGTAGATCACCCGGTGGACGAGTTCGCGGCCGGCCGGGTCGGGCACGATCACGTCCAGGCCGTGGCGATCGACCAGACGCTGGCGATAGAAATCCTGCTCCATGGTGAAGCGCGTGCCGAGCAGGCCGATCCGGCTCAACCCTGCCGCGCGGATCGCCGCGCCGGTCGGGTCGGCGATGTGCAGCAGCGGCAGGCCGGACGCTGCTTCGACCGCATCGGCGACCTTGTGCATGGTGTTGGTGCAGATCACCAGCAACTGCGCGCCGCCGTCGCGCAGCGAGCGTGCGGCCTGGCCGAGCAGCACGCCGGCCGCATCCCAGTCGCCGGCATGTTGCAGGCGTTCGACCTCGGCGAAATCGACGCTGTACAGCAGCAGCTTGGCCGAATGCAGACCGCCGAGGCGCTCGCGCACGGTTTCGTTGATCAGCCGGTAATACGGCAGGGTCGATTCCCAGCTCATGCCGCCGAGCAGGCCCAGCGTCTTCATCGCGACTTGGTTCATCGCCGCAGTATAGCCATGCGTTCGCGCGGCCTCGGCGCGCGCGGCGGCGCTCAGCGCGTTGCCGCGGCGCCGGTCGACGATGCGCCCGCATCGAGGCTGCCGAAGCGCTCGCCGAAGAAATCGCCGGCGTTCCAGCTCGGCCGCTGCGGCGCGTCGGCGATCGACTGGCCGATGCGCGCGTTGAGCCGGGCCAGGCGCGCGGCATCGCCGTACTGGATCGGCTGGCTCGTATCGTCGCCGGGTTGGTGATAACGCTCGCTCAGGAAATCGCGCTGGTGTTGGCCGGCATCGACGCCGGACTGCTGCGCCTTCACCCCGCCGGTCAGATACACCGCCAGCACGCCGGCGCGGATGAAAGCGAACTGGTCGCTGCGGATGAACACGCTTTCCTGCGGCGAGGGATCCGGCGACAGGCTTACCCCGACTTCGTCCGCGGCCCGATCCAGCACCGCCTGCAGGCTGGAATGCTCGACCCCGATCGGCACCACGTCGCGGGTCGGCACCAACAGCACCGGCATGTCCATGTTGACGTTGGCGACCAGCGAGTCGTGCGGCACGGTCGGATGCCGCGCATACCATTCCGCGCCGAGCAGGCCTTTCTCTTCGGCGGTCACAGCGACGAACAGCAGCGAACGCTTCGGCGGGGTCTTCGAACGCGCGAGCTGCTGCGCGGCTTCGAGCATGATCGCCACGCCCAGGGCGTTGTCGAGCGCGCCGTTGTAGATCGCATCGCCCTGCACCGGCGCGCCGATGCCGATATGGTCGAGGTGGGCGCTGAACAGCACGTGCTCGCGCTTGAGCGCGGCATCGCTGCCCGGCAACAGCGCGACCACGTTGCGCGATTCGGCCGGCTCGATGCGGGTCTGCGCCGACAGTTCGATCGTGCCCGGCAGCTCGAAGCCGCGCAGCTTGCCCTCGCGCGCATCGCGGAACAGCGCCGCGGCAGTATGGCCGCCGCCATCGAGCAGGGCGCCGGCGCTGGCCGCGCTGACCTGGGCGATCACCTGCAGTTGCGGGAAGGTATCGAGCGGGCGCCCGTCGGCATCGCGCAGACGCATGCCGGGGCGGGCCCAGTTCTCGGCGCCGCGCGCCCAGGGCTGGCGCTTCTCTTCGTCGTCGGTGGACACGATCACCGCGCCGATCGCGCCGCGCTCGACCAGCGCGGCGAATTTTTCCCTGAACGAGCTGTAGAACGCGCGCCGGTCGGTATCGAAGCGCGGCGGTGCGCCGTGGAACAGCACCGCGATCTTGCCGCGCAGGTCGACGCCGGCGAAATCGTCCTGCTTGAGTTCCGGCGCACACACCGCTTGTCCGACGAACACCGCCGCCGCGGTCACCCGCGCGTCGCCGCGGTCGAAATTGAGCTGCGGCAGGAACTGTTCGCGGAACTTCAGGGCGATGGCGGCACCGTCGCGGCGGATCACCAGCGAGCCGCCGTCGTCGACGCGTTTCGCGCGCAGCAGCGGCACGCGTTGGAAGTAGCGGCCGTCGTCGCCGGCCGGGCGCAGCCCGATCGCGCGCAGGCGTTCGGCGACATACAGCGCCGCCAGGTCGTAACCGCGCGTGCCGGCCTCGCGGCCTTCGAGCAGATCGTCGGCGAGAAAGCGCAGGTCCGATTCGATCCGGCGCGCGTCGGCGCCGGCGCTTTCGTCGTAGCCGTCCGGTGCCGGCGGCGGTGGTGCGGCGCGCTGGCAGGCGGCGAGGGTGGCGATCAGGCAAAGACCGACGACGGACCGGAAGGGCGAGTAGCGCATCGATTCCCCAAGCGATGAGGTCGCGGAACCCCGCGACGGACGGCTGCGGACTGCGCTGGCGACGCTACCACCGCGGGGTGGCGGCGCCAAGGTGAGGGGGCGGGTGTTGTGGTGGGGAAGCGGGGCAGAGCTAGAGCCAGCAGAGCCAGAGCAAATCTCCCTACCCTCTTTTTCAAAGGGGGATCGATGCGCGTGGGGCTTGGGGTTGCGTGGCCTTCTGGAGCGGGGAGCGTTCTTCGGGAGGCTATGGTCATGCCACCCGCCACCCGCCACCGTCGAATGTCGAATGTCGAACGCGAATCGCCAGCCGCAAGTCGTTCCCACCGGACAGATAAGCGTTGCTGTTCCCCCCTTTGACAAAGGGGGGCTAGGGGGGATTTAGCTTTTCGCGCGCAGCGGCGTCGAGTAAGAGAGGACCACCGCTCAATCACCGAGCCAACCGCAAGCCGTTCGCGGTTGGCCGTATCGGAGTGGTCGTTCCTTCAATGCCGAGAGGCTGAAAGATTCGACTCTCTCGGCCCTCAACTCCGCCAAGGATTGTTGTTGAGGTCCTTCGCCCGCGAATCGAACACGTCGCGGGCATCGAGGAACAGTTCGCCGTCGCGCTGGGAGTTCGCGAACAGGTGGTAGATCGTGCCCATGCGCTGGCTGTAGCTCTCCCAATGATTGGTGTCGGCGTTCTTGATGTCGGTCTCGTCCTCGTTGTTCGGGTTGCCGTCGAGGCCGTTCAGGCGCGTGCGTACTTCGTCGGCGAGCTTGATCGTGCGGCCGTCGGCGGTGACGAACTCGCGGCCGGAGTCGAAGTTGACCCGGTTGCCGGAGTTCTTCATTTCCAGGTTGAGGTTGATCTCGCGGCCGCCCTTGCCGTCGCGGTCGGGCACGTGCAGGTCGATCCAGTGCTCGCCGAAGCCGCCCGGATTGACGATGCCGAAGCCGCGCATGCCGTTGCTGATGTCCTTGTTGATGATGTCCTGTTCCTGCAGGCCGATCAGGCTGTTCGCGTACAGCATCAACTCGCCGCGGTGGTCCTTGGAATCGGCGAGCTGGGCCGGGTCGGTGATCGCGGCCTCGCCGTCCTTGAGCTTCATCGAGTCGTAATAGGCCTTGAAGGCGTTCTTCATGTCGAGCTGGGTGTCGCGGCCGTCGGTATAGGTCAGCTCGCGGCCGGCGTATTTGTTCTCGAAGCTCGACCAGAACTGCTCGAAGCTCATGTCGCGGTTCTTGCCGCCGCCGAAGGTGTCGACGAAGTGCTTGAACGAGGGCGAGATGTCCGAGCTCAGCATGGTGTTGCCGACCGACAGCCAGTACTTCGGGTTGCCGCCCATTTCGCCGAGGGCGATGCCGAGGGTGCCGTCGAGGTTGCGGCCGATTTCGTCGGAGGCCCATTGCGCGAACGTCGCCCAGTTGGCGTTGTCCTTGCCGAGGATCTCGCTCATGCCGGTGGAGAGCTCGTGGTATTGCTCGGTCACGCGCTCGTTGCGTTCCATCCGGTCGGGGTAGGCCAGCAGCAATTCGCCGCTGGTGTGCAGGCCGTCGTCGGCGAGGAAGGCGCTGCGCATCGCCATGAGCTGTTCCTTGCTGAATTCGACCTCGCCTTCGAAGACCTTGGAGTAGCCCTTGGACGCGACCGTATAGTCCTCGACCAGGCTCTCGTACCAATCCTGGTGGCCCTGCACGGCCTTTTCGAAGCGCTGCATCAGCGCCTGGTTGGCGTCGTTGGTGATGAAGGTCTGCATCTCGCAGGAGCTCAGGCCGCTGAAGGCGACCATGGCGCGCCTGAAACCGCCGTTGTCGTTCAAGTTCTGCGCGTCCATGTACTGGCCGATCAAGCCCGGGTTTTGGCTGCCGCGGACGAAGCCGGCGTCGATCTTGCCGGCGTCGATCTGGCCGCGGTCGATGCCTTCGGCGAAGGCCGCATAGACCTCGCTCTTCTCGTGCTGCGAAATGTCGCCGTCGCTGGTCATCCAGTTGAGGCGGTCGGAGTGCATCCACGACTTGAACGCGCCGCCGTCGCGGTCGAGGATGGTGTTGATCAACTCGGCCTGGAACTCGCGCGACTGGCCGCTGATCTCCTTGGCGAACACGTCCATGCGCTTTTCGTAGTTGTCCTTCCTGAAATCGCGGTCGCCTGCGTCTAAGACGCGGTCGGCGGCGCTGTCGACCTGCTTGGGGTCCGGCGCCTGCGCCTGGACGGTGGTGACCGAAGGTGAGGAAACCGGGTCGTAGGGAATCATGCGCACGCGCTCGCGAAGAGGAAGGCGGGCACTGTGAGCCGCAAGCTGAATGCGGCCAACTAGGGCCATTCCCAGACTTTTCGATACTGCGATGACGGTCGCGAAAGTCGAGCGTCCACGCGATGTGCGGTGGTGGCGATCGTCATGTCGCTGAGCTGGCTGCTGCGCCCGCGTGCGGAAGAGTGCGAAGCCGGTCTCAAAGACGCGATTTGCCGCGGAAAACCTGTCCGAGCGCAGCGCATGCACGCGTTGGTCCAGAGGCTCACCCACAACGAGGAGTCGATCATGTCCAACGCACGCACGTCCATCGTCGCCGCCTACTGCGAAGGTCTGTTCTCCAAGACCGATGGCAAGGGCTATGTCCAGGGACTCAAGACTTCCGGTTTCAATACGGCGATCCTGGCCCTGGCGCATGTGCACTACCAGGACAAGTCGCCGCCGGCGCCGGACAAGTACAAGGGCGACCTGTACTACAACGACCTGGAGATCTTCTCCAACGGCCAGTACGTCGGTCCGCCGGAATGGGTGCCCCTGGTCAACTCGCTGACCCTGGGCGCGACCGGCATCGAACGCGTCTGGCTGTCGATCGGCGGCGGCGGGGTCGGCGATTACGGCAACATCCAAAAGCTGATCGCCGAGTTCGGCAACGGCGAGAAGAATCCGCTGTTCCAGAACCTGGTCGCGTTGAAGAAAACCTTCCCGGCGATCGAGGCCGTCGACCTGGACGACGAGGAAATGCAGAGCCAGAAGCTGATCGTCGACTTCAGCCGCATGCTCGGCAAGGCCGGCTTCAAGGTCACCTTCTGCCCCTACTACAACCCCGAGTTCTGGGTCGGCTGCGTGGCCGAACTGCAGAAGACCGATCCCGGCCTGGTCATCGGCTTCAACCTGCAGTGCTACTCCGGCGGCGCCGGCAACGATCCGGAAGAGTGGATCCAGGCGCTGCAGCAGACGCTCGGCAGCGGCTTCCCGGCCAGCTTCGTGATTCCCGGCGTATCCACCGACTCGACGCCGAACCAGGTCCAGCAGCAGTACGCGCAATGGGCCAGCGACGGCATCGGCGGCGGTTTCCTGTGGACCTACGAATCGGCGGACACGCAGGCGCCGGACTACGCCTCGGCGATCGCCACCGGCGTCGGCACGGCCGCGGCCTTGCGCGGCTCAGTCGAAGTAGAACGACGCCCCAAGACCTCCCTGTAGGTCGGGGCTGTTGCGGTCCAGGCCGACGTCGAAGGACGCGTCGAGCTGCACGCGCGGGGTCGCCATCCAGGTGACCCCGCCGCCCGCGACCGAGGTGGTCGAGGCGTGATCGCTGTGGGACATACCGGCCTCGACATAGACCGCGGTGCGGTCGCTGAGCGCAAAGCTCAGGCTCGGCGACCAGGTCCAGGTGTCGGCGCCGTCGCTGCGGTCGAGGTTGAAGTACAGCGCGCCGGCGACGCGCTCGTTGAAGTTGTAGCCGAGCGTGGTGCCGAGGGTGTACCGGGTTGCACCGTTGCTGAAGTCGCGCGCGCCGCTGGCGGCGGTGACCGCGCCGAGCACGGCCCACGAAAACGCCTCGTGCGAGGACGGCAGCGCGACCTTGACGGCGAGGCCGGTGTCGCCGGCGCCGTGGCGCGAGCGGCGGCCGTCGCCGTCGCGTTCGCGCAGCCGGTTGTAGGCCGAGGTCGCCAGTTGCAGCTCGACCCGCTCGCTCAGGCCCAGGCGCAGATTGGTATTCGCGCTGTAGAGCCGGCTGCGGCGGCCGCCGTCGTCGTTGCGCTCGAAATCCGGCAATCCCTGCTCCCAGGCGAAGGCGCCGCGCGGCAGGGTGTCGGTCGAAAACGAGATGCCGGGCCGGTCGAACGAAGGCGGCTCGGCCGCGTCGGAGGTTTGTGCCGCCGCCGGCGCGGTTGCGATAGTGAGCGTCGCGGCGATTGCGGCGACGACGGCCCCCCGCACGTGCGCCGCGGCAAGCGCGGCAGCAGGCCTCACGGCTTGATCCACTGACCGCGCTGCATCTCGCAAGCCTGCTTGATCGCGGCGATCTGCGCGGCGTTGCGCTTGTAGTAGTAGATACGCGCCTTGGCGTTCATCGGCGAATCGCAGATCGCGACCGCGCCCGAGGGACAGGCCGCGACCGGCCGCGCCGAGACCTGGCCGCCGATCTCCGCCAGACCCGGCAGCGAGCTGTTGCATTGCGGCTTGGGCGCGCCTTCAGAGGCCGGCGGGTCGGTCTCGGTGCATTCGTTGATGATCTGGCCGAGGACCTGGCCTTCGATCATGCAGGCGCTCTTGGCATAGACGAGCGGCGAGGCGGCGAGCAGGAGGATGGCGGATGCGATGAGGCGGCGGCGCATGGCGAAGGGCTCCGGAGGCAGCTGGAAAGATCGGGCAGCGTGCGGTTCATCTGCATGGATGCCAAGTCACTTTAACGCGCCGACGCAGGGGCACGCGAGCGAAACGAATCGGCTCCGATGACCCGGCCGCTAACGGTTTAGGGCCATAACTGCACCGATAGCACGTGCCGGTACACCCGCAGAGGCCGGTTAGGGGGACGGCGCCCGGCGACGGCCGAGTTCTCGACTCGAACCGCAGGAAAATGCCAGAGCTGACCGTCGGGTTGATCGAGGCGATTGGGTGGGCCGAGCGCGCCTCGCAGGGCCTGTGCGCTCTCGCGAAAATCCGGCTTGAGTGCGCGCCAGCGAGGCTTCCATCGGAAAAGTTGCACTTCGCTCAGCGTCGATCGAGTGACGAAGTCGAACCAGAACGGCGCGGTGTAGCCGAACAAGGTGAAGCGCAGTACCGATGGACCGTAAACGCATTCTTCGAATCGATCGCGCGGTATCAGGTCGAACAATTCGGGCTGAGTGATGCGCCAGGGAATCGTAAGCCCGTACTCAGGCACCGGAATGCCGGCGCTAGGATCGTAATGAAAGGGCATCGCTCGAAGGGGCTCGGCTTGAGCCGGAATACGGAGAGCCAGTCCAGTATAAACCTGAGTGAAAGCGATGCCGGGGTACGGCTACTCCTCGTGCCTCTGCCGCGCCGGAAACTCCAAGACCACGCCGCGTTCGCCATCGACCGGGCGGTTCCACAACACCGGCACGCGTTGCGGGCTCGGCGGTTCCAGTTCGTCGTGGGCCGGCACCAGCTCTTCGTCCTCATCTTCCCAGCTGTAGCGCTTGCGTGGCGGCAGCGGGTCGCGCAGGCGGAACGCGAAGGCCGCGATCACGCCGGCGACCGCGCCGCCCAGGTGGGCCTGCCAGGACACGCCGATCTCGCGCGGCAGCACGGTCAGCAACATGCCGCCGTAGAGCAGGAAGGCGATCATCGCCGCGGCGATCGAGGGGCGGTCGCGACGCAGCACGCCGAGGGTCAGGACCAGGAACATCAGGCCATGCGTCAGACCGCTGGCGCCGAGGTGATAGCTGCCCGGATCGCCCAGCAGCCAGGCGCCGAGCCCGGCGCCGAGCCACAGGATCGGCAGCGCGCGCAGGGTCGCCTTCGGGTAGACCGCGCCCGCCAGGGTGCCGAGCAGCAACAGCGAGGTCGCGTTGGCGGCCAGGTGCTCGATCGAGCCGTGCAGCAGCGGCGCGGTCAGCAGGCCGACCAGGCCCTCGGCCGACCACGGCTGGACGGTGAAGGCGCGCACGTCGAACTGGCCCTGGGCGGTGAACACCGCGATCAGCACCAGGACGAAGGCCAGGCTGGCGTTGAGCGCGCGCATCAGCCGGCTGCGGTCGGCTTTGCGCTGGGCCGGGGTGTCGGGGATGGGGGCTTCGGTGGGCAGGTGCATATCACCGAGATTGGCACCGCCCGGAAGGAATACAAGCCGCGTTCGTCGGGCCGGTTTGTCCCGCCAGCGGGATGGCGGCGGGGCCGGGCGGCCCAAGCCGGGCGAGGCGGAGGCCCGTCCCCGGTAGAATGGCGGGATGAATAACGAACTCCCCACCGTACGCCTCAAGAACGCCTGGAAATCCACCCACCCCTGGATCTTCCAGCGCCTGGTCGACAAGCCGGCCCAGCGCCCCAAGCCGGGCTCGATCGTCAACGTGCTCGGCGTCGACGGCGATTGGATCGGCCGCGGCTTCTACAACGGCCACTCGCGCATCGCCCTGCGCATGCTCGAAAACGACCCGGACGTCGAAGTCGACGCCGACTGGTTCGCGCGCAAGATCGCCGCGGCCGTGTCGCTGCGCCGCGACGTGCTCAAGCTCGACGAGGTCAGCGACGCCTGGCGCGTCGTCCACAGCGAAGGCGACGGCCTCAGCGGCCTGGTGGTCGACCGCTACGGCGATCTGCTGGTGGTCGAATACTTCAGCGCTGGCGCCTTCCGTCACCGCGAATGGATCTACGACGCGCTGCGCCAGCAGTTCCCGGGCTGCCGCTTCTACGCCTTCGCCGACGAGCACGTGCAGAAGCAGGAGAGCTTCGACTTCCGCGGCACCGAGGCGGTGCCGCCGGCGACGATCACCGAGTACGGCATCAAGTTCCGCGCCGATCCGGCCGGCGCGCACAAGACCGGCTTCTTCGCCGACCAGCGCGACAACCGCGAATGGCTGTCGCAGCAGGTCGCCGGCAAGCGCGTGCTCGACCTGTGCTGCAACACCGGCGGTTTCGGTGTTTACGCCAAGGTGCGCGGCGCCGAGGAAGTGGTCGGCGTGGACATCGATGCCGACGTGATCAACATCGCCAAGGCCAACGCCAAGCTCAACGGCGCACAGGTCAAGTTCGTTCAAGCCGACATCTTCCCCTACCTGCGCGACGTCGCGAACGCCGGCGATCTCTACGACGTGGTGATCCTCGACCCGGCCAAGATGACACGCGACCGCGAGCAGGTGATCCCGGCGCTGAAGAAGTACCTCGACATGAACAAGCTGGCACTGGGCGCGCTCAAGCCCGGCGGCCTGTTCGCGACCTTCTCGTGCACCGGTCTGGTCAGCGAGGACCAGTTCCTCGACATGCTGCGCCGCGCCGCGTTCTATGCCGGGCGCACCGTGCAGGTGCTCAAGGTGTCCGGCGCGGGCGCCGATCATCCGTGGCTGGCGCAGGTGCCGGAGTCGCGGTATCTGAAGGCGGTGTTCTGTCGGGTGTTGGACTGAGCCGATTGCCAGGTTTGTAGTGCGTCGCTCCCTCTGTAGGAGCGGCGTGCTACTGGATGTCCTTCGGTCACAAGCCGCGACCAAGGGACGCGCAGGGGGCGCCTAGCCGCCGTCATTGGGCGAAGCTTTGAGCTGCCGCAGGGTAGGAGCGACGCGAGTCGCGACCGCGTTGCTCGCCGTTGCGGCGTTTGTTGCCGCAGAGCGGTGAAGCAACACCTAAAGCTTCCGGCCGCTTTAGTGGCGGAAGCTCCTGGCGTTTGATCTAGCTTCTGCGAAATGGCTAAAGGCAAGAGCAAAGCTTCCGTCCGCTAACGCGGCCGGGTTACTTTCTTTTGCTAAGCC
>NZ_JMTZ01000099.1 GCF_000731095.1 Lysobacter antibioticus | reverse complement strand
AACGGCCCGCATCCATGCGGGCCGCCCTCCGGGTCTTCGATTGCCTTCGCGAGTGCAAGGCTGCGCACAGCAACAACCACAGCCACAGCCACAGCCACAGCAGAATCTTTACGGCAACGGCAACGGCAACGGCAACGGCGAATTGCGAACTGAGAACTGAGAACTGCAACCGCAAAATGCCTCATCGGCCTTGCAACTCACACGACCGCCCATCCCTCACCAAACCTTGAACACCCGCCCACTCTGAATCCCCTCCACGCTGCGCTGATACGCCAGCGCCGCGCGCGCGGCGGTGACCGGTTCGAAGCCGGGGAAGAACGCGCCGTAGGCCTCCCACGACTCCGTCAATACGTTCGGGCTGACGGCATTGATGCGCAGGCCGCGCTGCAATTCGAAGGCGGCGCCACGCACGAAGCCCTCGATGGCGTTGTTGACGGCGCTGGCGTTGGCGCCGGCACGGATCGGTTCTTCGGCGACGATGCCGGTGGTCAGGGTGATCGAACCGCCGTCGTTGAGGTGGTGCTGGCCCAGCAGGGCCAGGCGCACCTGGCCGAGCAGTTTGTCGTTGAGGCCCAGCGCGAAGTCGGCCGGGCGCATCGTTTCGAGCGGGCCGAAGTGCAGCACGCCGGCGGTTGAGACGATGGCGTCGAGCTTGCCGGTACGACGGAACAAGGCTTCGACGCTGGCGTCGTCGGTAATGTCGACCGGGTAATCGGCGCTGCTGCGGCCGGCGGCCAGGATCTCGTGCTGCGGGGCGAGGCGTTCGGCCACGGCACGGCCGAGGGTGCCGCTGGCGCCGACGATGAGGATCTTCATGGGAACTCCGTGATGAGAGACAGATGGCCAGTCTGCTCGCCGCGGCATCGACGGTGAATGCGCTAGGATTTCGGGCTCCCCTAACCACGGGTTAGCCCTTGGACAAGCTGCGCAGCATGGCCGTATTCGTCGCGGTCGCCGACACCGGCAGTTTCGCCGCCGCGGCCCAGGCCCAGAACCTGTCGGCGGTGATGGTCGGCAAACATGTGCACCAGTTGGAAGCGCATCTCGGCGCACGCCTGCTGCAGCGCGATACGCGCAAGCAGCGCCTGACCGAGGTCGGCGAGAGCTTTCTCGAGGACTGCCGGCGCATCCTCGACCAGGTCCGCCACGCCGAGTCGGTCGCCGAACGCCTGCGTCACGACGGCCAGCCGAGCGGGCGCTTGCGCATCACCGCCCCGGTCACGCTCGGCGGCAATGCAGTCGCCACGGTGGTCACCGAATTCCTGCAACGCCATCCCGAGGTCGCGGTCGAACTGGTGCTCAGCGACCGCATGTCCGACCTGATCGCCGAGGCCTTCGACGTCGCGATCCGGATCGGGCCCCTGCCGGATTCGGATCATCTGGTCGCACGCCCCCTGCGGCCGTACCGGATGATCGTCTGCGCTTCCCCCGAGTATCTAAGCAGGTACGGCACGCCGAGCGACCCGCGCGAGTTGGTCGGCCACAGCTGCCTCAACCATCTGCTGTGGAATCACGATGCCGGATGGCGTTTCGAGCACATCGCCGCCGAACCCTTGCGTCTGCGCGGGCGCTTCGCTTCCAACAACGGCGAGGCGCTGCGGCGCGCGGCGGTGGCCGGCTGCGGCATCTTGCTGCAGCCCGAGGTGTTGCTGGCCGACGACCTCGCCGCGGGCCGGCTGCTGCCCCTGTTCGCCGATCAGCTGCCGCCGCCGCGGCCGGTGCATCTGCTGTACCCGCGCGACCGCCAGCCATTGCCCAAGCTCAGCCGTTTCGTCGAGCTGGTGCTGGAGCGCATGGGCCCGGCGGCGTAAGACCGGGCCCGCTGACCAAACGTCCGGCGTTTCGACTGCGATGCCGCGCGTATGGCGGCGGCTGATGCACTGAAAACACGCGACAGCCAGCTGTGGCTGCTATTGCTGTGCGCAACTTGGCACTAGCGAAGGCAACAGAAGACCCGGAGGGCGGCCCGCAAGGATGCGGGCCGTTTTTCATCGGACAGGGATGTCCCGTATGTAGAGCCCGCGGATGCAACGATCGTGCGGGCCGGTGATTCAAAACAAAGCAACTTCTTTGGTTACCTTTGACCGAAGGGAATCCAGACGGACTTTTGTTGCTTGCTTATGACAAAAGAAAGTAACCCGCCGCTTTAGTGGCGGAAGCTTTTGGCGTTTGATCCAGATCTTGATTCTGCTTGAGCATTGCGTCGCGAGACCGACACGACGTTGTCGCGGCTCGTGCCGCTCCTACCCTGACCAGGCTGCGGCCAGAATCGACGCGATAGTGCGAGGTCGCGGTTGCGACTCACGTCGCCCCTACAGGGGCACACCCGAAGACGACGCGACATTGGGACATGGCGGTCGCGTCTCGCGCCGCTCCTACCCTGGCGAGCGAGCGCCGCTTCGACGAATGACGGTGGCCACGTCATCTCTGCGCGTCCCTTGTCGCGACTTACGTCGCTCCTACAGGGATAGATTCGTGGCGACAGCGCTCACCGCCCCATCAAGGCCTCGATCTCGTCGGCGCTGCGCGCGAGCCGGTCGGTCAGCACCTGATGGCCGTCCTTGGTAATCAGCACGTCGTCTTCGGTGCGGATGCCGATGCCGCGCCATTTCGGGTCGACGCTGCTGTCGTCGGGCGACACGTACAGCCCGGGCTCGATGGTGAACACCATGCCCGGTTCGAGCAGGCGCGACTCGCCGTCGAGGCGGTATTCGCCGACGTCGTGCACGTCCATGCCCAACCAGTGCCCGGTCTTGTGCCGATAAAAGCGCTTGTAATGGCCTTCGGCGAGGTTCTTTTCCAGCTTGCCCTTGAGCAGGCCGAGTTGCAGCAGGCCTTCGGTCAGAGTCTCGACCGCTGCCAGGTGCCCAGCCTCGTAGGCCACGCCGGGACGCGCCTGCGCCAGGGCCGCGGCCTGAGCGGCACCGACCAGGTCGTGCAAGGCGCGTTGCGGCGCGCTGAAACGGCCGTTGACCGGAAACGTGCGGGTGATGTCGGCGGCGTAACCGCGGTACTCGGCGCCGGCGTCGACCAAGACCAGGTCGCCGTCCTGCGAAGCCGCGCTGTTGGCGCGATAGTGCAGCACGCAGGCATTGCTGCCGGCGCCGACGATGCTGCCATAGGCGGGCTCGGCGTCGTGGCGGCGGAACACGCATTCGATTTCGGCTTGCAGTTCGTACTCGCGCACGCCGGGCCGCGCCGCGCGCATCGCCGCTTCGTGGGCGAGCACGCTGATGTCGGCGGCGCGCTGCATGAAGCGCACCTCGTCGCGGTCCTTGAACAGACGCAACTCGTCGAGCAGATGGCCCAGCTCGAGGAATTCGTGCGGCGGCTGCGCGCCCTGGCGCACCATCGCACGCACGCGGTTGAGCCAGCCGATCAGCTTGAGATCGAACTCGGCGTCGCGGCCGAAGTGGTAATACACACGCGAGCGCCCTTCGAGCAGGCCAGGCAGGATGTCGTCGAGGTCGGCGATCGGATAGGCATCGTCGAGACCGAAGGCCTCGACCGCGCCTTCCGGGCCGTAGCGCGGCCCGTCCCAGGCTTCGCGTTCGCGGTCGCGCTCGCGACAAAACAGCAAGGTCTCGCCATGGCGGCGGCCCGGCACCAGCACCAGCACCGACTCGGGTTCTGGGAAACCGGTCAGGTAGCTGAGGTCGGAGTCCTGGCGGAACGGGTAGTGGGTATCGCGGCTGCGGATATGCTCGTTGGCCGACGGCACGATCACGATCGCGTCGTCGCCGGCCATCGTCATCAACTGCTTGCGCCGGCGCACATAGGCCTTGGCCGGCATCGACAACGCGGCGTTCATGTCAGTTCAACCGGTGGCGGTGCTGCGCCGCCATCGCCACGTCGCCATGCAACAACAGCGCGACGATGCGCACGAACTCCTCGATCTCGGTCAAGGCTTCTTCGTCGTCCTCGTCGCCGTCGTCCTGCGGCGAGGCCGCGGCCAGGCGGGCCAGGTCGCCGAGCGCCTCGCGGCTTTCCTCCGACAGCGAGGCGGCCTCGCCGGCGGCGAGGCCGAAACCGCCGAGGAAACCGCGGCACCAGTCGAACAAGGCGCCGCTGCGCTCGGACAAGGGCGCTTCGCTATCGGGCAGCAGCAGATCGAAACCGAAGCTGCGATCGCCGAGCTGCGAGGCGCTGGCGCTGCGCAGGCGATCCAGCGCGCCGTTCTCGGCCGGCGTCGCGACGGTCGGGTCGGCCAGCACGCGCGCCGGCCAGTCGCGCACCGAGGCGCCGCCGCCGGCGAGCCAGCCGCACAAGGCGCCGTGCAGTTCGGAAGCGGAAGCGCCGAGCGAGAGCGTGCGGCTCTCGGCATCGACATCGGACAACAGGGGCAGTTCGATCGCGGCCACAGGCATCAAGTCGTGAGGGTTGCCGCAGTTTAGCAATGCCGGGCGAATGCAGGCGGCGTGAAGAAACCCGCAGGATCCTGTCCTGTCTGGCGATTCGAGTCCGTAGTGCTTGTTGCCGCAACGGGCGCCTGCCTAAACTGCGGGCTGTTGCGCTTCACGCCACGGTGTCCGTGCGTTCCTCTTCCCCTGTCGCCCTGCTGACTGCCGGTCTGATCGCCCTGCTCCTGTGCATGGCGGCGCTGCCCCAGCGTGCCGATGCGGCCACGCGCGACTTCTACTTCTCGCGCCTGGGCAGCGAGCTCGGGCTCAGCCAGAACTCGGTCACCGCCTTCACCCAGGACGCGCACGGCTTCATTTGGGTCGGCACCCAGGGCGGCCTGCACCGCTACGACGGCCAGCGCTACGTGCCCTATCGGCACGACCCGCGCGATCCGGCCAGCCTGCCCGACAGCTACGTCACCGCGCTCGCCCTCGACGGCCAGCGCGCGATCTGGATCGGCACCCATTCCGAATACCTGGCCCGGCTCGACCTGGCCAGCGGCGCCATCCACCGCTACGAACCGCCGGATTCGCAGGCCGGGCGCCAGATCGTCTCGCTGTTGCCATGGCGCGACTCGCTGCTGATCGGCACCCTGGCCGGCCTTGAGCGCATGGACCCGCGCAGCGGCGCGCGCGAGCTGCTGCTGGCCCTGCCCGGCGAACTAAGCCGGCAATCGCCCTGGCAGGAACTCGCCCTCGCCCGCGACGGCACCGCCTGGTTCGCCAGCGCGGCCGGCCTGTACCGGATCCTGCCGAGCGGCAAGATCGAACGCATCGGCGCCGCCCAGGTGCTGCGCAGCGTGTTGATCGACCGGCGCGGCCGGCTTTGGGCCGGCGGCGTCGACGGCCTGTACCGGCTCGACGGCCACACCGGCATCCTGGTCAAGGTCGAGGACGAGGCCCTGGCGACGCTGCGCGATGCGCGCGCCCTGATCGAAGCGCCGGACCAGCGGATCTGGATCTCCGGTTTCGGCAACGGCCTGTACCGCCACGACCCCGAGACCGGCCACTCCCAGCGCGTACACGCCGAGCCCGGTGTCGAGGCGACCCTGCCCGAGGACACCATCGAAGCGTTGATGATCGACCACGGCGGCCTGCTCTGGGCCGGCGGCCAATACCGCGGCGTCGCCGTCGCCGACCCGCGCGGCACCCGCTTCAGCTACGTCCTCGACCTAGACGAGGACCGCACCGGCGCCGGCGCCTCCGACGCCAGCATCCGCAGCCTGGCCCAGGACGACCTCGGCGCGATCTGGATCGGCACCGACAACGGCCATCTGCGCCGCTACGACCTGGGCGCCGACCGCTTCCAGGACATGACCGCGCTGCTGCCGGCCAACGCCGGCGCCCGCCGCATCGCCGCGATCGCCCGCGAGCCCTGCCCCGAGGCCGACAACCCGAACCCGCCGGCCTCGCTGCCGCCGACCCGGCTCTGGCTCGCCACCGGCCAGGGCTTGCTGCGCCTGGACCCGGCCACCCGCCGGGTCGAGAGCATCGACCTGCGCGGCTACCGCGACGTCGCCCTGCGTTCGCTGGCCTTCGCCCGCGACGGCAGCCTCTGGCTCGGCAGCGACGACATCGGCGCCCTGCACTACCTGCCCGAGACCGGCGCCCTGGTCCGCTACGCCTATCGCGAAGGCGATTCCAAGGGCCTGAGCCATCCGCGCGTCAACGCCGTGCTCGAAGACACCAAGGGCCGGGTCTGGTTCGGCACCGGCGACGGCCTGGACTTGCTCGACCCGGCCACCGGCTACCTGCGCCACTACCGCCATGCCACCGACGAGGCCGACAGCCTGCCGGGCAACTTCGTCCGCGCCGTACACCAGTCCGCCGACGGCTCGATCTGGGTCGGCACCCAGGCCGGCCTGAGCCGGGTGGTCGAACACAGCGACGGCCGCATCCGCTTCGACCACCCGCTGGCCGAAGTGCTCGGCGACCACCCGGTGCCGGTGGTGTTCTCGATCGCCGAACGCCCGGCCGGCCGCCTCTGGCTCGGCACCGACGCCGGCATCCTGCGCTTCGACAGCGGCGCCTCGCTGGTGCGCCGTTACGGCCTGGCCGACGGCCTGCAGGACCTGGAGTTCAACGCCGGCGCGGTCGACATCCTCGCCGACGGCCGCATCGCCTTCGGCGGCGTGCGCGGCCTCAACGTGTTCGACCCGGCGCGCATCGCCGACTCGCGCTACACCCCGCCGGTGCGCCTGCTCGGGGCCTGGATCGGTTCCGACACCAGCGCCGGTTCGAGCACGCTGTGGCAGTCGACCCGGCTGGAGATTCCCAACGACGCCGGCATCCTGCGCCTGCGCATCGGCGCCCTCGACTTCGGCCCGAACAGCGGCATCCGCTATCGCTACCGCATGGACGGTTTCGACCGCGACTGGATCGACAACGGCCCGCGCCAGGACATCACCTACACCCGCCTGCCGCCCGGCCGGTATGTCTTCCGCGCCCAATCGACCAACCGCGACGGGGTCTGGAATACCCAGGAACTGCGCATCCCGGTCAACGTCGAGCCGCCTTTGTGGCGGCACCCGCTGGCGATCGCCCTGGCGGCCTTGGCCGCGCTCGGCCTGGCCCTGAGCTTCGGCTGGCGCTGGCACGTCGCCCGCCAGCGCGAACGCGGTTACTTCGCCCAGATCCGCGAACGCGAAGAACGCCTCAAGCTGGCGCTGTGGGCGTCCGGCGAGCAGTTCTGGGACTACGACCTGAAGCGGCGCGAGCTGCACCGCATGCGCGTCGACGACCACAACCCGCAGTCGCCGGAGATCGGCGTGCAGGCCGACATCGCCGACGACCACGAGATCCATCCCGACGACCTCGGCCGCGTCACCGAACTGCTGCGCAAGCACCTCAAGGGCGACGCCGCGCTGTTCCTGTCCGAACACCGCATGCGCACGCCGAAGGGCGAGTGGGGTTGGGTGCGGGCCCGCGGCCGGGTCGTCGAACGCGATGCCGAAGGCCTGCCGGTGCGGGTCGCCGGCACCGGCCGCGACGTCACCGCGGTGCGCAGCGCCGAACGCGAGCGGCGCATTTCCAGCGAGGTGCTGCGCTCGATGGCCGAGGCGGTGGCGGTGTTCGACCGCGACTTCGTGTTCGTCTCGATCAACCCCGCGTTCTCGCGCATGACCGGCTACCCCGAGAACGAAGTGATCGGCCAGACCACCGGCCTGCTCGACAGCCGCCAGCACGATCCCGAGTTCTACAGCGACATGCGCGACGAGTTGCAGCGCAGCGGCCGCTGGTCCGGCGAAATCTGGCAGCAGCGCAAGGACGGCAACGAGTTCCTGTGCTGGCTGCAGGCCAGCATCGTGCTCGACAGCAGCGGCCAGCGCGGCCACTACGTCGCCGTGCTGACCGACATCACCGACCAGAAACGCGCCGAGCAGGAACTGCGCTACCTGGCCAACTACGACACCCTGACCAGCCTGCCTAACCGCACCCTGCTGTCGGAGCGGCTGTCGCGGGCGATCGTGCGGGCGCGCCGCCACGGCCATCGCATCGCCTTGCTGTTCCTCGACCTGGACCGCTTCAAGGACATCAACGACTCGCTCGGCCATGCCGCCGGCGACCGCATCCTGCGCGCCGCCGCGGTGCGCCTGCAGGAAACCGTCGGCGCCGAGCACACCGTCGCCCGCCTGGGCGGCGACGAATTCACCGTCGTGCTGGAGAACCTGGAAACGCCGGAGCAGGCCGAAGACGTCGCCCGCCGCCTGATCAAGGCCTTCGAGGCGCCGCTGGATTTCGACGAACGCCACGACGTCGCGATCTCGCCGTCGATCGGCATTAGCCTCTATCCGGACCACGCCCAGGTCCCGACCGACCTGCTCAAGCACGCCGACACCGCGATGTACCAGGCCAAGGCCGCCGGCCGGCGCACCTTCATGCGCTACACCGAGGCGATGGACATCGAGATCCGCCAACGCGCGACGATCTCGGCGGCCTTGCGCAAGGTCCTGGACCGCAACGAACTGCGGCTGGTGTTCCAGCCGCGCCTGTCGCTGCCGGAAGCGCGCATCACCGGGGTCGAGGCGCTGCTGCGCTGGAACAGCGCCGAGTACGGCAACATCCCGCCCTCGCAGTTCATTCCGCTGGCCGAGGAAAGCGGCCTGATCCTGGAAATCGGCGAATGGGCGATGCGCGAGGCCTGCAGCCGCCTGCGCCAGTGGCGTCAGCAAGGGCTCGACCAGTTGTCGATCTCGGTCAACGTCTCGGCGATCCAGTTGTTGCGCGGCGACCTGCCCAAGATGGTCGCGCGCGCCCTCAGCGAAAGCGGCATCCCGCCGTGGCGGCTCGAGCTGGAACTGACCGAAAGCGTGATCATGGCCAACGCCGCGCACACCTCCAACACCATGCAGGCGCTGCGCGAACTCGGCGTGGCCCTGGCGGTCGACGACTTCGGCACCGGCTACTCCTCGCTCGCCTACCTCAAGCGCCTGCCGATCAATACCCTGAAGATCGACAAGGAATTCATCGGCGACCTGACCCGCGACCCCGACGACGAGGCGATCACCAGCACGGTCATCACCATGGCTCACTCGCTGGGCCTGAACGTGGTCGCCGAGGGCGTGGAGCTGGAAGAGCAGATGGAGTTCCTGCTCGCCCACGGCTGCGACGAGATCCAGGGCTATTGGCTGGCCCGGCCGCTCGAAGCCGACGACTGCCTGGCCTTCATCCAGCAATGGCAGCCGCCGCTGAGCGTGCGCGCGGCGCGCTGAGACGGCCGGGAATCGGCAATCGGAAGTCGGGGAGCGGGAGCGCAAGAGCGGGCTTCCTGGCCAGTGCGGGCAGTGGCGGCGCAGGCCGCGACCGCGCTGCACCGCCCTCCGCGCTGCCGTCGCCCGGCAGGCCCTCACCCCGCCCCCAGAGCCGCCATCGACCCGACGCCTGACCGATTCCCGACTCGCGATTGCCGATTCCCGGTAGCGCCTTGACCGCCCCCGCCCCGGCCTGCCATCGTGCCGGGATGGATCGCACCGAACTCATCACCGAATTGCAGTCGCTGCTGACCCGCGTCGACGAACTCGGCGATCGCGTGCGTCGTCTCAGCGAAGAGAACCGCAGCCTGCGTCAACAGCAGGAACAACTGGTCGGCGAGCGCTCGGCGCTGCTGGCCAAGAACGAGCAGGCCCGCACCCGCGTCGAGGCCATGATCGCGCGACTGAAGTCGCTGGAGCAGCACACGTGAATCCGAACCGATGAGCACGACCAGCGAAGCCGTCAGCATCCGCCTGCTCGACCGCGAATACACCGTCGGCTGCGAGCCGTCCGAACGCGACGACCTGCTCGCCGCCGCGCGCATGCTCGACAGCAAGATGCGCGAAATCCGCGGCAGCAACCGCATGGCCGCGCTCGACCGCGTCGCCGTGCTCGCAGCGCTCAACTTCGCCCACGAACTGCAACAGCTGCGCGGCGACGGCGACCATCGCGACCGCGAAATCTCGCGCACCCTCGACGAACTGCATCGCAAGCTCGACAGCCTGTTCGACGCCGCGATCCGCTGAACCGCTGAACCGCTGAATCTGGGCGGCTCGCCCTTCGCCGCAAAAGCCTTGGCGCAAGCGGTTTTTTGTGACTTCGAGCATTGTCGCATCGGGCGTTGCCGCTTGGCGTTTGTCTCATCCAGCCCCGTTCATCCGCGCTCGCGGATCGATCAAGCGCATGAACCGCAACGCAGCGTCGCCGACGAGCGGGCCCGCTGCGAGCGATGCGCGCGCTATACTCCGCGCACGTCCTCTGCTGTGCTCGACGGCGTGCGCAAACATTCGCCTTGTCCCTTAATTACGACCACGGGGGCGCAACGGGAATCCGGAGTGCAAGTCCGCCTCGCAGCGGGAAGCCCGAAGATCCCCAAGCGTTCCCACTTGAACCCCGGGTTCAAGGTCGTTTCGCACGCATCGACATTGGCGGAGGACTACTCATCCCGGAACGGGCGCGACGTCACGAAAGTAATTCGCGCCCGTTGCCTTGTCCGGAGCGCCCGCGCTTCCGTTTTCCCCCAGGACCCCGCGCCGAATGACGGTTGACCGTACGACGCTGCGCCGCGAACTGCGCGCGCAACGCCGCAATCTCGCCGCCCCCGCGCGCATCGCCGCCGCCGAATCCCTGGCCGCCCGCCTGTTGGCGCTGCCGTTCGCGCCCGCCACCGGCTATGTCGCCGGTTATTGGGCCATGGACGGCGAAATCGCCCTGCATGCCTGGCAGCTGCGCCTGCCGCTGAGCTGTGTGTACTGCCTGCCGGTGCTGCACAAAGACCAACGCCTGCGCTTCGCCCCGTGGCGCCCGGGCGATGCCCTGGTCGGCAATCGCTTCGGCATCCCCGAGCCCGACGTCAGTCCCAGCTCGCTGCTCGAGCCTGAACAGATGAGTCTGGTCGTGCTGCCGCTGGTCGGCTTCGATCCGCGCGGCCACCGACTCGGCATGGGAGGCGGCTGGTACGATCGCAGCTTCGCGTTCCGCCAACGCAGCCCGGCCCCGCCGTGGCTGGCCGGCGCCGCGTTCGAACTGCAACGCATCGATGCGCTCGACAACGCCGATTGGGACGTAGCGCTCGATGCGGTTTGTACGGAAGTCCAGACTCTGGACTGCCGTTCCCCCCTGTTCGTCTGACCGTTGAGCACCGCATGACCGCACGCCGCCGCTACTGGCTGATGAAGTCCGAACCGGACACGTTTTCCATCGACGATCTGCAACGCGTCCGTACCGAACCCTGGAACGGCGTGCGCAATTATCAGGCGCGCAATTTCATGCGCGACGGCATGAAGGTCGGCGATGGCGTGTTGTTCTATCACTCCAACACCGCCGTGCCCGGCATCGCCGGCCTCGCCACGATCGCGAGCGAAGCCTACCCGGACCCGACCCAGTTCGACGCCAAGTCCGACTACTACGACGGCAAGAGCTCGCGCGAAGACCCGCGCTGGCTGCTGGTCGACGTCGCCTTCGAACGCAAGTTCGAGCGGGTCATCCCGCTCGACGAAATCAAGGCCCGCGCCGACGACCTCGGCGAGGACTTCGCCCTGACCCGCCGCGGCAACCGCCTCTCGGTGCTGCCGGTGACGGCGGCGCAATGGAAGGTGTTGTTGTCGATGGAGTGACGGGAATCGGGAATGGAGAATAGGGAATCGTAAAAGCGTCCCTCGCTCCTCCCGGATTCCTCGCACTGCTTGCTTAACCGATTCCCTATTCCCCATTCCCGATTCCCACCCCAATGACTGAAGCCAAACGCCTGGCCGGCGAAAAAGCCATCGACTACATCGAAGACGGCATGATCGTCGGCGTAGGCACCGGTTCCACCGTCGCCTTTTTCATCGAGGCCCTGGGCCGGCACAAGGAGCGCATCAAAGGCGCGGTGTCGAGTTCCGAACAGAGCACCGCGCGCCTGCAGGCGCTCGGCATCGAAGTGCTCGACCTCAACGCGACCGGCCCGCTGTCGTTGTACGTCGACGGCGCCGACGAATGCGATCCGCACAAACGCCTGATCAAGGGCGGCGGCGCCGCGCTCACCCGCGAGAAGATCATCGCCGAGGCCAGCGCGAAGTTCGTCTGCATCGTCGATCCGGCCAAGCGCGTCGACGTGCTCGGCAAGTTCCCGCTGCCGGTCGAGGTCGTGCCGATGGCACGCAGCCTGGTCGCGCGCGAGATCCTGGCGATGACCCGCGGCCAGCCGGTGTGGCGTCAGGACGCCAACGGCGCCGGCGTGGTCACCGACAACGGCAACCTCATCCTCGACATCCACGGCCTGGCGATCACCGACCCGGTGGCGATGGAATCGGCGATCAACCAGATCCCGGGCGTGGTCAGCGTCGGCCTGTTCGCGCGCCGCCCGGCCGACATCGTCATCGTCGGCGGCGAGCCGCCGATCGTCCTTTAAGCCATAGACCTAGATCTAAATCACTGATTTAGAACGTCTCTCAGCAGACGAGACGACCTGCCGCCAAAATCGGCAGGTCGTCCGCACCGCCCGCCCGGCGCATTCCGGGCGGCCGCTTGCGCGGCACGCCACCGAACTCCATGCCGGCCCGCCGCCATGCCCCTGCGCTGCCTGTTCGTCGACTTCAATTCCTACTTCGCCTCGGTCGAGCAATTCGACCGCGAGGAATTGCGCGGCCGTCCGGTCGGCGTGGTGCCGGTATTGGCGGCCACCACCTGCTGCATCGCCGCCAGCCGCGAGGCCAAGGTCCACGGCATCAAGACCGGCACGCCGGTGCACGAAGCGATGGCGCGCTGCCCCGATATCGCCATCGTCGAAGCGCGCCCGGCGCGCTACGTCGATCTGCATCACCGTTTGATCGCGGCGATCCAGGATTGCATTCCGATCGACGGCGAACCGCTGTCGATCGACGAAGTCGCCTGCCGCCTGATCGGCCGCGAACGCCAACGCGACAATGCCATCGCGATCGCCCACCGGATCAAGCAGACCTTGATCGATCGCGGGCTCGCTCCGGCGATCCGCTGCTCGATCGGCATCGCCCCGAACACCTTCCTGGCCAAGACCGCCTCCGACATGCAGAAGGTCGACGGCCTGACCGTGGTCGAGCTGAGCGATCTGCCGCAGGCGCTGCACGGGCTGGAACTGCAGGATCTGTGCGGTGTCGGCCCGTCGATGCTGCAGCGCCTGCGCGATGCCGGCATCGACACCGTCGAGCAACTGACCGCCGCACCGCGCGAACATTTGCGCGCGGTCTGGGGCGGGGTCGAAGGCGAACGTTTCTGGGCGCAGTTGCGCGGCATCGAACCGACGTCGCGGCAGCGCAAGGTGGTCGGTTCGGTCGGTCATTCGCACGTGCTGGACCCGCAGATGCGCAGCGCCGACAGCATGCGCTCGGTGCTGTTCAAACTGCTCGCGAAGGCGGCGATGCGGATGCGCGGCGAGCGTTGCCAGGCGCGCGGGATGAGCCTGCACGTGCGCTTCGCCGGCAGGGAACAACGCTTCAGCCGCAATCTGTCGTTCGCCGCGCTCGACGACACCCCGACCCTGCTGCAACTCATGGCCGAAGCGCTGGAACCGCTGATGCGCGGCGCCGCCAACGGGCGGTGGAACGTCAAACGTTTCCCGCCTTTGTCGGTCGCGGTGTCCTTGATCGACCTGCAGCCCAACGCCGCCGACAGCGGCTCGCTGTTCGTCGAACGCGGGCGCAGACAGGCGCTGACCCGCGTGCTCGACCAGGTCAATCAGCGCTACGGCAATAACCGCCTGTATTTCGGCGCGATGCAGGACGCACTCGCCCAGGGCGCGGCGCCGATGCGCATCCCCTTCAGCCATATTCCCGAAGAATCCGCCGAAGCCGACCTCGGCGCCACGGCCCTGGTGCCCGATCCGAGCATGAACGAGCTGTGGTTGCGACGGCTGCGCGAGTTCAACGTCATGGCCGAGCACGCCCATCGCGAAGCGCGCGAAAACCCCGGCAAACCTTTGCCGCCGCCAGGCCCGTCGCCGATGCACCGCTCTTCCGGCGTCGGTGGCTGGGGCCGCAAACCACGCGAGCAGAGCGACGACGACGGGCGAGGCACCACCGGATCGTTGTTCTAACGGCTAGAACGTTCATGGGTGCGTCGTAAGCCTCGAATGCGCAGGTACAGCCGAAGACAGCCCCTCTCCCGCGAGCGGGAGAGGGTTTGGGGTGAGGGCGCCTCCTCTTACCTCAATCATCAATCGACCGCGACGAACCCGCCGGTCTGCCGCTTCCACAGGCGCGCATACAACCCGTCGCGGGCAATCAGTTCCTCATGCGTACCGGTCTCGATGATGCGGCCCTTGTCCATCACCACCAACCGATCCATCCGCGCGATCGTCGACAAACGATGGGCGATCGCTATCACCGTCTTGCCGGTCATCAAGGTGTCCAGACTGTCCTGGATCGCCGCTTCGGCCTCGGAATCCAGCGCCGAAGTCGCCTCATCGAGAATCAGGATCGGCGCGTTCTTGAGCAGCACGCGCGCGATCGCGATCCGCTGCCGTTGACCGCCCGACAGTTTGACGCCGCGTTCGCCGACCAAGGCTTCGTAACCGACCCGCCCCTCGCCATCGACCAAGCGAGGAATGAACTCGTCCGCACGTGCCTGACTCGCCGCCTCGGCCATCTCCGCTTCGCTCGCATCGGGACGGCCGTACAGCAGGTTGTCGCGAATCGAACGATGCAGCAGCGAGGTGTCCTGGGTGACCACGCCGATCTGCGAACGCAGGCTTTCCTGGGTCACGCCGACGATGTCCTGGCCATCGATCAGGATGCGGCCTCCTTCGAGGTCGTACAGACGCAGCAGGATATTCATCAACGTCGACTTGCCCGCGCCCGACGGCCCGACCAGGCCGATCTTCTCGCCCGGCTTCACTGTCAGGTCCAGGTCGGCGATCAAACCGCTGTTCTGTCCGTAGTGGAAGTGCACGTTCTCGAATCGCACGCTGCCGTCGTCGACCTGCAGCGCTTTGGCGTCGCTGCGATCGACCACGGTCAGCGGCCGCGAGATCGTCTCGATGCCGTCCTGCACCGTGCCGATGTCTTCGAAGATGCCGTTGATCGTCCACATGATCCAGCCCGACATGTTATGGATGCGGATCACCAGGCCGGTCGCCAAAGCGATCGCACCGACCGTGATCGCGCCTTGGTGCCACAGCCACAGGGCCAGACCGGTGGTGCCGACGATCAGCAGACCGTTGAGTGTGGTGATGCTCACGCCCATCAGCGTGGTCATGCGAGTCATGTCGCGTGACCGCTGGGTCTGCTCGATCATCGCTTCGGCCACGTATTCCTCTTCGCGCCGCGAGTGTGCGAACAGCTTGAGCGTGGCGATGTTCGAGTAGCCGTCGACGATGCGCCCCATCAACTTGGAACGCGCATCCGACGCCCGCCACGAACGCAGCTTCACCCGAGGCACGAAGTAACGCAGCAGACCGATGTACGCCACGATCCACACCGCCAACGGCAACACCAGCCAAACGTCCGCCTGCGCGAACAAGTAGATCGCCGACGCCGAGTACACGATCACGTACCAGATCGCGTCGAACGCCTGGGTCGTGGACTCGCGCAAGGACGGGCCGGTCTGCATGATCCGATTCGCGACACGGCCGGCAAAGTCGTTCTGGAAGAAGCTGAGGCTTTGCTTGAGCATGTAACGGTGGGTCTGCCAACGCACCAGGTTGGTCATGCTCGGGTGCACGGTCTGATTGAGCAGCAAATCGTGCAAGCCGAGGAACAGCGGCCGCGCCAACAGCATTACCACGGCCATCCACAGCAACTCACCGCCGTGCTGCGCGAACAGGTCCTTGCTCGGCGTGGTGTTGACCAGGTCGATGACGCGACCGAGGTAGTCGAACATCGCGACCTCGACGATCGCGACCAGGAAGCCGACCACCGTCAGCACTGCGAACACCGGCCAGGCCTGTTTTATGAAATGCCGGTAGAACCCGGTGACGGTGCTCGGCGGCATCGTCTCCGGCGCCGGCCGGAACGGGTCGATCAACGATTCGAACCAACGAAAAATCATCATGGCGTTGAGCCTTGTTTGAACTTGGAAAGACTCCCGTGCGCGCCGCGTTCTCCGAGCCGAGACAGGCGCGGAAACAGCGATGCGAGGACGAGCGGCGCCGATGCGCCGGATCGGATGACGGGAGTTAGGCGGCGGACGAACGCGAGCGATCCAGGGCCATGAAGGCCCGGAACGGCGGTCGTTCAGCCAGAGGCGGCCCGGGCATCGCCCGGTACCGCAAGCGCCGACTTAGCGGCGGACCTTGCCGGTGATTGTGAACTTCATCGTGCTTCTCCTTGCGATCCCGGGGCGTCGCCGGGCACATGTGGCTCGACGCGCGAATCGCTGATGGGTGACCCGGCCGAAGTCTAACGCGCTTATGTTGCCGGCGACATCCGCCCAAAGTCGGTATAGGCCGGGTTGCAGATGCTGCCCATCCACTTTCCGGCAGCCGTAAGAATTGCCTGGACCGCAGTCCAGGCGCCACGAAAGCGCGTACGCCAATCGTGCTGTTCGGTTCTTCGACACTGCTCGCCAAAGCCGAATGCGAAGCCGCCAACATCGGCAAGACTGAGCGTCGTGGCCGTGGCCGTGGCCGTGGCCGTGGCCGTGATTTTGATCTGCTTTGGCGCTTTGCCGGTCAAGTGGAGACCCGGAGGGCGGCGCACAGGACGTGCGGCGTTTTTCGATAAGACAGGGACGTCTTATCGAAAAATCCC
>NZ_JMTZ01000098.1 GCF_000731095.1 Lysobacter antibioticus | reverse complement strand
GGACTTTTGGGCCAGCAAAAGAAAGTAACCCGGCCGCGTCAGCGGACGGAAGCTCTAGATGTTGCTTTACGGCTCTGCGGTGTGAAACATCCCAACGGCAAGCAACGCGGTCGCGGCTTGTAACAGAAGGAAATCCCTGTGGGACGCCGCTCCTACCCTGCGATAGTCCAAGGCTTCAGCCGAAGGCGACGACGATGCGGTCGCTGCGCGTTCCTGGGTCGCGGCTCACGCCGCTCCTACAGGGGCTATGTCGCCGCGACCGAGGGTGCGCTCCGCCGAGCGAACTCAGTACGCGAATTCCTTGAACACCGGATCCACATTCCCACCCCACGCCCCATGGAACAACTCGAGCTTGCGCTCGGCCGGGCTCTTGCCCATCGCGACGAATTCCATCAGCGGTTCCAGGTAGATCGACTCGTCGGCACCATTAGCGTTCAAACGCGCGCGACGCTTCAGCCCGTGCGCGGAAATCTCCAGCGCGCGGCGCGACAGTTCGAGTACGTTGCTGTCGCGGAACGGCAATTGGAAACCATGCCGCGGCACGCCGTCGCGCAAGGCATGACGCTCTGCCGGGGTGAAATCGAGCACGAGGTCCCAGGCCGCATCGAGCGCTTCGGCGTCGTACAGCAGGCCGACCCAGAACGCCGACAAGGCGCAGATGCGGTTCCACGGGCCGGAGTCGGCGCCGCGCATCTCCAGGTACTTCTTCAAACGCACTTCCGGGAACGCGGTCGTGGTGTGGTCGGCCCAATCCTTCAGGGTCGGGCGCTGGTTCGGATAGGCCGGCAGCTTGGCGTCGAGGTAATCGCGGAACGACTGGCCGCTGGCGTCGATGTACTCGCCATCGCGGTAGACGAAGTACATCGGCACGTCGAGCAGGTAGTCGACATAACGCTCGTAACCGAAACCATCCTCGAACACGAAGTCGAGCAGGCCGGTGCGGTCGCGGTCGGTGTCGGTCCAGATGTGCGAACGATAGGACAGATAGCCGTTCGGTTTGCCCTCGGTGAACGGCGAGTCGGCGAACAGCGCGGTCGCGATCGGCTGCAAGGCCAGCGAGACGCGGAACTTGCGCACCATGTCGGCCTCGTCGCGCACGTCGAGGTTGACCTGCACGGTGCTGGTGCGGGTCATCATGTCCAGGCCGAGCGAGCCGACCTTGGGCATGTACTCGCGCATGATCTTGTAGCGGCCCTTCGGCATCCACGGCATCTCGTCGCGGCGCCATTTGGGCTGGAAGCCCATGCCGAGGAAGCCCAGGCCCATCGGTTCGGCCACCGTGCGCACTTCGCGCAGATGGGTCGCCGCTTCGACGCAGGTGTCGTGCAGGGTCGCCAGCGGCGCGCCCGACAGTTCCAGTTGGCCGGCCGGCTCCAGCGAGACGGAGGCCTCGTCGCGGGTCAGGGCGATCACCCGGCCCTTTTCTTCGACCGGCGTCCAGCCGAACTGGACCAGCCCCTTCAGCAAGGCCTCGATGCCCCGCTCGCCGTCGAAGGTCGGCGGGCGCAGGTCGTCGGTGCGGAAACCGAATTTCTCGTGCTCGGTGCCGATCTTCCAGTCCGAGTCCGGGCGCGCGCCCGAGGCCAGGTACTCGACGAGCATGGCGCGACCGCCGCCCTTGATATCGGGAATCTCAATATCTTTGACTTGGCTGGGACCGGACACATCCACCTCGCTGGTAAAACCTGCTGCAAGGCGGGATGCCCTGCTCGCGCATCTGGCGCGGAGGGCCGCCGGCCGTCGCGAAACGGTCCAGCGGCCACGGCCGGCGCCTCGCTGTACGAAGGCCGGCCGCTTGCAACATCGTCTGAATCACGGTCTGGATATGCGGGACGTCGCCTACAATCGCAAGACCCCGGCAGTGTAGACCCAGCCTTGCACCGAACAACGCCCGCCTTGCAACGCTATGGTGCAGCCGTGTCGCTGGCCGATCTGCTAGGAATGCCCCTGTCGGGGGTGCGCGTGGTTGGGTCCCTTCTGTCGAGGGCGCTGCTGTGGGGAGCGCTGTGGGCACCGGCGGCGCTGGCGCAGGCGGCGCCATCGCAACTGGAACGCGGCAACGGCCCCGAACCGAGCACGCTCGACGCCCACCGTTGCCAGGAAGTCGCCTGCGGCAACGTCCTGCGCGATCTGTACGAAGGCCTGGTGACCGAGGACGCGCGCGGCCGCCTGGTGCCGGGCATGGCTGAGCACTGGTCGGTGTCGGCCGATGGCCGCAGCTGGACCTTCGTCCTGCGCGACAACTTGCGCTGGAGCAACGGCGAGCCGATCGACGCCGGCCAGGTCGTCGCCAGTTTCCGCCGCGCGTTCGCGCCGGCCACCGCGGCGCCGTTCGGCGAATTGTTCGATGCGCTCGACAATGCCCAAGCCGTGCAGGCCGGCAAACTGCCGCCGGAACGGCTTGGGGTGTCGGCGCCGGACCCGCGCAGCGTTCGCTTCCGGCTCAACCGCAGCGCCTCGTTGCCGGCCTTGCTGACCCTGCCGATCGCGTTTCCGGTGTACCTGCCGGCCGTGGAGCAGCATGGCGCCCAGCACACCCGGCCCGGGCAACTGGTGTCCAACGGCGCCTACCGGCTCGCGGCGTGGACGCCGCAGGCGAATCTGCTGCTGGAGAAGAACCCGCGCTTCCACGACGCCGCGGCGGTCGCGATCGAACGCGTGCGCTTCCAGGTCACCGAGGACGCCGCCGCCGAGCTGCAACGCTTCGCCGCCGGCGACCTGCACATCACCGAGGTGGTGCCGCCGCAGCCGCTGGCCTCGCTGCGCGCGCGCTTCGGCTCGCAACTGCGCCTGTCGCCTTACCTCGGCGCGTTTTGGCTCGGGCTCAACGTCACCCGGCCGCCGTTCCGCAGCGACGCCTGCGCCACCCAGCACTGCGACGACCGCGCTCTGGCCCTGCGCCGCGCGCTGTCGATGGCGATCGATCGCGACAAGCTCACCCGCTACGTCACCGGCCTGGGCGAAACCCCGGCCTACGGCATCGTGCCGCCCGGCATCGCCGGCTACACGCCTGCGACCACGACTTGGGCGACGCGGCCGCAAGCGCAGCGCGAAGCGCATGCGCGCGCGCTGTACCGCCACGCCGGTTATTCCAGCGACAAGCCGCTGGTGATCGAGCTGCGCTACAACACGTCGACGCCGCACCGCCGCCTCGCCCTGGCGGTCGCGGCGATGTGGCGGCAAACCCTCGGCGTGCAGGTGCGCCTGCGCAACGAGGAATGGAAAGTGTTCGTGCAGAACCGCAAGCAACGCACCATCACCCAGGTGTTCCGCGGCGGCTGGATCGGCGACCTCGCCGACGCGCGCAACTTCCTGGCCGCGTTCGGCAGCGACGGCCCCTTGAACTGGATGGGCTACGACAGCGCGGCCTATCGCGAGCGCCTGGCCAAGGCCGATGCGGCGAAGTCGGAAACCGCGCGCAACGCCTGGCTGCGCGCCGCCGAGCAGCGCCTGCTCAACGACGACGCGGCGATTCCGTTGTATTTCTACAGCTCCAAGCACCTGGTGTCGCGACGCGTGGGCGGCTTCGAGTCGAACGCGCTGGACCGGCACGCGAGCCGCTGGCTGAGCCTGACGCCATGACCCCACGCTCTCCCTCCGCCCAAGCCGAAGCACGCAGACGGCACCGCGAAACCCACCGCTCCGAACGCGTCGGCTGGCTGCGCGCGGCGGTGCTCGGCGCCAACGACGGCATCGTTTCGGTCGCCGGACTGGTGGTCGGCGTGGCCGCCAGCGGTGCGTCGCCGGCGGCGATCCTCGCCAGCGGCATCGCCGGCACCGTCGCCGGGGCGATGTCGATGGCCGCCGGCGAGTACGTATCGGTGCGTTCGCAAGCCGACACCGAACGCGCCGACATCGCGGTGGAGCGGCGCGAACTGCGAGAAGACCCGGACAGCGAGCTGGCCGAACTCGCCCATATCTACGTCCAGCGCGGGCTGACCCCGGAGTTGGCGCAGGAAGTCGCGCGCCAGCTGACCGCGCACGACGCGCTCGGCAGCCACGCCCGCGACGAGCTCGGCATCACCGAGACCTTGCGCGCCCGCCCGGTGCAAGCCGCACTCGCGTCGGCCCTGGCCTTCGTCGTCGGTGCCGCCTTGCCGATCGCCGCGGTGCTGGCGGCGCCCGCGGGTCGCCTGGAAGCGGTCGCGATCCCGACCACCCTGGTGGCGCTGTCGATCTCCGGCGGGCTCGCGGCCTGGGCCGGCGGCGCACCGATCCTGCGCGGCGCCGCGCGCGTGGCGTTCTGGGGGGCGTTGGCGATGGCCGCGGCGTCCCTGGTCGGCCGATTGTTCGACGTGACCGTCTGATGGGCGCCGATAACCGCAGCGGTCATCCTGTCATCGCCCGACTCGGCTCGCGCGTGTTGGAAGCGGTCATCACCCTGTGGCTGCTGGCGACGCTGTGCTTCGTGCTTTTGCGCGCCGCCCCGGGCGGGCCGTTCGACGCGGAGAAAGTCGCGCCGCCGGAAGTGCAGGCCGCGCTCGATGCGCAGTACCGGCTCGACCAGTCGCTGCCGATGCAATACCTGGCCTGGCTGGGCGACGCGGCGCGCGGCGACCTCGGGCCGTCGTTCCAATACCCGGACTACACCGTCAATCAATTGATCGCCAACGCCTTGCCGGTGTCGGCGCTCAACGGCGGCCTGGCCCTGCTGCTGGCATTGCTGCTCGGGGTGAGCTTGGGCGTGTGGGCGGCGCTGCGTGCCGGCGGCTGGACCGACCGCGCCCTGATGTTGCTGGCCGGGCTCGGCCTGGCGATCCCGAAGTTCGTGGTCGCGCCGCTGCTGGTGCTGCTGTTCGCCGTGACCCTGCATTGGCTGCCGGCCGGCGGCTGGGGCGAATGGGACAACGTGGTGCTGCCGGTGATCGCCCTGGCCCTGCCCAACATCGCCTACTGCGCGCGCCTGACCCGCGCTTCGATGCTCGACGTGCTGTCGGCCGACTACCTGCGCGCGGCACGCGCGCGCGGCCTGTCGGAAACGCGTCTGCTGTTCGCGCATGCGCTGAAACCGGCGCTGCTGCCGGTGGTGGCCTGGTTGTCGCCGGCGCTGATCAACGTCGTCACCGGCTCGGCCGTGGTCGAACAGGTGTTCGGCATTCCCGGCATGGGCCGCTACTTCGTCCAGGGCGCGCTCAACCGCGACTACACCCTGGTCCTGGGCGTGGTGTTGGTGATCGGCGCGCTGATCGTGGCGATCAATACCGCCGTCGACGCCTTGCGCGGGTGGATGGATCCGCGGCTGGAGGATTAGGGGCAGGAATCGGGAATCAAGAGCTTAGCTGCCGGCTAGAAGCGAGCGCTCAGTCCCGAGCCCCGGCTTCACAGCTACACTCAGCGCCATGCGCAAGAAGTCCAAGGCGACCTCGGTCGACATCGCCCACCTCGCCGGCGTTTCGCAGGCCACGGTGTCGCGCGTGCTCAGCGGCAGCCCGCTGGTCAACGCCGACACCCGCAAGCGCGTGGAAGCGGTGGTGCGCGAGCTCAACTACAAGGTCGACCGCCACGCCTCCAGCCTGCGCCGGCAGCGCTCGGGCACCCTGGCGATGCTGTTGTTCGAGGACCCGACCCCGGACGAGTCGCACATCAACCCGTTCTTCCTGTCCATGCTCGGTTCGATCACCCGCGCCTGCGCGCGCCACGGCCAGGACCTGCTGATTTCGTTCCAGCAACTGTCCGACGACTGGGCCGCCGACTACGAAGACAGCATGAAGGCCGACGGCCTGATCCTGCTCGGCTACGGCGACTACCTCGCCTACCAGGGCAAGCTGCAGAAACTGGTCGAACAGGGCACGCGCTTCGTGCGCTGGGGCGCGGTGCTGCCCGATCAACCGGGCTTGTCGATCGGTTGCGAGAACGTCGGCGGCGGCCATCAGGCCGGCGCCCATCTGGTCGGCCTGGGCCGGCGCCGGGTCGCGTTTCTCGGCGACGCCTCCAGTCATTACCCGGAATTCCTCGACCGCTTCCTCGGTTGCGAGCGCGCCCTCAACGAAGCCGGCCTGCCCCTCGACCGCGCCTTGCAGGTCGACGCCGAAAGCTCCGAAGACGCCGGCCACGACGCCGCGCGCGAACTGCTTGCGCGCGGCCTGCCCTTCGATGCCGTGTTCGCCGCCAGCGACCTGATCGCCCTCGGCGCCATGCGCGCCCTGACCGAACACGGCCTGCGCGTGCCCGAAGACGTCTCGGTGATCGGCTTCGACGACATCCCCATGGCCCGCGTCGCCCACCCGCCCCTGACCACGATCTTCCAGGACACCAAACAGGCCGGCGAACTGCTGGTCGACACCCTGATGAAGCTGGTCCGCGACGAAGAAGCGCACAGCATCCGCCTGCCCACGACGCTGGTGGTACGCAAATCCTGCGGCGCGGAGTAAGCCCAGCTCGCACGCAGAGCTGCGAGCAAAAAGCAAATCCCCCTAGCCCCCTCTACAAAGGGGGGAATCCTTCGGGCGGGGATGCTGGGCAGGAAGGCGCGACCGAGATCGACACCGGCATTGGCTCTCCGCCGGCGTTGCCGTTGCCGTTGCCGTTGCCGTTGCCGTTGCCGTTGCCGTTGCCGTAAAGAAATCCAGACGGACTTTTGTTGCTTTAGACAAAAGAAAGTAACCCGCCGCTTTAGTGGCGGAAGCTTTTAGCGTTTGATCCCGATCTTGCTTGAACGAGACGCCGCAAACCCGTTACAGCGCGGTCGCGGCTTGCGCCGCTCCTACCCTGCGCCAGCACATCGCTTCGATGTGCGATGTCGGCATCTTTAGTTATCCGCGTCCCGTGGTCGCGGCTCACGCCGCTCCTACAGGGAAAGACGACACGCCATAGATCGCGGCTCAACGCCGCCGCGCATGCGCCATCGCCTCATCCAAGGCCGCCGCCAAATCCGCCCGCCGCACCGGCGCATCGAGCAGATACACCTCAACCCCATGCCCCGGCACGATCGCCTCGATCACGCCGTCCTCGCCGACCTCGACCGTGCCGCCGCCGAGCGCCGCGCGCCAACGCCCGGCCTGCAGGTAATCGCTAATCCAGAACGTGTTCGGCCCTTCGCTCTTGTTGAGCAACACCAGAGCGATCTGCGCCTGCCCAGCGTGTTGGTAGACACGATAAAACGCGGCGCGCTCTCCCCGCAGCAGCAGATTCAACTGCAGGCCGCGTTGCAAGGCCGGCGAGGCCTCGCGAACCTTGGCGATGCGCTTGAGCGCGGCATGGATGGGATGCGCCTTGGCGGCGTCGATGCGTTCCTGACCGAAATAATTGCGGTTGCCGGCATGCTCGGCGCGAGCGCGCTCGAAGCCTATCTCGGAACCGTAATAGATCACCGGGATGCCGCGCGCGGTGAACAACCAGTTGTTCGCGTCGATGAAGCCCTCGTCGCTCGCGCTCAGGCGCGGCATGTCGTGGTTGTCGTAGAAAGTCATCAGCTCGTACGGGTTCGCGTACGGGCCGTCGCGCAGGTACAGGCGCGGGGATAAGCGCTCGTAGCCCGCCTCCTTGACCCCGAACACCTCGGCCAAGCCTTCCTTGAGCGGAAAATCGAGCACGCTGATGCCGCCGTTCTCGGCCCAGGTGAAGGGCGCGATATTCTCTGCCTTGTAGTCGAAGGCTTCGCCGAACATGAAGAAGCCCGGACGCTTGGCGCGGATGCGTTCGGCGAACGCTTTCCAGAACGCATGCGGCATGTGCCGGATGGTATCGATGCGGAAGGCGTCCGCGCCCTGGTCGATCCATTGCGAGTAAGCGCCGACGAAGTAGTCGAGCACCTGCGGATTGGTGTCGTCGAGGTTCGATAACTGCACCAGGTCCTTCTGCGCATGAAAGAACCGATGCAGCGGATTGCGCGCCGGGTCGAGTTGCTCCGGCGCCAGGTTCTGGTGATCGGCGACCAGCACGCCGTCGCGGTAAATCTCGCCATACTTGGGCTGGTCGGCCGGCATGGTGAACGAAGGCGAGCCGTGGTTGGCGACGATGTCGAGCACGGTCTTGAGGCCGTGCCGCTTCAGCCCTTGGGTGAGGCCGGCGAAATCGAGCCCGGGGCTCGGCAGATGTTCGTCGAGACGATAGAAATCCACGCCCCAATAACCGTGATAGCCGGTCTTGCCACGATCCTGGAAGGCGCCGCCCCAGGTCACCGCGTCGCCGCCGGTGAAGGCCTGGTCCGGGTTGTCGACGATCGGAGTCAGCCAGACCGCGCCGAAGCCCATGTCGCGGATGTAGCCGGCGTTGTCGAGCAGGCCTTTGAAGTCGCCGCCGAGGTAACCGATGTTGTCGCTCTCGCCGACCGGCATACCGGGCACCGGACGATCGAAGCTGCGCGTGCGCGGGTCCGGCCCGCCCTGTTCGCGCTGGTCGTTGGACGGGTCGCCGTCGACGAAACGATCGGTGACGACGAAGTACACCGCATCGCTGGCCATCGGTTCGAGCGTGCCGTAGTACTCGCGTGCCGGCGCGGTGTCGCGTGCGCCGTGCGCACAACCGGCGAGGACGAGACTGAGCGCAGCGAGCGTCAAGACCCTCATGCCGCCGCTCCGGTGCCGGGTTCGCGCACCCACAGCACGCACAGGCCGGAGACGAACAGGCTGACGCCGCCGATCGCCAGGGCCCAGACCGGTTCGCCGTGGAAGAAGGTCTTCAGCAAAAAACCGAGCAGGCTGGCCGCGACCAATTGCGGGATGACGATGAAGAAATTGAAGATGCCCATGTACACGCCCATCTTGGTCGCCGGCACGCTGTCGGACAGCAGAGCGTAGGGCAGCGACAGGATCGAGGCCCAGGCGAAGCCGACCCCGAGCATCGACAGCAGCAGCCATTGCGGATCGCGGATCAGGGCGATCGAGATCAGGCCCAGCCCACCGAGGCTGACGTTGCACAGATGGCTCCAGCGCAGGCCCCAGCGCCGCACCATCCACGGGATCACCACCGCCGCGAGCGCGGCAAAACCGTTGTAGGCGGCGAACAGCACGCCGACCCAGTTGGCGCCTTCGTTGTAGGCCGCCGAGGTGGTGTCGTTGCTGAGGAAATGCAGCTGGGTCACCGCCGGCGTGGTGTAGATCCACATCGCGAACAGGGCGAACCAGGAGAAGAACTGCACCACCGCCAGGCGCACCATGGTCGAAGGCATCGAGTGCAAATCGTCCATGACCGTGGCGAAGCCGCCGCCGGCACCGATCATGCCGCGCACCATCAACGCCAGGCCGAACGCGCCGATCAGGCCGGCCAGTACGTACAACTGGCGATCGAGCCCGCACATCGAGATGGTCGTGGCGACCAGACCGCCGACCGTCAGCCAGGAGGCGCCGAACAGCGCGCAGCGCACGCGGTCGCGGTTCGGCCGCGGCGGTTCGGGCAAAGCGTCGTCGAAGGACTGCAGAGCGTCCGGCGGATACTCGCGGGTGCGCAGTACGGTCCAGCCGACCGACAGCAGCAGCACGGCGCCGCCGAAATAGAAGGCGTAACGCACCGTGTCCGGCACCTCGCCGGGCCCGGCGGTATTGCCCACACCCAGGTGCGCGAGCGCGAACGGCAACACGCTGGCGACCACCGAGCCCACGCCGATGAAGAAGCTCTGCATCGCATAGCCGCTCGGCCGTTGCGAGGTCGGCAACTGGTCGCCGACGAAGGCGCGGAACGGCTCCATCGAAATGTTGATGGAGGCGTCGAGCACCCACAGCAGGCCGGCGGCGATCCACAGGGTCGGCGAGTTGGGCATCGCCAACAGCGCGAGGGTGGCGAGCACCGCACCGATCAGGAAATACGGGCGTCTGCGGCCGAGGCCGGTCCAGGTGCGGTCGGACAGATAGCCGACGATGGGTTGCACGATCAGCCCGGTCAGCGGCGCGGCGATCCACAACATCGGAATGTCGTCGATCGGCGCGCCCAGGCTCTGGAAGATCCGGCTGACGTTGGCGTTCTGCAGGGCGAAGCCGAACTGGATGCCGAGAAAGCCGAAGCACATGTTCCAGATCTGCCAGAACGACAGCTGCGGCTTGCGGGACGTGGCGCTGCGCTCGGTGCGTTCGGTCATGGGCTCGATACTGGCATGAAGCGCCGCGCGGTGAGGCGACGCGGTGGCGGGAGAAGCAAATCCCCCTCGATCCCCCTTTGTCAAAGGGGGAAGACGAGCGGAGCGGCGCTGTTCGGGCAACGGAGCGCTATGCAAACGACAACGCTCCACCCGAAACCACGTTCCCTTCCCCCCTTTGACAAAGGGGGGTTAGGGGGGATTTGCTCTCGCCCTTGGGATTTTGCTTCCGCTTCCGGTCTCAGAACTGCGACGAGAACCGGATCCCGTACATCCGCGGGGTGTTGAGGTAGCGGATGTTGGTCGCGTTGTTGACGAAGCCCTTGCCCGAATACACCTCGTCGGTGAGATTCGAGACGAAACCGTCGATGCGGAACTGGCTGTCTTCGCCGAAATTCAGGCCGGCCGAGACGTTGACGGTGGTGAAGCCGCCGACGTCGTCGCGCATCGCCATGCCATTGGCCGGGCCACCGCCCGCGGCGGGGTTGGAGCCGTTGTTGAACGGCATGTCGGCCAGCGGGATCTCGATGACGTTGCCGGCCGCGTCCAACCCGAAGCCGCGGCTGTTGAACGCGGTCAGGTAGTAGTCGGAGCGGTAGGTCAGGTTGATCGTCCAGTCGAACGAGTTCAGCGCGCCGCGGCCGATGTCGATGGTCTGCGACAGGCTGAGGTTGGCGTTGTACTTGGAGGTGTTCGGCAGGCGGTTGCCATCGAGCGGCACGATCAGGCCCAGGCCGCCGGAACGCGTGTCGAGCACCTTGGAGTCGTCGAAGGTCGCGTCGAGGTAGGTGAAGTTGTAGCCCAGGTTGAAGCCGTGCGGCAGGCCGACCCGGCCTTCGAGCTCGAGACCGAGCACGCTGGCGTTGGCGGCGTTGTCGTTGAAGACCTGGCGACTGGTCGCGTTCGGGTTGGTCGGCGTCGGCGCCGGCACGTCGATCAGGTTCTGCAGCACCTTGTTCTGGTAGTCGTAGTAGAACACCGAGGCGTTGAGGCGCACCGGGGTCTCGCCCCACAGGTAATCGCCCTTGATGCCGGCTTCGTACGAGGTCAGTTCTTCAGGCTCGAAGGTCGGCGCCAGCGCGCTGCCGTCGTTGAGCAGCAGGGGACGGTTGATGCCGCCCGAACGCGTGCCGGTCGACACCGTGCCGTACAGCATCACCTGCGGGTTGAGGTCGTACTCGAAGCCCACGCGCCAGTCGACGTAGCTGTCCTCGTAGACGTCCACGCTCTTGCCGCCGGGGAAGTCGGAACGCACGATCACGTCGATCTGGTCGCGGTTGCGGGTCAGGAACTGAGACCAGTTGTCCTGCGCGCCGAAGTTCTGGATGCCGCCGAGGAAATAGTCGAGCGAATTCGCGCCCGGGCCGCAACGCAGCTCGGCTGGCGACCAACCGGTGCAGATACTCGGGTCGCCGCCGCCGCGGCGGCCGGGAGGCGCCAGTTGGAAGCCGGGCGAGCCCAGTACCAGACCAGTGGTGTATGGATTGGTCGCGGTGTTGATCGGTTGGCCGGTGAACTGCTGGAACAATTCCTCCGGAATCACGAACTGGTATTTGACGTTGGACTCGCGCGCGGTCTTCTTGTCGCGGGTGTAGCGCACGCCGCCGATCAGACGCAGCGAATCGGTCGCGGCGAAACTGAAATCGCCATAGACCGCGTTCGACTCGACCTTGGAGTCGTCGCCGCGGTTCTCGCCGCCCAGGCCGTCCTGCCAGCCGCAGACGGTGCCGGGACGCCACCAGTCGCAGTCGCCGAAGTAACCGTTGCCGACGTCCCACGAGGTGTAGTCGTACTTCTCTTCGTAATTGAACAGACCGGCCGACCAGATCAGCTTGCCGGTGTCGCCGAAGAAGCGCAGCTCGTTGATGGTCGAGCTGGACTTGTCGGACTGATAGAAGGTGTCGTACCAGGCCAGGCGTTCGGGGTTGTGATAGGCCTCGCGTTCGGACCCCGGATAGACCGGGCCGAGCTGCCATTCGCGCGAGGCGTTGCGGTTGTCGAACTCGTACTTGCGGTAGGAGGTGTTGAACTCCACCGACACCGCATCGTTGAAGGCATAGGTGAAGGTGCCGGCGACGCCTTCGATGTCGTTGCTGGTCTTGCCCTGGGTGCGGAAGTACTGGCGGAACGGGTCGGACAGGTCGTCGATGTCGTAGCCGGCGGCCAGGCCGCGTTCGGCGAACAGGCCCGGGTCGCCGGTGCCGCGCTCGCTGACCTTGTCGAGCATGACGTAGGCGGAGAACTTGTCGTTCGGCTCCCACAGCATCGACAGGCGCGCGGCCTGGTTGTCGAGCGCGCCCGGGCCTTCGGCCGGGAACAACGAGCTGGGATAACCGTTCTTGATGTAGGAAGAACGCTCCTCGTCGAACAGCGCCGCGCGCAGGGCGAAGGTGTCGCCGATCGGCAGGTTCAGCACGCCCTCGGCGGTGGTGAAGTCGTGGTTGCCGGCGCCGACCTTGAGGCCGCCGCTGGTCACGCCCAGTTCGGGGCGCTTGGAGATCACGTTGATCGAGCCGCCGGTCGCATTGCGGCCGCGCACCGTGCCCTGCGGGCCCTTGTTGACCTCGATGCGGTCGACGTCGAAGAACATCGGCCCGATCGAGCGCGGACGCGGCAGGTAGATGCCGTTGTAATAGGTGGCCACCGACGGGTCGGAGGAGAAGTCCGAGTCGGCCGCGCCGATGCCGCGCAGGAAGATCTCGTACTTGCCTTCCTGGCGGGTGATCTGCAGGCCCGGTACCACCGCCTGCAGGTTGCGGAAATCGGTGTTGATGCCGAGCTTGGTCAGATCCTCGCCGCTGAAGGACTGGATCGTGCCGGCGTATTTCTGGATCGACTGCACGCGGCGGTTGCCGGTGACCTGGACCGCGTCGAGTTCGTGCGCCGCGCTCGTCGGCGCCGCTTCGGCGCTGGCCGCGGCCGGTGCGTCCTGCGCGGTGGGCGCATCGGCCGCCCAGACCGTCCACGAGTTGCACAGGCCGAACGAGGCCAGTGCCACGGTCAACAGGTGGCGTTGTTGGTTCGATGAAGCCCGGTTCGTTCTCGACATGCTCCCCTCCAGTAGCTGTGTGCCGTCCGCGCGCGCACTGCGGCGTGCTGCGGTTGCCTAGGCGACGTACGCCATCGGTCTGAGGCGCATGTTAGGCAAGCGATCGCGCCCGCTGCGGTTTATGCATACGTATTCATGACCGGCAGTCGCATTCATGTCGCACTTCATCGGTCGTTTGGGCATGAATACGTATGCAGGCCGGCGAGCCGCGAACGCGCCCGGCGCTAAGCTGGCGCCCATCGCGGCAGTGCAGCACGAAGACCGCATACGCCATCAGGGGCGCCTCTTGTCAGCCGTCAATCTTCCGATCCCCGCCGCATCGCAGGAACACGCCTGGTGGCGCGGCGCGGTGATCTACCAGATTTACCCCAGAAGCTTCCGCGACCTCGACGGCGACGGCGTCGGCGACCTGCCCGGCATCATCGACAAGCTCGGCTATGTCGCCGACCTCGGCGTCGATGCGATCTGGGTCTCGCCGTTCTTCAAGTCGCCGATGATCGATTTCGGCTACGACATCGCCGACTACCGCGCGGTCGACCCCTTGTTCGGCAACCTCGACGACTTCGACCGCCTGCTCGCCAAGGCGCATGCGCTGGGCCTGCGGGTGATGATCGACCAGGTCCTCAGCCACACCTCCGACCAGCACGAGTGGTTCAAGCGCAGCCGCGAAAGCCGCGACAACGAGTTCGCCGACTGGTACGTATGGGCCGACGCCAGCCCCGACGGCACCGCGCCGAACAACTGGATGTCGCTTTTCGGCGGCGTCGCCTGGCACTGGGAACCGCGCCGCCAGCAGTATTACCTGCACAACTTCCTGGCCTCGCAGCCGGACTTGAACTTCCACAACCCGGCGGTGCGCGCGGCGGTGCTCGACAACGTGCGCTTCTGGCTCGACCGCGGCGTCGACGGCCTGCGCCTGGACGCGATCAACTTCTGTTTCCACGACGCGCAACTGCGCGACAACCCGCCGAAGGCGCGCGAGCTGCGGGTCGGGCGCGGTTTCAGCCCCGACAACCCCTACGCTTTCCAATACCACTATTACAACAACAACCAGCCCGAGAACCTCGACTTCCTGGCCGAGCTGCGCAACCTGCTCGACCGCTATCCAGGCGCGGTGTCGCTCGGCGAGATTTCCTCGGAAGACTCGCTGGCGACCATGGACGAATACACCCGCGACGGCCGCCTGCACATGGGCTACAGCTTCGAGCTGCTGACCGAGGACTACAGCGTCGCCCATATCCGCGGCACCGCGCAGGCGCTCGAAGAACGCATGCTCGAAGGCTGGCCGTGCTGGGCGATCTCCAACCACGACGTGCAGCGCGTGGTCTCGCGTTGGGGCCTCGGCGACAAGCCGGCGCACTTCGCCTCCATGCTCAGCGCGTTGATGTGCTCGCTGCGCGGTTCGGTCTGCGTCTACCAGGGCGAAGAACTGGGCCTGCCTGAAGCCGAGCTGCCGTTCGAGGCGCTGCGCGACCCCTTCAGCATCGCCTTCTGGCCGACCTTCAAGGGCCGCGACGGTTGCCGCACGCCGATGCCGTGGGACGGCACGCCGCAGGCCGGTTTCAGCACCGGCACGCCGTGGCTGCCGATCGCCGAGGGCCATCGCGGCCTCGACGTCGCCCGCCAGCAGCACGACCCGGATTCGTCCTTGAACCGCTTCCGCCGTTTCCTGTCGTGGCGCAAGACCCGGCCGGCCCTGCTCGACGGCGCGATCCGCTTTCTCGCCAGCGACGAGCCGGTGATCGCCTTCGTCCGCGGCAGCGGCGCCGACGCGGTGCTGATGGCCTTCAACCTCGGCGGCGGCGAGGCAGAATTGAATCTGTCCGAAGCCGGCACTTGGCACATCGACCACGGCCACGGCCTGCCCTCGGGCGAGCGGACCGGCGATCGCCTGCGCCTGCCGCCCTACGGCGTGTTCGCCGCGCGCGCCACCGGCTGAGCTCGCGGCACACTTCGGTCAGGCGGCATACTCCGGTCTCGCGGCAGGACGTCCGCGACCGGGGGGAACGCCGAATGCAGATCGTTTACCACGCCGCCCATTCGGCGGACGCGCAGCTCGTGCGCGGCTTGTTGGCGGAGGAAGGCATCCGCTCGTTCGTGTTCGGCGGCGCCCTCGAAGGCGGCGCCGGCCTGTTGCCGGTCGGCGGCGCGGTCCGGCTCGAAGTCGCCGACGACGACGCCGAGCGCGCACGCACCATCATCCAGGCGTGGCAGGATACGGCCGTACCGCTCGACGACCAGGACGATGCAGACGAAGTCGATCGCGACTACGGCGACGACGACACGCCGGCGCACGTGGAGGGCGGAAATCTCTATCGCCCCTTGAACCAACGCCTGCCCTCGCGCCACACCGGCGCCGGTCTCGGCGGCATCGTGTTCGCCCTGATCGCCGGCGCCCTCGGCGGCGCCATCGCCACCGGCATCGCCATGCAACCGCACGCCAGCCAGCAGCCGGTCGACTACAACGACGACGGCCGGCCCGACGAGACCCTGGTCTTCGAGGGCGAGCGCCTGCAACGCGTGGATGCCGACCGCAACAGCGACGGCGAGGTCGACCAACGCACCCACTACGACGAGCGCGGGCTGGCGACCGAGATCGAGGAAGACCAGGACTTCGACGGCGTGCGCGAGACCGCCAGCCGCTACGAGAACGGCCAACTCGCCGGCCGCAACGCCGACTACGACGGCGACGGCCAGGTCGACTGGCAGCAAGCCGCCAAGCGCGGCGTGTTGCAGAACGAACAATGGTTCGACAAACGCGGCAACTTGATCAAACACATCGACTACGTCGACAACCGCCCGGTCAGCGGCGAGTTCGACAGCGACGGCGACGGCGTGCGCGACACCGCGCGCGACTACGACCCGCGCGGCGAGATCAGCGCGAGCAGGCCGCTGCCGACGCCATAGCGGCAGCGCGCGTCATCGCCCGGGCCTCAGCCGCGCCCGGGCTGAGCCGCCCGCACTTCGCGGCGCAATTGCTCGCGCGTCACCGTCGGCACCGGCTGCAAACGCCGCTCCGGCGGCGGCAGAGCCAACGTGTCCAGGCGCTTCTTCGCCCCCTCGTTGCCGAGCGCGGCGGCCTTCCTGAGCACCACCTGGGCCTCGGCGATGCGGCCCTGCCCCACGTAGATCTCGCCGAGCCCGCTCAACGCGGTCGCGCGGGTCTTGGGATTGCTGGCCGGCGTGTCCTTGACCGCCTGGGTCAAGGTCTCCTGCGCGCTGTCGAGCTTGCCTTCCGACAGTTGCTTCCAGCCGCACAGAGTCGCATCGCCACCGGCGCAGGCGTCCTCGCCCCCGGCCTTGGCCGCGGCGATCTCGTCGGCCAGCTCCGGCGCTTGATTGGCGAGCGCGGCGCTGCCGACCGCGTTCTGCAGGTCGCGGTTGTTCTGCTGCAAGTCCTCGACCTTCTTGATGATCGAATCGACCGAGATGTTGATGCTGCTGTTGTTGTCGGCGACCTCGATGGCCGCGTTCGGCGGGAAAGCCTGGCCGCGGTAGATGATTTCCGGGTCGGGCAGGTCGATCGCCGAAAAGCGCGGCGAGAACGTCAGGTAGACGTTCGGCACCACGCGCTCGCCGCTGCGCCAGCTCTTGAGGGTGTCGAAGCCGATCATCGCCACCACCACCGCCGCGCCGATGCCCAGGTACCAGCGCACGTTCTTGTTCTGCTCGGCGTTGCGGGTCTTGAGCAGCGCATAGGCGCCGTAGGCGAAGAACAGCAGCGCCGTGCCATAGGCGCCCGCAGCCAGGATGGTCTGGGGGTCGGTGATCGTGTCCATCTCGTTCCTTGAGCCGAAGATCGCCCTCCGCGCAGGTCGCGCGGAAGCCCTTCTACCCAGGGAGTAACGCAGTCGGCGCGGGCGGAGCGGCCAGCGGCTTCTGAAACAGAATCGGCTGGCCGACGGCGCGGCCGGCTCAGGCGGCCGGCGGCGGGACCAGTTCGAGCCAGCGCGAGACCACCGCGCAGGCCTCTTCGACGCCTTGCTTGGACTCGCCGGAGAAGGTCTGCACGCTGACCGTGTCGCCGAAGGCCGAGCTCAGTTCCTTGCGCACCATCATCAGCTGCTGCTGTTGCTGGCCGCGACCGAACTTGTCGGCCTTGGTCAGCAACGCATGCGCCGGCAGGCCGCGTTCGACCGCGTAACCGAGCATCTGCCGGTCGTAGTCCTTGAGCGGGTGGCGGATGTCCATCACCACGACCAGCCCGCGCAGGGCCTCGCGGGTGCCGAAGTAGCGGTCCAGGAAGGCCTGCCAGTGGGCCTGCAGGTTCTGCGGGACCTTGGCGTAGCCGTAGCCGGGCAGGTCGACCAGGAAGCGGTCGGGCTCCGGGGCGGGCTCGGGGCCGCGGTACAGGGGGCTGACGTCGAAAAACACCAGCTGCTGGGTCCGGCCCGGGGTCTTGGACACCCGCGCCAGGGCGTTCTGCTGGCACATGGCGTTGAGGGCGCTGGACTTGCCGGCATTGGAGCGGCCGGCGAAGGCGACCTCGTAGCCGCCGTCGGGCGGGAGCTGCTTTACGTTGTGCGCCGACAGCAGGTAACGGGCACGGGCGAGGGGATTGTTCATGCCATTAGGATCGCACGCCCCACCCTTCGGCGTGCCGCAGACTGAATCCGCGTTGACCCGGTCGGGGCCGGCGAAGATAATTCCGAGGTTCCGGTGGCGGCAGCTTGCGCACAGTCCGGTCCCCAGTACGCCCCTTTCAGCCTGCCACCCAGCAAGCCAGTAGTTCGGAGCCCAGCTACATGAGCCAAGCCCGCGTTCTAGGCCTCGTCGGCCTCGCCGCTCTCGCGGCCGCCGCCGTTGCGTACGCCCAAGCCACGGTCACGCCGATTCCCGACAAGGAGCCGGTCCAGACCGCGCCGCTGAACGCCGCGGCGAAGGCCTCCTGGGGCGACGTCAAGGCCGGCGCGACCAAGGCCGGCACCTGCGCGGCCTGCCACGGCCTCGACGGCAACCCGACCGATCCGCAGTACCCGCGCCTGGCCGGCCAGAGCGAGCGCTACATCGCCCACCAGATCGCCCTGTTCAAGAGCGGCGAGCGCAATACCGGCATGGCCGCGGCGATGAAGCCCTTCGCCGACGCCCTCAGCGACCAGGACGCCCGCGACCTGGGCGCTTACTTCGCCACCCAGAAGTCCGGCGCCGGCGTCGCCGACGACACCCTGATCGCCTCGGGCGTCAACAAGGGCAAGAAGTTCTTCGAAGTCGGCGAGCAACTGTTCCGCAACGGCGACAAGGCTCGCGGCATCCCGGCCTGCATGGCTTGCCACGGCCCCAGCGGCGCCGGCAACCCCGGCCCGGCCTACCCGCACATCGCCGGCCAGCAGGCCGCCTACTCGCAGCGTCGCCTGGAGGAATACCGCGCCGGCACGACCACGCAGAAGGACCCGCACCTGTTCAACATCATGGCGACGGTCGCCAAGCAGCTCAGCGACGAGGAAATCGGTTCGCTGTCGAGCTACCTGCAGGGCCTGCACGAACGCGCCGACGACGTCGCCGCCGCCGATGCGCCGGCTCCCGCAGTGGCCGCACCGGCCGCCAGCGCACCGGCAGCACCCGCCCCGGCCGCTCCGGCCCCGGCAGCGACGCCCGCCGCGGCTCCAGCCGTTCCGGCGGCCGCACCGGCCCAGCCCACCCAGGGCTGAGCCTCGCGCCAACGCGATGCAGACGAACGCCGGCCTGGAGACAGGCCGGCGTTTTTCGTTGCGGCGCCTGATCAGCCGACCTGATCAGCGGGCCCGATCAGGCGGCATGGTCGGACGACCTGCCCAGGCAGGCCCGCGCATAAGGTGACCGCAGTCACCGCTTGTCGCGGTAGTGGAACTTCTGGCGCACACCGGGGTCGTACCGATACTCCTGTTGAAGACGCCGGCCGCTATCCTTGGTGCCGGCGTTTTTTATGCCCGGCCGGCCGTCGCCGGAGGGCGCAAGCTTTACGCCCGTTCATTCCGCCACCGACGAGACTTTCCGATGAATCCACGCCTGGCCTCCCTGTTCCTGCTCGCAGTGCTTCCGTTCGCCGCGTTCGCCGCGCCCAAGGCGGCCGCACCCGCGGGCCCGGCGCCGGAAGCCGGCGTCGATTACGTCGAGATCGAAGGCGGCAAGCCCTTCGCCGCGGTCAAGGGCAAGGTCGAAGTCGTCGAAGTGTTCGGCTACACCTGCCCGCACTGCGCGCATTTCGAGCCGCAGGTCGCCGCCTGGCGCGCCAGGCAGCCGGCCGACGTCAACTTCGTGCCGTTGGCCGCGCCGTTCGGCGGCTACTGGAACCCGTATGCGCAGGCCTTCTACACCGCGCAATCGATGAAGCTGCTCGGCAAGACCCACGAGGCCATGTTCAGCGCCCTGCACGAGCAACACCGCCTGCCGATCCAGAACGCCTCGACCGACGAAATCGCCGGTTTCTACGCCCAGCACGGCGCCGACCGTCAGGCCTTCGCGACGGCCATGGCCGGCCCGGCGACCGCCAAGGCGATGGAGCGCGCCAAGGCCTTCATCATGGCCGCCGGCGTCGACGGCACGCCGTCGCTGGTGGTCGCCGGCAAGTACCGCGTGACCACCCAGAAAGGCTTCGACGACATGCTGCGCGTCGCCGATCACCTGGTCGCGCGCGAACGCGCGGGCAAGCGCTGATCGCTACTACGGCGGGGGTGCTGGGGTCGCGACTCGCCACGGCGGCTCGCCCCTTCCGCATCCCGGCCGAACCCTGCACTCCCCCTTCCCTGCCGCGGCCGTTATCCTGAACGCCGCTCCTGTCGGCATCGCGACGAGCGCTTCAGCCCGGCGCCGATGCCCACACTTCCTTTGAACGTATTGCGGAGATTTCCCTGATGAATTCGCGTATGGCTTCGTTGTCCCGCTATCCGCTCGTGCTGAGCGCCCTGTTCGCGCTCGCCGCCTGCACCAAGACCGAAACCGCGGCCCCGGCCGACAACGCCGCCCCGGCGACCACCGACGCTGCGACCGCAGCCCCGGCCGACGGCGCACCGGCCGCCCCCGCAGCGCCGGAAGCGCCGGCGATCCAGCCCGCCGCCGTGGCCACGCCGCCGGCCGGCCCGGCCCCGGTGGTCGGCGCCGACTACGACGAAATCCCGGCCGGCCAGCCCTACGAGCCGGTTGCCGGCAAGATCGAAGTCGCCGAGATCTTCAGCTACACCTGCCCGCACTGCGCGCAGTTCGAACCGCAGGTGCTCGACTGGCGCGCCAAGCAGACCGCCGACGTCAAGTTCACCCCGATCGCCGGCCCGTTCGGCGCCAACCCGGTTCCGTTCGCGAAGGCCTTCTACACCGCGCAGACCCTCGGCCTGCTCGAGAAGTCGCACGAGGCGATGTTCCGCGCCGTCCACATCGACCAGTCGCTCTCCTACCAGAGCGTCACCGACGAACAGTTCGGCCAGTTCTACGCCAAGTTCGGCGCCAAGCCGCAGGACTTCATCGGCACCATGAACAGCTTCGCGATCAACGCCAAGCTCAAGCGCGCCGAACAGTTCATGCAGCGCTCGGGCGTCAGCTCCAGCCCCTCGCTGGTGGTCAACGGCAAGTACCTGGTCAAGGGCAAGAGCTTCGAGGACATGCTGCGCATCACCGACCACCTGGTCGCACGCGAGCGCGCCGCCACCCAGGGCGCGGCACCCGCTGCCGCCCCGGCCGAAGCACCGGCTGGCTCAACCGCACCGGCCGCAACGCCGGCACCGGCAGCCGCCGCCCCGGCTCCGGCGAGCAAGGGCTGATCGGGCTGCGCGCCCGACGCTCCCCCGCATGAATACACGCCGGCTGCGCCTGCTCAGCGCGAACATCCAGGCCGGCTCCAGCACGCGTCGCTACAGCGATTACGCGACGCGCAGCTGGTCGCACGTGCTGCCCGCCGGCAACAAGCGCGGCAGCCTCGACACCATCGCCCAGTTGGCCGGCGAACACGACATCGTCGGCCTCAACGAAAGCGACCCGGGCAGTCTGCGCTCAGGCTTCACCAACCAGACCCACTACCTCGCCCAACGCGCCGGCTTCGAGTACTGGAGCCACCAGCCCAACCGCCGCGTCGGCAGCGTCGCCTCCAGCGCGAACGGCCTGTTGAGCAAGCTGGAACCGCGCGAGGTCGTCGACCATCCCTTGCCCGGGCGCATCTCCGGCCGTGGCGTGCTGATCGCCCACTACGGGGACGACGACGACGGCCTGACCGTGGCCGTGGCGCATCTCTCGCTTGGCGCGACCTCGCGCGCTTCGCAACTTGCCTTCATCGCCGAACTGCTGCACGACCACCCGCACGCCGTGCTGATGGGCGACTTCAACTGCTCGGCCGATCGCCCCGAAATGCAGGCGCTGTTCCGCAACACCCGCCTGCAACCGCCATCGAGCGCCCTGCCGACCTTCCCGAGCTGGCGCCCGCAGCGCGCGATCGACCACATCCTGCTCGGCGACGGCCTCGGCTTCGCCGGCGCCCGCGCCGTGCCCGCCGCCCTGTCCGATCATCTGGCGCTGTCGCTGGAGCTCGACGTCCCGCATAGCGCGTTGCGCTCCGAGTAGCCTCGCTATTGCGCGAAGGCCGCGATGCCGCTCTTCTGTAGGAGCGGCGCGAGCCACGACCGCGGGACGCTCCGAGAAGTAGTGCCGATGCCGCCCATCGAAGCGGCGTGCCGTCGCAGGGGTAGGAGCGGCGCAAGCCGCGACCGCGCTGCGTCGGTCTCGTTGCGAATCGCTCAAGCAAGATCAGGATCAGGATCAAACGCCTAAAGCTTCCGCCACTAAAGCGGCGGGTTACTTTCTTTT
>NZ_JMTZ01000097.1 GCF_000731095.1 Lysobacter antibioticus | reverse complement strand
ACGCAGGGATTTTTCATACGGGACATCCATGTCCCGATGAAAAACGGCCCGCATCCATGCGGGCCGCCCTTCGGGTCTCCAATTCGCAGGAAAAGCGAAGAGCAAGAAGCGGAGAGCGGAGAGCGGAGAGCGGAGAGCGGCATAATCTCAGCGAACCGAACAGCCACTTCACCCGACATCAACAGTGCGATCAAGAAATAACCCGATCGCGACCGCAGCCCTCATTCCCCCTGCGTCGGCGCCCCCTGCCCTGCAATCTCCAACAGCTCGATCTCGAACGCCAAGGTCGCATTGGGTTCGATCTGCCCAGGCAACCCCTGCTCGCCGTAGGCGAGCTTGGCCGGAATCCAGAAGCGGTACTGACTGCCCGGCGTCATCAGCTGCACGGCTTCGGTCCAGCCCGGCATGACTTGGGCAAGGACGAATTCGGCCGGGTGGTCGGTGTCGTAGGTGCTCTCGAACTTGCTACCATCGAGCAAGCGGCCGACGTAGTTGACGCGTACGGTGTCGCTGGCTTTCGGGTGCGCACCCTTGCCCGCCCGCAGCATCTGGTACTGCAGACCGGAAGCAGTGCTGACCACGCCGTCGACTTTCGCGTTCTTCTTCAGGAAGGCGTCGCCGGCTTCGAGGTTCCGCGCGGCGAGCTGTTTGAGCTCACTGTCGCGCTTGTTGCGCAGATGCTCGCTGAAGCCTTCGCGGATCTTCTTGCTCTGCGCCTCGTCGTACAACATCGGCGCACCGGCCTGGGCGTCGCGGATCGCGCGCAGCACGATGCGCTGGTCCAGTTCGCCGCGGATCGGTTCGATGCTGCGAGCAAAATCGCGGCCGACGATGTAGCTGATGCGGGCCTTCTCGCTGTCAAGCTCGGCCGCGGTCAGCGCGCCGCCGGCGGCATCGCTGGCGGCGTCGCCCGCTGGGCCGCCTGCAGGCGGCGTGCATGCGGCCAGGCCCAGGACGGTGGCGAGCAGAGTCGGACGCAGGAAATCGTGGCGCATGGCAACTCCGTAATGCAGGGGCATCGATCGGGAAGGCGGAATCAGTCGGTCACCGCGAAGGTCAGCATCATGCCCATGTCCTCGTGTTCGAGGTTGTGGCAATGAAGCATGTAGCGATGGCTGCCGCTGAGCGGTTGGGCGAAGTCGATGGCCAGGCGCACGATCTCGCCGGGCCAGACCACGACGGTGTCGTTCCAGCCCAGGTCCTGCGCGGTCAGGCCGCCGGGCGCGACCTGGCGGCCGCGGATATCCGGCGGGCTGATGCTGCGCGAGAGCACTCGGAACTGGAAGCCGTGCAGATGGATCGGGTGCGGCATGCTGGTCATGCTGTTGCGGATTTCCCAGACCTCGCGGCTGCCGCGGCGCACCGAAAACGCCGGCTCGTGGCCGCTGTCGTGGAAGTTCCAGTCGTTGATGAACCAACGCCCTTCCTCGTCCATGCGCAGGCGCAAGGCGCGCACCGGCCAGTCGGCGGTGTCGGGCAATGGGTCGATCTTCGACAAGGCGCTCAGGTCGGGCAGCCGCGTCGGCGGCCGGCGTTCGGTCGCGCATTCGATCAGCCGCAGTTCCATCAGGTCCAACGCGGCGCCCATCGGCGTGGCACCGGGATGATCGGCCATCGGGTCGGGCAGGAAGGCGCCGGATTCGTCCTCGTTTTCCATCGCCACGTAGTCGAGGCTGCGCAGCATCACCCGCTGGCCGGGCGTGAGCGCGCCGAAGTCGACCAGCACGTCGATGCGCTGCGCCGGCCCGAGAAACACATCGTCGACCGGCCAGGCCTGGGCGAGCAGGCCACCGTCGGTGCCGATCAACTGCATCGGCAGCACTTGGTCGCCCTGCACGAAGGCCACCCGCAGCATGCGCGCATTGGCGACGTTGGCCAGACGGAAGCGATACCAGGCCGGAATCACGTCGAGGTAAGGCTCGGGCGTCCAGTTGACCAGCACGCGGTTGCCGATCCAGTCGTCGGCGCCGTCCTTGTAGACGATGGCGTTGTCGGCGCCGACCTGCTTGTCGGCGATCATCAAGGGCAGATCGCGCTCGCCCCAGCGCATGCCGAGGCGCTGCCGCAGCGCGCGCTCTTCCTCGTCTTCGACCAACAGCAAACCGGCCAGGCCGCGCTGCAACTGTACGCCGGTGCGGCCGTGCGGATGAGCGTGATACCAGTACAGGCCGGCGCGGTTGTCGACGCGGTAGCGATAGCTGCGGCGGGCGCCGGGCGCGACCGGATGCAGACCACTGCCCTCGTTGGCCTCGTCGATGCTCAGGCCGTGCCAATGGATCGTAGTCGCCTCGGCGAGGCGATTATCGAGTTCGACCTCGACCGTATCGCCGCGGCGCGCATGCAACAAGGGATTGCCGACCTCGCGCGCACCGATGCGGCCGGTATACGCCCACAGCGAAGTCGCCGGGCCCGGGAACAGCCCCACCGCAAGCGTCTGCGCCAGCAAGCGCAGCGGTTGCTTCAGATCGACCTCGGCGAGCAGGCCGTCGGCACCGGGCAAGCGCAGCGGCTGCACGAAGCGAGCGTCCGGCGCCAACTCCGACAACTTCGGCGCCGGGCCCGAACCGAGGCTATGCCCGTGACCGCCGGTCCAGCGCCACAGCGCCAGCGGCCCGGCGACGGTCGCCGCACCGCCCACGGTGAGCCCGACCAGGAAGCGGCGGCGTTGCGGGTCGGTCATCGGTAGGGCATCCCCGGAAGCGTCAGGCGACCCGCCATCATCCACAGCCCATGTTGCAGATGTTGCAGACGCGCGTCGCTTCTGTGACGCCGATCAACTCAGTGATCATTCTGGTCGGTCTGGGCCCAAGCCGCGATCTCAACAAGATGCAGCGATCTGGATCAGCCCGCAGCACCCACCCGCACGACCATGGCGCCGCGAGGTTGAAGCCACGCGGTCGCGACTTGCGTCGCTCCTACCCCAATCACAAGCCCCCGGCCCGCCGTTGCCGTTGCCTTGAAAGCTTGGCGCAGTTCCGATCTAGCAATGCAACCGTAGACCCGGAGGGCGGCGCACAGGACGTGCGCCGTTTTTCGATAGGATAAGGAGAGCCCTTTTCTTTGGTTACCTTTGACCGAAGGGAATCCAGACGGACTTTTAGGCTTAGCAAAAGAAAGTAACCCGGCCGCTTTAGCGGGCGGAAGCTTTGCAGTTGCAGTTGCAGTTGCAGTTGCAGTTGCAGTTGCTTCAATGACACACCGCCAGACACGCTACAACGGGACACAGCGCGGTCGCGGCTCACGCCGCTCCTACAGGGCTGCAGTCGCTGACGCCGTTAGCCCGATGCAACGCGTTCGCGACTTGCGTCGCTCCTACCCGAGAGCAAGCGCGCCGCCGCACCCCGCGCCACCCACGTCCGCAACGCCACGTAAAACACCGGAGTCAGGAGCAGACCGAACAAGGTCACCCCCAGCATGCCGGCGAATACGGTGATGCCGGTGGCGGCGCGCACTTCGCTGCCGGCGCCCTGGCCGATCAGCAGGGGCACGGTGCCGGCGACGAAGGCGATCGAGGTCATCACGATCGGGCGCAGACGCAGGCGGCAGGCTTCCAGCGCTGCCTCGACGATGCCGCGCCCCTGCAGTTCCAGTTCGCGGGCGAATTCGACGATCAGGATCGCGTTCTTGCACGCCAGGCCCATCAGCACGACCAGGCCGACCTGTACGAACACGTTGTTGTCGCCGCCGCCCAGCCAGACGCCGAACAAGGCCGACAGCAAGGTCATCGGCACGATCAGGATCACCGCCAAAGGCAGGGTCCAGCTTTCGTACAAGGCCGCGAGCGCGAGGAAGGCCAGCAACACCGCGAGCGGGAACACGATCAGCGCGGCATTGCCCTGGGTCGCCTGCTGATAGCTCAGGTCGGTCCACTCGATGGCCATGCCGTTCGGCAAGTGCTTGGCGGCCAGTTCGCGCAGGGACTGCATCGCTTCGCTTGAGGACAACAGATGCGGGTCGGATTCGCCGACCAGGTCGGCGGCGGGATAGCCGTTGTAGCGGATCACCGGGTCGGGGCCGTAGGTTTCGCCGAGGCTCACCATCGAGCCCAGCGGCACCATCGCGCCGTCGACGTTGCGCACGCGCAGGTTGGCGATGTCCTCGATGCTGTCGCGGTGGGCGCCGTCGGCCTGGGCGATGACCTGGTAGGTGCGGCCGAAACGGTTGAAGTCGTTGACGTAGGCCGAGCCCAGATAGGTCTGCAAGGTATCGAACAGTTCGTCGAGCGGCACGCCCTGGGCCTTGGCCTTGGCGCGGTCGACGCGCGCGTCGAGCTGCGGCACGTTGGCCTGGTAGGTGCTGATCGGATAGCCCATGCCCGGGGTCTGCGCGACCGCGCCGCTCAAGCCGTTGAGTGCGTTCTGCAGCTCGCCGTAGCCCTGGCCGCTGCGGTCCTGGATGTACAGCGCATAGCCCGAACCGGCGCCGAGGCCGAGGATCGGCGGCGGCATGAACGAGAACGCCGCGCCTTCCTGCAGGGCCGCGAACTTCTCGTTGAGTTCGGCGTTGATCGCCTCGGCGCTGCGCTCGCGCTCGCCGAAACCGTCGAGTTCGAAGAACAAGGTGCCGGTATTGGGCGTGTTGGTGAACTGCAACGGGTTCAGGCCGGGATAGCCTTCCGACGCCGACACGCCTTCGGTCGACATCGCGATCGCGCTCATCTTGCGGATCACCGCATCGGTGCGTGCGAGCGAGGCGCCTTCGGGCAGTTTCACCCCGCCGATCAGGTACAGCTTGTCCTGGATCGGGATGAAGCCGCCCGGCACGGCCTTGAACATCAGGCCGCTGCCGACCAGCAGCAGCGCATAGACGACGAACACCGCACCGCGCTTGCCCAGCGCGCGCGAAACCGCGCCCTGGTACTTCTGCGAGCTCGACGCGAAGAAGCGGTTGAACGGGCGGAACAGCCAGCCGAACAGGCGCTCGATCAGGCGCGTCGGCGCGTCTTTCGGTGCACCATGCGGCTTGAGCAGTTTCGCGGCCAGCGCCGGCGACAAAGTCAGCGAGTTGATCGCCGAGATCACCGTCGAGATGGCGATGGTCACCGCGAACTGTTTGTAGAACTGGCCGGTCACGCCCGACAGGAACGCCATCGGCACGAACACCGCGCATCCGAACAAACTCAAGGTGTTGATCGAGAAACCGAGCAGGTACAGCGCGGCGAAGGTGCCGACCACCGACACCGGCACGGCGAGCAAGGGGATGATCGAAGCACGCCAGGTCTGCAGGAACAGGATCACCACCAGCACCACCAGGGCGACGGCTTCCAACAGCGTCGTGACCACCGCCTTGATCGAGTCGCGCACGAACACGGTCGGGTCGTAGACGATGCGGTACTCCAACCCCGGCGGGAAGGTCCGTGCGAGCTCGCTCATGCGCGCGCGCACCGCGTTCGACAGGCCGATCGAATTGGCGCCGGGCGCCTCGAACAGGCCGATCGCGACCGCGTCCTGGTTGTCGAGCTGGGCGCGCAGGCTGTAGTCGCCGGCATCGAGTTCGATACGGGCCACATCGGACAGCCGCACCAGCTCGCCGTCGGCGCCGCTCTTGACGACGATGCCGCCGAACTCGGCTTCGCTGTGCAAGCGGCCCTGGGCGTTGATCGGAATCAGGAACTCGCTGCGGTTCGCCATCGGCTCGGCGCCGAGCTGGCCGGCCGAAACCTGCACGTTCTGTTCGCGGATCGCCCGCACCACGTCGCCCGCGCTCAGGCCGCGCGCGGCGATGCGGTTGGGGTCGAGCCAGATACGCATCGCGTAGTCGCCGCTGCCGAACATCTGGATCTGGCCGACGCCGGGCAGCCGCGCAAGATCGTCCTTGAGCTTCAAGGTCGCGTAGTTGCGCAGGTACAGCGAGTCGTATTTGCCGTCCGGCGAGATCAGGTGCACCAGCATGGTCAGGGTCGGCGACTGCTTCTGGGTGGTCACGCCCTGGCGCCGCACATCCTCGGGCAGACGCGCCAATGCCTGACTAACCCGGTTCTGCACCTGCACCTGGGCCTGGTCGGCGTCGGTGCCGGGCTTGAAGGTCACGGTGACCACAAGCACGCCGTCGGAGCCGGCCACCGACTTCATGTACATCATCCGTTCCACGCCGTTGATCGCTTCCTCCAGCGGCGTGGCTACGGTTTCGGCGATGACCTTGGCGTTGGCGCCCGGGTAGACCGCGCGCACCACCACGGTCGGCGGCACCACGTCGGGGTATTCGCTGACCGGCAACAGCGGGATCGCGATCAGGCCGGCGGCGAAGATCAGGATCGACAGCACCGCCGCGAAGATCGGACGGTCGATGAAGAAACGCGAGAAGTCCATGACGGAGTCCTGGGCGCGGCGCGGGGCCGCAAGCGGTCGCAACCGACGTCACCAGGACGTCGGCCGGGGATGGCGTGGTGTGCGGTCGGCCGTCGCTGCGTGACCAGCAGCGACGGCGAGGGGTCGTCAGGCGGCGGCGCGGATCTCGACGGCCGGCCGTTGCGCCACCTGCACACCGAAGGCCTGCAGTTGCGCCAGTTGATAAGCCGGGTCGATCAACAGGTCCGGCGTGTACAGGCCCGGCGCGACCGCTTCGCCACCGGCGAGGCCGAGCAGGCGTTCGACGCCGAGCGCGATGCCGAGTGCGGTCATCGGCGCCTGCCCCTGCGGATGCACCAGTTCGTGGCGGGTGCGCGCGTGGGTGCCGTCGTGGCGCTCGCCTTCGAGCTCGATCACGATCTCGGTCGAGAAGGCTTCGCCACGGCGCCGGCTCGCGCTTTCGCCCAAGGCCATGTCGAGGCGGATCGAGTGCGCGTCGGTCGCCGCGGCCAGGCTGACGACGTCCATTGGCGAGTACGCCGCGGCCTCCACCACGGTGCCGTCGACGCTGGCGAAGGTGGTTGCGGCCTCCTCGCCGCGCACCCAGCGCCAACGCCCCTGGTCGAGGATCTGCGCCGCGGCGGCGGTGGTCAGGCGTTCGTAGTCGGCGGCCGCGGCCGGGCCGCCCATGTCCTGCTCGTCGAGCAGCGCCGAGATCACGATGCGGTCGAGCCGACGGAAGTCGCGGGCGAAATGCAGCGCCGGCAAGGTCGCGGTGCCGGCCAGCCAATGGCTGGCGAGCAGAATCGGCGAACGCCCGGGATGGCGCAGATGGCGCGCCACTTCCGGGGCGATCTCGAACGAGCCGCTGGAGGTGCTGATGTAGGGCAAGCCGTGGCGCTGGGCGTACTTGAGCGTGTTGAGGCTGTCGTCCTTGACGAACACCACCACCGCGCCGAAGCGCGCGTCGTCGCCCAGGCCGAGGTCGGCGCGCGCCAGGTCGACCCGCACCGCTTCGGCCTGGCCGACCTCGGCCGCGACCTTCGCCGCCTTGGCCAGGTCGCGGCCGGCGATGGCGATCGGCAGGTCGGGCTGCAGGCGGCGCAGGGCCTGCGCGCCCTGGGCGCCGACGACGCCGGAACCGCCGATGATGAGGACGGGTTTGTTGGCGATTGCGTTCATGATCCAAGCTCCTGGATGAGGCAGCGTGCGCGGCATCCGGCGGGCACCGGCACAAGCTACGATTGGTAAGTTACCAATAGTAAGATACACTCCTGCCCAGGCTGTCAAGCGCTTTTTTCTCCGCTGCACCCACCACCGTCCCGCCAGAGACCGCTCCATGACCGACACCCCCGCCAAACGCCTGCCCAAGGCCGAACGTCGCGAGCAGTTGCTCGAAACGGCGATGGGCATCGTCCGCGAGCAAGGCACCGATGCCCTGACCCTGGGCTACCTCGCCGAGCGTGCCGGGGTCAGCAAGCCGATCGCCTACGAACATTTCGGCACTCGCTCGGGCCTGTTGATCGCGCTGTACAAGCAGATCGACGACCGCCAGAACGCGGTGGTGCGACGCGACTTCCAGCGCACCCCGCATCGCCTGCACGACGTCGCGCGCCTGCTCGGCGAGAGCTACATGAGTTGCTTCCGCACCGCCGGGCCGGAATGCCACGCGATCAACGCCGCGTTGGCCGGCGACGAGGAAATGGAAAAGTTCCAGCAGGAACTGGTCGAAGGTTATGTGAACTTCTACCGCGATCTGCTCGCGCCGTTCGCGGCGGCGTTGCCCGCCGATGAGTTGCTGCGCCGCTGCGTCGCCATCATCGGCGCAGGCGACGCCTTGTCGCGCGAGATGACGCGCGGGCGCATCGAGGAAGCCGACGCCGCGGCGACGTTGGCCCGGTTGATCGTCGGTGCGATGGCCGACGACGGCGTTTGAGCAGCGCGACTCAGTCGCCCCCGCCCCCGCCTCCACCACCGTCACTACCACCGCAGTCGCCACCGCCCTCGGTGCTGCCGTCGTTGCCGCAAGGGCCGCCCCAGCCGTGGTCGCCGCAGTCTTGACCGGCTGTGCTGGCGAAGAACACCGCCTGCGGAAATACGAAATCGTTGGCCGCACCGCGGCCCGACCGATAACGCATAGCGCCTGCGCGGCGCGTCCCGTGGGCAATGACCTGGCCACTGGCGTGTATCGCCAAGCACAGCGTCGCGCCGAACACCGGCAGCAGCCAGATCAGTCCCAGTTGCCGGCGCCGCGTATGCGTTTGCGGCTCCTCGTTGCGCACCACCACGACGGTGGCCCAGACATTCAGTGCGACGACAATGGCTATGCCGATAGCTAGGTTGCTCATCGTGTTTCCCTCCACGCGGCCCGAGTTGCGCGCATCCTGGTCGAGGCCGTCGGCGGGCGTGTAAAAAACCGGTAAATTTCCGCGGTTTTCGCACGTTCGGATGTTGTGAATTCCATGCCTGGGACGACGGTGTCGGCGCTGCCGATTCCCCTCGCGACACCTGCGGCGAATGCCGCCATGGCGCCGCGATGCGAACCCGGGTTCGCCCACTCGCCGGTCGCGCTGACCTTCAGACGCTTTCGGCGGCGCGCGCGAGCAGCAGTTCGCGCTCGCGCACGTTGCGGGTCATCGAGGCGGCGCGTTCGAACTCGGCGCGCGCTTCGTCGCGGCGGCCGAGCTTGAACAGCAGGTCGCCGCGCACCGTCGGCAGCAAGTGGTAGTGCTTGAGCGAGGGCTCGTCGATCAGCGTGTCGACCAGTTCCAGGCCGGCGGCCGGGCCGAACGCCATCGACAAGGCCACGGCGCGATTGAGTTCGATCACCGGCGACGGCGTCAGCACCGCGAGTTGCTGGTACAGCGCGGCGATGCGCGGCCACGGCGTGTCCTGCGCGGTCGGCGCGCTGGCATGGCAGGCGGCGATCCCGGCCTGTAAGGCATACGGCCGCTGCGCGCCGCCGAGACGGATGGCGCGCTCCAGGGCTTGGAGCCCGCGCTGGATCTGGATCCGGTCCCAGCGCGCGCGGTCCTGATCGAGCAGCAGGATCGGGGTGCCGTCGGGCGCGGTGCGCGCGCCGGCACGCGAGGCCTGGATTTCCATCAGCGCGACCAGACCGTGCACTTCCGATTCGTTGGGCATCAGCCCGGCGAGGATGCGGCCCAGGCGCAGCGCGTCTTCGCACAGGCCCGGACGCATCCAGTCGTCGCCGGCAGTGGCCGAATAGCCTTCATTGAAGATCAGGTAGATGACTTCGAGCACCGAGGCCAGCCGCTGCGCGAGCTCTTCGCCGCGCGGCACCTCGAACGGCACCTGCGCCTCGGCCAGGGTGCGCTTGGCGCGAACGATGCGCTGGGCGATGGTCGGTTCGGCGGCGAGAAAGGCGCGCGCGATTTCGTCGGTGGTGAGGCCGCCGAGCAGGCGCAGGGTCAGGGCCAGACGCGCTTCGGTCGACAACACCGGATGGCAGGAGATGAATACGAGCCGCAGCAGGTCGTCGCCGATGTCGTCGTCGAGCTTGTCGAAGAACGCGTCCTCGACCTCTTCCTGGCTGGCCTCGATCTCGCGCCCGATTTCCTCGTGCTTGCGGTCGAGCAACTTCTTGCGGCGCAGGCGGTCGATCGCGCGATTCTTCGCAGTCTGCATGAGCCAGGCGCCCGGATTGTCGGGCACTCCGGTCTCGGGCCAGCGCTCGAGCGCGACCACCAGCGCATCCTGGGCGAGTTCTTCGGCCAGACCGACATCGCGCACCATGCGCGTCAGTCCGGCGATGAGTTTGGCCGATTCGATGCGCCAGACGGCGTCGATGGCACGGTGGGTATCGATGGCCGTCACGGCCAAGGATCAGACCACCTCGCGCACGCCGATGCAAGGGCATTTAGGACGAGGCCCGCGCGACCGTTTCAGGTTAAGAGCGGCGTGCCATCGGCCGCGACCGCATCGCAGCCTTGAGTAGGAGCGGCGCGAGCCGCGACCGCGACCCAGCGAACTCCGGCGAAAGTTGCGACGCCCGATGAAATCGTCCCGGGCCGGTAACGGTCGGCACCACGGCCTTCGCCGGTGAATGCGATGGCGCGGTCGCGGTTGGTCGCCGAAAAAAATCCCTGTGGGACGCCGCTCCTACTCTTGAACGGGGTCAGCCGGCCTGTTCGCAGTTGATCATCCACGGCACGCCGAAGCGGTCGCTGACGATGCCGTAGGCCAGCGCCCAGAAGGTTTCCTGCAGGGGCATTTCGATCTTGCCGCCGTCGGCGAACGCGTCGTAGATGCGCTTGGCCTCGGCCGGGTCGTTCAAGGACACGACGACGTGCGCGCCGGCGATGCCTTTGTAGGGATACAGGTGGGTGGCGTCGGTGCCCATCAGCGCGAAGCCGTCGAGCTCGTAGCGGGCGTGCATGATCTTGTCGCGGTCCTGCTCGGTCAGGCCTTCGCAACCGGGATGGTCGCCGAAGATCATCATGTCGGTGATCTTGCCGCCGAGGGTCGCGTGGTAGAACTCGAAGGCCTGGCGGCAATCGCCGTTGAAAGACAGATACGTGGTCAGTTGCATGGCGTGGTCGTCCTGGTTGGGGTGGTGGCGTTTGAACCGGGTAAGACGGGTGCTGTGGGTGGGCATGGCCGTCGCGATGCTGGCGGCCATGGCGGCCGGTGTCTTACGAACGACGAACCCGCGCGGGCGGAATCGACAAGCGACGCACTGATCGCGGTCGAATCAGTTCGACCAGGTCGCGACGCGGTCGCGCATGCGCTCTTCGGCCGCGCGCAGTTCCGGGCTCAGGGCTTCGCCGAAGTCGGCCAGGTCGTAGACCTGACGGATCTCGATCTGCGCCGGCACGCCCGGCGGGTGCGGCACCCGCTTGACCCATTCGACCGCTTCGGCGAGCGAACGCGCCTGGATCAGCCAGAACCCGGCGACCAGTTCCTCGGTCGAGGCGAAGGGACCTTCGACGATCCGGCGCGTGGCGCCGTCGAACTGCACCCGCACGCCTTTGGCGCTCGGGTGCAAGCCTTCGGCGGCGAGCAGCACCCCGGCCCGGACCAGTTCCTCGTTGTAGGCGCCCATCGCGCGCAGCAGGGCCGGATCGGGCAACACCCCGGCCTCGCTGTCGCGGTCGGCTTTGACTATCAGCATGAATTTCATCGTCGGTTCCTCGCGGGCGAGCGGCCCGGTGGCGGCTCTCATGAGGACGACGAACGGCCTGCGGCCAAATCGACAAGGACGCGGTCGACCAGCACGCCAATACCGTGGCGACGCAGGCCGACGGCAAAAGCCACGGTCCGCCAGTCCAGGGGGCTGACGGACCGCGAAACGACGCGCCGGCACGGGATCGGCGCGCAAAGCCCGGTTAGCGGATCGCCGGCACGGGGCGCGCCCGGGGCGGCAAGGACTGCGGACGATCGCTACCCCGCAACGGTGGCAGGACGCAGTCGCCGGCGTTTGATCGATCGCATCGCTGCGATGCGCCGAAGTCGTGCGCTCGTCGCTCCGCGCAGGCTAACGAGAAGTGCGGGGACGGCGCTCGCGTGGTTTCGCCGCGCCCGCAGCGGCTGTTATCGGATCGGGTCTTGCCCGCCCTCGCCGCCCTCGCCGTCTTCGCCGGAGGGCGGCGGCGGTGCGGCGGACGCGGCGACGTCGGCCGGCGTGCGCACGGTGCTGCGGATGGCGCTCGCCAAGGGGCTCGGCAGACCGCAACACGGCCTGCCCGACTCCGGCAAGGCACCGCCGGCGCCGTCGCCGTCGCGCTTGCGCCCGGACGCGCCGGTGTCAGCCATGGCGGCGCAGGCTCCGCCTGCAGCCTGCTCGGCGCAAGCCACTTCTGTCGCTAGTCGGGATCGTGCTCATCGCGCTGGTCCCCGCGTTGCGGTGGGTCGTCGCGTTTTGCGTGCGTCGCCTGCAACTGCACAAGGTAGTCGTCGAGGCGGTCGAGGCGTTGTTCCCAGATCTGCCGGTAGCGATCGAGCCAGCCGGAGACTTCCTGCAGCCGCTCGGTCTCGAGCCGGCACGGCCGCCATTGCGCTTCGCGGCCGCGCGCGATCAGGCCGGCGCGCTCGAGCACCTTGATGTGCTTGGAAATCGCCGGAAGGCTCATGGCGAAGGGCTCGGCCAGTTCGGTCACGCCGGCCTCGCCGTGGGCAAGCCGGGCCAGGATCGCGCGCCGGGTCGGATCGGCCAGGGCGGCGAAGGTCGCATTGAGCGAATCGACGGACATATCTATGAACCGAAAGGTTAAATAACTGATCCGTTGATAAAGCCGGAGGCCCAGGCTGTCAAGCCGCATGGCCGCTGCGCCGCGAAACCGCGTTTAGCTGAACGGGGAAGCGCTATTTTCGTTCATCGTTTTCATGAACGATTCAATCGACCGGGCCAACCATAACGACTTACATCACATAATAAGTGTGATGTTTTTCGCATTAATTTGGCACTAAGTGGGAAGGGTCGATCCGGCTGCAATCCCGTTAGTGGTCTGACCCAGGGCCTTGCGGGATCCGATGAAGCATTCGTTCTCCACCGCGATCGTTGCCTGCGCGCGCGCGACGGCCAATGCCGCCGCAATGATTTCGCCGTGGCTGCCGTCGGCATCGGCCGAACCCGTGCCGGCCCCGGCACGGAGGCGGGCGCCATGCGCATAGGCCTGGATTATCGCGCCGCCACTGCCGCCCCGACGACCTCCGCCGGACGCCAGGTGCTGGCCCTGGAGCGCGCCTTGCGCGGCCGCAGCGGCATCGACACCGTGCTGTTCACCGCCGCGCCGGCCGATCATCCGCATCGCGCCATCGCGGTCAGCGACGATGCACCGTTGCCGCTCGACCACGACCCCGGCCTGCGCGACCGTTGGCACTACGAAGCCGGCTTTCTGCCGGCCGCGCTGCGCCGCGAGAAGATCGATATCTACATCGCCACCGCCGAGGGCGGATTGCCGGTGTGGCGCAAGCCGGCCGACGTGCGCCAGGTGTTGCTGCTGCACGACCTGTTCCGGCTGACCCTGCGTCGCCCGCGCACCTCGCCGTGGCGCGCCTTGGCCACGCGGCTGATCGACCAGACCCGGATCGGCCATGCGATCGCCAACGCCGACGCGATCTGGACGCCGTCGCGCTATACCACCGCCGAATGCGGACGCTTGTACCCGGCGCATGCGCACAAGCTCTACGTGCTGCCCGATGCGGTCGCACCGCTGCCGCCGCCGGCCGACCGCAGCAAACTGCCGCTCGCCTTGCCGCCGCGTTACTGGTTGCTGGTCGGCACCCGCGAACCGCGCAAGAACGCCGACTTGTTCCTGCGCGCCTGGCTCGACGCGCGCCGCCAGCATTACGACACGCCGGACCTGGCCGTGGTCGGCTCGCCCGCCGACGTCGGGCCGGAACTGCGCCGGCTCAACGGCGTGCATTGGTTCGACGAGATCGACGACGAAGGCCTGGCGCGTTTGTACGTCGATGCCGAGCGCCTGTGGCAGCCCTCGTATGCGGAAGGCTTCGGCCTGCCGGTACTGGAAGCGCTGGCCGCCGGCACGCCGGTCGCGGTGGCCGAAGGCAGCGCCCTGGAAGAAGTCGCGCCCGGCGACATGCCGCGTTTCGATCCGCACGACCGGCCGATGCTGACCCAGTTGATGATCCAGCTCGGCCGCGAGTCGGTCGACGGCAACGCCGAACAACGCCGCGCCTTCGCCCAGCGATTCGCGCCGAACGCCTATGCCGCGCGCGTCGCGGCCTTGCTGGATGAATTGATCAGATAAGCGCAGGCGCCGCCGCAGTCGCGACGCGCGCCGGCCTCATTCGTAGGGCGCGTGCTGCAAGCCCTGCGAGGCCAGCATCCGATTGATGTTGGAGACCACGTGGCCGCGCTCGGGGCGCGGCGTCACCGTCAACAGACGTTCGACGAGACTGTCGACGCGCGGCCAGAACACGGCATCGTCGCGCCACTGTCGCCGCCACATCGGCAAGGCGGCACGCAGCTGGCACAGATCGCCATCGAGTTCGGCACGAGTTCGATGCATCGTTCACACCCCTCTGGCAACGACGGGCAAGGCCCGATTCGAGCACATCGGCCACGGACTGATCGGGCCACTGGACTGTAGGCGCCCACACCGGGGGATGCATGGACGGACCGGCCCGGATTCGCCGCCTGCGATCTGCATCGCCGGCCGACGATTCCGGAACCCACCTTATCCCGAACGCGGTCCGGCGCGCTTTCCCCACCTTAGGCCATAGTCCGGATGCTCGAAACATGACAGAAGTCACATCTCAGGCATCGCCCGCCGATGAACAGGAGTGGGGAGGCGCCATCCGACGAACCCGCCCACCGCCTCAGCCCTGGGCCGCCGGCAGCGCGGCACCCGATCCGACCTCGCCTTGGGCATCGCGTCGCTGCACGATGCGATCGCGCAGACGCAGGAACGGCCGCTCCACCGCGTAATACAGGACCGCACCGCCGAGCAGGGCCGCGCCGGCATAGGCGGCGAAGGCAAGCAGGCCGTGGCCGTCGAGTTGCTCGCCGTAGTGGCGCGAGACCAGGCCGAACATCTGCTTGTGAGTCAGATAGAGACTGAACGACGCCGCCGCCAGCCAGGCCGCACCCGGCACACGCAAGCGCCCGGTCCAACGTTGTTCCGAAGCCGCGGCGGCGACCAGCAAGGCCAGCCCGAACGAGACCACCGGGAAACCGAACACCGAGGCCTGCAAACCCAGGCGATTCTGTGACAGCCAGATCGCCGCGGCGACGCCGGCCAGGCCGAGTGCCAGCAACACGCCGGAGCGCTGCATCATCGCCGACCACCATTGCGGACGATAGGCGCGGATCGCCGCCAGCATGACGCCGGCGAGCAGCCCGTCCAGACGCATCCAGGTCGGGTAATAGACGCGCTCGACCCAGGCCACGCTGCCGTCGGGCAGGCTCGAATGCCAGACCCAGGCGCGCAAGGCCATGCCGCCCGCGACCAACAGCACGCCGAGCGCGAGGGTTTTCCACAACGCCGGGCGCCGCGTCAGCCACCATGCGAGCAACGGAAAGACCAGGTAGAAATGCTCTTCCACGCACAGCGACCAGGCATGCGAGAACGCCTTGTTGTGTTCGTAGTCGATCAACAGGTTCACGGTGAACGTCAGGAACTGCCAGGCCGGCTGCATGCCGGGGCGCTCGCGGAACTCGGGCACCAGCAGGTACAGCGCGATCACCGCCCAGAACGCCGGCAGCACGCGCATGGCGCGGCGCAGATAGAAATCGCCCCAGCGCAGCGGTTCGCCGCGACTCAGCGGCTTGAGCACCTGCCAGCCGATCAGATAGCCGCTGAGGGCGAAGAACAAGTCCACCCCCATCCAGCCGAATTCCGACATCGGGCCGTAAGGCGAGCCGAGTCCGGCGGTGGCGGCATGAAAAAACATCACCCATACGATCGCGATCGCGCGCAGCAGATCGAGGCCGGGCAGTCGGCTCATTGAAGTTCCTGGTTGGGGTTTACGGCAGAGGGATGGTGCTGCGATCGCATCGCGGCGTTGCGCCGCGACGTAGAGATTGCGCGAATAGTCTCGCCGAGAACTTCAACGGCAACAAGAGGATGTGCAGGCGAAAGACGCCTGCGTTGCCACGTTTGTGCGGCGATCGCATGCCGGCGTGGAAGGCAGGCGATGAATGGCGACGCTTCCTCGGCGCCAACACGCTGCGTGTCGGATTCGCGTGGTCGATGGACGCGATGGGCGAGCGGGCGGTCGATCGAATGCGAGCGACGTTGGTGATTGCGGCATCGACGCACGCGACTCGGCGACTGCGGCATCGCGCTCGTCCCGCTAACGCAGTCCGGCAGGCACGACGCCCCGCCGCAACGCCGGCGCAGGCGTGTCGCACCTAGGGTCGGCCCGAGGATGCTCCCGGCCCCGCAGCGGATTAATTTCCCAAAGCGCGCTATCGATCCGGTGCGAGGTTTCTGCTGGGAGAACGCCCATGTCGGGTTTTCCGAATTTCCCCGGATTTCCGGGCGGCCACCGCCCGTCCTTCCCGGGCCTGGGCGGTGGCCACGGTCATGGCCACGATCCGCTCGGCCTGGGCCTACCCGGTCTCGGCGGCGACGATCACCACGGTCCCGGCTCGCCGCCGGGGCTGAACGGCGACGGCCCGCCGGGCCTGGAAAAACCGCACGGCGGCGGCGATACCCACACCGGCGGCAATGGTGTCGATAACAATCACGGCAGCGACACCAGCCCGGTCACGCCGCCGTCCGGCACCACGCCCAGCTCGACCGAGCACGACCGCCCGCACAACACCCCGAACGTGGTCAGTTCCGGTTCGGCGATGGACGATCAGATCGCCGCCTATCCGAGCCGTTTGTTGCCCGGCCAGTCGATGCAGTCGAGCGGCAACACCCAGACCGCATTCAATCAGGTCACCCAATACCCGCCGCCGACCTTGTCCGAACGCGCGCTCGGCAACAGCGCCGGGCTGCAGCCGGCCTTGAACCGGCCGGTCTCGGCCGATGCGGTGCCCGGCAGCGCGATGACCATGCAGCCTTCCGGCGTGCAGACCGCGCTGCTCGGCAACCCGAGCGTGGCCGCGGCGAGCAACGCCGGCCTACCGGCGCAGGTCGCCTATGCGGCGGCGCCTGCGCTCGCGGTACCGGTGGCGACGCCGAATGCGGTGCTGGCCGCGCCGATGACGAGCGCGTTGTACAGCGAGTCCCTGCTCGCGCAGCAGAACCTGCTCAATCAGTTGTCGATGATGCAGCGCTTGAGCACGCCTCCGAACGTGGTGCCGGCCAACGTGGCCGCGCCGGCGAGCGAGGCCCTGGTGGCGCCGACGGTGGTGCCGCTGATGGTCAACGCCGCGCCGAACGACCCGCGTAACCTGCCGCTGGCCAACGACCGCCTCAACCTGATGCGCAACGACGGCCCGCTGAACAATGCCGTGTATGCCGACAGCCCCTACCGGCGCCCGCTGCGCCGCGGCGCCAAGGTCGACAACGCCTCGCTGACCTATTGGCTGTGGGCGCTCGGTCGCGGCGGCACCCACCGCACCAGCCACGAGAACGAACCCAGCCGCGAAGTGCTGCGTGCGCTGCAGTGGCTGTTCTGGGTACTGACCGTGGTCGCCTACGCCTGCCTGGCGATGGCGGTGATCATCCTGTTGCCGGGCGGCGAGTTCGTCAGCGAACGCGCCACCCCGGGCGTCAGCGGCATCGCCCTGTTCCTCGGGGTGACGGTCGCGGCCGGCGCCTGGTGGCTGGGGCGGCGTCTGAACCGTCGCGGCTGAGGCGGCGCGGTTCGGGCTGGATCGCGACAGCCGTGTCGCGGACGTAAGCGTGCCGATGCCGTGCGGGTGTGGACGGACGCGCAGAGGGCGCAACGCCGATGTCATCCATCGAAGCGGCATGCTTTCGCGAAGGGTAGGAGCGACGAAAGCCGCGACCAAGGAACACGCATAGCCGGCATCGCCGATGCCGCCCATCGAAGCGATGCGTCGGCGCGAGCCGCGATTACCGGATGTGCAGAAAAATCGTTGCCGTTGCGGCGATATAGATCTGCTTTGCTGCTTTGCTTTGCTGCTTTGCTTTGCCGCTTTGTTTTGTCGCTGTACCGGTCAATAGTAGACCCGGAGGGCGGCGCACAGGACGTGCGCCGTTTTTCGATAAGACAGGGAC
>NZ_JMTZ01000096.1 GCF_000731095.1 Lysobacter antibioticus | reverse complement strand
AAAGTAACCCGCCGCTTTAGTGGCGGAAGCTTTTAGCGTTTGATCTTGATCTTGATTCAGAGATACGCAGCAAGACCGTCGCAGCGTGGTCGCGGCTCGCGCCGCTCCTACCCCGGCGAAAGCACTCCGCGTCGATGAATGACATCGGCCTTGGTGCCTCTGCACGTCCCTGCGGTCGCGGCTCACGCCGCTCCTACACACGAGGAGGAACGGCTTCGGGCAACGCCATCTGCGTTGATCCTTCTGCGCATCCCGCGGTCGCAGCTCGCGCCGCACCGACCCCGAGCCCCAGACGCCGGCCCGAGAGCCGACTACTCCGGCGCGGCTTCCGGCAACTCGATGATGAAGCGCGAGCCGCCGTTCTTGCGTTCCTCGTACCAAAGCTGGCCACCGGCGTTGACCACGATCTGTTTCGCCAAGGACAAGCCCAAGCCACTCGACAGGCCGTCGTCGACGTCGTCGTCGTGCAGGCGCACGAAGGGCTTGAACAGTTCGCGCTGGCGCGCCACCGGGATGCCGGGGCCGCGGTCGGCGACGATCAACTGCCAGAAGCCGGGGGCGCTGTTGCGCGCGGCCAGCAGCAGGTCGCTGTTCGGGGCGTACTTCATCGCGTTGGTGACCAGGTTCTCGCTGACCTGGCGCAACACGCGCGGGTCCATCGCCACTTGCGCGGTGCCGTGCGGCGGCGGGGCGATCTCGACGCGGATGCCGCGTGCGTCGAGTTGCATCTCGTAGCGGCGCACCAGCCAGCCCAGGGTTTCGCTGAGGTCGGCGCGGCCCTGCATCGCGCCGTGCTCGCGCGTGCCGGCCTGGCTTTCCAGGTAATGGCGGATGTAGCCCAGCGCGTCGTCGGCGCTCTCGTGGATCATCTGCAGGTAGCGCGGCACGCGTTCGGGCTTACAGCCGTTGTGCAACAGCAGGTCGCTGGCGAACAGCACGCTGGTCAGCGGGTTCTTGAGGTCGTGGGCGACCAGGTTGACCAGTTCCTCGCGCTCGCGGGCGACGCGCTCGAGGCGGTCGCGGGTCAGCTTCAGGCCGACATGGGCGTTGACCCGCGCCAGCAGCTCTTCGGGCAGGAAGGGCTTGGTGACGTAGTCGACCACGCCGGCATCGAAAGCGCGCAGCAACAGGTCGCGGTCGTGGGCGGCGGTCACGAACACCACCGGCACGCGCAGCGGCGAGTCGGCGCGCAACGCGGCCATGACTTCGAAACCGTCCATGCCCGGCATCATCACGTCGAGCAGGATCAGGTCCGGCGGCGATTCGGCGTACAGGCGCAGGGCCTCGTCGCCGGTCGAGGCGGACACGACCTCGTAACCCTGGCGCGAGAGCAGGGCGGTGACGACGCGCAGGTTCGCAGCCTGATCGTCGACGACAAGAATCCGGCCCGTGGAAGTCGCGGCAGTGCTCATACGTCCTTGGAATCCCCTAGGGCGGATATTTCACGCTGAATTCGCATAAATGAACCGCGAGGAAACGGTCGAAAGTTAACAGAAACCTTCACATAAAGGCGGGGTAAAAAGCCGAAAAGCTGAACAGTTCACAGCCCCTGCGACAACCCGCCGCGCTCGGCAACGCGGCGTTGCAGATTCGGTGATGCCACGGTCGAATGCGGCGGCGCATCATGGACGCTCTTCGATTAAGGAATCCGCAATGAGCCTGCGACCGCTCGGCCGTTCATCTCTGTCGGCGGCGCCGCTCGCCTTCGGCGGCAACGTGTTCGGCTGGAGTGCCGACGAGGCGACCACCTTCGCCCTGCTGGACGCGTTCACCGAAGCCGGCTTCGGCCTGGTCGACACCGCCGACGCCTACTCGGCCTGGGTGCCCGGTAACGCCGGCGGCGAGTCGGAGACCCTGATCGGCCGCTGGCTGGCCCAGGGCGGCGGCCGTCGCGAGCGCATCGTCATCGCCACCAAGGTCGCCAAATGGTCGCAGCGGCCCGGGCTGTCGCCGGCCAACATCCAGGCCGCGGTCGAGGACTCGCTGCGCCGCCTGCGCACCGACCGCATCGACCTCTACCAGGCCCACGAGGACGACCCGAAGGTCCCGCTCGAAGACACGCTGGGCGCGTTCGCGCGCCTGATCGAGCAGGGCAAGGTCGGCGCCATCGGCGCCTCCAACTACTCGGCCGCGCGCCTGGCCGAGGCCCTGGACGTCGCCGAACGCCACGGCCTGCCGCGCTACGAAACCCTGCAGCCGCACTACAACCTCTACGACCGCGCCGTGTACGAAGCCGAGCTGGAGCCGTTGGCGCGCGAGCGCGGGCTCGGCGTCATCAATTACTACGCCCTCGCCAGCGGCTTCCTGACCGGCAAGTACCGCAGCCGCGACGACCTCGACAAGAGCCGTGCGCGCGGCGGCGCGGTCGCCCGTTATCTCGACGGACGCGGCCTGCGCATCCTCGCCGCACTCGACGCGGTCGCCGCCGGCCAGCGCGCCACGCCGGCCCAGGTGGCCCTGGCCTGGCTGATCGCGCGGCCCTCGATCACCGCGCCGATCGCCAGCGCGACCAGCGTGGCGCAGTTGCAGGAGCTGCTCGCGGCGACGCGGCTGTCTCTGTCGGCAGACGAGATCGCCGCGCTGGATGCGGCCAGTGCCGAGGCCTGAGCGCTCTGCCATGATCGGCGCCGCCCGGGGCCCGCTGCTGCGCCGCGGTTCGATTCCGCCCGCCGCCACCGTAGTCTTCCACGTCCCCAGCGCCTGCCCGCCATGACTGCTGTATCTCCTGCTGTTTCCGCCGTCGCTCCGAACCGCGCCCGACGCCTCGGCATCGCCCTCGCCGCGAGCGGTGCGGTGTTGTTCTCGGCCAAGGCGATCCTGGCCAAGCTGCAATACCGCTACGGCGTCGATTCGCTCGACGTGCTGACCCTGCGCATGGCCTTGTCGCTGCCCTTGTTCGTGCTGCTGGGCATCCGCGAGACTCAGCGCGCGCGGCAACGCCAGGCCTTGCCCTCGCGCCGGGACCTCGGCCTGATCCTGGTGCTCGGCGTGCTCGGCTATTACCTGTCCAGCCTGCTCGACTTCTGGGGCCTGGAGTACGTGCCGGTGTCGCTGGAACGGCTGATCCTGTTCCTCAACCCGACCATCGTGCTGCTGATCGGCCTGTTCGCCTACCGGCGCAAGGTCGCCGCCAAGGAGTGGATCGCTTTGGCGGTCAGCTATGCCGGCGTGGTCCTGGTGATGGTCGAGAACCTGCGCGTGCAGGGCGAGCACGTGCTGTTCGGCAGCGCGCTCGTGCTGGGTGCGGCGGTCAGCTATGCCTTGTACCTCGCCATGTCCGGCGAGCTGGTCAAGCGCATGGGTTCGCTGCAGTTGGTCGCCTACGCGATGGTGGTGTCGACCGCGGCGACCCTGATCCATTACCTGATCGCGCGCGACCCGAGCGGCCTGCTCGGCCTGCCGTGGCAGGTCTACGGCCTGGCGACGGCGAACGCGGTGTTCTGCACCTTCCTGCCGGTGACCTTCACCATGGCCGCGGTGGCCCGACTCGGCGCCGGCACCGCCGCGCAGTTCTCGGTGATCGGGCCGGTGTCGCTGGTGTTCCTCGGTGCCTGGGTGCTCGGCGAGTCGATCACCGCGATCCAACTGGTCGGCACCGCGGTGGTGCTGGGCGGAGTGGTGCTGCTGTCGCGGCCGGGGGCTAACTCGGTGCCGGTGGCGCCGCCGGACAATAAATAAGCGGCTTGGCTGCGCTGGCTTTCATGGTCCGGGTACAAGAAACAGGCGCCTTGCGGCGCCTGTTTCGTTTGCTGCTTGGGTAAGGCTCAGTGCGTGGCCAGCATCGGCTGGAACTGCGCCTGCTGGAACACGCCGCCGGACAGACAGGCATTGCTCTGCAGGGTCGCCAGATCGGCCTGGCGGCGGACCAGGTCGCCGTAGTTGCGGACGGTCGAGCCGACCACCGGGTCGGCCATGTTGAAGGTGGTCGGGCTGGCCAGGGTGCCGTTGCCGATCAGGAACCGCGACAGCGTCGCCTGCGCGCCGGACGAGCGCGGGCCCACATGCAGGAAGCTGGTGGTCAGGGTTTCGCGGCCGTGGCAGGCGTCGCAGGTGTTGAGCGAGAGCTTGTTGCGGGCGTTGTTGTTGACGATGCCGGGGTGGGTCCAGGCCACCTGCGGGCTCGGGTTGCGCACGGAACCGGTCAGGAACGGCGTGCCCAGATAGCTCAGCGGCACCGAGTGCTGTTCGACCAGCACCTGCGCCTGGTTGGCGTTGACGTAGCTGGCGAGCAGGGTGCCGGCGTTGTTGAAGACGTGGTTCGGGGTCTGCTTGGCCGGCACGATGCCGAGCTGGGCGGTGGCGCGCACGATGTTGAACTCGCGCAGCTCCCAGGGGCTCTGCAGGAACTCGTTGGTGCGGATCTGGTTGATGGCGCTGCCGTTGGGCTTGCGCGGCGCGGCGTTGGCGCCGGTGAACTGGTCGGTGATCGCCTGCAGCGACGAGTTGTACAGCGACGAGCCCAGGCTCATCGAGCCCAAGGCGCCCCACTGCTGGGCGAAGCTGCGCACCGCCGGGCAGCCGTTGATCGGCACGCCGTATTCGAGGATCACGGTGAAGCGGTGCACGGTGCAGCTGCCGGTGGCGTTGCGGCGGATCACCCCGAACACGAAGCGCCCCTCGCCGGCGTTGCCGCCGCCGTAGCCGGCGTTGCCGCGCAGGTCGACGCGGTTGACGATCGCCAGCAGGCGCATCGGCGAACGGGCCAGGTCGAGCTTGCCGTTGCTCAGGCGCGGCCAGCTGGCGAGCACCTGCGAATTGACCGAGGTGCGCGCCGGCACCACGAAGCTGTTGACCGTGGTCGAGGTGTTCCAGGTGCGGATCCAGTTCTCGACGAAGTCGGAGGGGTCCACGCCGGTCAGCGGCTGGTTGGCCATGTTGGTCATGAGCCGGTTGAAGGTCCAGGCGCCGTTCGGGTTGCCGGCGTTGGTGCAGGCGTCGAAGGTGCGGGTCGGGTCTTCGACCACGGCCGGGTGGGTGACCAGCAGCGAGCGTTCGGGGCGCACGATCGCCGGCGGGCCGAGCAGCACGCCGCCGGGAATGCGGATGCGGGTGCGCGCGGCGATCTGTTCGCGCAGCTTGTCCGGCGGCAGGAAGCTGATCGGGCTGTCGCCGAGATGCTCGCGGCCGTCGAAGCTCGGCACCGTGGCCTTCTCTTCGGTGGCCAGCGCCTGGCGCAGTTCCTGTTCCTTGATCAAGCCGTCGAAGTCGAACGGAATCATGGCCCGGTACAGCTGCGGGTTTTGCTCGTCGCGCTGCAGCTTGACCGGCTTGTCGCCGACGTTGAACGGAATCTCGGCCGGCAGGTCCTGGCCTTTGACGTAGGTGAATTCCAGCAACGCATTGCCGTCGGGGTGGTCGTCGACCGGGGTGATGAAGCTGTCTTCGAGCACCGGCGGGGTCTGTTCGAACCCGGGCTCCTCGGCCGCGGCGACCCGGCCGACCGCGCTGTCGGCCGGTGCGGGATACGACAGATACGCGGCGGACGCACACAGCATCGCGCCGAAGCCGAACGAAATCGAACGCAGTCGTGTCATGGCTAGTCTCCCCCAGAGAGAACTTGGCTGGTGGCGCATCGGCCGGTCCTGGCACGCGCCCGTCACGGCACGCTAGAGGGCGCGGCGCCGTGTCGCCACGACAGACCCGGGATCAAACCGGGTCGATATCTCATGCGGCTTCGCGATTGGCCGCATGCTTGCGACGGCGGTCGCAGATCGGCGCGCAGCGAAGCGAATCCAAGCAGCAGGACGCCGCTCCTACCCTAAGAGCGCCTCGCGCGGGACAATCTCCCGCCGCACGAATGCCGCACTACGTATCGGGACAGGAATGCAACGGATTTTGATCGCGATCGCCCTGGCTGCCGCCGGCGTGTTCGCTTATCCGCACTGGTTCGCCGCACCGGCGTCGGACTACCGCATCGCCGAGATCGAGCAGCGGCCGATTCCCAAGCGCGAGTTCTTCGAGCTCTGGCGCGAGACCGCCCTGGGATTCTGTCCGCAGGCGCGAGAGAACTACGGCCTGAGCCCGGCCGCCTGCGAGGACTACATGCGCGACAAGCACGCGCGCTGCGTCGCCGAGACCGGCGCAGCTGCGCCGGCCGTGCTGTCGAGCAAGGCCGAATCGCGCCGGCATGCGCGGCCGTACCTGGACTGCGTGGTGCCGGGCTATTTTTGCAAGGGCGTGGAAGTGCGCGAACTCGCCGAGGCCGCGCGGCACTGCCGCGACTGAGCGGTCCTCAGCGCGGGCTCCATTGCCCCGGCATCAGCCCGTCCAACCGATGCGGCCCGATCGCCACGCGCACCAGGCGCAGGGTCGGCAAGCCGACTGCGGCGGTCATGCGCCGCACCTGGCGGTTGCGGCCTTCGTGGATGGTGATCGCCAGCCAGGCATCGGGCACGGTCTTGCGGAAACGCACCGGCGGATCGCGCGGCCACAGCGCCGGCGCGTCGAGGCGTTCGACCTGCGCCGGCAGGGTGCGGCCGTCGTTGAGTTCGACGCCGTCGCGCAAGGCGCTCAGCGCCTGGTCCTGCGGATCGCCCTCGACCTGCACCCAATAGGTCTTCGGCTGTTTGTGGCGCGGGTCGGTCAGGCGATGGGCCAGGCCGCCGTCGTCGGTAAGCAGCAACAGGCCTTCGCTGTCGTGGTCCAGGCGACCGGCCGCGTACACGTCCGGCGGCAGGCCGAAGCCGGCCAAGGTGGGGCGCGGCGGCAGGCTGCGGTCGGTGAACTGACACAGCACGCCATAGGGTTTGTTGAAGGCGATCAGCACGCGGGCGGGGCCGGGCAGGGCGCGAGGCGGCGCGGGCCGCCTCGCGGTGTACTACGGCGCTGTGTCGGTGGACTCAGCGCGGCTTGCGGAAACGCAGGGTCATGCGGTCGCTTTCGCCGATGGCTTTGTACTTGGCCGCGTCGGCGGCCGCGTGGTCGTTCGACGGCGGCAGGGTCCACACGCCGTTCGGGTAGTCCTTGGTGTCGCGCGGATTGGCGTTGATCTCGCTCTTGGCCTCGAGCTTGAAGCCGGCCGCTTCGGCCATCGCGATGACCTGCGCCTGGCCGACATAACCGCTCTTGTCGTTGGCCGACACGTCGGTCTTGGCGCGATGCTCGACCACGCCGAGGGTGCCGCCCGGCTTGAGCACGTCGAAGAAGCCCTTGAACATGCCCTCGGCCTGGTCGGCCGAACGCCAGTTGTGGACATTGCGGAAGGTCAGCACGACGTCGGCCGAAGCGGACGGGCCGAACGCCGGCTTGTAGCTGTCGTAGGCGGCGACCACGGCCTTGTCGAACTGCGCCGGCGCGCCGGCGAACTTGGTTTCCAGGTTGGTCTTGGCCTTGGCGTAGTACTTGCGCGCGCCGTCCTCGGACTGCGTGTCGGGGTCGACCACGGCGGCGACGTAGCGGCCGCGCTCGGACAGATACGGCGCGAGGATTTCCGCGTACCAGCCGCCGCCCGGGGTGATCTCGATGACGGTCTGGTCCGGACGCACGCCGAAGAACTGCAGCGTTTCCAGCGGATGACGGTAGGCGTCGCGGGCGACGTTCTTCGGGTCGCGCCAGCTGCCGGCGATGACCTTCTTGAGTGCGGCGTTGGCGGCCGGTTCGGCGGTCTTGGCGGCGCTCTCGGCGGCCTTGGCCTTGGCGGCGGGCTTCTGCGCGTGCGCGACCACGGCCAGGCCGGGCAGCAACGCGGCGAGCAACAGCAATCGGGCAGTACGGTTACGTTCCATGCAACGGACTCCGGTGGCATCGGACAGGGGGCGCCAGCCTACCGCAAGCGCCCTGCACAGGGGATGTGCTCAACGGCGCTTGCGGACGACCTTGGCGCCGCTGCCGGCGGGGCCGCTCGCGGGGCTGGCGGCGGGGCCATTAGCCGTCTTGGCGGTGCGTCCGTGGCGGGCGAGGTGATCGGCTTCCATCTCGGCGACGTAGGCCGTCGCCTGCTCGTGCAACCAGGTGCGGAACGAGCCGAGCCCAGCGTGATCGATCGAGCGCTGCGGGTACACCAGGTAATGGCCCCAATCGATCTGCAGCCGGCATTGGCTCAGCGGCACCAACTGGCCGTTCTGGATCAGCAGGCGCGTGCGCGCCATGCGCCCCAGCGCGACGCCGAGGCCTTCGACCGCGGCGCGGTGCATGGTTTCGGAATCGTCGAAATGGGCGACGTAGCGGTTCGGCATCTTGCCGCCGTAACGCTCGAACCAGTCTTTCCAATACGGCGACAGGTCGCCGAGCAAGGGCCAGCGATGCAGGTCCTCCTGCGCCGGCAACTCGCCGCCCATGCGTTCGATAAGGGCTGGGCTGGCGACCGGGATCAGGGTCTCGTTGAACAGATGCTCGGTGACCAATCCCGGCCAACGCCCGTAGCCGCCGCGCATGGCCGCGTCGATGCCCGGCTCGCGATCGAAATCGACCACCGCCGCCGACGAGAACAGATTGAGTTCGAGCTGCGGGCAGCGGGCGACGAAGCTGCCGAGCCGCGGCACCAGCCAGGCCGAGGCCATCGAGGCCATCAGGCTCAGGGTCAGCACCTCGTCGCGGCGCGGGCTGTAGGGGCGCAGGGCATGGTCGAGCGCATCCAGGTGCGGTGCGACCACCGACAGCAGCCGCTCGCCGTCGGCGGTCAGCCGCACTCCGCGCGGCCCGCGCTCGAACAGGCGTCGGCCCAGCCGTTCTTCCAGGGTGCGGATCTGGTGGCTGAGGGCGCTGACCGTCAGGTTCATCGAATCGGCGGCGCGGGTCAGGTTGCCCGTGCGCGCAGCGGTCGCGAAGCCCAGCAGCGCATGCAGCGGCGGTCGATTCATCTTGAATCCCTTTCAAGTCTGGCTTGCAAACGGCGCGCTTTTTTGCCGTATCCGGCGAGCGTACCTTGCGAATCACTCAATAAGCCAGTCCATACCGGGCCGGCGCCGCAGGGAGACGAGCCATGAATATCTACAAGAACCTGATGTTCCTGCACGGCCATTTCGTCGATCCGCGCGATGCCGACGACGACGTCGCCGAGACCGCTGCCGCGGCCGTGGTCGAGCGCAGCCGGCAAGTCGTCGCCCGGCGTTCGGCGACCGCCGCCGTCACCGGTTGGCGCGCCTGGTTCGCTCGCACCCCGGAAAGCCTGACCCGTCAGGACGCCTGCCGCGATGCGCATGGTTGTGCGTGAGGTGTGCAGGGCGCGGCGGTCGTGCCCTCACCCCAACCCTCTCCCGCAAGCGGGAGAGGGAGCAACGCAGCGGCGGGACTAGCCCTTCTCCCGTTCGCGGGAGAAGCTGGCTCGAAGAGCCGGATGAGGGCATCAGTGAGGCGATAGCCTCAGCATCAAGCGGCAAGCGAGTCCGTCCACTAAGGCAGCCGCCGCTGCTCCGGGTACGGCGCCACGTCGTTGTGACGGCCGCTGACCAGACCGTCCTGCACCTGTTGCCACCACTCGACCCGGAAGATGTCGGCATGCGCGTGCATCAGCGCACCGAGCAGCGCCGGCGACAGGCCCAGGAAGCGCGGGAACTGGGCCGGGAACACGTCGTTGCCGGCGGCATAGAACCAGGCCCCGGACTCCATCTCTTCCTCGTGGTTGCGCGGTTCCGGCACGTTGCGGAAGCGGCAGTCGGTGACCAGGCATAACTCGTCGTAGTCGTAGAACACCGCGCGGCCGTGCCGCGACACGCCGAAGTTCTTCAGCAGCAGATCGCCCGGGAAGATGTTGCTCAAGGCCAGGTCGCGGATCGCCTGGCCGTAGTCGATCACCGCCGCGCGCGCCGCCTCGGCGGTCTGCTCGCGCACGTACAGGTTGAGCGGGCGCAGGCGGCGCTCGACATAGCACAGGTGCAACACCAGGTCGTCGCCGTCCAGGCTGATGCTGCTGGCGCAGGTGCTCAATAACTCCTCAAGCAGGTCCGGGGCGAAGCGCGCGCGCGGAAAGCGCAGGAAACGGAACGGCTGTGCGTCGACCAGGCGGCCGACGCGATCGTGGCGGAACACCAGCGAGTACTTGGCCTCGACCTCCTCGCGCGCGACGTCCTTCGGGTAGGCGAAGCGGTCGCGGATGATCTTGAACACCAGCGGATAGCTGGGCAGGGTGAACACCGCCATGACCATGCCGCGCTCGCCTTCGGCGCGGATCAGGCGTTCGCCGGGCTGCGCCGCGAACTGGCGGAAGAAGGTGCGGTAGCGCTCGGTCTTGCCCTGCTTGGCGCGGCCGAGCACGGTGTAGAGCTCGTCGATGGGCTTGCCCGGCAGCAGGGTGCGCAGGAACACCACCGCATCGCCGACCGTGCCGAGGTCGGCATGGAAATAGCTGCGCGAGTAACTGAACAACTGCACGACTTCGCTGCGCAAGGTCAGCACCGCGTCGACCTTGAGCGCGCCGCCGTCGTTGACCAGGGCTATCACGCACGGCGAGAACGAGCGCTCGCCGAACACGCGTCCGACCAGATACGCGCGGCGCTCGCGATAGAACACGGTGTCGAGCAGCTCGACCGCGCGCACCGGATGCGGGCCCCAGTGCTGCAAGTCCTCCTGCAGCCGCACCGCGATGCCGGCGGCGCAGCGCGTGCGGTGCGCGTACGGCACCGCGAACGGATAGTCGCCGAGCACACGCATGAAAGTTTCTACCAGGCGATCCTCCGACACCGCATAGCTGTGGCGCGCCACCGGGTGGGTGATGGCGTCGGTCGGCTCGATGTCGAGGGCGACGAACTCCATCGCCGGATCGACGCCGCGGGTCTTGAAGAAACGCCGGGTCAGGGTATTGAAGAAGGTCTTGTAGAGCTCGCAATCGAGCAGTGGCGCGATCGTTTCGGCATAGGCCGCATGCACCGCCGACCACAGCACGCGGTCGCGGGCGCGCTCGCCGAGCCGGCGTTCGAGCGAGTCGCTGGCCTCGGCGATGCACAGGTCGTAGAGCTCGATGCGCTCGATCGCGTCGTCGCGTTCGCCGCTCCAGTCGCTGCGCTCGAACCGGCCCTGGGCGCGGCGGGTGATCGCGGCGAAACGCGCGTGGTAATCGGCGAAGGCGTCGCGGATCAGACCGGCGACGGCGGCGGCTTCAATGGTGACGTCGGCGGCGGCGGGCAGGGGGGCCATGTCAGGAGTGTACGGCGCAGCCGCGATGCGTGTGGCATGCTCGCCGCCGCCGCGGCAGCGCCGCTTTGCTTACGGATGAAACGATCATGATCGCCACGACAAGGACGCCGCTGCCGGTTTCGCATCGCTACGGCCTCGCCCTCGCATTGCTGTGTTGGGCCGGCCTGGCCTGCGCCGAGGAGCCGATTGCGACCCGCTACACCGGCCACGTCGGCAAGCGCGCGGCGACCCTGTACCTGGTCGACCAGGAGAGCGGATGCGGCGGCGGCCAGCGCTTGCTCACCGCGATGTATCGTTACGACGGCGTGTCGCAGTGGCTCAGCGTCCAGGCCACCCGCGACGAAGCCGGTCATCTGGCCCTGGTCGAGAACGGCCGCGTTACCGGCGTCACCGGCGCGATGATGCTCAACGGCCGCGACGGCGCCCTCAAGGGGCGCTGGATCAGCCCCGACGGCGAACGCCTGCTGCCGGTGGAACTGCACAAGGCGGCCTTGTCGAAGGCCGAGCGCGAGAAGCTGGACGATCAGCTCGAACGCCTCGCCCACGAGAACGACGACTGCTGAGAAGCAACGGCGCCGCCGAGCGCGGCTCAGTCGAATGCGGCTCAGGACCGGCCGGAAGACACGGCGGCCGACACGCCCGCGCGCAACGCACGTTGCGCGCCGATCGCTTCCAGCGCGATGGTCAGCGCCAGGATCGCCAGCACCGACAGGGCGTGCGGCAGGAACAACTCGAAAGTCGGTTCCCACAGTGCCCAGGTATTGCCGTAGAACGGCGCGTACATGGTCATGTTCGAGTGCAGGCCGAGCAGGGTCGCCAAGGTCGTCGCCGTCGCCGCGATCCAGGTATCGCGCGGCAACACGCCGCGGCGCCGTTGCCGCCGCCGCAACCACAGCGACCACGGCAGCACCAGCAGCACGAAGCCGAAACTCGTCGACAGCGCGAGTTCGAACAGGAAGCGGGTCGAGGTCATGATCTCGACCGAGGCCAGATCGATCTCGCCGACCACGTAGGGCCAATGTACCCACGCCGGCAGTGCGATCGCGGCGACCAGAAGCCAAAGGTAGCGAGCGAACGTCGTCATGCCTGCGCCAACAGCGCTTGCAGCTGCGCGGCGGTATAGAAACGGGTAGCGGCGAGCGAGCGTTCGTTGCCGGGGGCGACGTCCTGATCGAAGCTCAGCACCGGGCCGTACACATAACCGTGGACGCCGCCGAAGCTCGACAGGCTGCGGCAAATCCAGAGCCGGTAACCGCGGCCGATGTAGCCGTGGCTGCCGCCGTCGGCCGGCAGCGGCGCGTCCATGTCGGGTTGGGCGAAGCTCGGTCGACGGCCTGCGAGGACGTCGCGGAAATCCTGCGAGGCTTCGAGGACGGCGCCGCGAGCGGGTTCGCCGAAGGCGTCGAAGTCGACGCCGGCGAAGGGACCGCCATCGAGCGGGTCGTCAGTGGTAGCGGTCATGGCGTCCGTTCCGGGTGGGGCGTGTGGTGTTCGCCGGCGCTTGCTCGCAGGTCTCATGCGGTGCGGCGGGCGGCTTAGAACGCACTATCGACGGTGCATCGGCAAGGAAATCTACTGTCAAAAAAGCGGATGCAGTCACATAAGCATCGGAGTACCATCCGCCCTTGACGGGGCAAGGACGCTGTAGGCACCGATTGGAATCACGGCCGTTGGGGGAATCCAATCGTCACCGCGTCTTGTGCGCTCGGAAGTGGGCCGATCCCTTCGGTCTTGCAGTATTCCAGCCAAGAGCCACAAACATGGTACAGAAGATCATCATCGGCCTGCTGGCGACCGCTCTGATCGCGGTCTGCTCGATCTGGGGCTACAGCGTCTGGTCGCAGAAACAGGCCGCCGCGGCGCTGGTCGCCGCCGCCAAACCCGTCGCCGCCATCAAGCCGCTCGAAGCGGTCAAGCCGCCGGAAGCGGCCGCGACCGAAGTCGCTGCCGTGGTGCCGGAAGAGAAGGCCGACGGCACGCATTTCACTTACCAGTACGTGGTTCCGCGCAGCGGCGAGTTGCTGCCGACGTACGAGATGGCGCGCGAGATCGATCTGCTCAGGCACTTGCCCGAGGTCAACCAGCTCGATGGCTGGCTCACCCTGCCGCGGCCGATCAACTTCATCGCCGCCGAATGCGGCACGGTCAACGCCTTCTACGCCAAGGACAAGGGCGATGTCGTCCTGTGTTACGAGATGATCGATCTGCTGGTGCGCCAGGGTGCGGCCTTCGTCCAGGCCAACGGCGGCGCCACGCGCGACCAGCTCGACTACCTGCTGGCGAATCTGCGTTTCCTGATGCTGCACGAGACCGGCCACGCCCTGATCGACATGCTCGACCTGCCTTCGACCGGTCGCGAGGAAGACGCCGTCGACCAGTTGGCCACGACCCTGATGCTGTCCCTGGTCAGCGCCGATGAGTCCTCCAGCGACATCGCCCAGAAACTGCAGCTCGCCGCGACCTTCTTCATCGCCACCGACGATGGCCAGCACGACATGGCCACCTATGCCGACGAGCACTCGGTCGGGGCGCAGCGCTACTTCAACCTGCAGTGCATGATCTACGGCAACAACCCGGGCAAGTACCTGCGCATCGTCACCACCGGCCGTCTGCCGGAGGCGCGCGCGCTGCGTTGCGAAGAAGAGAGCAAACAGATCACCCGCAGCTGGATGCGCCTGATCGAACCGAACATCGCGCCGAAGCACCGCCTGACTGCGGAAGAGGAGCGCGCCAAGATCGAACAGATCCAGCGCAAGCAGGTGGAGAGTACGCAGGCGCCGTATATGCGCTGAGCGGGGCTGGTTCGATTTCCCGAAGCCTAAGGGTAGGAGCAGCGTAAGCCGCGACCGCGCTGTTTCGGTCTCGCGGCGCTTCGCTCAAGCGAGATCAGGATCAAACGCCAAAAATTTCCGCCACTAAAGCGCCTCGTCGAATCCGCTGCAGCGACGCCGCCAAGGGTAGGAGCGGCGCAAGCCGCGACCGCGCTGTAACAGGTTTGCCGCGTTTCGCTTAAGCAAGATCTAGATCAAACGCCAAAAGCTTCCGCCACTAAAGCGGCGGGTTACTTTCT
>NZ_JMTZ01000095.1 GCF_000731095.1 Lysobacter antibioticus | reverse complement strand
TTACAGCGCGGTCGCGGCTTGTGACCGAAGGAAATCCAGTAGGACGCCGCTCCTACTCCTAAAGGCACGCTACTCACCCGAACAACCCCCGCTCGCACACTCCGACCACCACCTCCCTCAACCACTGATTGGCCGGATCGGACTCGCTGTTCGCATGCCAGTACAAATGCAATTGCGCCGCAGGCAGCGCGAACGGCACCGCGGCGCGTTGCAACTGCGCGCTCGCGGCGATACGGCCAGCGAGCCCAGCCGGCATGGTCAGCAGGTGGTCGGATTCGGCCACGACCTGGCAGGCGGAGTGGTAGTTCTGGCAACGCAGGGCGATCTGCCGCTGCAGGCCGAGGTTGAGCAGGGCGATGTCCTCGATCACCTGGCCGCTGGCGCGCGTCGATACCGCGACATGGCGCGCCTGCAGGTACTGCTTGAGACTCAGGCGCTTCGCCAAGGCATGGCCGCGGCGCATCACCACGCAGAAGCTGTCCTGGAACAAAGGCCGATGCCGCACCGGTTCGCTGATCGGCAGGGCGACGTCGATCGCGAGGTCGACCTGGCCGCCGGCCAGTTCGCGGCCGAGTTCGCGCCGCGCCACCGCCACGCTGGCCAAGGTCGCACCCGGGGCCTGCGCGTCCAGGGCCTGCGCGAGCGCGGGCAGCAGGGCGCTTTCGGTGGCGTCGGGCATGCCGACGCGGAACGACTGCCGGGTCCGCGCCGGGTCGAAGCGGTCCCACTGCTGCAACAGCTCGCGCAAGCGGCCGAGGGCGTCGAGCAGGCTCGGCGCCAGACGCTGGCAGGCCGGGGTCGGGCTCATGCGGCGGCCGTCGCGGACGAACAGGGGGTCGCCGAACTGCAGGCGCAGGCGGGCCAGGGCATGACTGACCGCCGACGGGGTCAGGAACAAGGCCTGGGCGGCGCGGCTGAGGTTTTGTTCGCGGTAGACCGCCTCGAACACCTTGAGCAGGTTGAGGTCGAGCTGGTCGGTCTTGCTATGAATTTGGCTCATCATGCGAAGTTAGCAAATATCACTTCATTCAGCCCGGCCGGCCGCCTAGGATGATCCCGACCGGGCCACCGCCCGCGCCAGGAATCCGTGATGGACTTCGCTCCGAGCGCCCGCACCGTCGAGCACTTGCAACGCTTGCGCGGTTTCATCGCCGAACATATCGCGCCGTTCGAGGCGCAGTACCGGCGCGAGAACGCGCAGCTCAATGCCGGCGCCGACTGGCGGCAGTGGCGGGTGCATCCGCGCATCGCCGAACTCAAGGCGCTGGCGCGCGAGGCCGGGCTGTGGAACCTGTTCCTGCCCGATGTCGAACTCGGTGGCGGCCTGTCGGTGCTCGAATACGCACCGCTGGCCGAGGCGATGGGGCATTACGAATTCGCCGCCGAAGTCTTCAACTGCAATGCGCCCGACACCGGCAACATGGAAGTGCTGCATCACTTCGGCACGCCGGCGCAGAAGGCGCAGTGGTTGGCGCCGTTGCTGGCCGGCGAGATCCGTTCGGTGTTCTGCATGACCGAGCCCGAGGTCGCTTCGTCCGACGCGACCAATATGCAGGCGAGCGTCCGCGTCGACGGCGACGAACTGGTCCTGGACGGGCGCAAATGGTGGTCGACCGGCATCGGCCATCCCGATGCGCGCCTGGCGATCTTCATGGGCCTGTCCAATCCCGAGGCCGAACCTCACGCGCGCCACAGCATGGTGCTGGTGCCGTTGGACGCGCCGGGCGTACGCATCGAACGCATGCTGCCGACCTTCGGCGAATACGACCCTCCCTATGGCCACGGCGAGGTCGTATTCGAGAACGTGCGCGTGCCCAGGGACCAGTTGATCCTGGGTTTGGGGCAGGGCTTCGCGATCGCCCAGGGCCGGCTCGGGCCGGGCCGCATTCACCACTGCATGCGTGCGATCGGTGCGGCCGAACGCGCTTTGGAACTGATGATCCGCCGCGGCAGCGCGCGCCAGGCATTCGGTCAGCCGATCCTGCGCCTGGGCGGCAACCTCGAACGCGTGGCCCAGGCGCGCATCGCCATCGATCAGGCGCGTCTGCTGACCTTGTATGCGGCCTGGAAGATCGAACGTTTCGGGGTGAAGGCGGCGATGACCGAGATTTCGGCGATCAAGGTGGTCGCGCCGAACCTGCTGCAGGACATCGTCGACCAGGCGATCCAGATCCACGGCGGCGCCGGCGTTTCCCATGACGTGCCGCTGACCGGCTTGTTCATGATCGCGCGTGCCCTGCGCATCGCCGACGGCCCCGACGAAGTGCATCGCGCCATGGTCGCGCGCATGGAACTGGCCAAGTACGGCCTCGGCCGCAGCCACAAGGAAGCCGCATGAGCGCAGCTCAACGAGTCTTCATCACCGGCGGCGCCTCCGGCCTCGGCCGCGCACTCGCCGAAGGCTATGCGCGCGACGGTGCGCGCGTGTGCATCGGCGACGTCAATGCCGTGCGCGGCGCGGAAACCCTCGCGGCCTTGCAGGCGCTCGGCACGACCGCGCACTACCTGCACTGCGACGTGACCCGCGAGGACGACCTGCAAGCCGCGGCCGACTGGTTGCTGGCGAACTGGGGCGGCGTCGACCTGGTCGTCAACAACGCCGGCGTCGCCGACATGGGCCCGGTCGAGGCGATGCCGATCGCCGACTGGCAATGGATGATCGACATCAACCTGCTCGGCGTCGTGCGCGGCTGCAAGACCTTCGCGCCGATGCTGCGTCGGCAGGGCGGCGGCACCATCCTCAACATCGCCTCGATGGCTGGGCTGATCCATCCGCCGTACGCGGCCGCCTACAACGCCACCAAGGCTGCGGTGGTCGCGCTGTCGGAGACGCTCAAGGCCGAACTTGACGCCGACGGCATCCGCATCGCCGTCGCCTGTCCGGCGTTCTTCCGCACCAATCTCAGCGAAAGCCTGCGCAGCACCGATCCGCGCTATGCGCGTTGGATGCGCAAGTTGGTCGACGAAGCCAGCATCGGCGCCGACGAGATCGCCGCGATGATCCGCGACGGCGTCGCCCGCGGCGAATTCCGCATCCTCACCCACGCCTCGGCAAAACGCTTCTGGATGCTCAAGCGCCTGCTGCCGTACCGTTTCTACGAAGCGGCGATGCGCCGTGCCGGGCAGGGCGGCCGCGCACGCAAGAAAACCGCGGCGGCGGACGGCAGGGCATGACCGCACAGCCCGCCCATGCGGCCGTCTCCGGCGACGGCAGCCGCGCGGTGCGCGCCGGCGAGGAACTCGACGCCGCCGCCGTCGATGCCTGGCTCAAGCCGCGCCTGCCGCATCTGCGCGGCAGGCCGGTGGTCAGCCAATACGCAGGGGGCGCGTCGAACTGGACCTACCGCCTGCACTACGACAACGACGACCTGATCCTGCGTCGCCCGCCGGCCGGCAAGAAAGCCAAGTCGGCGCACGACATGGGCCGCGAGTTCCGCATCCAACAAGCGTTGAAGCCGGTGTTCCCGTTCGTGCCGGTGATGTACGCCCATTGCGAAGACGAGGTGGTGATCGGCGCCGAGTTCTACGTGATGCAGCGCCTGGACGGCCTGATCCCGCGCAAGAACCTGCCGGCCGGTGTCGAGCTGTCGCGCGACCAGGTCCGCAGCCTGTGTGTCAACGTGCTCGATACCTTGATCGCATTGCATCAGGTCGACCACCGTGCGGCAGGCCTGGAGCGACTTGCCGCCGGCGCCGGCTACATCCAACGCCAAATCGACGGCTGGAGCCGGCGTTATGCCGACGCCCGCACCTGGAACGTGCCGAACGGCCGCGGCATCGTCGATTGGCTGCGCGCGAATCTGCCGCAGGACGAGCGCATCTGCCTCACCCATAACGACTTCCGTTTCGACAACGTGGTGCTCGATGCGCAGGACCCGACCCGGGTGATCGGCGTGCTCGACTGGGAACTGGCCACGCTCGGCGACCCGCGGATGGACCTCGGCAATACCCTGGCTTACTGGGTCGAGGCCGGCGACGACTTCATCGCCCAAAGCACCCGCCGCCAACCGACCCATCTACCCGGCATGTTCAGCCGTCGCGAGGTGATGGACTACTACAGCGAACGCACCGGCCTGCGCCCGCGTAGCTGGGCGTTCTACGAAGTCTATGGGCTGTTCCGTCTGTCGGCGATCGCGCAACAGATCTACTACCGCTATCACCATGGTCAGACCCGCAACCCGGCTTTCAAGCGCTTCTGGCTGTCGGTGAACTATCTGCATTGGCGTTGCCGCCGCGCGATCGCGCGCGACCGCCGTGGGTGGGGCGGCTGAGATGGCGGCGCGCATCCATCTGATCCGCCACGGCCAGGCCGCATTCGGCGCGGCCGATTACGACGAACTCAGCACGCTGGGTCGCCAACAATCCTGCCTGCTCGGCGCCGCGCTCGCCCCGCTGTGGCGAGACGGCGACCGCGTCGTCGTCGGGGGCATGCGCCGGCACCGGCAGACCGCGCAGGAATGTCTGGCGGCGATGCGTTCCGCCTGCGGCAACGACGGCGGCTTGGCTGGATCCTCACAGGTTGGGTCCTCGGATGCCGGGCACTTTGACCCAGGCCCACACACCGACCCGCGCTGGAACGAATTCGACCATCGCGAGATCGTCGCCCGCCATCGACCCGAATACATCGACCACGAACGTCTGGTCGCCGATCTGGGCGCTGCCGCCGATCCGCGCCGCGCCTTCCAGTCGCTGTTCGCCGCGGCGATGACGCGCTGGTCCAGCGGCGATCACGACCCCGACTACAGCGAAACCTGGCCGGCGTTCCGGCAACGTTGCCGCGACGCCTTGCAAGCGGCCGCCGATGCCGCGGCGGGTTCGAGCAACGTGTGGGTGTTCACCTCGGGCGGCCCGATCGCCGCGGTCGTGCAGGGCCTGCTCGATGCGCCCGATGCGCAGGCGCTGCGCCTGAGCTGGAGCCTGGTCAACGCCAGCGTCACCCAACTGCATGTCGCCCGCAGCGGCCTGCGCTTGTCCACCTTCAACGGCCATGCGCATCTATACACGCGCGACGACCTCATCACTTATCGCTGAACTTATCGCTTCAGGAGCCGGCCGCATGCGCAAGCACATCCTCATCACCGGAGCCAGTTCCGGACTCGGACGCGGCATGGCGCGCGAGTTCGCACGCGCCGGCAGCGACCTCGCTCTGTGCGCGCGACGCCTCGATCGCCTGGAAGCGCTTAAAGCCGAACTGGAAGCCGCACATCCCGGCATCCGCGTCGCCATCCGCAGCCTCGACGTTACCGATCACGAGCAGGTGTTCGCGGTGTTCCGTTCCCTGCGTGCCGAACTCGGCGCGCTCGACCGCGTCATCGTCAATGCCGGCATCGGCCAGGGCGCGCCGGTCGGCAAGGGCCAGTTCGCCCTTAATCGAAGCATCGTCGAGACCAATTTCCTCGCCGCACTCGCGCAGTGCGAAGCGGCGATGGAGATCTTTCGCGAAGCCGGCCTCGGCCACCTGGTATTGATCTCGTCGATGAGCGCGATGCGCGGCATGCGCGGCGGCCTCACCGCTTATGCGGCAAGCAAGGCCGGCGTCGCCTCGCTCGCCGAAGGCATCCGCACCGATATGCTGCGCAAGCCCTCGATCAAGGTCAGCACGATTTTCCCGGGCTATATCCGCACCGAAATGAACGAGCAGGCGCCGGCCAAGCAGACTCCGTACATCATCGACGAAGCCACCGGTTGCCGTTTGCTGGTGCGTGCGATCGACAGGGAATCGGCCAAGGCCTACGTGCCCTGGTGGCCTTGGGCCTTGTTGGGCTGGTTGATGAAGCGCTTGCCGCTGTCGTGGGTGGCCAAGCTCAACTGAGTGGGCCGCGCATCGGCTGGCGCGGTTGAGCGCTACGCATGCGTCGTGCGATGAGATTCCTCGCATGCGCCGGGAACATCGCCTCGTTCATGTTCTCGAACGCTCGCCGATTCAGCATCGCTGGCGCGCACGCCTAGGGTCATTCCCAGATTGACCCGGATTTCTCCGTGGCGACACTGGATTCCGCCATCCCCCACAAAGGAACTGTCCATGTCTCTTTTCGGCGATCTAGCGAGCGGTATCGGTCAGGCACTCGGCGCAGGCATCGGTTCGCTCGGCGGCCCCTTGGGCACGATGATCGGCAGGGAAATCGGTGGCGTGATCGGCGATTTCGTCGCCGGCGCCGCGGACCAATTCCTCGGCCTGGCCAACGACGCCGCGCAGGATTCGGATCTGCCCGAAGCGGCCAAGTTCGTGTTGAACACGGCCTACGACATCGGCTTCAATTGAGCCGCGCGGCGATGGACCCGGAGCAGCGCCGTCGCGAATGGCTCGAGCGCCTGCAGGCGATGCGCGAAATCGGTGCGATCGAGGCGTCCGACGAGAACGCCTTGATCCGTCAATACGACGAGCGTGCGCAACGCCTGCGCGACGAACTGGCGCGGATCGCCCCCGAGTATCTGCGCCGGGTCGACAGCGACGGCGAAGACGAGGCCAAGCGTTGGCTCGCCGAGACCGCCGAAGCCATGGGCCGGCGCGACGGCGAGGAAACCCGCCAGGCCCTGGCGGCGGCGACGCGCAATCACGCTTGATCGTGGGGTCTTCGTAGCGTTCCGGTCGCGGCTCACGCCGCTCCTACAGGGGGAGGCGTCGCTACGGAAGCTTTTGTAGGAGCTGCGTAAGCTGCGACCGCGACAGTCGCGCGACGGCGCATGTTGTTGGGACCGACGCGCGCATCGCGAATGACCTGAAACGCATCGACCGCCGCCGCGACAATGCGGGCGGCGGCGTATGTCGTTGCAGCCGCCATGCACATCTCTGTCGCAACCTGCCTCGGGCGTCAATCGCAGCCGCGACATCGTGGGCGCGGCTTGCGCCGCTCCTACCCTGAAATGCCCCGGCTTTCCGCCAGATCTTCCAGGATCGGGCAATCCGGCCGGTGGTCGCCGTGGCAACGGTGGGCCAGTTCTTCCAGGGTGCGCTGCATGGTCTGCATCTCGCGGATTTTGCCGGCGAGCTCTTCGGCATGGGCCAGGGCCAGGCGCTTGACCTCGACGCTTTCGCGCGAGCGGTTGTCCCACAGCCCCAGCAAGGTCTCGATCTGCTTGATCGAGAACCCCAGCGAGCGCGAGCGCTTGATGAAGCGCAGGCGGTGCACGTCGTTGTCGCTGTACAAGCGGTAGCCGGCGATGCTGCGCCCGGCCGGCGGGATCAGGTCGATGCTTTCGTAGTGGCGGATCATCTTCGCGCTGACCCCGCTGAGGGCGGCGGCTTCGCCGATGTTGTGCAGGCCGTCGGCCTTGGCCTGGGCGAGTTCGGGCGGTAGTGCATTGCGGGGCATGGATGCGGTCCTCATCGGCCGGCGGCCGGGCGCCAGCGGCGCAGTAGCAGGGTGTTGCCGAGCACGCTGACGCTGGAGAAGGCCATCGCCGCAGCGGCGATGATCGGATCCAGCCAGCCCATCGCCGCCAGGGCGATGCCGACCACGTTGTAGCCGAAGGCCCAGAACAGATTCTGACGGATCTTGCGGGTGGTGCGGCGCGAGATGTCGATCGCGTCGGCGACCAGGCCCGGCTGCGGACGCATCAGGGTGATGCCGGCGGCCTGCATCGCCACGTCGGTGCCGCTGCCCATGGCGATGCCGACATCGGCCGCGGCCAGCGCCGGGGCATCGTTGACGCCGTCGCCGACCATCGCCACCGTGCCGCGGCGAGCCAGTTCGGCGACTACAGCGGCTTTCTGTTCCGGCAGCACGTCGGCGCGCACCTCGTCGATGCCCAGCGCATCGGCGATGCTGCGCGCGGCGCCGGCATGGTCGCCGGAGATCATCACGGTGCGCAGGCCCAGCGTATGCAGGCGCGCGACGGCGGCCTTGGCGTCCGGGCGCGGGGTGTCGCGGAAGCCGAGCAGAGCGAGCACGCGAACGGCCGCAGCGGATGGCTGATCCTCGGCCGCCAGCCACGACACGCTGTGGCCGCCCGCGCTCAAGCGCTCGGCTTGCGTGCGCCACGGCGCCAGCTCTGCGCCCAGTTCTTCGAGCATGCGGGTGCTGCCGAGCAGCAACGAGCGGCCGTCGACCCGGCCACGCAAACCTCGCCCGGGCACGGCGACGACCGTCGAGGCCGAGGGCAGGGTCAGTCCGGCGGCGGCCCGGCCCACGGCCTTGGCCAGCGGATGCTCGCTGCCCGATTGCAGCGCCGCGGCTTGCGCCAGCACCGCGTCGCGATCGCCGTCGATGGCGATCAGTTCGGCCAACACCGGCTCGCCGACGGTCAGGGTGCCGGTCTTGTCGAAGGCGACGGTGTCGATGCGGTGTGCAAGCTCGAGCGCTTCGGCATCCTTGATCAGCAGGCCGGCGCGTGCGGCGGCGCCGGTGCCGGCCATGATCGCGGTGGGCGTAGCCAGGCCGAGCGCGCAAGGGCAGGCGATCACCAGCACCGCGACCGCGTTGAGGATGGCCTGGTTCCAATCGCCGGTGGACAGGCCCCAAGCGAGCAGGGTGGCCAGCGCGAGCACGATCACCACCGGCACGAACACCGCGCTGACCTTGTCGACCAGGTGTTGGATCGGCGCCTTCTTCGCCTGCGCGTCCTCGACCAGGCGGATGATCCGCGCCAACGCGCTCTCGGCGCCGACCGCGAGCGTTTCGACCACGATGCGGCCTTCGCCGTTGACCGCGCCACCGGTGACGCGGTCGCCTTCGCCGCGCGCGACCGGCAGCGACTCGCCGGTGATCAGCGATTCGTCGACATGGGTGCGGCCTTCGTCGATGCGGCCGTCGGCGGCGATGCGTTCGCCCGGGCGCACCACGACCCGGTCGCCTACGCGCAATTGCGCGATCGGAAGCTCGGTTTCGACGCCGTCGCGCAACACCCGCGCACTGAGCGGACGCAGCGCTTGCAGCGCGCGGATCGCCGCGGTGGTCTGGCGCTTGGCGCGCGCCTCCAGCCATTTGCCGAGCAGGATCAAGGTGACGATGACCGCCGAGGTTTCGAAGTACAGCGCGCTGCTGTCGCCGCGCAGCAGGTGATACAGGCTCAGGCCGTAACCGGCGCTGGTGCCGAGCGCGACCAACAGGTCCATGTTGCCGCTGCGCGCACGCAGGGCCTGCCAGCCGGCCCGATAGAAGCGCGCACCGAGCCAGAACTGCACCGGCGTGGCGAGCGCGAACTGCAGCCAGCCGGGCAGCATCCAATGCTCGCCGAATAGCAGGCCGAGCATCGGTGCGACCAAGGGCAGCGACAGCGCGGCGGCGATCAGCAGGTGGCGAGTCTCGCGCGACATCGGCGGGGTCGGCGCGGCCGCGGTTTCAGCCTGCCGGGAGGCCTGCGGCGTACCGCCGTCGTCGTCGTCGGAGGGGGCAGCGGCGGGCAGGGCCGCGGCGTAGCCGGCGCGCTCGACGGCTTCGATCAACGCGGCCGCTTCGACACCGTCGAAGACTTTTACGGTCGCGCGCTCGGTCGCGAGGTTGACCGAGGCCGCGACCACACCGGCGACCGCGCTCAAGGCTTTCTCGATCCGCCCCACGCAGGAGCCGCAATTCATGCCGCGCAGTTCCAGTTCGACCTCGCGCACGACCACCGCGTAGCCGGCGGCGGCGACCGCGCGTTCGATCTCAGCCGCTGAGACGGCCGTGGCCGAGCCTAGCTCGGCGGTTTCGGTGGCCAGGTTGACGCTGGCGCGGTCGACGCCGGGCACTGCGAGCAAGGCCTTCTCCACCCGCGCCACGCACGAGCCGCAGGTCATGCCGACGATGCCGAAACGCAGGGAATGGGCGGCGGGCGCTGCGGCCGGATGGGCCGGCGGGTGCAGCGGGGGCGGGTGTGCGGCGGCATTCATGGGCGTTCTCTCGGAAGTTCTGGTTCGGATGCCGGGCAGGTTGGGGCTTCCCATGATGGGAAGGTCAAGCTTCGCCTGGCGTGAGGACGTGGCCGTGCTGCCGGGCGCCGGCCTGAATCGTTCACCGGTCAGGCGCAAACCCTTCGATTCCGGCCTCGCTGCGGTTTAGGGATGCCAGAATCGACCCCATCTAGGCTGGACAACCCGAGGCCGCGGCGACGCGGCGAACGCATGGTCCTCGACGACTTCCATCCCGCCATCGCCGCCTGGTTCCGCTCGGCGTTTCCGGCGCCGACCCAGGCCCAGGAACTCGCCTGGCCGACCATCCGCGCCGGCCGCAACACCCTGGTGGCGGCGCCGACCGGTTCCGGCAAAACCCTGACCGCATTCCTGGCCGCGATCGACGCGCTGGTCCGCGAGGGCCTGGAACAAGGCCTGCGCGACGAGACCGCGGTGGTCTACGTCTCGCCGTTGAAGGCCTTGTCGAACGACATCCATCTGAATCTCGAAGCGCCGCTGGCCGGCATCGGCGAAGCCTTGCGCGGCATGGGCCTGGACGACCCCGGCATCCGCACCGCGGTGCGCACCGGCGACACCCCGGCCGGCGAACGCCAGTCGATGCGGCGCAAGCCGCCGCACATCCTGGTGACCACGCCGGAGTCGCTGTACGTGCTGATGGGCTCGGAATCGGGCCGGACCATGCTCTCGACCGTGCGCACGGTGATCGTCGACGAAATCCACGCCGTCGCCGACGACAAGCGCGGCAGCCATCTCAGCCTGACCCTCGAACGCCTGCGCGAGTTGTGCGCGCAACCGCCGGTGCGGATCGGCCTGTCGGCGACGCAGAAGCCGATCGACGAAGTGGCGCGTTTCCTGGTCGGCGCCGATGCGGTCGACGCGGCCGGCCGCCCCGATTGCGCGATCGTCGACATCGGCTACGCCAAGCAGCGCGACCTGGCCCTGGAACTGCCGGGCTCGCCGCTGTCGGCGGTGATGTCGCACGAGCAGTGGGACGAGGTCTACGAACGCCTCGCTGCCCTGGTCGGCGAACACCGCACCACCCTGGTGTTCGTCAACACTCGGCGCATGGCCGAACGCGCCGCGCGCCATCTCGCCGACCGCCTCGGCAAGGACGCGGTCGCCGCGCACCACGGCAGCCTGGCGCGCGAGCTGCGTCTGGACGCCGAGCAGCGCCTCAAGCGCGGCGAATTGCGGGTGCTGGTGGCGACCGCCTCGCTGGAACTGGGCATCGACATCGGCGACATCGACCTGGTCTGCCAGCTCGGTTCGCCGCGTGCGATCGCCGCTTTCCTGCAGCGCGTCGGCCGCGCCGGCCATCATGTCGGCGGCGTGCCGAAGGGGCGTTTGTTCCCGCAGTCGCGCGACGACCTGGTCGAGTGCGCGGCCTTGCTCGACAGCGTGCGCCGCGGCGAGCTGGATGCCTTGCAGATTCCGTCGGCGCCGCTGGACGTGCTGGCCCAGCAGATCGTCGCCGAGGTCGCCGCGCAGGAGTGGGGCGAGGACGCGTTGTACGCCTGCCTGCGCCGCGCCTGGCCCTATGCCGGGCTGCAACGCAAGGATTTCGATGCGATCGTGCGCATGCTGGCCGACGGCTTCACCACCCGGCGCGGGCCGCGTTCGGCCTATATCCATCGCGACGCCGTGCACGGCCGCCTGCGCGCGCGTCGCGGCAGCCGCATGACCGCAGTGATGTCGGGCGGCACCATCCCCGACACCGGCGACTACACGGTGTTGCTCGAACCCGAGGCCGTCACCATCGGCAACGTCAACGAGGACTTCGCCATCGAAAGCCTTGCCGGCGACGTGTTCCAGCTCGGCAACGCCAGCTATCGCATCCTGCGCGTCGAGCCGGGGCGGGTGCGGGTCGAGGATGCCCAGGGCCAGCCGCCGAACATTCCGTTCTGGCTCGGCGAAGCGCCGGGCCGCAGCGACGAATTGTCGGCCAGCGTGTCGCGGCTGCGCGAGGCGGTCGAGACTTTGCTCGCGGCCTCGCCGCAGGCCGGGGAGGCTGCGCGCGCGCTCAGCGAGACCTTCGGTTTCGACGCCGAGACTGCGATCCAACTCGTCGACTACCTCGGCCGCACGCGCCAGGCGCTCGGTGTGGTGCCGAGCCAGCAGCGCCTGGTGTTCGAGCGCTTTTTCGACGAATCCGGCGGCACCCAACTGGTGATCCACTCTTCCTACGGCAGCCGCATCAACCGCGCCTGGGGCCTGGCCCTGCGCAAGCGCTTCTGCCGCAAGTTCAATTTCGAGCTGCAGGCTGCGGCCACCGAGGACGCGATTGTGTTGTCGCTGTCGACCAGCCACAGCTTCCCGCTCGAAGACGTCGCCCGCTATCTGCACTCGGCCTCGGCCCTCGACGTGTTGACCCAGGCCTTACTCGATGCGCCGCTGTTCGCGGTGCGCTGGCGCTGGAACGCGACCACTGCGCTGGCCTTGCCGCGTTTCGTCGGCGGCCGCAAGGTTGCGCCGCAATTGCAGCGGATGAAGAGCGAGGACTTGCTGGCGACGGTGTTCCCCGATCAGGTCGCCTGCGCCGAGAACCTGGTCGGCGAGCGCGAGGTACCTGACCATCCGCTGGTCGCGCAGACCCTGCACGACTGCCTGTACGAGGCGATGGACAGCGCCGGTTGGCTGCGCATGCTGCGCCGGCTGGAGCAGGGCGAGGTGCAGGTGATCGGGCGCGACGTCACCGCGCCGTCGCCGATTGCGGCCGAGGCGATCAATGCGCGGCCCTATGCTTTCCTCGACGACGCGCCGCTGGAAGAACGCCGCACCCAGGCGGTGATGGCGCGGCGCTATGCCGAGGCCGACAACGCCGGCGATCTGGGCCGGCTCGATCCGGAGGCCATCGAGGCAGTCCGCGACGAGGCCTGGCCGGAAGTCCGCGACGCCGAGGAAATGCACGAGGCGCTGATGGGGCTCGGCTTCGTCACCGTCGCCGAGGCCGCGGCGAACGATTGGCCGCGCTGGCTGACGGCATTGGCCGACAGCGGCCGCGCCACCGCCCTGCGGTTGTCGGCGAGCGAACCCGCGCCGGCGTGGTGGGTCGCGACCGAGAACCTGCCACAGGCGCGCGCACTGTTCGCCGACGCCGTGGCCGAGCCGGCGGTGGTCGTGCCCGAGGAATACCTGGCGACGGCGTGGAGCAGTGAGGAGGCCTCGGTCGAGCTGCTGCGTTCGCGCCTGACCGCGCTCGGCCCGAGCACGGTCGCGGCCCTCGCTCGCGACGGCCACCGCGATGTCGGCGAGATCGAACTGGCGTTGTTGCGGCTGGAGCAGGAAGGCTATGTCATGCGCGGCCGCTTCGGCCGCGACAGCCTGCTCGGCGGCGGCGAGGAATGGTGCGAACGGCATCTGCTGGCACGCATTCACCGCTACACCGTCGGCCGCCTGCGGCGCGAGATCGAGCCGGTCGAACCGCGCGACTTCGCCCGCTTCCTGTTCGATTGGCAGCATTCGACCGCTGCGACGCGGATGAGCGGGCCGCAGGCCCTGCGCGCGGTGCTGGAACAACTGGAAGGCTACGAAGCGCCGGCTTCGGTGTGGGAAAGCGAGCTGCTGCCGGCGCGCATCGCCGACTACGATTCGAGCTGGCTCGACGAACTGTGCAGCGCCGGCCGGGTGACCTGGGCGCGTTTGCGTCCGGACGCGAATGCCGGCGCGGTCAACGGCACCTCCGCAGCATCGGTGCCGCAAGGCGTGCCGAGCGTGCGGCAGACGCCGATCGTGCTGTTGCCGCGGCGCGCGTTGGCCGATTGGCGCCTCGCCGCCGGCCGCAAGGCCGACCCGGCGCCGGTGTCGTCGCGCGCGCAACGCGTCCTCGCCGCGCTCGAAGCGCGCGGCGCCTCGTTCTTCGACGAACTCGAACGCAATGCGCATCTGCTGCGCACCGAATTGGAAGAAGCGCTCGGCGAGTTGGTCACCCGCGGCCGCATCACCTGCGACAGCTACGCCGGCCTGCGTGCCTTGCTGGTGCCGCCGTCCAAGCGCGTGTCGACCCACGGCGCCCGCCGTCGCCGCGCCTTGCTGACCGACCTGCAGGATGCCGGCCGCTGGTCGTTGACGGGGCCGGCCGAAGGCGAGGGCGCGCCTGCCGACGCGGCGCGCAACGCCGAAGCCAACGAGCACATCGCCTGGCGATTGCTCGAACGCTACGGCGTGGTGTTCTGGCGCCTGATCCAGCGCGAAGCCGCCTGGCTGCCGCCGTGGCGCGACCTGCTGCGCGTCTATCGGCGCCTGGAAGCGCGCGGCGAGATCCGCGGCGGCCGTTTCGTCAGCGGCATGTCCGGCGAGCAATTCGCCTTGCCCGATGCGGTCAACAGCCTGCGCCAGATCCGCCAGCGTGCCCACGACGGTGCGGTGGTCTGCGTGTCCGCGGCCGACCCGCTGAACCTCGCCGGCAGCGTACTCGCCGGCGTAAAAGTGCCGCGCATCCCCGGCGCGCGCATCGCCTTCCGCGATGGCGTGGCGGTGGCCAGCCTGCTCGCCGGTCAGGTCGAAGAACTGGTCGAGTTGCCTGCGGACATTCAGCGCGACGTCCATCGCCTGCTGTTGCGCCGGCCGGGCAGCGCCGCGGCTGCGGCCGAGGCCAGCATCGACGAGGTCATGCGCAATCTGGCGCGGCATTGATCGGAATATGTCGATAGGTTTTTGCCCTTGCCCTTGCCCTTGCCCTTGTTCTTGCTCTTGCTCTTGCTCTTGCCTTTGCCCTTGCCCTTGACTCTGGCATCAGCTTTGGCTGTGCGCAGCCTCACGCTCGCGAAGGCTGAAGAAGACCCGGAGGGCGGCGCGCAGGGATGCGCGCCGTTTTTCATCGGGACAGGGA
>NZ_JMTZ01000094.1 GCF_000731095.1 Lysobacter antibioticus | reverse complement strand
TGTCCCGATGAAAAACGGCCCGCATCCCTGCGGGCCGCCCTCCGGGTCTTCTATGGCCTTCGCTAGTGCCTATCGGCGCACGGCCACAGCAAAATCTTTACGGCAACGGCAACGGCAACGGCAACGGCAACGGCAAGGTCGTTTGACTGACTTTCGGCAGAGCGGTCCAGCGCATCATCCTTAGGGCGTAACGCTGGCCGCGATTCAGTTCGCCGCCATCGGCGCCGCCTTGCGCGGCACGATCCCCAACGCCTTCTCGATCTGCGCCGGGTCGTAGCGCTTGCCGCCCTTGAATACGGCGTCGACTTTGCGGATGTCGTTCATGTCCTGGATCGGGTCGCCGTCGATCAGCACGAGGTCGGCGAGTTTGCCCGGGGCGATCACGCCGCGGTCTTTGTCGACGCCGAGCACTTGCGCCGGGGTCAGCGTCGCCAGACGCAGTACTTCGGCGTTGGCGATGCCGGCGCGGGCGTACAGGATCAACTCGGAGTGCAGCATGTAGCCGGCCAGGGCGTCGGTGCCGGGCAGGATCGTCACGCCGGCGTCGTGCAATGCCTTGAGCACCCGCAGCATGGTCGGGAAGGACTGCGCATAGGCGTGTTCCTCGCCTTTGGGTACCTTCAACGAGCCCCAGCTCAGGTTGCGTTGCGCTTGCGGCGGCAGTCGCGGCGCGACCGTCTTCAAACCGGGCGGGATCTTGCTCTGCGGGTCGCCGGCGAACAGGTCTTCGGCGATGCCCATGGTCGGGTCGAGCACGGTATGCGTGCGCTTGAGAAAGGCGATGAAATCGCGGACCTCGGCGCGTTCCGGCGGAAACTCGGCGGCGTGCGCGGCCGGCTCGGTCAGCCGCGCCATGGTGCGGGTTTCCTGCACGCGCGGGTAAAGGAAGTTGAGTTCGACGAACAGGATGTGCTGCAGTTCGTCGGCGCCGGCCTCGATGAATTGGCGCGCCGACATGAAGGCGGGCACGTGGCCGCTGTAGCGCAGGCCGCGGGCATGGGCGCGGTCGGCGATCACCGGCACCAGTTCGGGTTTCAGCGAGGAATAGCTCTTGATCTGCATGTAACCGTGGTCGGCGTACCAGTCGACCGCCTTGATCGCTTCCTCGGGCGTGTCGACCAACATCTTGGTGGGGCCGGCGTAAGGCCCGGGGCCGTCGATGAAGCCGGCGGCGAGCACGCGCGGGCCGATCTCGGTGCCGGCGTCGAAGCGCTTGACCTTGTCCAGGAAGGCGTCGGTGTTGTTGGCGACGTCGCGGCTGCTGGTGACGCCGTTCGCGATGTCCATCGCGCCGTCGGAGTCGCCGTAATGCTTGTGTACGTCCCACAGGCCGGGCATCAGGAAACGGCCGCCGGCATCGAGGATCTCGGCGTTCGCCGGTGGCTTGAGCGCGGCGTCGGCGGCGACGCGGACGATGCGCTCGCCCTCGACCAGGACGCTGGTGTTCGGCGTCACCGACAGGTCGCGTGGGTCGTAGAGGCGCGCGTTGCGGATCAACAACGGGCCTTTCGGCGTGTAGGTCAGCTCGCGCGCCAACTTCAGCGACCACTCGGCGCCGGCGCGTTCCTGGAATTCGATCAGTTTGGCGAGCGAATCCTTGTATTCGGGGGAAAGGATCGAGACCCAGCCCGAGGCCATGATCAGCGCGGCGGTGTTGCCTTCGGCGTCCAGCCAGACCGAGCCGGGCGTGTAGTCGAGCCCTGACACGCGATACAAGGACAAGATCGCCGGACCCTTGGCCGTCGTCACTTCGAGCGTGCCCGCACTATCGAGCCGCGCTTCGCCGGCCGGCAGCAGGGCGAGCTTGCGCTCGGGAGCTTTCAGCAACGCGCGCACCAGCACGCCCTGGATTTCCGGGGTCGCATTAAGCGGCAGGAAAAAGGCCGGCGTGGTCAAGGCTTTCTCGCCTTGCTCGCTGTCGTTCTTCCAGCGCGCCTTGCCGTCGCGCACGCTGAAGCTCTCTTCGACCGGAACTTTCAGATAATTGTGGCCGCTGCCGCGGTACTCGACCGGAATGCCGGCGGCATCGAGCGTCCATTCGCTCTTGAGGTGGTCGCCGCGGCCGCGGTCGCTGTACTGGTATTCGACGCGTGTGCTGCCGTCGCTCGCGGTTTCGACGATCTGCTGCCCGGCGGGTTTGCCTTGCAGCAGCATGATCTGTTCGCGCTTGGCGGGCGCGGCGATGACGTTCGTAATCGCCAGGGACAGCAACAGCGCAACGGTCGAACGCATGGCGGACACCTCGGGCATTCGCGGCGGAGCCGCTGGGCCGGGCCGATCGCAGGCGCCCGCAGCGGCGAGGTCCTCTTTATAGCCGATCCGCCGATCCGCGAAATGTACTGCGATCGACGAAAAGCGACGGCCCGGGAGTTCGGGCCGTCGCGGTGCATGTTTCTAGCTAGGGCAGAGTTCCATCCCTGTAGGAGCGACGCAAGTCGCGACCAAGGAACGCGCAGAAGCGGCACCGCCGATGCTATTCATCGAAGCGGCGTGCCGTCGCGAAGGTAGGAGCGGCGCAAGCCGCGACCGCGCCCTGCCGGGCTCCGGCGTCTCCTTCAATCATGAGCAAGGCTTCCGTCCGCTGACGCGGCCGGGTTACTTTCTTTTGCTAAGCCCAAAAGTCCGTCTGGATTCCCTTCGGTCAAAGGTAACCAAAGGGAGGGCTCTCCTTGCAAGGGCACAGGCCACGAGTGCGATGCACTGCGCCGGGATTTTTCGATAAGACGTCCCTGTCTTATCGAGTCATTCCTTTTTAAAGGCTGGGCGCACGTCCTGTGCGCCGTCCTCCGGGTCTACGGTTAACAGGTAAAGCAGCAAAGCAAATCAAAATCACTGCAACGCAGCGCTGCGTGCCTTACCACTTATAGCCGACCTTGATGTAGCCGAAGGCGCCGTTGAAGCCGAACGGCGAGGCGGTGTTGTACGGCAGGTAGTTGCGGGTGCCGCGCACCAGCTTGGACTCGTCGGGATAAGCGTCGAGGACGTTGTCGCCGCCGATGGTGAAGTCCCAGCTGTTCAGGCGATAGGTCGCGGCCAGATCGAGGGTCCATTCGTCGCCGAAGGTCTGGTCCTGCCTCGGGTCGGTCGCGTGCAACTCGGTGAACTCGCCGTAGCGGGTGGCGGTGGCGGTGAAGTTCCAGTTGCCGGTCTTCCAGTCGCCTGCGAGGAAGAACTTGTCGCGCGGTGCGCCCTTGGTGATGCGTCCGATTTCGGTGCGGCCGATGCGCACCGCGGCCGGGTCGATCGCGGCCAGGCGCGGCGGGTTCGGGGCGATCTTGTCGATCTCGGTCTTGGAGTAGTTGTAGCCCGCGGTGAGGTTGAGCTTGCCCGAGCCGACGTCCCAACCGTAGGTGGCGATGATGTCCACGCCCTTGGTGTCGGTGTCGACGGCATTGGTGAAGTAGCGGCCGCCGCCGATGCCGGGATAGCCGTTGGCGTTGAGGTAGTTGCGCACCGCCGCGCTGGTCAGGTTTTCCGACAGCAGGATGCGGTCCTTCACCTGGATGTTGTAGGCGTCGATGGTGATGTAGAGCTGGTCGGCCGGCTGCAGCACCAGGCCCAGGCTGTAATTGGTCGACTCTTCCGCCTTCAACGCTTCCGAGCCCAGGGCGATGGCGGCCGGGTTGTCGACGCGGAAGGTGCCGATCTCGTACGGGATGCCGCTGATGAAGTTGGTGGCGATCGACTGGAAGAACTGCTGCTGCAGCGACGGCGCGCGGAAGCCGGTCGAGGCGGTGGCGCGCAGGGCGACCTTGTCGGTGAAGGCGTAGCGGCCGGACAGCTTGCCCGAGGTGGTTTCGCCGAAATCGCTGTAGGTCTCGTAACGCGCGGCGGCGCCGAGCGAGAACTTGTCGGTCAGGTCGGCTTCGGCGTCGATGTAGACCGAATAGCTGTGACGGTCGAAGTCGCCGGCATCGCTGGCGCGGAAGCCGGAGAACACCTGCGCGCCCGGGATGATCTGGCCGTTCGGCGCGGCCACGCCGCCGTTGGCGTAGGACAGCGGCTCGCCGGCGCGTTCGGAGAACTCTTCGCCGCGCCATTCCGCGCCCCAGGCGAAGGTCACCGGGTACTGCCAGCCGAAGTCGACCGACTTGGTGAAGTCCAGGTTGAGCACGTGCTGGGTGACTTCCAGCGCGCCGGCGTAGAACTGCGTCGGCGAGGTCGGGCCCAGGCTGCGGTTTAGGGTGTTTTCGATATCGAAGGTCAGGCCGTTGTGGCCGTAGTTGTAGCTCAGGTCGATCTGGGTGCCGCCGGCGGTTTCGCTGCGCAGGCCGAACACCGCGGCGCGGTCCTTGCTGACGTTGTGGATCTGCGGCAGGAAGCCGTTCGGGTAGATCGCCGGGATGTTGCGCGGGTCGCCGGCGAAGCGGAAGTAACCGTTGGAGAGCACGTCGCGTTCGCTGTAGCTGCCGAACGAATAGAAGCTCAGGTACTCGGTGGGGTTGTATTCGCCGTTGTAGGCGAACGCGCCCTGGTCGATCTCGGGATCGCCGTAGCGCTGCTCGACGCGGCCCTGGAACGGGCGCGCACGATTGGTCTGGTCCTGGTGCCCGCCTTGCGCGGCCAGGTGCAGCCAGCCGTTCTCGCCGAGCTTGATGCCGGTGTCGCCGGACAACTGGTACTGCTTGCCGTCGCCGGCGCTGTACTGGCCGTAGCGCGCGGCGATGCTGCCGCCTTCGCCGCTTCCTTTAAGGACGACGTTGATGACGCCGGCGATAGCGTCCGAGCCGTACTGCGCGGAAGCGCCGTCGCGCAGCACTTCGACGCGTTCGATCGCGGCGATCGGAATGGCGTTGAGAGCACTTCGACGCGTTCGATCGCGGCGATCGGAATGGCGTTGAGGTCGACCGGCGAGGAGCCGCGGCCCTGGCTGCCGTTGAGGTTGATCAGGGCGGTGGTGTGACGGCGCTTGCCGTTGACCAGCACCAGCACCTGGTCGGGGGCCAGGCCGCGCAGCTGCGCCGGGCGCACCGCGTCGGTGCCGTCGGTGATGGCCGGGCGCGGGAAGTTCAGCGAGGGCAGGGCGCGCGACAGCGCGGTGGCCAGCTCGACGGTGCCGGTGGCTTCCAGGGTTTCGGGGGTGATGATGTCGATCGGCGCGGTGGACTCGGCGACGGTGCGGTCGCTGACGCGGGTGCCGGTGACGATGACCTGGTCCAGGGTCTTGGGATCGTTTTGCGGCGCGTCCTGCGCGTAGACCGGCGCGGCGAGCGCTACCAGGAGGCCGAGGGCCAGAGGGTGACGTGAACCGGCGAAGGTGCGGCGGACGGGCATGACGACTCCTTGATGGGGATGACAGCGATGTCATTCGGATTTAACACGAACGTAACAACCGGTCAATGAAGCGGCCAAATATTGCCTAACGCAAGTAGTAGAAAAGTGGTAATGGCACACTCTTTGCGGGCCCCGAAGGCGGATCGCCGGCCGCTGCGCCTGGCCCGGTTGGAGCTTTCTGGGCCTCATCCCCGTTAAGCCTTCATCTCCGCAAGCCGTTATTCCCTCTCAAGCCGTCATCCCCGCGCAGGCGGGGATCCACCGGGCTTTCGTGCGAGAACGCCTGAGGTCTCTACCGCCCGGCCAGGGCGCGCGGCGCCCTGGCGTTCACGGATACGCGGGCCGGTGGCTCGCAAGCGCATCTCTTCGCCCCGCCTGCGCGGAGAGGACTGGGGGCTAGCCCCCCGCGAGGGGCGCCCTGGCTGCGGTCCAGAGACTTCAAGCGCGCTCGCACGAATTCCGCTGGCGTCCCGACCTCGCTCGACTGCTAAGATGCGCGCGCTCAAGGTGATCGCCGACACACAATCGGCGATTGAAACGGGAATCCGGTCCCCGCTTCTGGCGTTCGCCAGGTCGGTCAATCCGGAGCTGCCCCCGCAACGGTAAGCGAGTACACGTACCGCACGACGCCACTGTGTTCCGACACGGGAAGGCGCGGTACGGGAGACCCGGTCCGATCTCGGACCGCCTCCGCTCGCAAGCCCGGAGACCGGCCCGGAGCGCGAACCGACAGGCGGAGGGCCATGTCTCGGGGCATCGGCGCGCGCGCCGTCTCTCCGTTCCGCCATCCCCCTGTCACGACCTGGTCTAGACCGCGCGGGTGAGGCGCGGCCATGGAGAGCCAACTGTGACGTTCCGTTTTTCCGCTGTTCCGCGCCTTGCGCGCATCCCCGCGCGCTGCGCTTTCGTATTCGCCGGTTCCGCATTCGCCGCCTCCGCGCTGGCCGCGCCCGCGGTCGATCTCGACCAGGTCGTGGTCACCGCGAGCCGCACCGCCCAGACCCAGGACGCCACGCTCGCCGCGGTAACCGTGATCGACCGCGCCCAGATCGAACGCCTGCAGCCCTCGTCGCTGCCGGACCTGTTGCGCGGCACGCCGGGCGCTTCTTTGGCCAATAACGGCGGCCCGGGCAAGGCGACGTCGCTGTTTCTGCGCGGCAGCGAGTCCGACCACGTGCTGGTGCTGATCGACGGGGTCAAGATCGGTTCGGCGACCAGCGGCGGCGCCTCGCTGCAGGACATTCCGGTCGAACAGATCGAACGCGTCGAAATCGTACGCGGCCCGTTCTCCAGCCTGTACGGCTCCGAAGCCATCGGCGGCGTCATCCAGATCTTCACCCGGCGGCCGCAGGGCGCGTTCGTGCCGAGCTTCAGCGCCTCGGTCGGCAGCTACGCCACCCATCGAGCCACCGCCGGCGTCGCCGGCAAGGGCGAGCGCGGCTGGTATTCGATCAACGCCGCCCACGAAGACACCGACGGCATCAACGCCTGCCGCGGCAAGCCCTCGCCGGGCGGCGCGGGTTGTTTCACCAACTCGCCGGACCGCGACGGCTATCGCAACGATTCGCTGACCCTGCAGGGCGGCTACCGCTTCAACGAGCAATGGGACGCCGAAGCGCGCTTGTTCCGCACCGAAAACCATAACGAGTACGACGGCAGCCAGAACAACGAGGCCGACGGCGTGCAGCAGGTCGCCGGCGCCAAGCTGCGCTACCGGCCCAGCGACCGCGTCAGCCTCAGCGCCAGCGCCGGCCGCAGCGAAGACCTTAGCGACACCTACAAGAACGGCAAGTACTCCAGCACCTTCGAGACCCGGCGTCAGCTCGGCTCGGTGCAGGGCGACATCGGCATCGGCAGCGGCCTGCTCACGCTCGGTTTCGACTGGCAGCGCGACCGCATCGACAGCAATACCCGCTATGCCCGCGACGCCCGCATCCTGCGCGGCGCCTTCGGCCAGTGGCAGCAGAGTTTCGGCGCGCACGCGCTGCAGGCCAGCCTGCGCCGCGACGACGACAGCCAGTTCGGCGGCGAGACCACCGGCAGCCTGCTGTGGGGCTGGAACCTCAGCGAGGCGCTGCGTTTGACCGCGAGCTACGGCACCGCGTTCAAGGCACCGACCTTCAACGAGTTGTACTACCCGGGTTACGGCAATGCCGGCCTGTCGCCGGAAACCTCGCGCAGCGTCGAAATCGGCCTGCGCGGCATCCACGGCGAGCGCCGCCAGCATGTATGGTCGCTCAACGCCTACGAGAGCGACATCGACGACCTGATCGCGTTCGATTCCTCGATCGGCTTGCCCGGCAACGTCGATCGCGCGCGCATCCGCGGCCTGGAAGCGGCGTTCGACACCCGTCTGGCCGACTGGGACCTGCGCGCCAGCGCGACCTGGCTGGACCCGCGCAACGACAGCCGCAGCGCCAGCCGCGACAAACTCCTGCCGCGGCGTGCGCGGCAGAGCGCGCGCATCGATGCCGACCGCCGCATCGCGGTCGGCAACGGTTCCTGGTCGTTCGGTGCCAGCGTCTATGCCGCGGGCGATCGTTATGATGACTTGGCCAATACGCGTCGCCTGGCCGGCTACGCGCTCACCGATCTGCGCCTGGGCTACGCCTTCAACGAGGCCTGGAGCGTGCAGTTGGCGGCGAACAACGTGTTCGATCGCCGTTACGAAACCGCCGCTTTCTACAATCAGCCCGGCCGCAATTATCTGTTGACCTTGCGTTACCGGCCTTCCCGCTGACGGATCAGCAACCTCGGCCCGCATCCGCGGACTTTGCCGGCAACCACCGTGTTGCCGGCGCCTATCGAGAGTCGCCGATGAAGAATTTGCCCGGTCCCATTCAATTAAGCCTGTCGTGCCTGTTGTTGATGGTGATGATCGCCACGCGCTTCCATCACTTCGGCGATCTGCTGCATCTGCCCGATGCCTCGATGGCGGTGTTCTTTCTCGGCGGCCTGTATCTGCGCCGGCACTTGGGCTACGCGGTGTTTCTGCTCGCGGCGGTCGCCATCGACTACTTCGCGATCACCGGGCGCGGCCTGAATTTCTTCGACCACTACTGCGTGACCCCGTCGTATGCCTTCCTGCTGCTGGCCTATGCCGTGCTGTGGTACGCCGGGCGCTGGTATGCGCCGCGCATGCCGGCCGGTTGGCGCGGATTCGGGCGTGCGTTAGGCGTGGCCTTCGCCGCCGCCAGCGCATCGTTCCTGATATCCAACGGCGCCTTCTACTGGTTCGGCGGCCGCTACGCCGAGCCGAACTTCGCCGAGTACCTGAGCCGGGTCTGGCGTTGGGGCCCGCTGTTCGTGCGTACCACCATGAGTTACATCGCGGTCGCGTTCGTCGCACACGCGGCGATCGCCCGCATCGCACGTCCGCCGGCCTCGCAGCCGACCACGAGCCGTTGATCGTCGCCGCACCGTTTCGAGTCGTCGCCCCTTCGCACTCCGGAGCTTGATCATGTCGAACCCCCTCCTCGTCGTCTCCACCGCGGTGCTGCCGCTGGAATCGCGGCAGGCGCTGATCGCGACCGCCGCGTCGCTGGCGCTGCTGATGATCTGCACCCGCGGCCAACACTTCGCCAGCGTCGACGCTTTGCCCAGTGCGTCGTGGGCGGTGTTTTTCCTGGTCGGCGCCTTGCTGCGTCCGGTCTGGGCGTTCCCGGCATTTTTCGTGTTGTCCTCGGCGCTCGACCTGGGCAGCCTGGCGCTCGGCCGCATCACCGACTGGTGCTTGTCGCCGGCCTATTGGGCGCTGGCCCTGGCCTACGGCGCGCTGTGGTTCGGCGGCCGCGTCTATGCGCGCGTGCATCGCGACCATTGGGGCACGGTGCCGCGCCTGGTATTGGTGTTGCTGGCGACCTCGGTGGTGACCTACCTGATTTCCAAGGGCGGGTTTTATTTCCTGTCCGGCCGCTACCCCGATGCGAGCCTGGCCGGCTTCATCGACCGCATCCCGCAGTACTACCCGCGCGCTCTGGGCACTTTGGCTGGTTATGTCGGCCTGGCCTTCGTGGTGTATGCGGTCGCGCGCGGCCTGGTCCTGCGCCAGCGCAGCGGAGCGCCGGCATGAGCGCGGATAACAACAACGGCGGCAAGAACGACGGCATGGGCGACCGCGCCGGTTTCGCTGCGAGCAGCGAAGAGCGCCACCGCGAACGCATGCAGCGCAAGAAGGAACTGATCGACCGCAAGATCGCCCAGGCGACCATCGAACGCGGCGTGCTGGTGGTCAATACCGGCAACGGCAAGGGCAAGAGCTCCTCGGGCTTCGGCATGCTCGCGCGTTCGCTCGGGCACGGTTTCAAGTGCGGGGTGGTGCAGTTCATCAAGGGCAGCTTCTCGACCGGCGAAGAGGCTTTCTTCCGGCGTTTCGAAGAACTGGACTATCACGTGATGGGCGAGGGCTTCACCTGGGAAACCCAGGACAAGGAGCGCGACATCCGCGCCGCGCAGTCGGCCTGGGCGATCGCGGCGAAGATGATGGCCGACCCCGGCTACGACTTCGTCCTGCTCGACGAGTTGAACATCGCCTTGGCGCACCGCTACGTCGCGCTCGACGACGTGCTGGCCGCGGTCGCGGCGCGGCCGGAGCGGCAGCACGTGGTCATCACCGGCCGCGGCGCCCCCGATGCCCTGATCGAAGCGGCCGACACCGTCACCGAGATGCGCGTGGTCAAGCATGCGTTCAAGGCGGGGATCAAGGCGCAGAAGGGGATCGAACTTTAGAGCGGGAGTCGGGAATGGGGAATCGGGAATCGTAAAAGCGGGATTCGTAGACACTGACGGGACGAGCGATATGTCTTCTGGCAACGAAAAATTGGGCGAAATCTCCGACGCATGCGTGGGCACGATTGACGCTGCGGCTTCGACCGATTCCCGATTCCCCATTCCCGATTCCCGGCATCACTGTCCCGCCTTGCTTGTCTCCGCCCCGGCCTCCGGCCAGGGCAAGACCAGCGTCACCGCGGCGATCGCTCGCTGGCATGCGCGTCAGGGCCGACGGGTGCGGGTGTTCAAGACCGGGCCGGACTTTCTCGATCCGATGGTGCTCGAACGCGCCAGCGGGCATCCCGCTGGCTGTCATCCGGCTTACCAGCTCGACCTGTGGATGTGCGGCGAGCAGGACGTGCGCGCGCGTTTGCATGCGGCCGCGGGCGAAGCCGACCTGATCCTGATCGAAGGCGTGATGGGCCTGTTCGACGGCACGCCGTCGAGCGCCGACCTTGCCGAGGGGTTGGGTGTGCCGGTGCTCGCGGTCATCGACGGTTCGGCGATGGCGCAGACCTTCGGCGCCCTGGCGACCGGGCTCGCGCGCTATCGCGACGGCCTGCGGGTGTACGGCGTCGCCGCCAACCGCATCGGCAGCGCTTATCACGCGCAGTTGTTGCGTGAGAGTCTGCCGGCCGATCTGCGCTGGCTCGGCGCCTTGCCGCGCGACCCCGGCCTGGCCTTGCCCGAGCGTCATCTCGGCCTGGTCGCCGCCAGCGAGCTCGGCGATCTGGACGCGCGGCTCGATGCGCTGGCCGATGCCTGGGGCCAACACGCCGACGCCGAACTGCCGCCGCCGGTCGCGTTCGCGGCGGCCGAGGCCGAACCGGTGCCCGCGCAATTGCAAGGCGTACGCATCGCCATCGCCCGCGACGCCGCGTTCTGTTTCCTGTATCCGGCCAATCTCGATCTGCTGCGTGCGGCCGGCGCCGAACTCAAGTTCTTCTCGCCGCTGGCCGGCGACGGCCTGCCCGACTGCGATGCGGCGTGGTTGCCCGGTGGCTATCCGGAACTGCATCTGTCGGCCCTGGCCGGCAACCACGCTTTGCGCGAGGACCTGCACGCACATCGCGACGCCGGCAAACCGCTGCTGGCCGAGTGCGGCGGTCTGCTGTATGCGCTCGACTCGTTGACCGATCGCGACGGCGAGCGCGCCGCCATGGCCGGCTTGCTGCCAGGGCATGCCGTCATGCAGACGCGCATGGCCGCGCTCGGTCTGCAATCGGTCGAGCTGCCCGAGGGCCGCTTGCGCGGGCATACCTTCCATTACGCGCGTGCCGAGATCGGGGCCGCAGCGATCGCCGAATCGGTCAACCCGAACGGCGGGCCGAGCCGCGAAGCGGTGTATCGCGACCGCCGCATGAGCGCGAGTTTCGTCCACTTCTATTTCCCCTCGAACCCGGTTGCGGCGCTCAAGCTCCTGCAGCCATGAGCCCGGCGACGCTCGCCATCGCGATGCTGAGCGGGGTGGCGCTGGATCGTCTGCTCGGCGAACCGCGGCGCGCGCATCCGCTGGTCGCGTTCGGGCGCATGGCGCGGGCGATCGAAGCCCGCTTGCATGGCGACGGGCGCGGACGCGGCGTGCTGGCCTGGGCCGTGGCGGTGCTGCCGGCGAGCCTGCTCGCAGCCTGGCTGCAGTTCGAGTTGCTGGCACGCTCGCCTTGGTTGGCCGGCGCCTATGCGGCCAGCATGCTGTATCTCACTCTCGGTCTGCGCAGCCTCGACGAACACGCCGCGCCGGTCGCGCGCGCCTTGCGCGACGGCGACCTGGACGCGGCGCGCGCGGCGGTCGGCCGCATCGTCAGCCGCGACACCGCGGCGCTCGATGCCGAGCGCGTCGCCGCCGCGGCCACCGAGTCGGTGCTGGAGAACGGCAACGACGCGGTGTTCGGCGCGCTGTTCTGGTTCGCCCTGCTCGGGCCGGCCGGGGCGGTGCTGTATCGGCTGGCCAACACGCTCGATGCGATGTGGGGTTACCGCACGCCGCGCTACGAACGCTTCGGCTGGGCCGCGGCGTGCATCGACGATGTGCTGAACTGGGTGCCGGCGCGGCTGACCGCGGCGACCTATGCCGTGCTTGGAGACACCGCCATGGCGCTGCATTGTTGGCGCCGGCAGGCGCCGCTGTGGGACAGCCCAAATGCGGGCCCGGTGATGGCGGCGGGGGCGGGCGCGCTGCGCGTGCGCCTCGGCGGCGCCGCGCCGTACCACGGCGTGTGGGAGCAAAGGCCGGCGCTCGGCGAAGGGCAGGCGCCGGATGCGCGCTCGATCGTGCGAGCGCAAGGCTTGGTCGGGCGCGGCGTCGCGCTGTGGTTGTTGACGGTGGCGGCATTCGCGGCGGCGCATACCGTGATTCGCATGCCTGCACCGGCCGCGCAGGCATTCATGCGGCCTGCCGATATGGATGGCGATATTTATTGTGCTACGAGGCATTCATCGGCAGCGACGAAGTCGAAATCAGCGTGTTTGGCTGAAGACGCGTTGCAATGTGCCATTGCGTTCGACGTTTCCGTCATCACGCAATCGCTGCATTTTTACAGGCACGATGCGGTGCCACCGAACGGTAGGAGACCAGCGCATGCTTGAGCACGGAGGCCGTCTGCTACGTGCCGCGCAGCGTTACGGCATCGCGCCGGAACGCTGGCTGGATCTGTCCACCGGCATCAACCCGATCGCCTGGCCGGTGCCGGAGATTCCCGCGCGCGCCTGGCATCGCCTGCCCGAGGACGACGACGGCTTGGTCGAAGCGGCTTGCGATTACTACGGCGCGCCGGCGTTGCTGCCGGTCGCCGGTTCCCAGGCCGCGATCCAGGCCTTGCCTGAATTACGTGAAGCCTCGCAGGTCGGCGTGTTGGCGCCGGGTTACGCCGAACATGCGCATGCCTGGCGCCGCTGCGGCCATCGGGTCGAGTTGCGCGCGGCGGACGAGTTGATCGCCGGCGTCGACGATTTCGACGTGGTCGTGCTGATCCACCCCAACAACCCCGGCGGCGATCGCTTCGGTCGCGAAGCCCTGCTCGGCCTGCACCAGCGCCTCGCCGCACGCGGTGGCTGGCTGCTGATCGACGAGGCCTTCATGGACGCCACGCCCGAGCACAGCCTGTGCGCGCACAGCGAGCGCGAAGGGCTGATCGTGCTGCGTTCGGCCGGCAAGTTTTTCGGCCTGGCCGGCGCGCGCGCCGGCTTCGTCTGCGCCGCGCCGGCCTTGCTGGAACGCTTGCGCGATCGCCTCGGCCCGTGGGCCGTGGCCGGCCCGGCGCGTTACGTGTTGCGCCAGGCCTTCGCCGACCGCGACTGGCAGGCGGCGATGCGTGTGCAATTACGGAATCAAGGCGAGCGTTTGGCCGCGTTACTGCGCAATCATGGTCTCGCACCGAGCGGCGGCAGTGCCTTCTTCCAGTGGCATCGCAGCGACGAGGCCGCCGACTTGCACGAGGCCCTGGCGCGGCGCGGCATCCTCACCCGTTTGTTCGAGACGCCGGCCAGCCTGCGCTTCGGCCTGCCCGGCGATGCCGCGCAATGGGCGCGACTGGATGCGGCGCTGGCCGAAACGTTAAGCGAAAGGAGTCCGTCGTGAGCGCACGCGTGCTGATGGTGCAGGGCTGCACCTCCGACGCAGGCAAGAGCGCCCTGGTCACCGCGTTGTGCCGCTGGCTGCACCGTCGCGGCGTCGCGGTGGCGCCGTTCAAGCCGCAGAACATGGCGCTGAACTCGGCGGTCACTGCCGACGGCGGTGAGATCGGCCGCGCCCAGGCGGTGCAGGCGCAGGCCGCCGGGGTGGCCGCGCATACTGACTTCAATCCGGTGCTGCTCAAGCCCAACAGCGATACCGGGGCGCAGGTGATCCTGCACGGCCATGCCGTCTGCAACATGGATGCGCGCGGCTATCACGACTACAAGCGCGTCGCCCGCGAGGCCGTGCTCGCCTCGCACGAGCGCCTGGTCGAAGGCTTCGATGCGGTCGTGGTCGAAGGCGCCGGCAGCCCGGCCGAGATCAACCTGCGCGCCAACGACATCGCCAACATGGGCTATGCCGAGGCGGTCGATTGCCCGGTGGTGCTGATCGCCGACATCGACCGCGGCGGCGTGTTCGCGCACCTGGTCGGGACCTTGGCCCTGCTCTCGGAGAGCGAACGCGCCCGCGTGGTCGGCTTCGTCATCAACCGTTTCCGCGGCGACATCGCCTTGCTGCAACCCGGGCTCGACTGGCTCGAACTAGAGACCGGCAAACCGGTGCTCGGCGTGTTGCCGTATCTGCACGGCCTGCATCTGGAAGCCGAGGATGCCTTGCCGCGCGAGCGTGCCGGCAAAGCCGAAGCGCGTTTGCGCGTGGCCGTGCCGGCTTTGCCGCGGATCAGCAACCACAACGATTTCGACCCGCTGCGCGCGCATCCGCAGGTCGATTGCGTGTTCGTCGGTCCCGGCGAAATCCCGCCGGCCTGCGACCTGATCGTGCTGCCGGGCTCGAAGTCGACGCGCGCCGACCTGGCCTGGCTGCGGCGCAATGGTTGGGCCGAGGCGATCGCCCGGCATCTGCGTTACGGCGGCAAGCTGATCGGTATTTGCGGCGGCCTGCAGATGCTCGGCCGCGCCGTCCACGATCCGCTCGGCATCGAAGGCGAGCCCGGTTCCAGCGACGGCCTGGGCTGGCTGGATCTGGAAACCGAGCTCGACTCGCACAAGCAATTGCGCAACGTGCGCGGCCGCCTCGCCATCGACGGCAGCGACGGCGAAGCGGCGGTGGCCGGTTACGAAATTCACTGCGGCATCAGTCGCGGCCCGGCGCTGGCGTCGCCGGCCCTGCGCCTGGCCGACGGCCGCGACGACGGCGCGGTCTCCGCCGATGGCCAGATTCTCGCCAGCTATCTGCACGGGCTGTTCGACGAGCCGGCGGCGCTGGCGGCCTTGCTGCGCTGGGCCGGCCTGGTCGATGCCGAGCCGCTCGACATGCGCGGCCTGCGCGAAGCCAGCATCGATCGCCTCGCCGATGCGGTCGAGACCTGTCTCGACACCGCCCGGCTCGCGCAATGGTTCGGCCTGGAGGAGACGCTATGCACAGCCTGATCCTCGGCGGCGCGCGCTCGGGCAAGAGTGCCTTGGCCGAACGTCTGGCGGCCGAGTCCGACGACGTCGTCTACCTCGCCACCGGCCAGGCCGGGGACGAAGAGATGCGAGACCGCATCGCCCACCATCGCGCACGCCGGCCGGCGCACTGGGGCTGCGTCGAGGAGCCGATCGCCCTGGCGGCGGCGTTGCGCCGCCATGCCGCGCCGGATCGTTGCGTGCTGGTCGATTGCCTGACCCTGTGGCTCAGCAACCTGCTCGGCGCGCAAGACGAGACCGTGTTCGCACGCGAACGCGAGGCCTTGTTGTCGACGCTCGCGGACTTGCCGGGCCGGGTGGTGTTGGTCAGCAACGAAGTCGGCCTGGGCGTGGTGCCGATGGGCGCGTTGACGCGACGCTACGTCGACGAGGCCGGGCGCTTGCACCAGGCGCTCGCTGCGCTGTGCGGGCGGGTGGTGTTCGTGGCGGCCGGTTTGCCGCTGGTATTGAAAAGCGCTCCGCTCGCTGCGGAGACGTGTACGCGAGGAACCCGAACTTGAACGACGAAAGCAAATGGTGGCTGCGTGGTTGCGCACGCCCGGACACCGCCATCGAAACCCAGGCGCGCATGCGCCAATCGCAGCTGACCAAACCGCCGGGCTCGCTCGGCGCGCTCGAAGGACTCGCGGTGCGCCTGGCGGCCTTGCAGCGCACGCCGGCGCCGAAGGTGGACCGGGTCTGGATCAGCGTGTTCGCCGCCGATCATGGCGTCGCCGCCGAAGGCGTGTCGGCGTTCCCGCAGGCGGTCACCGGCGAGATGGTGCGCAACTTCGCCCATGGCGGCGCGGCGATCAGCGTGCTCGCGCGCAGCCTGGGCGCGACCCTGGACGTGGTCAACCTCGGCACGGTCAACGACCCCGGCCCGATCCGCGGCGTGCATCGCGCGATCATCGCCGAGAGCACGGCCAACTTCTGCGAGGCGCCGGCGATGAGCGAACCGCAACTGCGCGCGGCCCTGAGCGCCGGCGCCGCCAGCGTGCGCGCCGCGCTCGACGGCGCAGCGCAGTTGTTCATCGGCGGCGAGATGGGCATCGCCAACACCACCTCGGCCTCGGCCTTGGCGAGCGCCTTGCTCGATCGTTCGCCGTCCGAATTGAGCGGCGCAGGCACCGGCCTGGATGCCGACGGCATCGCCCACAAGGTCCGCGTGATCGAACGCGCGCTGGCCCTTCATGCGGGCGCCGGCGACGCCTGGGAGCGCTTGCGTTGCCTGGGCGGTTTCGAGATCGCCGCGCTGGCGGGCGCCTACATCGCCGCGGCCCAGGCCGGGTTGCCGGTGCTGGTCGACGGTTTCATCGCCAGCGTGTCCGCGCTCGTCGCCCAGGCCATCAACCCGAGCTGCCGCGAGTGGTTCCTGTATGCGCACCGCTCGCACGAACGCGGTCACGCCGCGGTGTTGCAGGCGCTCGGCGCGCAGCCCTTGCTCGACCTCGGCATGCGCCTGGGCGAAGCCAGCGGCGCCGCGGTCGCTGTGCCGTTGTTGCGCTCGGCCTGTGCCCTGCACAACGGCATGGCCACCTTCGCCCAGGCGGGAGTGTCCGAGGCGGCCTCGCAACAGGCATGATGTGGGCCCCGACGAACGCATGCCGCGCACAAGGACCGGAGCCGATGCGATGAGTTCCAGCGCCACCCCTATCGACCTGCTGCGCCACGGCGACACCGGCCACCGCAGCTACCGCGGACAGCTCGACGACAGCCTGTTGGAACTCGGCTGGCGGCAGATGCGCGATGCGGTGCGTGGGCGCGAGTGGGATGCGGTCGTGAGTTCGCCCTTGCAGCGTTGCGCCGCGTTCGCGCGCGACCTGTCGCAGTCGCGCGGGTTGCCGCTGGCGCTGGAGCCGCGCCTGCGCGAGTACCACTTCGGCGATTGGCAGGGGCGGCCGGTCGACGCCATCGCCAACCACGAGGGCGAAGCGCTGGCGCGGTTCTGGGCCGACCCGGTCGCGTATCCGCCGCCGGGCGCGGAGACCTTCGCCGATTTCGCCGCGCGCCTGACCGGCGCGGTCGGCGAGATCCTGCGCGAGTATCCCGGCCGGCGCGTGCTGGTGATCACCCACGGCGGCGTGATCCGCTTGTTGCGCTGCCTGGCCGCGGGCCGGCGCTACAACGAAATGCTCAACATCGACGTCGCCCACGCCTCGCTGCATCCCTTGTCGTGGCCGCCGACTTCGAGCCACGTCACCGAGTTCGCGCAACCGCAAGCGGACCCGGTCGACGGTTGATGCGCGCGCTGCTCGCCGCGATCGGATTCCTGACCCGGGTTCCGGTGCCGGCGCGCGTGTTCGAGGATCCGCGCGCGCAATCGCGTTCGCTGGCCTGGTATCCGGCCGCAGGGCTGTTGATCGGCGCCTTGCTGTGCGCACTGGCCTGGGCCCTGCAAACGCGGCCGCCGCTGCTGTCGGCGGCGTTGGTGCTCGCGGCCTGGGTGGTACTGACCGGCGCCCTGCACCTGGACGGCCTGGCCGACAGCGCCGATGCCTGGGTCGGCGGCCTCGCCGCCACGCCCGAGCAGACTCGCGAACGCACCCTGACCATCATGAAAGACCCGCGCAGCGGCCCGGTCGGCGTGGTCGCGGTGGTGCTGGTGCTGCTGCTGAAATTCGCCGCGCTGGCGAGCCTGCCGGCGCCGGCCTGGGTCGCCTTGCTGATCGCACCGGTGCTGGCGCGCGCGGCCCTGACCTTGGCCTTCGTCAGCCTGCCCTATGTACGCAGCGGCGGTCTCGGCCAGCGTCTGGTCGAAGCGCCGCGCGCGGCGTGCATCGCCGCGTTGGTGCTCAGCGCCGGGTTCTGCGCACTCGGCGGCTGGCGAGGGGCGGTGGCGCTCGCGGTCGCCGCGCTCGTGTTCGCGTGCTGGCGCCGCGCCTGCCTGCGGCGGTTGCAGGGCATGACCGGCGACGCCTGCGGCGCGTTGACCGAACTGATCGAAGCGGCGGTCCTGGTCGCGCTGGCCCTGTCCTACTGAAGCGTTTCCGGCCGGCGCCGCCCGAGGCCGATCTGCGGCGGCGGGCCCGGCCTGGCCGCTTGCGAAAGCGCAAGATGTGAACCGCCGCGGCGGGGCCGACCTGCCAGGCTGGGTACCGATCCCACACCGTCCGCGAGGAGCACGGCCATGCCATCGGTCAAGGAACACCCGGCGTCGGAACGCAGCGGTCCCGCCTTGAAGTCCGTTACCCGCGACGCCCACCAGCGCCGCATCGACCGCGCCGTCGCCCTGATCGAACAGGCGATCGCGCGCGGCGAGGAGCCGCCCGAGTTGCATCGGCTCGCCGAGGCGGCCTCGTTCTCGCCGTTCCACTTTCACCGCGTTTATCGGGCCATGACCGGCGAAACCACCGGCCAGACCGTGGCGCGCCTGCGTCTGCTGCAGGGGCTGCGCCTGCTGGCCAGCGCCGAGCGCAGCATCACCGAAGCCGCGCTCGCGGTCGGTTACCAGACCCCGCAAGCGTTCACGCGTGCGTTCCGCCAGAGCGTCGGCGGCACCCCGAGCGAACTGCGCGCCGAGCCCGAACGGCTGTGGCGCGAGATCGAGCGGCTGTCGCTGCCGGCCGAGAGCCCATCCGAGGAATCGCCGCCGCTGCGGGTCGAGGTGGTCAGTGTCGACCCCTTCCAGGTGCTCGCCTTGCGCGTCATCGGTGCTTACCGCGAGCAGAACGACGGCTTCGGCCGCTTGTTCGGCTGGGCCGCCGAGCGCGGCCTGCTGGATACCTTGAGCGGTCTGTACGGCGTGCCCTGGGACGACCGCCGCGACGTCCCGCCGCAGGCCTGCGCCTTCGATTGCATGATCGCCCTGGGTGCGCCGGTGCAGCCCGATGCCGGCGACGGGCTGCACACGGTGCGGTTGGGCGGCGGACGCTACGCGCGCGTTCGCCATGTCGGCGCCTTCGATGGATTGGAGGCGCTGACCGACGCGCTGCTGGCGCGCTGGCTGCCCGACAGCGGCGAATCGCTGCGCGATGCGCCGCTGCACCACGAATACCTCGACGACCCCGACGAAGTCCCGGAACCGCTGCTGCGCACCGACATCTATCTGCCGTTGCAGGATCGGGATTGATCGCCCCAACGGCGCCGCGGCTTTAAGGGTAGGAGCGGCGTCCCACGGGGATTTCCTGCGGTCACGAGCCGCGACCGCGCTATTGCGCGTAACAGCGAACTTGGGGCTCAGGCCCCCGCCGCTTCCAGCCGCGCTTCCAGCTCGGCGACTTTCGCTTCCAGCGCGGCGATGCGTTCGAGCACGGCGGAGGAGGGGGCCGATGCGCCGCCGCCTTCCTCGCCCGACCAACCGCCGCTGCCGACATAGACCGGTTCGCCGCTGAGCAAATGCCCGTAACGGTCTTCGCGCTGCCCGCTCTGACGCGGGATCACCCGCACGATGCTCGGCGTGTGCTGGGCCAGGCGCTCCAGGGCGTATTGGACGTCGCCGACCGAATCGAACTTGGCCATGCGTTCGCTGCGCGCCAGCAGCTCGTGCGTGGTCTGCGGCCCGCGCAACAGCAGCAGGCCGAGCAGGGCGGTCTGCGGACGGGTCAGGTCGAGCACGGTGCCGGCGCGGTGCGAATAGCGCTCGGCGCGCGAGCTGTGTTGCGACTTCACCCAGCCGCGCGTCTCCAGCCGGCGCAGGGCGTTGGCGACCTCGCCCTGTTCCAGCTGCATCGTCGGTTCGCGCGCGGTCTTCTGGTTGCAGGCGGTGACGATGGCGTTGAGGGTCAGCGGATAGACGTCCGGGGTGGTCGCTTCCTTCTCGATCAGGCTGCCGATGATGCGCGCCTCGGCGACGCTCAGTTGCGGCGCGGTGTCGGCGGAATCGGTCGGGGCGTCGGTGTTGGAGTTATCGAGTTCGCTCATGGTCGTTCTGGACTCGTGTTCGTGTCTTTGAGCAGGAAGGTCGCGCTCAGGTGAGCGCGGTCGAAGGCGGCAACTGGCGCGCGCCGCGGTAGACCGGCGCGGCCATGACCATTTCGGCCAGGCTGTGGGCCAGCTCGCGCTCGGCCATCACCGCGCCGTCGGCGCCGTGTTCGAGCAGGTGCTTGACCTCGTTGTCGCTGTGGGCGCGGGCGACGATGCTCAGGGCCGGGTTGATCTCGCGCAGGCGGGCGATGATCTCGCCGGCTTCGAGCGCGTTCGGAATCGCCACCATCACCGTGGTCGCGCGCTCCGGCATCGCTTCGCGCAGCACGCGTTCGTTGACCGCATTGCCGAACACCGCCGGCAGGCCGGCGGCGCGTGCCTTGTCGACCAGGCTGTCCTCGCCGTCGATGACCACCAGCGGCACCTTGTGCTCGGTCAACAGGCGGCCCAGTTCGCTGCCGACCCGGCCGTAGCCGATCAGGATCACGTGTTTGTCGATGTCGGCCGGCACCGGCGGCGCGATCGGGTCGATCTTCGCCTCGATCGCGGCCGCGGCCTCGCGCGCCTGCTTGCGGTCGAGCCAGGCGAACAGCAGCGGGTTGACGATGATCGACAGCAGGGCACCGGCGAGGATCAGGTCTTGGCCTTCCTTCGGCAGGATCTCCAGTTCCACGCCGAGGGTGGCGAGGATGAAGGAGAACTCGCCGATCTGCGCCAGGCTGGCCGAGATCATGATCGCGGTCGAGTTGGGTTTGCCGAAGGCGCGCACGATGGCGTAGGCGGCCACCGACTTGCCGATCACGATGATCGCGAATGTCGCGACGACTTCCAGCGGCCGTTCGACCAGGATCATCGGGTTGAACAGCATGCCGACCGAGACGAAGAACAACACTGCGAACGCATCGCGCAGCGGCAGGGTCTCGGCGGCGGCCTGATGGCTGAACTCGGACTCGTTGAGCATCATCCCGGCGAAGAAGGCGCCGAGCGCAAAGGAGACCCCGAACAGTTCGGCCGAACCGAAGGCGACGCCGAGGGCGATCGCCAGCACGCACAGGGTGAACAATTCGCGCGAACCGGTGCCGGCCACGCGTTCGAGAATCCAGGGGATGACCCGGCGGCCGACGATCAGCATCACAGCGATGAAGGCGCCGACCTTGGCCAGGGTGATGAAGAGTTGGCTCCACACCTCCGAGCCTTCGGTGACTTCGCCCTTGAGCAGGCCTGACAACGCGGGCAGCAACACCAGCGCCAGCACCATCGCCAGGTCCTCGACGATCAGCCAGCCGACCGCGATGCGTCCCTTGGCGGTCTCGACCAGGCGCCGTTCTTCCAGCGCGCGCAGCAGCACCACGGTACTGGCGACCGACAGGGCCAGGCCGAACACGAGGCCGGCGCCGTGCGACCAGCCGAGCAGCCAGGCCATGACCCAGCCCAGGGCGGTGGCGGCGACGATCTGCACGACCGCGCCGGGCAGGGCGATGTTCTTGACCTCGAGCAGGTCGCGCAGGGAGAAATGCAGGCCGACGCCGAACATCAGCAGGATCACGCCGATTTCGGCCAATTGCGGCGCAAGGGTCTGGTCGCCGACGAAGCCCGGCGTGAAGGGTCCGGCGATGATGCCGGCGATGAGGTAGCCCACCAGCGGCGACAGCCGCAGGCGTTGCGCGATGGCGCCGAAGATGAAGGCGAGTACGAAACCGGCTACCAGGATGGCGATCAGGGACGTGTGATGCATCGGCTCTCCTGTGATGTCGTCCTTTTAGGATGTGTGGTGAGGCCGCTGGATGCAAGTCTTTCTCGTTTGTGCGGCGCTTGCAAATGATTGTTTCTGAAACATTTTTGCCCCGGGGCGTGCGGGCGCCGCAGGGGCGGATGCGTGTTGGAGACTTGCGCGCAAGGGGTGGCGTGGGCGTGATGGTTTGGCGGTCGTGCGGAATCGGTTCGTGCCGGTGAGGGGTGTGGGGATGAATGCGAATTCAGCTGTGCGCCGGGCTTTGGAGTGGTTGGGGGCAGATTTGCGCGGAATGGGCTGATTGATGCCTGGCGATTAGGGCTGGCGACGGGGCAATCGGATAGTCGTTGTCGCAGGACCGGGGCGATTGCGGTTGTCTCTAGCTCTAGCTCTAGCTCTAGCTATGCCGTTGCCGCTGTTGCTGTTGCTGTGCGCGGCTTCGCACTCGCGAAGGCTATAGAAGACCCGGAGGGCGGCCCGCATGGATGCGGGCCGTT